>NZ_JAZKUM010000001.1:0-853177 GCF_036625085.1 Candidatus Accumulibacter necessarius | reverse complement strand
TCGAAGAGTATTTCCGCGTCAGGGGTTTCCCTGAACCGGAGCAGGCGATCCGTTTCCTTCTGGGCGTGTCGCCGGCGATGCTCCAGATGCCTTATCTCGTGGATAACTCGCGTGTAAATTTTTCCGACAAGCGAGGACCGTCCACCGGCATGGCATGCCAACTGTGTGCCGGGATGGCGGCCACGGAGGGGCTGAAAATCCTGTTGGGTCGGGGCAAGGTGCTCGCTGCACCTTGGGGTCAGCACTTTGACGCCTACCGGACCAAGTTCACCCGGACGTGGCGGCCGTGGGGAAATCACAACCCCATTCAGCGTCTCGCTCTTGTCATCGCGCGGAGACAATTCGCCAGCGTGGCCACGTTAGCGCAGCCAGCCCTAACTGACCCTCAATGGCGCCCCATAGAAAAGATCGTTGATCTCGCGCGCTGGGCGCCCAGTGGCGACAACACGCAGCCGTGGCGATTTAATATCCTCGATGACCTTCGTTTGGTGGTCCATGGTTTTGATACACGTGACCACTGCGTCTACGACCTCAACGGCCGCCCCAGTCAGCTGGCAATCGGCGCCATGCTCGAGACGCTGCGGATAGCTGCTTCCGGCCATGCCCTGCGCACGGAAATCAGGCGCAGGAGTGAATCCGAGGAGACCCCACCCCATTTTTGACGTCCATTTGCTGCCAGCCCCAGAAATCGCCCCCAGCCCCTTGATTCCTCATATCACCACCAGATCCGTACAGCGACGCGCGATGGCAACCCAGATGTTGACCATCGACCAAAAGAGTGCTCTCGAGGCGAGTGCCGGCGATGGATACATGATTGTCTGGCTGGACGGTTGGCGCAACCGGCTAAAAGTAGCCCGCCTGTTGTTTGCGACCGCCAAGTTGCGGCTGACGATACCGGAAGCCTATGCGGTGCACCGCGAGGTCATCGACTGGCAAAACCCGCAATTCAGCCCCGACAAGGTACCTTCCCGGGCTGTTGGTCTCGACCCATTCGCGCTCACTCTCATGCGCTGGGTGATGAAGAGCTGGAAGCGTGTCAAGTTTTTCAACACCTACTTTGCTGGCACTTTCCTGCCACGCGTCGAGCTGGACCTGGTACCGGGACTAGCCTGTGCTGCGCATTTCCTTATCGTGGCCAAAAAAGCTCCGCCCGCTGTAATCGACGACTACATTGCCGCGGGTGGGGCAATACAGCGCTTCTGGCTGACCGCAGCAGGACTCGGCTTGAGCATGCAACCGGAAGTGACCCCGTTGGTGTTTTCGGCATACCATCGTGCCGGTACGCGCTTTTCGGCGCAGGACGCTGCCGGGGAGGCTGCCCGCAACATCGCCCGTAGTCTGAGTGATCTGGTATCTGAAGGACCTTGCACGCCGTGCCGTTTTCATGGGTCGCATTGGCGTCGGCAAGTCCGTCACCGCCCGATCGCTGCGTTTGCCGCTCCGCGAACTGCAAGCGCCTTTGGCAGGCAAGCCAACAAGCACTCCAGGACACCGCACCTGAGCAGCGTTCCGCCCGACAGATGCATCCCCAGGAAATCGCCACCTTGAACACAGCATCGGGAGGGAGACTCCTCAAACCGGCACGCGCATCGCCAACCGAGTGGCAATTGAAGTGGCGTTTGGCCGTCCAAACAGTCTGACTCGCAAACAGAATCGGTATTATACTCGTTACGAAGTACGCTCAACGCTACCCAGCAAGCTCCTGCCGCAGGCTGATGCGACGGGCGCCGCTCGCATGCTCGCCCTCGCGATATCGGAAGGATTGGGCACTCATCAGCCACGATTAACCTTGTAGACGTGGAATGTTGCTGAACGATGCCGTAGCGAATGGGAACCTCGGGCCTTGGCCAGCAGGAAGTTTGTTTGTCGAGCAGCTCGGGAGGGCGAGGGGTGACTTGTCGCACGGAGGAGGTAAAGGACAGTGATACACCGCATCGTCAAAAGACTGACCAGAATGGTCAGCAAAGCGTCCCCGGCGGATGACGTCCCGCCGCCGTGGCCGCATACGATCTGTGAGGTGACGGTGATGGACACGGATCGCTTGCGGCCGATGTGCATTGAAAGCAACCAACCGCCTCGGACCCACGAGTTCCCGCGTGCCCACGACAAATTCCGGATCAAGCTAGCCGGCTCGCAGGATACCAATCACGATGCCAGCGTATTGATCGAGAAGATGTACTCCTGGCGTGGTTACGCTGCGAGTGACAACGCGGAGAACGCGCCCAACCGACTCACCCTCAATGCAGTGTTTCGTGGTTCGATCTACGGAACCATCACGGTCAACGTGGACTCGCCGATCGGTCTGGCATGCGAAGAGGTCTATCCGGATGCCGTCAAGTCGTTACGGGATCAGGGGCGCAGGCTATGCGAGTTCGGCAGATTTGCCGTCGAGCAGTCGGTTCGTTCGAAGCGATTGTTGGCGACCCTCTACCACATGGTCTACATCTATGCCCACCGCCTGCACGGTTGTACGGACGCACTGATCGAAGTCAATCCGCGCCACGTTGCGTTCTACCAACGCTACCTGGAATTTCACGTTTTCGGCGAAGAGCGAATCTGCGAGCGTGTTGCTGCGCCAGCTGTTCTGATGCGGCTTGACTTCGATGTGACGGAGAAACGAATTGCCGAAATCGGGGGGCGTTGGCGCATGTTGCCGGACGAAAAGAGCTTCTACAAGTACTTCATGGATTCAGACGCGGAAGCAGCAGTTGTGTCTCGCCTGAGCGGACAAAGCGAAGAGGAAGCAATCAGGGTTCAACGGCCGCTCCCTTGAGACCGAGGTACTCGCGTACCGCGTCTTGGGTTACAGGCCCGCCGTGGCCCAGGAAGTACTGCCGGATAGGGCGCTTCGCAAGCACAACGATGTTGTCGCGGTTACGTTCCACTTCCATATGGAAATAGTGCTCGCCCGGCCTGCTCGGGAACAAGACACCGCCCAGCCAGCCGCCGAGGATCATGTCGCCCACGAAAGCACGACCGTCTTCGAGCAGCACGACCAGGGATCCAGGAGTGTGCCCGGGCATTGGCAACACGCGGCCGGCTAGGCCGTAAGCGGCCAGATCAAGCTCGGTGTCGACTTCAACGTCGGCCCGGAAAGGCTTGTAGGAAGCGTCGATCGGCAGCAACAGGATCAGCCTGGCGGTGAGACTGGTGGCTGTCACCGGTTCATTGACCCCAGACTCCATCATCGAGCGATCACCTTTCCCGGCAATCAGCACGGCGCCGCTGCGGCGCCGGACTTCTGCCGCCAGACCGGCATGGTCCGCATGCCCATGTGTCAGAACCACCGCGGCCAAGTCTTGGAAACGCACACCCTCTCGTGCCAGGGCTGCGGAGAGCTCCGGTAGATCATCCTTGCTCCCCACATCGACAAGAAAGGAGCGAGTGCCACTCTTGACGAGAAACGCATTCGACATGCTGAGTGGGATCTGAACCACACGCACCTCATCCGTGGCTTGTCCCGACCCTGCTCCGACGACGAGAAGGAGCACCAGGAGTAACCGGCGAAGGGCGTGGATCATGCCGTCACATGTCCAGCTGTGATGAAGGTGCGGGGACATTCCCGGAAGCCACCGCGAAGAAGGCACTTGGGCCGCTCCAATCGTCGCGCAAGCATTGCGAGTGTAATCACGGCCCCGGCACTGGCAAGATTCGAGAGGTCAATCAGGGACAGGTACGCTCTGCTGTCGGCAAGCAGACGCATCGTTACTGACGGCACTCGGAAAAACCATGGGCTGCAGGAAACAAACAGGTTGGGAGTGTGCCATCTTGATTACAATAGTTGCGTCTCGGCAAACGCCGTTCGCCGAAGATCCCGAAGACATCATGATAACCCACGCGCCAACGAGCGTGCGCTCCCCGGATAATGATCCTGATCCCGATGTTTGCTGCATGGCCCGGCGCATGAGGTACGGCAAGAGAAGCCTGACCGCGACCGAGCATGCCGGGCCCGGGGATGCTCTGCTCAAGACTTGGCTTGGACGGACTGTCGGCACGATTCCGATGCGATAACGAGACGAGGTGCCGGTTGAAAAGAGTCCTGTTCGTCGCCGAAGCAGTCACCCTGGCGCACATCGCACGGCCGCTTGTCCTCGGAGGATCGCTTGATCTGCGCCGGTACCAGGTGGCGCTCGCCTGTGATCCGCGCTGTCAGTGGTTGCTCCGAGACTTCGCCGGAGAGTACTCTCCGATCCGCTCCATCGAAGGGAGAGCCTTCCTTGATGCCTTGGCACGTGGCAAACCGGTGTACGACGTCGCGACGCTGGAGGAGTATGTGAGGGATGACCTCGACCTGCTCGCCAGGGTCAAGCCGGATGCTGTTGTCGGCGACTTCAGGTTGTCGCTTTCGGTCAGCGCCCGACTGGCTCAGGTACCCTATGTCGCCATTACCAACGCCTACTGGAGCCCTTTTTTCAGACCAGCCCTTTACCCGGTCCCCAGCCTGCCGTTGACACGGGCGCTTCCCGTCAGCCTCGCCGGGCTCCTGTTCTGGCTGGCCAGGCCACTTGCCTTTGCATACCACTGTCGGCCGCTCAACGCAGTCAGGCGCCGGCACGGGCTACCGTCGCTTGGCTCCGACTTGCGACGCGTTTACACCGACGCTGACCAGACGCTATACGCCGACGTACCCGAATTCTTTCCCGGAATCACGCTCCCGGCGAATCACCGGTTCATTGGCCCGATCATCTGGGCACCCCCAGTCGATGCCCCCTCCTGGTGGAACGACCTACCAGCCGACCGGCCACTTATTTATGTCACGCTTGGCAGTTCGGGCCAGGAGAACCTCCTGCCACAGGTACTGAACGCGCTCAGCACCCTTAAGGTGACCGTTATCGCGGCGAGCGCGGGTGGTTGTCTGCCGACGTTCATCCCCGCCAATGCCCACGTCGCCCGTTACCTACCAGGCGACGAAGCAGCCCGACGCGCTCGGCTCGTGATCTGCAACGGGGGCAGCCCGACCAGCCAGCAGGCACTGGCCGCCGGTGTTCCGGTCATCGGCATCACCAGTAATCTGGATCAGTTGCTGAATATGGCGTCCGTTGTACGGGCTGGTGCCGGCCAGATGCTGCGTGCCGATCGCTTCAGCGGCCACCGGCTGAAGCAAGCAGTGACCAGACTGCTGGCTAGTGACTACCACCGCGCTCAGGGACTCGCCATCGCGAGAATTTTCGCCTCGCATTCTTCGAGTCAATGTTTCTCCAGCCTGATGTCAGATTTGCTGCCCTAGCCTGCCTTGCTGGGCTTGTCCGTGGTCTTGTTTTCAATTCTCTCTACGGGCCCCGCGCGAGTCTGCTGCGGCCTCTTCAATCGGTGTCTCACACCCGTCAAAGCGCGCCAACCGGGCTTGGATGAGGGCAACCTCCTGCAGCGGGGGAACGCAACACCAGCAGACCCTGGCTACGTTGCCACCCGATGCTCATCAAGATGGACCGGAACTTCTTGACAAAGAAGTTTGACAGCGGCTGCAGGGGACAGCGATACTTCGCGGATCACTGGCGCGCTCCCGCCTCTTGCTGGAGTTATCCGCTGGGCGTCCGACCCGGACCCCGAAAGCGCCCTTGATGCCATGGGCTGGCTGGAAAACCCCGATCAAGCTGTGTTCACCCTCGGCTTATGGCTCATGAAAAAATGGCGGGCCGTCACACCCGAGGACGGCTGCCACGGGATCGGGATCCGATTCGGGCCATTCCGAGCGGGTCAGTGTCGCGCTTGAGTGAGGAGCAATAGGGTGAAAACAGGCTACCTGGACTTCTTCTTGTGCGGTGGCGCAGTCAGCGCCATCCTCGCCGGCACGCTCGGCTTGATCAGGATGCTCCTGCCCCTGTCAATCGCCGTGTTCGCCGAATACCACGTGATCGTTAACTTCCTTCTCGCCCTGCTGTTCTACGGGATTCTCTCTGCGCTGGTAATTCGCATCCTTCTGTGGCTTCGCCCCATGGAAGCCGGCGAATACTCCATGGATTCCCCAACCTTCACCTACTGGAAGCTGTTGACCATTGTCTATCGACTGGGGCAGGGGGCGCTCCTCCCCTTCACGCCAGTCTTCGTCAAGCCGCTGATCGAGGCGCTGTTCGGCGCCCGGGTGGGTTCCAACGTGGCGCTGGGCGGCACAATCGACGACCCCTACCTGGTGACCATCGGCGACGGCGCAGTGCTTGGCCATGCGTCCCTGGTGTCCGCAAACATGCTACATGGCGGCAAACTGACCTGCGGTCGCGTGACGATCGGTGCCGGCGCCACCGTCGGCGTCAATTCGGTCATCCTGCCGGGCACCGAGGTGGGCGAGAACGTCACTCTGATGGGCGGCTCTTATGTCATGCCAGGTACGAAAATTCCGGCGGGAGAAACCTGGCGAGGGAACCCTGCTCGCAAGTGGCTGTAGGTGCCACCGCACGGCGTGACAGCGCGCCGTGCACTCCCGGGGGTGTCGGAATTCTTTACACTCAACCCATGGGAAACGCCATTCTGGCAATGTGTTTTTCGATAAGCCTATGGTTTTAATACACTCTGCAATGCCTGGCACGGTTTTAGCTTTGTAACGGCCAGATGGTTTGGATTGCTTGCCATCAAGACGATGCAACGCATCATAAGTCCGACGATCACAACTTTTTTGGAGAATGAAATGAAGAAAACTCTCAGCGTGGTGGCAGCCGCAGTGGCTCTTGGCGTCAGCGGGTCAGCCAGCGCGGTAGTCATCGACCTTTTTGACACCGACCAGGCAAGACTCGAAGAAAGTAGCATTGCTGGTAATGGTATCTTTTCGCAGGTTTCGTCCGTTGCAGGAGACATCCTGGGAGACTACCGTGACCTGGGGTTAGACCTTCTCAAACAGAGCCAACAAAACAGGCGGTCTAGCGCCATCGTACTAGGCGGCACTTACAGTTTCAGCAATGAGTCCGGCAATGGTTCCAGGGCGCTGATTCGTTGGGATGGCAGCAAGGCGGCTACGAGTTTCGACGTCAGCGACGTCGACGTGACCGGCCTCGGCGGGCTGAACATTGGGGGCCCGACGTCGCAGTTCGAGCTTGAAGTCGTCGAGTCGGATTTTGGTTACGAGTTCGTCGTTACAGCGTGGACCGATGCCAACACCTGGAGCAGCATTAAAGTGCAGGCGCAGGCACATGCAGTCCCAACGACGACATATCTCCCGTTCTACGCCTTTTATGACTGCACGAACCAGATTCCGGGCGCAGAAACGACCTGTGGTCCCAATGGTCCTGTCGATTTTGGCAATCTCGGCGCTCTGGAGGCAGTACTTGATCCGAAGGGAGGAGCGATCAACATCGATCTCACACTCAATTCCATTAAGACGGTTCCGGAACCCACTTCGCTGGCCTTGGCTGGTCTTGGCCTGATGGCCCTGAGTGGTATCCGTCGTCGGCGGAACGTGGGCTAAAGTTCGCCCCCGATGCAGGGACTGACATACTCGGGCGCTACTACCGCGTCCCGTGTATGTCAGTCGGAGCGGGTACCTCCCGCCCATGCCCCAACGGCAGATCCGAGTTGCTGCGGCAGATGAGGTCGTGTTCTTTCCAAGCTGTACAGCGCTTCAGGCCTTCTCGCGCTGCACCCCTAGTGAACGACCGAAGCTGAAAACAACTGAAGCACGAGCACCCCGGCCACGATCATGCCGATGCCAATGATCGCCGGCAAGTCCAGTACCTGCCCAAAAAAGAAACGCCCCACCAGACTGATCAACGCCACCCCGGAGCCGGACCAGATGGCATAAACCACGCCCACCGGGATCGTCTCAAGCGTCAGCGACAGGAGGTACAGGGCCAAAGAGTAGCAGCAGACCACGGTCACCGACGGCCAAAAGCGGGTGAAGCCCATGGCCAGCTTGAGTGCTGACGTGGCAATCACCTCGGCCACAATGGCTACAGCGAGCAACAGCCAGGGCATTTCAGCCGCCCGCCTGTGCCACGGGGACAGCGTCAGTAACGCAAGGCATCAGTCAGCCACCGTCTTTGAAAAAACGTTGATCACCACCACGCCGCCAACGATCAAAGCGATCCCCACCAGGCCTGCCGCATCCAGCGTCTGCCCCATGAAAAACCAGGCCACCAACGTGATCAGCGCCATACCTACGCCAGACCAGATGGCATACACCACGCCAACCGGGATCTTCTTCAGCGTCAGCGAAAGCAATATGAAAGCAATCTCGTAGCACACCACCACGATCACTGATGGCCAAAGACGGCTGAAGCCTTCGGTGGATTTGAGCATGGACGTGGCGATCACTTCGGCCACGATTGCCACGAACAGCAGGAACCAGGTCATCCGCTCAGCTCCCTGTTTCGGATTATGGAGATTGCTTGGGCAGACGGCAGGACTGAAAAGGCCGAGTGTTAGTGATGTGAATCAGCGGGATAGCAGTCTGACACAGCGTCTTATGGTGGCACAGGCGATCATTTTCAGTCGCACGAAATCGGGCATTCCAAGTCAGTCCCGAGTATCCTTGATAGACGTACCCCGGTCAACCTCAGTCCTTATCATTGAACGGGCGAAAGCCCTGCCAGATACCATGCAGCGTCATGTTGTGCCAGAATGTGTTCTGGCCGTTGTTGCCCGAGGACAGATCGGCGGGCAAGAGTGTCTCGGGAGGGTTTCGATTGCAGGTCGCGTGCTCAGAGTTCTGGTCGGAGTTCCTCACCGCGTTCAGAAATGTCGTTCGCCAGTACCGAAGAAGCCTGTTTGGCATCTCGGCTGTGGCCTTCGGTGTCATCGCGCTGCTGCTGACGGCCGGATTCGTCGAGTGGATTTTCTGGGCCGCCCGCGAGGGCACCATCGAGGAAGGGCTTGGACATATCCACATCATGCGGCCTGGCTACCTCGAGCATGGGCAGGCCGACCCCTACAAATACCTGATGCCCGAGAAATCAGCGGAGATTTCCGCCATCGAGCGACTTTCGGCAGTGCGTACGGCGGCGCCGAGGGTCGGCTTCACCGGTCTGATCAGCCACGACGAGACAACGCTTTCTTTCATCGGCGAAGGGGTAGATGCGAAAAGGGAGCGCGTCCTCAGCCCGAGCCTGTTGATAAGCTCCGGCAGCAACCTGGCGCCGGAGAACAGCAAGGGGATCTTGCTCGGGCGCGGCTTGGCGGAAAATCTCGGCGCCGAGGTAGGAGACACGGTCGTATTGATGGCGACAACGCCATCAGGCGGGACCAACGCCGTCGAGGCGAATGTTCGCGGCCTGTTCAGCACTGTCAGCAAGGCCTACGATGACTCGGCGCTTCGCGTCCCCCTGCCGCTGGCCCAGCAGTTGCTGCGCATCTCGGGCGTTCACCTTTCCATCCTGGTGCTCGATGATACGGCTCACACGACGGATGTGCTGATGAAGCTCCGCTCCGATTTCAAGGACTCGGGCATCCGCTTCGTTCCCTGGTACGACCTGGCCGACTTCTACAACAAGACGGTCACTCTCATGTCGCAACAGGTGATGGTAGTGGAGTTGATCATTGCCATAGTGATCGTGCTCGGCATTTCAAATACCATGACGATGAACGTCCTCGAACGGACTTCGGAAATAGGCACCTGCCTGGCCATCGGTTGCCGAAGGCTGCAGATCCTGCGCCAGTTTCTTTATGAGGGATTGACCATCGGGCTGATCGGCGGCACGTTGGGAGTGGCCCTTGCTTGGCTGCTCGCGGCCCTGATTTCCACTGTGGGCATCCCCATGCCACCGCCGCCGGGCATGTCGCAGGGCTATAACGGGGAAATCATGCTGACATCCCGACTGGCGGTCGAAGCCTTCGTTCTCGCACTCGCGACAACCTTGCTGGCCAGCGTCTATCCGGCATGGCGGGCATCGCGCATGCAGATTGTCGATGCTTTGCGGCACCAGCGGTAGCCTGTTGCACCTACGCAGACCTGGACCACGAATGCTGAGACTTGCACTGCGCAATATCCTGCGCCAGAAATTCCGCACCGCGATGACTTTGGCAGTGATCGTCTTTGGGGTCGCAGGCCTGATCCTGAGCGGCGGCTTCGTCGAGGACATGCTCGTACAGCTGGGCGAGACCATTATTCGCTCCCAGTCCGGGCACTTGCAGGTTCTCAAGACCGGCTACTTTGCCAAGGGAGGTCGCAGTCCGGATCAGTACCTTATTGAACGCCCGGAGGTCTTGCGACGGTCAATCGAAAAACTGCCGCAGGTGGATGATGTCATGCTGCGGATGAACTTCTCAGGTCTGATCAACAACGGCCGCAGCGACTGGCCGATCCTCGGCGAAGGTGTCGAACCGGATGGCGAGGCCCGTCTGGGCACGCATCTCAAGATCACGGCTGGACGCCAGCTCACCTCTGCGGACCACAGCGGCATTCTGCTCGGCGAGGGGGTGGCGCGGTCCTTGAACCTTCAGCCGGGAGCCACCGTAACCTTGCTGCTCAACACGGCCGAAGGTGCGCTCAACACGCAGGAATTCGAGGTAATTGGCATCTTCCAGACCTTCTCGAAGGACTTCGACGCGCGTGCGGTGCGGATTTCACTGGCGGCCGCTCAGGAACTGATCGGTAACCGCCTCGCCAACAGCGTGGTCGTATCACTGAAATCGACCAGTGACACGGAAAACGTCGCGGCATCCCTGCGCACTCTCCTCGACGGAAAGAAGCTGGAGATCAAGACCTGGCAGGAACTCAATGACTTCTACAGCAGTACCGTCGCGCTCTACGAACGGCAGTTCGGCGTGCTGCAGGCCATCATCCTCATGATGGTTCTGTTGAGTGTCGGCAACAGCGTCAATATGAGCGCGTTCGAGCGCGTCGGCGAGTTCGGGACGATGATGGCCCTGGGCAACAACCGGCTCCTGATATTCAAACTGGTGGTTGTCGAGAACACCCTCCTGGGCGCGGTCGGCGCCGTCCTGGGCATCACCATCGGCATAGCGCTGGCACTGGCGATTTCCGCCATTGGCATTCCGATGCCACCGCCGCCCAACGCCAATATCGGCTATACGGCGTTGATTCGGGTGGTGCCTTCGGTCGTCGCCATCGCCTTCGTCGTCGGCCTGATGGCGACAGTCCTGGCCGCGATCTTTCCCGCCAGCCGGGTTGCCAGGACGCCGGTGGCCGATGCGCTGCGTCAGAATCACTAGGATGACTCCGATTCGCCTCGACTCCAGCACCGGCTACGGCAAGGCGGCCGAACGATTCAAGCTCCGGCCGCGCACCGCAAACGGGCGCCCAAGGCGTTTCCGTGTAAGCCGCCGCTTCCTACCCGGTTTCCTCAGACTCTAGCCGGCCACCAAGACGCCGGCGACCCGTGCGGTTTCGGCACGACGCTTCCCGCTCGATCCGAAGCCAAAGGCGAGGAAGCCAACCCCCACCAATAGCCAGGTGGCCGGCTCCGGCACCGCCTCCCGCATCTCCTGGGCAACGATCTCGTGGGTCCGCGCGGAAGGGTGCACGATGTCCCAGAACATGTGCTCATCCGCGTTCGCGCAGACGGTCACATCCTTGTTCGGGTCAAGCACGGAAGCAACGTAAAAATTCTGCAGACAAGGATTGTTGACCTCGGTCAGGCCGAAGCCGCCAGGGTTGGCGAACATTTCCTGGGTCGCGCCGAAGGCGTCGTAGCCTACGATGTGCAGACCCGGGGTCGCCCGTAGACCGGCGAGCGCTTCGTCCAGCGCGAGATTGAACTGCTCGGAGTAGTACCTACCGGCAGCGGCCCCCCCTATGCTCCTGACCGCTGGAACGACGCCAAGGTCGGGAACCGTCGGGACAAGGACCTCGCGCGCACCCAGAGCGACCAGAGAAACGATCACCTCAGCAACGTCCTCAACCGCCTGAGTGAAGCGGGCTTGTGCAGGGACAGAACCAAGACCTGGGGTACCTGCGACCGTCAGCACATCCTGGACATCATTCGAGCCGCCCCACACGACGTACAGCGCATTGCCATCCGCTGCCGAACCCCCCAATCTCGCCTGGTACGACTCCAACTGACCGAGGAGGCTGAAGGCCCGGAAAGCGGAAGGGTCTGCTGCTGGCGGTAGCCCACCCGGCTGAAGGTCAAAATTGTGGTAGCGCGATCGCGCACCGCCCACTGCGTAGTTTGTACCGCCGAGCAGGGACGGTGTGAGCTTTCCGCTCTGCGCGAGGTGTCCATCCTGGATCATCTGCTCCCAAAGCAACTCGGCATAACTCGGTCCGTTCTGGAAGCGGCCCGGCCTATACGGCGGCGCGACAGGGATTGGAGTGCCGTAGGTTACCGGATTGTCTTTGACGCCAGTCCAGGCGTACAGGTTGCCGTTGTCGGACAAGCTGTCTCCGAAAACGTACATGTTCGAGAAACTGGCCATTGCCGCGCCGGGCATGGCCAGGGAGATAGCTGCAAGGCAGCCGATGAGATGTCTCAGCATCAGAAAGCCCCTCCTTGGGTGGTCACGGGATAGATACGTTGCCGACCGCCAAAGCGTCAGTAAAGACCTCGTTACGGATCAATCAACAGCGTGCGCCCGGCGACAACGCGTTTTTTCCGGAAGCAAGAATCACGCCATGCTATGTATTCAGAGACTTACCACTTCTCACCGGGCACAGTGTAAAAATTCTCGACAGTTCAACGCCCGTTCAGCCAGTTGCGCCCGCCGGAGCAGGGGTCGAGCTACAACATTTCGTTATCTGGCAATGCGTAGCCCACGCCGCCTCACGTCGCGCTCGGCTGACGGGAACCTGGGACCTGCGCTACCGGGAGCGCCAGCCACAGTGATCGGAGAGCCTTCAGGCAATCACGCCCCCACCAAGGCAGACCCGGCTTTCGTAGACCACCACCGATTGGCCCGGCGTGATTGCCCATTGCGGCTCGGCGAAGCGGATCAGGCACGCGTCGCCGCCGACGCGTTCGATTTCGCAGGGGGCGTCGGCCTGGCGGTAGCGCGTCCTGGCGGTATACACCCAGTGTGCATGCGGCGGCTCGCCGGCCACCCAGGACAGGTCCCAGGCGCTCAGCTCGTCGGCCAGCAGCGCCGGATGCGTGTGCCCCTGAACGACGTAGAGGACATTGCTGGCGATGTCCTTCCTGGCCACGAACCAGGCGTCGTGGTCGCCACTCGGGCCGCTCCTGCCCCCCTTGACGCCGCCAATGTGCAGGCCCTTGCGCTGGCCGATGGTGTGGTAGGCAACGCCATCGTGCTCACCGAGTACCCGGTCGTCGTCGAGGCAGCGGATCTCGCCCTTCTTCGGCGGCAGATAGCGCATCAGGAACTCCTTGAACGGGCGCTCGCCGATGAAGCAGATGCCGGTCGAATCCTTCTTCAGCGCGACGTGCAGGCCGGCGGCCGCGGCGATCCTGCGCACCTCGCGCTTGTACAGGTCGGCCAGCGGGAACAGCGTCCTGGCCAACTGCTGCTGGTTGAGGCGATGCAGGAAGTAGCTCTGGTCCTTGGTGCCATCCTCGGCCTTGAGCAACTGCCAGGCGCCCTGGAACTCGCGCACGCCGGCGTAATGACCGGTGGCGATGCGGTCGGCACCGATCTTCAGTGCGTGCTCGAGGAAAGCGCTGAACTTGATCTCCGAGTTGCAGAGCACATCCGGATTCGGTGTCCGGCCAGCTTCGTACTCGCTGAGGAAATGGGCGAAAACGCGTTCCCGGTATTGGCTGGCGAAGTTCACCACCTCAACGTCAATGCCGAGGGTGTCGGCAACGCTCATCACATCGACCAGATCCTGGCGCGACGCGCAGTATTCGTCGGTATCGTCGTCCTCCCAGTTCTTCATGAACAGGCCAACCACCTGCCAGCCCTGCTGCTTGAGCAGCAGGGCCGCCACCGCCGAATCGACGCCGCCGGACAAACCGACGACCACTGTCTTTCCCTCGCTCATTTTCGTCCCCTGCTAACGTTCGATTGGCGAACCATCGCCAGGCCTCTCGGCGACCACGACCACCCTCTCGGTCTCTTCCTCGCCTTCGCCGTCGAGCCAGTTTGCCAGCGGCAGCACCACCGCCGGCTGACCGTTGTCACGAAACCAGCTGTCGACGACAAAACGCGCCGGCTCGGCGGCGTTATCCGGTTCGGCCGCAAGCGGTTGTCGCTCTTCGGGTGCCGGTGCCAACGCCTCGACCTGCGCCGAGAAGTGGACTGCCACCAGATAGCGGATGCGTCGCACCGGCTCCAGGACCCGGTGGAACTGCAGCCAGCCCCGATTCTCGAGCAGCCGCAACAGGCGCGTCGTCGTGGTCGAGTGGTCGATGCAGTCCATCCGACCATGGACGCCAGCGTCGGCAACGTTGCCGCCGCGGTCGGCGGCAATCGGTGTCTGCTGGCCTGCCCAGCCGAGCAGCCAGCCGACCGCCTGCGACAGGCGGTCGCGCTCTTCGGCGGCGCTGCCGGCAGCGCCAAGCAGATCCCGGACCTGGGCCAACTGGTCAGCGGCGTAGTGGGCCTCCTCCTCGATCAGGCAACCATAGTCGTGACACACCTTCACCGTGGCAGCGGTGTCGGCGATGGCCGCCGTCGCGGCAGCGAGGAGAAGACAAAGCGTCAGCCAGCGCATGTCTCGTGGTGCAGCAGTTCGAGCGGATAGCGCCTGCCGGCCAGCCAGTCCTCGATGCAGCGCAGGACCAGCGGACTGCGGTGCTGCGCCTGCAGCGCCCGAACTTCATCGAGTGTCAGCCAGTGCGCCGCCAGGATGCCATCGTCGAGTGGCCGACCGGGGTCATGCGCGCTGATTTCGCCACCGAAGGCGAAACGCAGATAGGTCACATCCCTCGCCTCGTTGCGGTAGTTGTAGATCCCAATCAGGTACTGCGGATTCAGGCGATAGGCTGTCTCTTCGAGTGTTTCGCGGATCACGGCATCGATCAGTGACTCGCCGCACTCCAGGTGGCCAGCCGGCTGGTTATAACAGACGCCGTATTCGGTTTCCTCCTCGACCAGCAGGAAGCGACCATCCTGTTCGAGCACCGAAGCGACCGTCACGTTGGGTTTCCAGACCATTGCAGGAGCCTTGAATTGGAGTACAGGCGCCATTTTACCGCCAACCCGGGGGTGAAATCGGCTAGAATTTCCGCTTCAGGGTTTCCGGCAAAGGGAGAGCAGGCCATGTCCATGGCGGATCGCGACGGCTTCATCTGGTATGACGGCAAGCTGGTGCCATGGCGCCAGGCCACCACCCATGTACTGACGCACACCCTCCACTACGGCATGGGCGTTTTCGAGGGCATCCGCGCCTACAAGGCCGAAAAGGGCACCGCCATTTTCCGGCTCGACGAACACACCGACCGCCTGTTCAACTCGGCATACATCTTCCAGATGAAGATGCCTTACGACAAGGAAACCCTGCTCGAAGCGCAGAAGGAAGTTGTCCGCGCCAACCAGCTCGAATCCTGCTACATCCGGCCGATCGTTTTCTATGGCTCCGAGGCCATGGGCATCGCAGCCACGGCGGTCAGCACGCACGTGGCGGTGGCCGCCTGGCCGTGGGGCGCCTACCTCGGCGCCGAGGGGATGGAAAAAGGCATCCGCGTCAAGACTTCGTCCTTCACCCGGCATCACGTGAACATCAACATGTGCCGCTCGAAGTCGGTCGGCACCTACACCAACTCGATCCTCGCCCACCAGGAGGTGGCGCACGATGGCTACGACGAGGCGCTGCTGCTCGACGTTGACGGCTACGTTGCCGAAGGTGCCGGCGAGAACGTCTTCATCGTCAAGAAAGGCAAGCTGTACACGCCGGATCTGACCTCCTGCCTGGAGGGGATTACCCGCGCGTCGGTGCTGCAACTGGCTGACGAGCTGGGCATCCCGGTGATCGAAAAACGCATCACCCGCGACGAAGTGTATTGCGCCGACGAGGCCTTCTTTACCGGTACGGCGGCTGAAGTGACGCCGATCCGCGAACTCGACAATCGCCAGATCGGTCCCGGCCACCGGGGACCGATCACGACGAGAATCCAGAGTCTGTTCTTTGACTGCGTCAACGGCCGCGTGCCGGCGCATGAAGACTGGCTCGCCTACGTCTAATTTCAGCCTGCAAGGTTGCCACAATCATGTCCCAGACCACCCCGCAGAAGCCCATCGAGGTCACCGCTCACGACTTGCCGCTGCACTGCCCGACCAAGGATGCACCGCTCTGGGCAAGGCATCCGCGCGTCTTTCTCGACGTCACGCACAGCGGCGAAGTCGTCTGTCCCTACTGCAGCGCCCACTACGTCTTCAAGGGTGAACTGCCGAAGGGGCACCACTGACCGTCACCCGGCGCGGGTAGCCGGCTGAACAGCCACTCATGAAGGCACTCATCGTCGCCCCATCCTGGATCGGCGACACGGTATTGGCGCAAGCGCTCTTCATCCGACTGCACGAACGGATTCCCAGCCTGCAACTCGACGCTCTCGCACCCCGCTGGGTGGCACCGGTCCTTGAACGCATGCCGGAGATTGCCGAGGTCGTCGATAGCCCCTTTGTCCATGGCGAGCTGTCACTGAAGGCACGTCAGCGGGTGGCTCGTCAGCTGGCGCAACGCGGGTATCAGCGAGCCTACGTGCTACCCAATTCGATCAAATCGGCACTGATCCCGTTCTTTGCCGACATTCCCGAGCGCATCGGCTTCGTCGGCGAAAGCCGCTACGGCCTGATCAACCGCCGGCACACGCTGAACAAGGCGCTGCTGCCACAGATGGCCGAACGCTTCGCGCAACTCGCCGAGGCGCCAGGGGCGCCACTCGTCAGGCCAATCCCCCAGCCACGACTGAGATCCGGCAGCGAGCAACGCGCTGCCACGCTGATCGCACTGGGGGTTGCTCTCCCCGAGAAGCTGGCCGTTTTCTGTCCCGGCGCCGAATACGGCCCGGCCAAGCGCTGGCCGACACGGCATTTCGCCGCCCTGGCTGATTCGCTGGCTAAAGCGGGTTACGCGGTGTGGCTGCTCGGCTCGGCGAAAGACCGGGCCATCGGTGAGCAGATCGTCGACCAGGCACAGCCGGCCAACCTGCCGCTCAACCTCTGCGGCGCCACCTCGCTGACCCAGGCCATCGACCTGCTGGCAGCAGCGGCGTTCGTCGTCTGCAACGATTCGGGCCTGATGCACGTCGCCGCCGCCCTCGGACGACCGCTGATCGCGCTGTATGGCTCGTCGTCCCCCGGCTTCACGCCGCCGCTCTCGGAGAAGGCAAGGATCCTCAGTCTTGAGCTTGACTGCAGCCCCTGCTTCAAGCGCCAATGCCCACTGGGCCATCTCGACTGCCTCAACAAGCTCGACCCGCAGCGGGTTCTGGCGGCATGCCTGACCAGGGCGCTCGCATGATTGTCGTCTTTGCCACCCCTGAAGATGTCGAAACGGCCTTCTACGAGGCCATCGCACGTGCCGACCTGGTCGCCCTGATGAGTGTCTGGGCGGACGACGAAGAGATCGTCTGCATTCACCCCACGGGCCAGCGCCTGACCGGTGCCGAGGCGATCCGCAACAGTTGGCGCGGCATCTTTGCCAACAACCCGCGCCTGATGGTACGCCTGTCGCGCGGCGTTCGCTGGAACGGCATGCTGCTGTCGGTGCACAACGTCGTCGAGACCCTGTACATCGGCGAGGAGCGCAAACCGCAGGGCCCGATGCTGGCGACCAATGTCTTCCAGCGTGGCGCCAGCGGCTGGCGCCTGCTCGCGCACCACTCCTCGAGCGCCGCCGATCGGGACGTCGCCGACAGCAGCGGAGCGGGCGAGCGCAGCGGGCCGCGGACGCTGCATTGACCAGCTACCGTGCGCCCGGCTGGCTACCCGGTGGCCACGCCCAGACCATCTACCCGCTGCTGATCCGGCCCGATCCCCTGCCCTATCACCGCGAGCGCTGGGAAACACCGGATGGCGATTTCATCGATCTCGACTGGACCGACGCCCCGGCCGCGCGACAGCCCCGGGATTCACGCCCGCTCCTGATCCTTTTCCACGGGCTCGAAGGCAGTTCGAGCAGCTATTACGCGATCACCCTGATGGGCGCCGCCGCGGCCATCGGCTGGTCGGGCGTGGTGGTGAATTTCCGCGGTTGCTCGGGCGAGAGCAATCGCCTGGCGCGTGCCTACCATTCCGGGGACAGTGACGAGATCGACTGGATCCTGCGCCGCCTCCGAGCGCTTTTCCCACTGCGGCCGCGCTACGCCGTCGGCGTCTCACTCGGTGGCAATGCCCTGCTCAAGTGGCTGGGGGAGAGAGAAGCAAGCACCAGCGATTACCTGCAAGCGGCCGCCGCGGTCAGCGCGCCGCTCGACCTCACCGCCTGCGGGCACCATCTCGCGCGCGGTTTCAACCGCGTCTACACCCGGCATTTCCTGCACACCCTCAAGCGCAACGCCGCCGCAAAACTGTGCCGCCACCCCGGCATCTTCGACGAACGCCGCATGACTGCGGCCAGCAACCTGTACGAGTTCGACGACGTCGTCACGGCACCGCTGCATGGTTTCAAAGGCGCCGAAGACTACTGGCGACGAGCGTCGAGCAAGCCCTGGCTGGCTGGCATCCGTCTGCCGACGCTGGTCCTCAACGCCCGCAACGATCCTTTCCTGCCGGCGCAGGCTCTGCCTACCCCCAGCCAGGTCGCCGCCAGCGTACAACTCGAATTCCCGCGCCAGGGCGGACACGTCGGCTTTGTCACCGGCAGCCTGCCGGGGCAACTCGACTGGCTACCACAGCGCATCTTCAATTATTTCCAGCACGAGGTCTGACATGAATGCTCCCCTGCCGGCCACGATCTTCAAGGCCTATGACATTCGCGGTATCGTCGGCACGACGCTGACGGCCGATATCGTCTGCCAAATCGGCCACGGCCTCGGGTCGCTGGCGGTCGAGCGTGGCCAGCGCGCGATCGCGGTTGGCCGCGACGGGCGCCTGTCGGGACCCGAACTCTCGGCGGCATTGATGGAAGGCATCCGCAGGGCCGGCATCGATACCGTCGATGTCGGCTGCGTGCCGACGCCGGTGGTCTACTTCGCGGCGCACGAACTGGGCTGCCAGAGCTGTGTCGCCGTCACCGGCAGCCACAATCCGCCCGACTATAATGGGTTGAAAATGGTCATCGGCGGCGAGACACTGGCCGGCGAAACGATTCAGGCGATCAGGCAGCGCGTGGATGCCGGCCGGCTCAGCCACGGCGCCGGCCAGGCCAGCAGTGCCGACGTCCGACCAGCCTACCTGGCGCGGATCACCGGCGACGTCCGGCTGGCGCGGCCGATGAAGATCGTCATCGACTGCGGCAACGGCGTGGCCGGCGGCATCGCCCCGCAACTCTTCCGCGCGCTGGGCTGCGAGCTGGTCGAGCTGTTCTGCGAAGTCGACGGCAGCTTCCCGAATCACCATCCCGACCCATCGAAGCCCGAAAATCTCCAGGACGTGATCCGCGCACTGCGAGCGACCGACGCCGAACTCGGGCTTGCTTTCGATGGCGATGGCGACCGCCTCGGCGTCGTCACCCGCGACGGCGAAATCATCTACCCGGATCGTCAGTTGATGCTCTTCGCCGCCGATGTCCTCAGCCGCTGCCCCGGCCAGCAGATCATCTACGATGTCAAATGCACCCGCCTGCTGGCACCCTGGATCCGTCAGCACGGTGGCGAGCCCCTGATGTGGAAGACCGGCCACGCGCTGGTCAAGGCCAAGCTCAAGGAAACCGGTGCGCCGCTGGCTGGCGAGATGAGCGGCCACATCTTCTTCAAGGAACGTTGGTTCGGCTTCGACGATGGTCTTTATGCCGGCGCCCGGCTGCTCGAGGTGCTCTCGCGCGCGACCGACGCCAGCGCGCTGCTGAAAGCACTGCCTGACAGCAGCTCGACACCCGAGCTGAACATCGGCATGCAGGAAGGCGAGCCCTTCGCGCTGATCGACGAACTGCAGCGTCAGGCGCACTTCGTGGGCGCGCGCGAAATCATCACCATCGACGGCTTGCGCGTCGAGTACGCTGACGGCTTTGGCCTGGCACGTCCGTCGAACACCACCCCGGTGGTAGTGCTGAGATTCGAGGCCGACACCCGTGAGGCACTCGAAAGAATTCAGGCGGATTTTCGCCGTGTCCTCAACGCGGCGCGCCCCGGTCTGGCGTTGCCATTCTGATCCGTCAAGCGCATCGAATGGCGCAGGAAAGCATGACCCACAGAGATGACTGAGCAATCGCTGAAGAACGCCTTTCTCTTCCGCCAGCCGATCCTTGACCGGCAGCAGGAGCTTGCCGGCTACCAGCTGTCCTTGCGGCGCAGCGACGAACTCGCCGACGAGCGCAGCGTCAGCCGTGACGCCGCTGCGCTGTGCGCGGCCTATGCCGAACTCGGCATGCAGAGCGCGTTGGGCAATGCCCGTGCCTTCATCGGTATCGATGCCGACTATCTGCGACAGGAAGCCATCGAATTGCTGCCCGCGAGCGGCGTCGCCATCGAGCTGAATGGCGTCAGTGTGCCCGACAGGGTGACACTGACGCGCTGCCAAAGCCTTCGCGAGCGCGGCTACTCACTGGTGTTGACCGATTACCGGGGCATCGACGACCGCAGCCGGCCGCTGTTGCCGATGGTCGAAGTGATCAAGATCGACGTCCATGCTGCCGACCCGGAGCAGTTGCAGAACTTCGCCGGCTCACTGCGCAAGCTGCCGATCAAGCTGCTGGCGCAGGGCGTCGGCAGCCGCGAGCAGATGGAGCGCTGTCGCAACCTCGGCTTCGAGCTTTTCCAGGGTCGCTACTTCGCCCAGGCCGAAATCGTCAGCGGCCGCCGTCTCTCGGCCCCGCAGGCAGCGCTGATTCGCCTGGTCAACCTCGTCGGCCGCGACGTCGATACCGCGGTCATCGAGGACGCCTTCAAGCATGAACCGGCGCTGACGCTCAACCTGCTGCGGGTGGTCAACTCGGTCGGCTGCCGTGGCAGCCGCCTGGCGCAGCCAGTGACTACCCTGCGCCATGCCATCACCCTGTTCGGACGCCGCCAGCTGCAGCGCTGGTTATCGCTCCTCCTGCTGGCACCCGGCAGCGACGGTGGCGACCCGGCCCGCTCGCCGCTGCTGCAGGTTGCCGCGCTGCGCGGACGCATGATGGAGTTGCTGATCAAGCATGGTCCACCGGGGGACCATCGCAAGTTGGCCGATCTGGCCTTCATCACCGGCATCCTGTCGATGATGCCGGTGGCGCTGGGCCTGCCGATCACAGAAATCCTCGCACAGATTGCCGTCGAACGCGATGTCCAACTCGCTCTCTCGGAGCGGCGTGGCGTCCTGGGAACCCTCCTGGCGTTGCTCGAGTGTTTCGACAATGACGACGCGGCGGGCTGCGACCGGCTGCTGTCAGGCCTCCCCGGCGGCTTCGACCGGCACACCCTGAACACCTGCCTGAGCGTCGCGCTGCGGTGGTTGAATGGCAACGCCGCGTGAAGGGATGCCGACGCCACACCGGGGGAACGCGTTGCTGGTGCGGCGCGCCGTAAAGCTACGGTGAAACAGCCTCAAGCCGTTCAGCCACGACCATCTGCCGTGAAGCACCTCCCGACTTCGAGCTCCTTGCCTGCCTTGACGGCCTCGTATTTCTCCAGAAAGGAGGCGTCGATCGCCTTGAGATCGGCGCGCTGTTTCGGCTTGCGGTAACGCGTCAGATGACCGGGCCCGCCGTTGTACACCGCGTAGGTGCCGCGAGCGAGGTCGTCGGGATCACTGCTGACCGATGGTTCACTGCGTGCGATGGCGTAGTCACGCAGGTAATGGTACAGGATCTCGGCCCCTGCACGACCGTTGTACCCGACGTCGGCCTGCAGGCCGGTGACGTCATAGAATCCCCGCCAGACCCGCGGGTAGACCTGCATCAAGCCGACTGCGCCAACGCCCGACTGGATCGGCTGTACCCTACCCTTGCGACGAACGAACTGGCGCCAGCAGCTCTCCTGCCACGCGGTGGCAAGCACCAGATGGCGGTAGAGGTTATGGAACTGCGCGTCAAGGCTGCGCCCGGCATCCTCCCGCTCATTGATGGCGGCGTCAGCGGTGCGCTGCAACAGGCTGCGCATCTCCGGCAGATAGGTGCCCAGATCGCTGGACGTGGGAAGCCAGTTGTTCAAGCGTTTGGCGAGCGCGGCCGTCTCGGGGTCGAGCGACGCGGCGACTGGCAAGGGCGCGGCAAAAGCCGCCGGCACCAGCCAGCGCAAGGGATCGATGGACGACGGCAAGCGGCTCGCCCCCAGCAGGCGGCTGCGCTCGGCGGGCGGGAGCGGCGCACCAAAACCGAGAAGCGAGCGCAGCTCGGGGTCGACAGCGAGATCATAGGCCAGCGGATCACCGGCCTGCTCCGGCATGACCAGGCGTACCAGTTGGCGCAGTGTATCCGGCGTGACCCGAACGCCAAGGACATCGCCAAAGCCTTGCGCCGCCTGCAGCGCGTCGCCCGCCTTGAGAAGTGCCTCGAACTGCCGGGCCGCTTGCGCATCGAGTTCGCCGCTCAGGCCGCGGAGCAGCGGCGCCAGGCGTTCCCAGCTCAGCAGGAAGAGCTCGCGCAGCGGGTCCGGGATCGCGGCGTCGCTGGCGAGCAGCGCCACGCCATCGTGGCGGCCGCTCAGCAGGACAAACAGAAACTCGTTACGCCGGTCACCCTCACTCGCCTTGCCGGCCGAGCGCTTGATCACTTGTGTCAGAAAGGCGTCCCACAAATCGGCCGACTCGACCTTCGAGACGGCAGCGCGTGGCCTGGCCTCCCCAATCGGCACTGGCTTCCCCTTGCGCAGCACGTCCCCGAGCATTTCCCAGGGCCCCGGCTCAGCGTCGCGCGCCTGGCCTGGCGTCGCCAGACCGATGAGGAGAACGACGAGCAGCGGGAGAAGCGGCTTCATGGCGTCATCAGCTGTGGTAGCTGGCCTCGCCGTTGCGCCCGGCCAGGAACGCCTGCGCCTCCTCCCGACGTTCGAAAACATGCGGCGCAATGCTGCGCGCGGAAAAGGCCTCGCCCAGCTTGGCGCGCAGGAACGCGCTGGTGGCGTAGCGGGTAATCTGGCTGAAGTAATTGGCCAGAAAGTAGCGATCCATTTCGGCATAAGCGTCGTACATGTCCTGGTTGATCCGGAACCGGTCGTAGTTGATGATCACGCCGACGCGCTTGCCGGCAGCCCGGCAGCGCAGCTCGCAGATGTCCCAGATCGCCTTGACGTCCTCGACCACCCGGACATGCATGCCCTCGAAATTGAGGAACAGGATATTCCGCTCCGGATCATAGATGACCCGTTCCGGCAAGGACAGATTGAGCAGTTCAGCCTCCAGACCCATCGGGTTGGCATTGAAGATGCGCGCATCCATCTCGCCGTATTCACCGATGATCGGCTCGAAGTCCATGTACGGCAGAATGTCCCGGTCGACGTCGATGCCCGGCGCCACCTCGATCAGCGCCAGACCCCGCCGTACCCGACGGAACACGCAGCGCTCGGTGACGTAATAGACGGGCTTGCCGCGATCATAGGCGTACTGGCCATTGAAGGTGATTTGCTCGACCTGCTTGACGAACTTCCGCTGCCGGCCCTCCTCGATGATCCGCAGCTTGCCGTCATTGACCTCGACCTTGAGCTCATTGCCGGTGAAGGTGCCGACGAAGACCACCAGGCGGGCGTTCTGGCTGATGTTGATGAAGCCGCCGGCCCCCATCAGCCGGCCACCGAAGCGGCTGACGCCGACGTTGCCGGCGGCATCGCACTCGGCCATGCCGAGACACGCCATGTCGAGCCCGCCGCCGTCGTAGAAGTCGAACTGCTGATTCTCGTCGATCACCGCATCCATGTTGACACCGGTCCCGAAGTTGCCGCCGCTCGCAGGAATCCCGCCGATCAGGCCAGATTCCACGGTCAGCGTCAGCAGGTGGGAGATCCGCTCCTCCTGGGCGACCGCCGCGACGCCTTCGGGCATCCCGACCCCCAGGTTGATGATGCCATTGGGCGGCAATTCGAAGGCGGCACGGCGGGCGATGATCTTGCGCCCGGTCAGCGGCGTCGAGACCAGGCTCGGGCTGGGAACCCGGAACTCGCCGGCGTAGGCGGCGCTGTACTGGGTCGCCAGGGTCTGCATGTGCTGGACCGGTTCGGCCACCACCACGCAATCGACCAGGATCCCGGGAATCTTGACCTGCCGCGGCGGCAGTCCGCTGCGCTCGGCGATGCGCTCGACCTGGGCGATCACGATGCCGTTGCTGTTCTTGGCCGCCATCGCCATGGCGAGATTGTTGAGCGTGAGGGCTTCGCGCTCCATCGTGATATTGCCGAAGGTATCCGACGTGGTGCCCCGCACAAAGGCGACGTTGACCTGGCCGACTTTGTAGAACAGCCACTCCTCACCATCGACTTCGACCAGATTGACGATGTCCCGGGTGGTGGCAGCGTTGATCCGGCCGCCGCCGTAGCGCGGATCGACGAAGGTGTGCAGTCCAACCTTGGAGAAGGAACCCGGCTTGCCCGAGGCCAGATCCCGGAACAGCTGACAGATGATTCCCTGCGGCAGGTTATAGGCCTGGATGCGGTTGTCGAGCGCCAGTTGTGCCACCTTCGGCATGCGGCCCCAGTGGCCTGCCACCACCCGGCGCAGCAGGCCTTCGTGGCCCAGATGATTGAGCCCCAGGGTCTTGCCGTCGCCCTGGCCGGCGGCGGCGAACAAGGCCAGGTTCGTTGGGCTGCCGGTGGCGAGAAAGCGGCGCTCCAGCGCCGACAGCAGGGCCTCGGCAAAACCGGTCTGGACGAACCCGGTACTGGCCAGCGTATCGCCATCCCGAATCAGGGCGATCGCTTCGTCGGCGGTAACGATCTTGCTGCGCATGCTGCGTTCCTCCCGATCATCTTCCTGACTTCCGGCCCAGGGCCGGACCGTCCGGCACAAACGCTGGACCGGGCACGGCCCCCGCCTTCGGCGAATGGAACGTCGGGACACCATGCAGTTGCGCAAGTAAAACACACTACAGAGGAGCAGACTCAATTTCCACGAACAACTTTTCGTGCGCATCTTCCAGCGCCGCCTCGGCAGGGGCGGCTCGCGCCAGGGCAAGCCAGCGGCGCGCGGCCTGTGGCAGGGAATTCGGCTCCAGCCGGGTGGCTGAGGATGGTCCTCGGCATTCAGGTGCGACAGCAGCTCGCGCCACGACGGCCCTGTCCAGACAAGCCGCCGCGAGCTGGCGAACGTGACCCCATGCCGGATCGGCGGGCCCCGGACCCTCGCTGCTCATCGCCGCCACGCCCCTGGCGCTGGCCAGCTCGCTTGCTCGCGCCCGTCTTCGATGGTAGCGTTCCCTCATTCCAGCGGTCATCCGGCGGCACTCCCTGTCCCTTTTTCCTTGCCGTCGCTGCTGTGGTGGCGCTGCCTCAGACCGCCCGTACTGATAGCCCGGGAGAAGCCGATGAGCCAGGCCAATTGGCGCTGCAAGACCCTTGCTGCGAGAGGCGACCGGCTCGCCCGGGCCCACGCTGCAATTGCTGTCCGGTGCTACCGGACGGTGGTCCGTTCGTTCGACAGGGCGCCGCCGGGCAGCGGGCGGTCCACCCTCCGGGTACCGGGAAACAGCCACGGCGGCACCATGAACCGCACACAGGATAGTCGATGGCTGGCCTGCCTACCCACCTTGTGCACGGCCGGGCGTCGGCTGGCAGACGCGCTGCTGGTGGCCTGCGCGTGGCTGCTGCCCGCGCCGGCAGCAGTCGCCGGCAACGACACGGGGGCCTCGCTGCGGCCGCTGGCCGATGACGCCCGCAGCACGCTGGCCGAGCGCATCGAGGCGCCGGCGGCGCGCCTGCCATTCCTGTGTACGGTGCGCCGCAGTGAAGGTGCTCCGCTGCGCGAATACGTGCTGCGACAACAGTCCCAGGCGATCGAGGCGCTGCTGGCTGGGGCCACCTCGCGACCGGAAGCTGAGCGCGTCGGACGCCTTCTCGGCGAGTTGCAGCGCGACGGGTTCGCCCGGGGTGCGAACGCCCGCCTGGCCGATATTGCCCCCGGCGGGGCGATCGGGCTGCGGCTCGCCGCCAGCCTGGGCGAGCTGCCGGCAGCGCTGCACGATCGCATGCAGCCGGGCTGCGGTGCCAGCCCCTACCGTGGCCTGCTGGGGCGCACCGACCAACCTCTGGGCCAACTGGCACGCGTGGACTACGAGCGCCTGACCGAGCTCGAAGCCGCCGATCCCTGGCACTGGCTGGTGCTGGCCTGGCTCGCCGGTGCGCAAGGCGAGCATGCCTTGCGGCGCAGCCTGGCCGCCGCGCAGATCGCGGCAACACCTGAAGCGCTGCGCGTGCAGGTGTTGGCCTGGCAGCAGATGGCCTGGCTGCGCCGCCAGCAGGGGCGCGGCAGCGACGCGCAGGTCGCGGCCGAGGAGGCGATGCGCCTGGCCGCAGCCGCAGTCGCCCAGACCGGTACGGATGCGGCACAGCCCGCAGCTGGACAGGCGCTGCGCGACATCGGTCAGACCGGCAGCGCGCTGGCCATCGTGCTCGAGGACAGCGGCCAGACAGCCGCCGCATTCGCCGTGCTGGCCAACGTGCTGCCACTGCAGCAGCGGCTGGCCGAACGGCAGCCCGATGACCTGCCGGCGCAGTATGCCCTGATCGACACCCTGGGCCGCCTGGGCATGCTGCAACGCGCACTCGGCGCGACCACAGGGCGCGCGCCCGCCTACAGTGACCAGGCCGTGGCGCTCTACGAGCAGATCCAGGCGCGCACGCCCTATGACCCGATCCTGGGCCGCTCGGGTTGGCCCGGCATGTTTGCCATGGCCGTCGGCATCGCCGGGCTGCTCACCCTGCTGATGGGCTGGGCACTGCTCTGGCGCTACCGGCAACGCGTCGCCCAACTGATGACGTCAGTAGCCGGCCGCACAGCCACAGTGCACCCGCCCGTCAGCGCTGCCGCCCGACCATCGCGGGCGCCGTTGGCGCCGTCGGCAAGTCCAGCGGCAGATACGGCGACAACCCGCGCAGCTGCCGGCGCACTGCGTCAGGCGGCCGTGGTACAGGCCGTCGCCGGGCTGGCCTTCGGCCTTGCCGCCGCCTGGCTGCAGTTGCGCGCCGACGGCACCGAAGCCAACCTCAACCGCATGGCGGTGATGAGCTGGACCTGGGCCTGGCCCACGATACTCGCGCTCGGCCTGGTCTGGGACGGCGATCGCCGCCGCCGGCGCTGGGTCGTGGCGGCATACTTCGGCGTGCTGTTGCTCATCTGCACCCGCATCGCCCTCGGCGAGACACCGCCGCTGCAGATGTTCGGCGTCAGCGTGCCGGCGTTCTTCCAGGGCATGGTCTTCTGGGCGATGAGCCTGTCGTACTCGCCTTTCCTGCTGCTGTTCCTCAACCGCGCGGTGCGCAGCATCGGCCCGGCGCTGCTGGCGATGATGCTGGTGGCCGTGGTCGGCGGCACCCTGGCGATGGTGGCGGCGAGCACGCCGAGGGGCATGAGCGCGGTGGTTCATGCGCTGATGGCCGTGCACCTGCCCACCGAGTGGATGCTGACAGCCGTGCTGCTGGCCGGCATGCTCGCCTCGGCCCCGCTGGCCTGGTGGGTCGCCCGCCAGCTGCGCGCTGCCTATGCTGCCAAATGGCTCACCGACCAGAGTCTGATGATCGACACGCTTTGGCTCTTCCAGGCGGTGCTGCTGTCGTTCAGCCTCACCCAGTCGATCGGCCCCGCGGGCTGGATGGGGCTGGGCGTGTTCGGACTGCACAAGACCATCACACTGGCCGGCATGTGGCCGGCGGCACAGGCAGCGCGTGCGCGCGCGCCGCTACGGCTGTTGCTGCTGCGGGTGTTCAGCCGCCGCGATGCCGAGGGCAAGGCGGTCAGCCGGCGCGCCGACGCCGAGCGCCTGTTCGACCTCCTGGGCTCGCGCTGGCGCTACGCCGGCCCGATCCACATGATCGGCGCGCCGGATCTCGCCAGTAGCACGATCGACCCCGACGAATTCCTCGACTTCCTCGCCGGGCGGCTGCGCGAGCGCTTCATCCTCGATCCGACGGCCGTGCCGGAACGTCTCGCCGCACTCGACGAGCGCTGCGACTTCGACGCCCGCTGGCGAGTCAGCGAACTCTTCTGCGGCGACGACGCCTGGCGTGCCGCGGTACTGGCGCTGATGGCGCGCAGCGATCTGGTGGCGATGGACCTGCGCGACTTCGGCCCCGACAATCAGGGCTGCGTGTTCGAGTTGCAGGCCCTGCTCGACCTGGTGCCCGCCCAGCGCGTGGCCCTGCTGGTGGACCAGAGCACGCGCCTCGACTTCCTGAACACGACGATCGACGCCTGCCTCGCCCGCGTCCCCGCCAGTTCGCCAAACGTTCGGGCCCCCGCGCGCATGACGCAGGTGAACATCGACAGTGGCGAGCCGGCCGCCGTGAACCAGTTGCTGCGCATGGCGACGGCAGCGGCCTGAGCGAACGCTACCGAAACCCGGAGTAATGCGCAAGGCTGGTTGGCCATGTCCCACTCGGGTGCAATCAAGCCTTACACCGGCTTGAACGCCACTCTTGGGCGGTCGCTCAGTCGCTGCCCACACGAATGATCAGCTTGCCAAAATTGCGTCCTTCGAGCAGTCCGATGAAGGCGTGCGGGGCGTTCTCCAGGCCATCGACGATGTCTTCGCGGAACTTGATCTTGCCCACCTTCAGCCAGGTGCTCATCTGACTGAAGAACTCGCCGTAGCGAGTGCCGTAGTCGTCGAAGACGATGAAGCCCTGCATCCTGATGCGTCTGGTCAGCAGCGTGCGGGTCAGTAGGCCAAGGCGGTCGGGCCCTGGCGGCAGACCGGTGTCGTTGTAGTGGGCAATCAGCCCGCACACCGGCACCCGGGCGCTGACGTTCAACAAGGGCAGGACGGCGTCGAAGACCGCGCCGCCGACGTTCTCGAAGTAGACGTCGATGCCTTTTGGGCAGGCAGCCGCCAGTTGCTCGCGCAGATTGGCACTGCGACGGTCGATGCAGGCATCGAAGCCCAACTCTTCGACGACGAAGCGGCACTTTTCGGCACCGCCGGCGACACCGACCACACGGCAGCCTTTGAGGCGCGCGAGCTGGCCCACCACCGAGCCGACCGCCCCACTCGCCGCTGCGACCACCACGGTCTCCCCCGCTTTCGGCTGACCAATGTCGAGCAAGCCCATGTAGGCCGTAAAACCGGGCATGCCGAGCACGCCGAGCGCCAGCGAGGGCTGCCTCATCCGGGTATCGAGCCGGGTGAGATCAGCGCCCTTGGCGAGGGCATAGTCCTGCCAGCCGCCGTAGCCCAACACCAAGTCGCCGGCCTGGTAGTCCGGGTGCTTCGAGGCTGCCACGATGCCGACGGTGCCGCCGACCATCACCTCACCGAGCGCCAGCGGCGCGGCGTAGGATGGCGCATCGCTCATGCGGCCACGCATGTACGGGTCAAGCGACAGATACAGGGTGCGCGTCAGCACCTGTCCGGGCGAGGGAACGGGAACGTCGCACTCCTCAAGGCGGAAGTTCGCGGCGGTCGGTGCACCGACCGGCCGGGAAGCAAGGACAATCCGGTGATTGACGGGGTTGTTCTGGTTCATGCTGCTGACCTCCTGAGGGGTGTCCAATGTCTTCTGCGTCAAGGCCACGGTTCGACAGCAGATCGTCGTCAGCCGGCTATGTACGGTAGCAGACAGAATGATTGCCGGCGATTGTCTAGGATCAAAAAGTTGGTAAAGCAGGCGCAAGAATAAAGCAGCAGCCAGCTTGACCGACAGATGACCCCATGATCAATAGAGGAGAATCCACATGACCAGCTATCGTACCTTCGCTTCGTCCCTGCTTCTGGCTGCAACCCTGGGTACACTTGTCGCACCCGTTGGGGCTGCGCCACAGGACTGTGGCCCAGCGGGGATGCGCGGCGCGTGGGAATACCGCGGCGAGCGCATGGCGCAGCATCACCAGCAACTCCACGACGCTCTCAAGCTGACGCCCGAACAGGAAGGCGCGTGGAAAAAACTGATGGACAGCCAGCATCCTATGGCCAGAATGCAGCCCGGCAAGGCCGACGACTGGGCGAAGCTGACGACCCCGGAACGGGCGGACAGGATGCTTGAACGGATGAAAGAGCAACAGTCGCGCATGACGGAGCATGTGCTCGCCCTCAAGGACTTCTACGCCGTGCTGACGCCCGAGCAGAAGAAGACCTTCGACGGCTTTCATTCCGGTGCACAGTCTGGCAAGCGTGGGAGGCAGGGACCCCGCTCGATGGACAGGGCCGCACCGACGCCCTGAGCATGCCTATCCCGAAGCCCTTCGCATGGGCCTCTTCCGACCCAATCTCGCCGACGGTCAGCAGACCAGCGGCGAGCCTGCGCGAGTCGCCTCCCGGGTTGTCAGCCCCGACTTTACCGACGGCTGCCGCTGTCGGTAGTATTGATGCGTACATCCAGGCGGCGAGGCAGTTTGCTCTACTGACGCGGGACGAAGAGTTTCTTCTGGCAAGCCGTTATCGTGGCACGAATGATCTCGAAGCAGCGCGACAGTTGATTCTGTCGCACCTCCGTCTGGTGATTTCAATCGCCCGTGGCTACCTGGGGTATGGCTTGCCGCACGCCGATCTGATCCAGGAAGGCAATATCGGGCTGATGAAGGCGGTGAAGCGCTTCGACCCGAAGCGTGGCGTTCGCCTGGTTTCGTTTGCCATCCACTTCATCAAGGCGGAGATTCATGAGTACGTCGTGAGGAACTGGCGGATGCTCAAGGTGGCAACGACCAAGGGGCAGCGCAAGCTGTTTTTCAACCTGCGCAGCATGAAAACCGGCAGCGACGGTCTGGATTCGGTGCAGGCCGGAGAAATCGCCCGCATCCTGAACGTAAAGCCCGATGAAGTGATCGAGATGGACACTCGCATGTCCGGCCACGACTTGGCGCTGGACGGCGAGAGCGATGATGACGAGGCATTTGCACCGATCCACTATCTTGCCGACCACGCGACCGAACCGCTGCAGGTACTCGAAGCGCGTGCCCGTGACCGACTGCAGACCGAGGGATTGCAGGGCGCTCTGGCGATGCTCGATCCGCGCAGCCGCCGCATTGTCGAGGCGCGCTGGCTGATGGACGAAAAGCGCGCAAGCCTGCACGATCTGGCAGCGGAATTCGGTGTATCCGCCGAGCGGATTCGCCAGGTCGAAGCGAAAGCACTGCAGAAAATGCGCTCAAGCCTGGCATCCATGGCAGCCGGGACGTAAGCGGCAGCGCACTGAGGTCGGCACCTGCCAACTCGTCCTCGACCAACATTCGCAGCCTTACGCACGGTCGCATTGGCCTCATTTCACACCCACATGGCCACCTGCCCCGCCCTCCGCTCAATCAAGCTCGACCATGACCTCGTTGCGTCGCCAGAACCATGGCTTCCAGGGCGGATCATAACGCGCCCACATGGGCTCGCCGTGCCAGGACAGACCCGCTTTTTCGAGGGCATCCTGCAACTTCTTCAGGTGCTCTTCGTAGCGACTCTGCGACCAGGTCCCGGAGTACGCAAGGACGGCAATCATTCGCGCCGTGATCTCCCGCAGCGTCACGCGCGGGTCGTTGGGCTCGGGCAGCGTTTTCAGCGTCCATTCTCTCGGCATCGCGAACTGAATGAGGTAACCACCGGCCGTCGCACTCTGTGCCACTGGCGCGGTCATCGCAATCCTGACCGGGGTCTGCGCGACGGGAGCGGTCATCTCGATCCTTCGCTCCCCCTTGTTTCCGCCGAAGATGTACCCCGCCAGGATGCGAAAGCCCTGGTTCCCGGCCTCTTCGGCCGTCGCGCTGACAAACGTCTCGGCCACCAGGTAAGGCTCGTAGCGGCGTACCTCGAAGAGCCCTTCGGTGCGGACGACGGTATAGCGGGGTTCGTCAATGGCCATTGCGGGACTCCCGACGACAGACAACATGAGCAGGACGAAAAACTGGAAGCGAGTCATTGCGATTCCCGGTGAAATGATGTCAACAGCCCGGCCAAACCTGCCTCCGGTGGCTGGCCGGCTTTCAGCCGGCGCATTGCGCAGGCTGGGAAGCTCACCGAACCGGCGCGATGGCGCAGGCGGTTCGGCGTGCCGCCTGAAACATGCGCCTCGTATCCTAGCAGGCCAATCATGATCCCATTCAGCGCCAGTTACCAGCGATCAACCACGCGACGGTCAAGACACTTCGCACGCAAGGCCTTGTATTATGGTCGGATCTGGGATGGATCCCTCTGATGCGCCCGAAGTGAAACCACAGGAGAAGAGGATGGCAGCGATAACTGACAGAATCTGGCTGAAAAACTATCCGCCCGGCGTACCCGCCGACATCGACGCTGACCATTACCACTCCATTCCGGATCTGTTCGAGGAAATCGTCGCCAGGTATGCCGACAAACCGGCTTTTCACAGCCTCGGCCGAACGCTCAGCTACGCCGAACTCGACAAGCTGTCGCGCGATTTTGCCGCTTTCCTGCAGGGACTACCGGGCATGGGCAAGGGTGAACGCGTCGCCATCATGTCGCCGAACCTGCTGCAATACCCGGTGGCGCTGTTCGGCATCCTGCGCGCCGGCATGGTCGTGGTCAACGTCAACCCCCTGTACACGGCGAGAGAACTTGAGCACCAGTTGAGGGACTCCGGCACCAAGGCCATCGTTGTCGTCGAGAACTTCGCCGCGACACTGGCAGAAGTGTGGAAGAAGACAGCGGTGCAGCACATCATCACGACGCAGATCGGCGACCTGCTGCCGATCCCGAAGCGCTGGATCGTCAACTTTGTGGTCAAGTACGTGAAGAAGATGGTGCCCGACTGGCGGATCGACGGCGCCCTGCCTTTCAGCGAAGCGCTCGCGCGCGGCGCCGCGGCGCGTTGCACGCCGGTCAGCATGAACGCCAGTGAGCTCGCCTTCCTGCAGTACACCGGCGGAACCACCGGCGTCTCGAAGGGGGCCATGCTCACCCATCGCAACATGCTCGCCAATCTCGAGCAGACCGGCGTCTGGATCTCGGGGAGTTTCAAGGCAGGCAGTGAAATCGTCATCGCACCGCTGCCGATGTACCACATTTTCTGCCTTACATCGACGCTCTCGTTCATGAAGTGGGGTAGCCTGAGCGTCCTGATCACCAACCCGCGCGACCTGCCGGCACTGGTGCACGAGCTCGCGCAGTGGAAGTGGAGCGTCATGAGTGGCGTCAATACGCTATTCAACGGATTGCTGAACACACCGGGGTTCAGCGCCCTTGACTTTTCCTCGTTGAAAGTGGTGATCGGTGGCGGAGCGGCGGTGCAGAAGTCGGTCGCCGAACGCTGGAAGGAGGTTACCGGGCGCTACATCACCGAAGCTTACGGCCTCACCGAAGCGTCACCCGGCGTCAGTGCCTCGCCCCTCGACACCCCATGGAACGGCATGATCGGCCTGCCGTTCTCGTCCACCGAGGTATCGATCCGTAATGATGACTTCACCGCACTGCCGCCGTGGAACGGTCAAGACGACGTCGAAGCGCACACTGGCGAGATCTGCGTCCGCGGCCCGCAGGTGATGGCGGCCTACTGGGGTAACGCCAAAGAAACGGCAAAGGTGATCGAGGACGGCTGGCTGAGGACCGGCGACATCGGCCACATGGATGATCGGGGTTACGTCACGATCACCGATCGCAAGAAGGACATGATCCTGGTCTCGGGTTTCAACGTCTATCCAAGCGAGATCGAGAACGTGGTGGCGTCGCATCCGGGCGTGCTCGAATGCGGCGCCATCGGCGTGCCAGACGAGCGCACAGGCGAGGCGGTGAAGGTCGTGATCGTCCGCAAGCACCCTGACCTCACCGACCAGGCGGTGGTCCAGCATTGCAGGGCCCATCTCACCGGCTACAAGATGCCACGCCAGATCGAGTTCCGCGATGCGCTGCCAAAGTCGCCGATCGGCAAGATTCTGCGCCGCGAACTGCGGACCCCGCCGAAACCTTAGTGCGCGCCGGTGCCGGACTGTGTGGTGCTGACCAACAGGGCACCGGCTGACGCAGCCACCGGAGCTGCCCGCCTGCCATCCGTTGTCAACCCCGGAGACCGTCATGAGTGAATCAAGACCTGCCAGCCCCGCCCCTCCAGAACCGGGCCGCCTCGCCGCGCGACGCGGAGCCACCGAACCGACCGGCTGGCTGAAGTGGCTGCCGGGCCTGCAGACCCTGCGTCACTACGAGCTGGCCTGGCTGCGTCACGATATTGCCGCCGGTCTGGTGCTGACCACCATGCTGGTGCCGGTCGGTATTGCCTACGCCGTCGCGTCGGGCGTGCCGGGCATCTACGGCCTCTACGCAACGATCATCCCGCTGCTCGCCTATGCGCTGTTCGGCCCGAGCCGCATTCTGGTACTGGGGCCGGACTCGTCGCTGGCGGCGCTGATCCTTGCCGTCGTCCTGCCGCTATCCGGTGGCGACCCGCTGCGCGCTGTCGCTCTGGCGAGCATGATGGCGGTGGTCTCGGGGGTCCTCTGCATCCTGGCGGGCATCGCGCGTCTCGGCTTCGTCACCGAGTTGCTCTCGAAACCGATCCGCTACGGCTACATGAACGGCATTGCCTTGACCGTGCTGATCAGCCAGTTGCCCAAGCTCTTCGGCTTCTCGGTTGATGCCGACGATCCGCTGCACAAGGTCTGGGCATTCGTCCAGGCCCTGCTGGCCGGCAAGACCAATGCGGTCGCACTGATGGTCGGTGGCGGCACGCTGGTGCTGATCATGCTCCTCAAACGCAGCCAGCGCTTGCCGGGTGTGCTGATCGCCGTGATCGGTGCCACCGTCCTCGTGGCAATGCTCGGCCTTGACAACTACGGCGTGTCGATTCTCGGTTCGCTGCCGCAGGGCCTGCCGGCGTTCGCCATCCCCTGGATCACGCCTGCCGATGTCGTACCCGTGCTGATGGGCGGCTTTGCCGTTGCCATCGTCTCGTTCGCCGACACCAGCGTACTCTCGCGGACCTATGCCGAGAAGACGGCCAGCCACGTGGACCCGAACCAGGAGATGGTCGGGCTCGGGGCAGCCAACCTGGCGGCCGGATTCTTCCAGGGCTTTCCGATCAGCAGCAGCTCGTCGCGCACACCCGTCGCCGAGGCCGCCGGCGCCCGAACCCAACTGACCAGTGTCGTCGGCGCTCTGGCCGTTGCCCTGCTGCTGTTGCTGGCGCCAAACCTGCTGCAGTACCTGCCGAACACCGCCCTGGCCGCCGTCGTGATCGCCGCAGCGATTGGTCTGTTCGAAATTGCCGACCTGCAGCGAATCTACCGTATCCAGCGCTGGGAGTTCTGGCTGTCGATCGTCTGCTGCATCGGGGTCGTCGTCCTCGGCGCCATTCCGGGCATTGGCCTGGCGATCCTGCTGGCCGTCATCGAGTTCCTCTGGGATGGCTGGCGACCGGACTCGGCCGTGCTAGGTCGCGTCAAGGGCATCAATGGCTACCACGATATCTTGCGCTACCCCGACGCGCGCCAGATTCCGGGCCTGGTCCTCTTTCGCTGGGCCGCACCGCTGTTTTTCGCCAACGCCGAGTGGTTCCATGAACGCGCCCTCGACGCCGTCGCCGCCTCGCCGACGCCGGTGCGCTGGCTGGTGGTGACCGCGGAACCGGTCACCAGCGTGGACGTCACCGCCGCCGACATCGTCGCCAAGCTCGACGAGACCCTGCAGGCGGCGGGCATCGAGTTGTGCTTCGCCGAGATGAAGGATCCGGTCCAGGACAAGCTCAAGCGCTTCGGGCTCTTCTCCCGACTCGGCGCGGAAGTCTTCTTCCCGACCATCGGCGAAGCCGTGAACACTTATCTCAGAACCTATCCCGAGGTGGCGGCGCAATGGCGAGCGAGCAAGGGGTCCAGTCAGTGACCGGGGGAACACCCGTCTGGCCGCATGGTCACCAGGTCTGCTGGCGAGCGATCACCCGCCGGGCATCAGCGCCATACCAGGCGGTGCCAGAAAGCTGACCAGCTGAACGAGGGCTGCAGTAGCATGGTCTGATCACCTTTACCGGGCGGGGTACCGCATGGCCGATATTTTCCTGAGTTATGCGACCGAAGACCGCGAGAAGGCCGTCCAGGTCGCCAGCCAGTTCGAGTCCATCGGCTTCAGTGTCTGGTGGGCCCGCAAGATCCCTGCCGGCATGACCTGGCGGCAGGTGATCGAGACCTCGCTCAACCAGATGGGCTGCATGGTGGTACTGTGGTCAGAGCATTCGATCACCAGCTCCTGGGTCAGCGAGGAAGCCGAGGAAGGCCGCAACCGCGCCAGGCTGGTGCCGGCCCTGATCGATCCCGTCATGCCGCCGCTCGGTTTCCGGGGAATCCAGGCCGCCGATCTGATCGGCTGGAATGGCTCAGCCGACGCGCCAGCCTTCCGCCACCTGGTTGCAGGCGTCGAGGCACTGGTCGGACGTCGCGCCGGCGCAATTCCCGCGGCCGACTCCGCGACTTCGACGGCGCGCGCCGGCAGCCGTGGTCCCCGCAAGTGGCTTCTCGCTGGCAGCGGTCTGGCGGTGCTGCTGGCGGTGGCGGCCTGGATCTGGCACGATCAGGGGAGCGACACGGGCAAGGTTTCGCAACCGCGCACCGTCAACGTTGCCCCAAGCCCAACGTCACCAGCACCGTCGCCAGCGCCCGCTCACGTCAGCCCGGTCGCCTCCACGGCCGCAACGCGGTCGGCCGAGGCGGCCGTCGACAAGCCCGGCCCGGGCAGCGAGCTGCGGCCAAAGCCCGTGACGACGACCGTAGCAACCGCGGGTACCAGCACCGTGGCAAAGACCGCACGAGCCGAAGCGCAGCCCGGCGTGCGCACCGTCCGACCAGCGCGCTGCCGCGACATCCTCGAACGCCAGGGCCTTGGCGATGCGCTGACCGCCGAAGACCGCGCTTTCTTCCAGAAGGAGTGCAGACCATGAAAAGCACCGACCGGATAATCGGCCTCCCGAAGTTCCTGACCCGCTGGCTCGCCGTGACCGCTGCCACCATCGCACTGAGCGCCTGCCAGCTGTCGCCGCCGGGCAGTTCCGGACCGACGGGAACACCACCGCCGTCGGTGCCTCCGCCACCGCCAATCGCCTTCGACGACGCGGTTCTGAAAGCAGCGAACGAGCTGTTCAGCAAGGTGCAGCTGCCAACGGGCAGCAGCGCGCACCAGCCGCTGGTGATCGACCCGCTGGTCGACGGGGTCACCGGTGCCCAGTCGGCAGCCACCCGCTCGATGGAGCAAAAGATCGTCGACCTCGTGCGTCACCAGCACCCGCGTTTCGAAGTCGAGGCCTTCACCACGGCCAACCTCGCCCAGCAGCCGCTGGTACTGGTTGGAACCTTCACGCCGATCAACAACAGCGCGGGACAGCCAACCGGCGAACGCGATGCCTTCCGCATTTGTCTCGCCCTCGCCGACCTGAAGACCGGCAAGGTCATCGCCAAAGGCGTCGCCCGCGCGCGGCCCAATGGCGTCGACGTGGCGCCGCTGCCCTTCGATGCGGACAGCCCGGCGTGGACCAGGGACCCTGCGATCGACGGCTACATCAAGACCTGCCAGGGAAGCAAGGCGGGCGATCCGATCAACGCGGTCTACGCTGATCGGATCCTCGCCGCAGCGCTGATCAACGACGCCACCAATGCCTACAACGCTCGGCGCTATCGGGAATCGCTCGAACTCTACCGAAGCGCGCTGCGCACGCCCGGCGGTGAGCAACTGCGCGCATACAACGGCGTCTACCTCGCGAGCTGGAAACTCAAGCGCCGCGACGAAGCGATGCAGGCCTACGCCAGAATCGTCGACCACGGCCTGGCCAACCGCCATCTGTCGGTGAAGTTCCTCTTCCGCCCCGGCTCCACCCAGTTTTGGGCAGACGCGCAGATCAGTGGCCCCTACCCCCTGTGGCTGAACCAGATTGCACAGCGCAGCGCGCACAGCAAGGCCTGCCTGGAAATCATCGGGCACACCAGCCGCAGCGGCCCCGAGCCGCTCAACGAACGGCTATCGGTACTGCGCGCACAAGCCATCAAGGACCGTCTCGAAGCGGTCGCAGCGGAACTCGCCAAACGAACCATCGCCAGCGGCGTGGGTTCGCGCGAGAACCTGGTCGGCACCGGGGCTGACGACGCCAGTGACGCCCTCGATCGCCGGGTGGAATTCAAGGTGATTGGCTGTTGAGGTAGACAGGGAACGCTCGCCACACCGCGCAACGGGTCGCCGGAGATTCCCCGGCCGGCGGCCGGGTGGACATGGCCAGGACTGACGTCGAGGCGGGGGTTCAGTACTCGACCGGCACCGGATCAAGGCTGCGCCAGAGATACCAGGTCGCCACCGAACGCCAGGGACGCCAGCGCTCGCCGTGTTCGGCAAGCAGCCGTCGCCCGGGACGCTCGCCTTGGCAATAGTGGACGGCCACCGCCTTCTGCAAACCGATGTCGTCGAGCGGAAAAACATCGGGCCGCATCTGGTTGAAGATCAGGAACATCTCCGCGGTCCACACGCCGATGCCGCGCACGCTGGTCAGCTCGGCGATGATCTCCGCATCGCTCATCACCGACCAGTCAGCAACGTGCATCTGCCCGTTCGCGAAATGCCGGGCGAGGTCAAGGACGTACTCGGCCTTGCGCACGGAGAGACCGCAGGCACGCAGCGTTTGCGGGTCGTGCGACAGCACCCCGGCCGGCGTGGGTTCGGGCAAGGCAGCGGTCAAACGCGTCCAGACGCTGTCGGCGGCCTTCACCGAGATCTGCTGCCCGACGATCGAGCGCAGCAGCGTCACGAAGGGGGCGCCGCGCGAAACGAGAGCGCTGCCAGCAAAGCGCTCGACGAGACCAGCCAGAATGAGGTCATCTTGCGCAAGGTCCGCAGAAGCCTGCTGCCAGTAGCCAGGAGTCATCGGCGGCGGGTAGCGCTGGCCATCGCTTCCATACCGCGCCAATTCATCACAGCCTCCGAACCCGCCGCGTCCTGACGGCGAGGCTGACCACCCGGAAAAACGGGCTCGCTCAGGCTCTCTTCCTGTCCTTTTCCCGGGCCTTTTCCTTTGCCTTGCGGCGACTCGCATCGATCTCGGGCGGACGGTAGACAAGAACCGGGATACTGGAATGGGTCAGCACTCGATAGGTTTCACTGCCAAGCAGCAGCGAGGACAGACCACCGCGACCGTGCTTGGACATGAAGATCAGGTCGCAATCGTTGTCCTCGGCGACATTGACGATGGCTTCCCACGGCGTTTCACTGACCACCGCCAGCGTCGTACACTCGACTCCCGCCTCCTTGCAGAGCTTCTTGATGAAACCCAGATACTCCTTGGATTTCCCCTCTGACCCCGAAACCAGCCGGTCAAGCACCGCGGGCTCCACCAGATTGCCAATGTTCTCGGTGTTCCCGAGCGGCTTCGCGTACAAGGCCGTGATTGTCGCGTTAGCCGCCTTGGCAAAAGATACTGCTCGTTCCGCGGTGTCCCGCGACAGTTGGCTACCATCGGTCGGCAGCAGGATATGCTGAAACATTCTTGTTCTCCCACAGGTTGTCGCCATCTCTGAACCCCGCCGGACGCGCGCCTGATCATAGCCCAAAAACCGCCCATTGACGGCGAATCTGACTCGAAAAGACCCCAAGAAGCAGCTAAGGGCCAGCCCTGCACCTGACTGGAGGTGGCAGCCATGCCCTCCGCGCCACCCCGAAGCCGACGTAGCAACGTTCCCTGAACAGCCTCTGATCCACGCGTCGGCCAGCCTATTCCTGCATGGCCATCAACTCCTTGTCGGAGTAGCGCAATCTCAGCGCCAGCACCTTGGCGACGGCCTCGACCAGATGGCAGGCAAGACGCTTGTGTTCCTCCCTGAGCTTTTCGAACTGCTCGCGCTGCAACACATACAATTCCGTCTCTTCGAGCGCGGTCGCATCGTTGAAGCGAGTCATCTGCGACAGGAAAGCCATGCCGCCGAAGAAGTCACCGCGTCCGTAGGTCAGGGCATGATGGTCTGCCGCCTCGCCGGCGGTCGGCAGGGTGATGCGGACGGCACCCTTGCGGATCAGGTACAACTCGTTGCCAGGGTCGCCAAACGAGTACACCTTCTCGTCTTTCGCTATCGAACGTCGCTCGAGACAGGCCTCAAGGTCGACCAGCGTCTCTTCCTTGTGGTCCTTGAAGAGTTCGAGATCGTTCAGTTCAAGCGCAGTGACCTGGGACTCCTGCGCCGGTCCCTGGCCGAGGATCTGGTCTTCGATCCACTCGAGCGCGCCATCGAGTTCGGAAAACACCTTGACGTGCTCGGTCATGGTTGTCAGTTCCATCTGATCGAAGAACTCGGCGATGTTGCGGCCATTGGGCAGGCTATGCGACAGATTGCTGAAAATCAGGAAGGCGTCACGTTCGATCAGCGAATCCCGAATCTGGCTCAGCAGGTGCACCGCCGTGACGTCAACTGACTGCACACGTCGCATGTCGAGCACGACATACCTGCGCTTGCCGAGTTCTGGTTCAAGCGCCGTGTACAGCTGATCCTTGGTACCGAAGAACAGACCACCCTGCAACTCGAGGATGACCGTCTGCGAGCCCTGCTTTTCCAGCACGGCCATATCCTGGCGCAGGCGCACCCGCTTCGAGAACCGGCTGCCGCCATCCAGCTTGCGACGAATCACGGTGCTGCTCAGTTGTTCGCGAATGAACAGGAACATCGCCAGGGCAATGCCGACACCGGAGGCAGCAATCAGACTGTAACCGACCGCCACGGCCACCACGGCCACGATGACGATGAAGTCGAGCATGGTCCACGGCGACTCCAGCAGATGAAAGCTGTGTCGGTCGATCATGCGGACGCCGACGACAATCAGGATCCCGGCCAGCGCCCCGACCGGAATCCAGGCGATGAAAGTTCCCAGGGCAAGAAATGCGACGAGCGACAGCACGCCTTCGATGACCCCGGAAACGCGGGTCTGACCCCCACTCGCCAGATTGACCAGCGTTGCCCCCATCTGGCCGGCGCCCGGCATACCGCCGGCACAGGCCGAAGCCACATTGCCGAGACCCTGCGCGATCAGCTCGCGATTGGAATCATGGCGACTGCGGGTCAGGGCATCGAGAACGACGGCCGTCTTCAGGGTGTCAATAGACAGCAATACTGCGAGGGTGAACGCCGTACCAAGCAGGCTGCCGATCTGGCTCAACTTGAGTTCGCCGATCTCCTGCCAACGGCCGGTGATCGCCTCGAACATGCTTGATGCCGTACCGCCCAGTGGACCGATGATCAGCTTGTTGCCTTCGATGACCAGCAGCGACTCGTCCATCGAGGCGAGCCCGAAGTACGTCAGCACACCGGCCAACAGGCCAAGAATGGCCGCCGGCACGACGCGCGTGAGCAACGGTGCGCCGACCATCACGGCGGCTGTCACGGCGCCTATGGCCGCGCTCTGCCACTGCCACAACTCCGGCGCGATCAGGGCGCGCCACCACGAGGTGCCACCCGGAACACCGAGGAATTTCGGAATCTGGCTACCAATGATGATCAGCCCAACACCGGTGAGATAACCGCTGACGACGGGAAACGGGATGTACTTGATGAGGCTGCCGATGCCCATGAAACCCAGGAGCAGCTGAACCAGCCCGGAAACCAGACCAAGTGCGGTCAGCATCAGTACGATCGACGGCGCGGCGACACCGTGCTGTACGAGTTCAATGGCAAAGGCCGAGAGAACTGCCGCGGCCGGGGCACACGGGGCTGTGATCAGGCGGTTGGTACCACCCAGCGCGGGCGCCACCAGCCCGAGAGCAGTCGCACCGAGAATCCCGGCCAGCGCGCCGAGGCCGGCGTAAGCCGGGCCGATGGCGGCATAGATGGTGACGCCGAACGCGATCGCCGACGGCAGGGCGACCAGCATCGCGGCCATGCCACCCCAGAAATCACCGACAAGCTTGTCATTCTTGAACCTAATTGCAAGTTCCACTGGCCCCTGCCCTCATTCAGTGTCCAACGCAAAATGGCTCGCAGCAGGCCGATCGGCCTGCTGCGAGCACCCGTGATACGAGCAAAAAGCGACCCCGGCCGGCTGCGTAACCCAGGCCGTGTGCGACGCCAGGACGATTGGCTTCTCTTGCAAGAGAAGGCCGAAGCCGGGCAGGCAACGGCCCGGCGACCTGTGAAAGCGAAGCGAAGCAGCGCGCGAACGCGGCGGGACAAGACGAGCCGCTGGCGCGGGGCTGGCGAACAGTCAGTGCGAATCTCTTGCGCGAACCGCGGGCAGGCCTGCTGTGCGACTGGCCCGAAGTTCAAGGTCAATGCCTTCGGCCTGGTCGGCGACGCGGTCGATCTCTTCGACGAGTTGCGCGAGCGACAGCTGTAACTTGAGGTCCAGGCTGTCATCGGCGAAGAGCTTCTTGAGAACTTGCATCGACAGACGATCTGACTGGTTCTCGTACCAGCTCACGCTCCGCTCTCCGTCAAACGACGACGGTTGTTCCCAGCACAGCAGGGATGGACGATAGCTCTCGACCAGCGCATCCACGGCCGCGCAGACCTCGTCGGTCAGCTCCTGCACGTCCGGAACCAGGGACGCTGGAACGCTGCGGCCGGGCCCGGAAAAGCCCGACTCAATGGCGAAACCGGTGATCTGCCGCCGCATGTCCTTGAGCAAACGGCTGACGCCGGTCGCCGGGTCGACCATCGCCAGAACTACATCGCCGAGTACCGAGCCCGGACGCACCCCGGTCTCGAGCTTCTGCTGCAGCTCGTCGAGCGTGCGCATGTGCTCTGCGATCCGTTTCGCCTGGCGCCAGCATCCCCCGTCAGGCCCGGTTTGCAGATAAACGTCGACCGCTTCCCTGAAAATCGCCGTCGCACCCGCTATTGCATCCAGATAGCTGTCGAGATCGCCTTCGATCGACCGCGAAATTACGGGCCTCTCTGCCGCTTGCACTTGAGTTTCCACAATGACTTCTCCTGCATGAAGTAAAAAACTGGAGCCCGACCCGCCTGGAGCACGCTCCCCCAAGCCGCCAGCGCTTCTTGAAATTCGCATAAATACCTTATATCAACTAAATAGCAATTGCCGTGACAGACTGCGCACGACTGCTCCGGCAGACCGGTCAAGCAGACTGGCAGAGAGTTGCCGTGACCAGCCCTTGAGAATGCTTCCTGCGTCGGCAAGCTCGTGAGCGATGCCGGCGAGAACGCCATGCAGCTCGTACAGCCACAGCGCGTGGCCCGGAGAGCCTGAGCTCGCCTCCGGACGCCTGGTGAATTGCGCCAGTTCCTGCCCCTGGTCGATCCCCTGAAAAGCCAGGCTACGATAGCTTCCCAAGGCGTCCTTGCTACCAATTGCGGCATCAGCAGAGCACTCGGCAGCCGGCGAGCCGTCGGCCAGCTGGGCGTAGCCATGCTGCAGGCTCTCGATCGCGTGTTGAATGATCAGTATCATCTGCGAGGCCACCTCATCGCGAGTTGACCGCAGGTGATCGAGACTGCGGGCGATCTGGAACAGGCCCGCTGCGGACCGATCCAGGGCATTCATGGTCCAGTCAATCTCGTCAAGTCGGGCATGCCGGTCATGCACCGAACTGACGGCCGCCTGATTGCGCCGCTGCAGTTCCTCACGACGCTGTTCCAGGTCGAGCAGGCACAGCGAATGGGTGGACTCCCTGCCCTGCAGCACCTCGCCGACGATCCGGGACAGATTCACCACCAATTTCGCTTGCCGATTGATCATCGCGAAGAAATCAGGCATTTCGGCAGCGCGCACTGGCGGGCGAACTCTACGCACAACTTGCGCAAGGGCGATGTTTGTCACGGCATTCACCTGTCTTCTACTTCTATCGGGCCTGGTGGAATAGTCATCTGCAAGAAGCTCTTCGATCTGCAAGGACGATCGCTCTGCACTTGCATACTCAATCAAGCACAAAGCGTGCCACATCTAAAGCAAATCGATTTGTCGCATAAAAGCAATGCCCTGGAAGAGAACAGGAGGCGCAGGAACGACCTTGCGGGGGTGCAACAAAACGCACTTCAATACCGACCGCAATCCTGGAAGGTGATCAAATTCGGCATTGAATACAGCCGGTTAGGCGACCTGTGCAGGAGCGGCGTCAGACCGCGAAGCGTTACACCATGATGCCGGCGAGAGGTATGGCGCGCGCCCACACCGAGGCAAACCAGAGCCGCCCGGCAAACAAAAAGCGCGTTGAGACGACCGCAGCAGAGTGGCGGAAAGCGCGCGCCGACATCAGCGGTGAAGAATTGGTGCAGCAGCAAAAACGCCGTTATTCCCGCGCCAGCGGGAATAACGGCGAGCCTTGCAGTGGCAAACAGCGTCGCTACTTCTCAGGCGGTCACCTGAGAAAAGCAAGACCGACCCGTCTCGCCTGCCTGGCATGGGCAGAATTCATTGCGTCCGCCACGGCGCCGCCTGAAGGTGGAAGTCGCCCAGCAAGGCTTCGAGTTCCGGTAGCAACCTTTCGGTCTGCCCTGCCAACCAACAGCACAAGGCTTCCCCCTGCGAGCCGGGAAGCGCTTCGGCGGTCAGTTCGCCGGCCACCGCCAGGTCGTTCAAGCGGCCGAGCATTTCCTGCAAGCCACTCGCCGACTGGTGGTAGTTGCGCAGCGAATCGCCCGGATAGAGCGGCGCGAAGAATTCGAGCGCGTAACGTAACCGCTTGTAGGCGACGCGAAGACGGTGGCGGGCTGGCGCATCGCCGCCCGCAGCCTCTGCGGCCAGCTGGCCGACCTGCGCGGCGCGCTTGTCGAGACACCGTGGGGCAAAGGCTTCGAGCCGACGCGCCTTGCCCTCGGGAAGCGCCAGCACGGCAGCCGCGAACTCAAGCAGCAGGCGAGAATAGTCGACCGACTTGAGCGCAGCGCGTGCCGCCGTGCGATTGACCACGCAGCGCTTTCGCGCGTACTGCGACAGACGGACAATCTCATCGCCCTCCGGGAACGCCAGTAGGATGGACGGCAAGGTTTCGGCAAGAAACACATCCCAGTTACGCGTCTCACCGAGTTGCCTGGCCAATGCCTGCCAGAGCGGGTCGAAGCTGGCGACGAATTCCTGTGGCAAGCGCGGCTTCCAGACGCGGATCGCCGATCGCAGACGGCGAATCGCCACCCTCGCCTGATGCACGAACTCCGGGTTGTCGCTCTCGCACAGGCCGTGCTCGTTACTCTGCAGATGAGTGAGACAGGCCAGCGCAACGGTGCGGAACCCGGCAACAGCCGTCATCCCGCCGTTTGTCTCGATCGGCAGCGCCTTGACCGGCTGCAGGGATTCGTCCAGCCGCACACGGTGGCCAGATGGAAGCTTGCCGGCAGCTTCCGGGTGCGGCGACAACCCGGGCGGCAGTTCCGCGACGGCGGAAAACCGATCGGCAAGCAAGGGATGCTTCAACCGCCGGCTGGCAACTCCAGGCGTTGGCGAAAGGTTGAGTTCGGTTTCAATACCCATCTGACAAGCTCCTGAGAATCGGACTGGAAACCAGTCACGTCAACATGCCCCTGACCAGACTGGTGGCGATCCAGGATCGGTCGGAGGAGTCCTTACATTCTCACATCAAGCACAAGTCATGCCAGGTTTATTTCACATGGATACTTCCTTAAATTCAATCGGATAGTGCCGATCGTCGCAGTGCTTTGGCGGTCGCGGCGGGTGTAACAAAACGAATCGGGATTGCCCCCCCAGGGCCCGTCTCGACTACGGATTACGTCTGAGAAACAGTGTCTTACGGCCGCCTGCCGGGACGCTGCACGGCGCAGAAACGTTACACCTGCGAGCGGTATGATCAGCAGTCTGATGGTTGCCGGCAGTCAGGCGCAGAAGCGCATACCCAGCCGCGCCTGCGCCACACCGCCTGCGTGCCGTGCCTTGGCAGGCAGCCGATGCAGACTCCCATGGTCACCATCCACGCGCCTGACGGCCAATGAGATGCACTGCCCCAAGAAAAACGGGGAAGGACCTTGCCGGTCGCCTCCCCGAATTCGAGCCGTCTGCTGCGGACTTCAGCAGAGCTTGACGACGATGTCCAGCAGCGTGCTGTTGCAGACGTTCAAGCGGGAGCCGGCGCTCAGAAGCTGGTTGTAGATTTCCTTGCGGCGGAAGATGTTCTGGAAATCGGTATCGTTGAACAGTTCTGCGAGGGCGCGTCGGTGGCATCGCGTCAGGTTGCGCACCGCCTTGTCCGACTTTTCGGCGTCGGCGCGGCCGAGCTTCGGATCGGTCCCCAGACGGCCATAACCCGCGGCCACTGCCTCCGCCCCGTCCTTCAGATAGACTGCCATCTCCAGACAATACTTGTCTGCCTTCAAGGCCAGGACATTGGCGTCCATCTCGGCGACCACCGTCTTGCAACTGTTGATGATCTCGTCGAGGTTGATGATTGCCCGGTGCAGGTCTTCACGGTCGATCGGCGTCGAGAAGGCTTCGTTGAGCAGCGTCAGGTTGCGGACCTTGAGCCGATCCCCCTCGTGCTCGGCGTCGATCACCCGCTTGGCGACGTCCGGGCTGCCGGAGCCCATGTAGTCGACCAGTAGCGCGGCACTGAGACCTACCTGTGCGCTCTGTTCGGCGAGCAGGGCAAAAAAGTTCGGCACTTTCGGAAAGACGCGGTGCAGAATCCGGCGAGTGAAGGAGGGTGACGCAGTGCTAGCGGTCGACATGTTTAGGCCTTTCCGAGAAAGAGATTAACGAGAGCGAAAGTCTGAATGGCAACCAGTGCCGAACCCGGAATCGTGATGACCCAGGTGATGGCAATGTCCTTGGCCTTCTTCCAGCGAACGGCCTTCGGCCGCTCCGAAGACCCGATGCCCATGATCGACGTGCCAACCACGTGGGTGGTCGATACCGGAGCACCGATCGCCGATGCGGTCATGATCACCAGCGCCGAGGTCAGCTGCGAACTAAGGGCGTGAATGGGGCGTACGCGGTAGATGGCGAAACCGAGCGTGCGGACGATCCGCCAACCGCCGGAGAGGATGCCAAGGGTAATCGCAATGGCGCAGGCCAGCATCACCCAGAAGGGAACTTCAAAGGTTGGGATGAAACCACCCAGCAGCAGGGCCAGCGTCAGCATACCCATGCTCTTCTGTGCGTCGTTGGCGCCATGCGAGAAGGCCAAACCGGCCGCCGTGACAAACTGGGCGTAGCGCAGCCCGGTATTGGCCGACGGTTTGGCGGCGAACAAGGCTATATTCATCAGGCGCAGGACCAGAAAACCGACCCAGAACCCGAGCAATGGGGAGACGATCAGGCTGGCCAGCACCTTCACGATTCCGGTCACCTGGCCATGCATCAATTGCGAGAAACCCCAGACCACGTTGTCCAGGCCAGCCGAGACGACGACGGCGCCGATCAGCCCGCCGACCAGTGCGTGCGACGAAGACGACGGAATGCCGAAATACCAGGTGGCCAGATTCCACACGATGGCACCCACCAGGCCACTGATCAGGATTGCCAGCGAAAGGACGGCCTGGACATCGCCCAGGGTGACGAACTTGCCGATGGTATTGGCCACAGCCGTCCCGCCGAGCAAGGGGCCGAGGAACTCGAAGGTACCGACGATGATCACCGCCTGCACGGGCGTCATCGCGCGCGAAGCGATAATCGTCGCCACGATGTTGGCTGCATCATGGAAGCCGTTGGTATAGTCAAAAAATAGAACGATGGCGACGGTCAAGATCGTCAGAATCAATAGTGTGCTCATGAAGCGGCCCTGTGGTTGTGGTCGTGTGTTGAAGCGCGACTCTCAAGAAGATCCAGATGCGGCGAAACTCGCCTGCCGGGATCCGACTGGATCGTTGCCTGCATGTTTTTGCGACTCCTGTTGTTCCTCCTTCTCAAGGCCAGCCCCGGCAGGCCCAGCCCATCGACGAGCGGCTGCGCGCAAGCGAACGTGCGTCCCTTTGCGGCGCTCGACCGTCGTTCCCGCAGGGGCCCTGACCGATCAGATAATGACGCGAGGCCTGCCAGCCGTCGGCACTCGGTAGCCGACAGAAATTCCGTTCGCCGTTTGCAGGCACATGACATCCCCCCGGATATCGGATTTACCCATGTTTGAATTGGCGCGACGAAGCCATCGCCGATGGCCAGCGGCCAAAGCGCCAGGTCACGGGCATCCTATGGAAGAAAGCATCATTCATGCCAGAATTGACAGACGATGCACAGGCTCCGGAAAGCAGGCGCCTGGCGCCCATCACCACCACCAGGGCAGCCGCCAAGGGGTGTAACAGAATGTACGGCCTTTCACCCGCATGTCTTGTCCGTAGACATGCAGCCCTTTTATATCAGTGGATTACTTTCTTGTATGCGGCCGATCGGAATGACAACATGTAACACCGGGGTTGGCCGATCGACCTGGCAAACCGGGCGGGCGCAGACTCAGGACTCCGGCTGCATCGCCCGCCGCGCCAGGCGCCTGTTGAGTGCCGGCCGTGACAGTCCGAGCAACGTCGCGGCAACGCCCTGGTTCCCCTTGGCGCGTCTCAGCGCCTCCCTGACCATTGCCTCCTCGACCTCGTCGAGGGTGGGGAAGCGCCCTGGAATCACGATCGGCAGGCCGTCGGACGGTTCGGCCGCGTGCTCCTCGGCACCCGTCTTCTGCTGTTTCTGGATAGCCTGGCGGAAGCTGTCCATCGCCAGCACCGACCCCCCGCGATGCAGCGCCATGGCGTTGAACACCATCGCCCGCAGTTCGCGGACGTTGCCGGGGAAATGATAGTTGGAGAGCAGCGTGACGAGCTCGTTCGACGGCTCTGGCGCGGGCTTGTTGATCGCTGCCGCCGCCTCGTCAAGGAAGTGCTGCAGCAACAGCGGGATGTCTTCCTTGTGCTGACGCAGCGGCGGCACTTCAACCTGATGCACGGACAGACGAAAGAAAAGGTCCGAGCGAAAATGGTTCTGACGCATCATCTGGGCGAGATTGCAGTTGGTCGCGCAGACGACGCGCGCATCACTCGGGCGAGCGACATCCGATCCGAGCGGAAAGTACATGTGCTCCTGGAGCAGGCGCAGCAGTTTGACCTGCGACGCCATCGACAGATCGCCGATCTCGTCCAGGAACAGCGTGCCGCCGGCGGCCTGGGCGATCAGACCGGCACGCGACTGGTCGGCACCGGTGAAGGCACCTTTCTTGTGGCCGAACAGGGTATCCGAAAAGAGCGTGTCATCAAGGCCGGCGACATTGACCTGCACGAACTGTCCGCTCAAGCCGCTGAGCTTGTGCAGCGCGTGCGCGAACATTTCCTTGCCAGCGCCGGTCTCGCCGGAGATCAGCACCGGTTCGGCGGAAACGGCAACCGCTTCGAGATACTGGAAAAGTGCTCTCATCTTGCGGCTGTTGGTGACGATGCCGGCAAAGGCCTCGTTGTTCTGCAGACAATCCGACAGCAGATAGCGCTTCAGCACCCCCATCTGCCGCCGCAACGAGTGTACCTCGAGGGCATGACGAACACTGGCCACCAGACGGCTTTCCTCGACCGGCTTGACCAGATAGTCGAAAGCGCCTTCCTTCATGCTGCGGACGGCGGTTTCCACATCGAGTGCTGCGGTCATGACGATCACCGGTACTTCCGGGTAGAGGTGAACGATGTCCGGCAACAGCTTGTTGCCGGTGATATGCGGCATGAAGAGATCGAGCAGGACAGCACTGGCCGGCTGCCGCTCGAGTGCGGCCAGCAGTTCCCGGCTGTCGCTCACCATCTCGACCTTGGCCACACCGGCACTGTGCAGCACTGCTGCGGTGGCGTGCAGGACCGACTCCTCGTCATCGACCAGGAAAACAGGCAGACTGGCAAAGGGTTTTTCTTTCATTCACTCCTCCATGGCGATCGGCAGATCGATACTGACCGTCGTGCCGCAGTCGCTGTTCGGCTCGAAGCGCAATGCCCCGCCGTGTTTTTCGACGATCGACGACGAGATGGAGAGGCCCAGCCCGGTACCGCCGCTTTCGGCCTTGGTCGTGAAGAAGGGTTCGCCGATCTGCGCCATCACGTCCTCGGCAATTCCTTTTCCCTGATCCACGACTTCGACGATGATCCGGTTGCTGGCACTGTCCAGCCTCGCTGAAACCTTGACCGACCGGCTGCGCTCGGGCAGCGACTCCAGGGCATTGACGATCACATTGATGAACACCTGTTCCAGCTGCTGCACATTCCCCCGCACCGTCGGCAGCACCTCGGGCAGGTCCAGGACAAAGCGATCGGTGTGCTTGCGAATGCGGGTTTCAAGCAGCGTTGCCACGGCCTGCAGCACTTTCCCGATATCTGCCAGCTCGTCCATGTGCCCCCGGTCCTGTTTGCCGAGATGCTTCAGGTTATCGACGATCTTCTGAATGCGTTTGCCGTTCTGGCCAATGTCGTTCATGCCGCGCGAGATGACCTCCCGCGCCTGCGCGAAGCTCAGGCCGGCAAGCAGGAACGATCCCTGCTCCTGCTCATACTCACCGAGAATCGGCAACGCATCCTGCCAGATCCGGGCCAGCAGCGAAGCATTCGCCAGAATTGCGTGATTGGGATTGTTGATTTCGTGCGCGATGCCGGCCGAAAGCACGCCCAGTGAGGCCAGGCGCGAGCTGCGGATAGCCTGCCATTGCAGCTTGCGGTTCTCGGTAATGTCGGTGACCACCACCATGGCCGCCATCACCGCCGCCTCCGAACTAATCGGCACCATCCGGACTTCCCACCAGGTGGCATCAGTCGACCGGTACTGGAAATGCTCGATTCGCCCACTCGCGAAGACATGTCGGAGCCTCTGCAGGTATCCAGACCGAACGTCCGGCGGCAGAATCAGTTCCGATCGCTTCTCGCCGGTGCCACCTGCCGGATACGGCAGGGGCCGGTTGGTAAGCAGGATGTTGGCCTCACCATCGACCGTAAAGATCAGGTCGGGCGAGTGGTTGAACAGCGTACGCAACTTGGCCTCGGAGTCGCGCAAGGCGTCTTCCGCCAGCTTGTGCTCGGTGATGTCCTCCAGAAAGCCGACGATGCGACTCAGCTCGCCGCCCGTTTCGCGCACCGGAAATCCGCAGACACGCAGCCAGCGCCGGCCACGGTCGCCACTCAACACCGGCAGGACGACGGTAAAACGGCCGCCCTCAACGCGCAGCTGGCTGATCGCCTCGACCAGCGTACGCCGGTCGTCGGCTTCGAAGACATCGAGCATCAGTGCCGGCGCGGGACTGTTGAGCCTGGCCTCGCGCCCGGCAATCTGCCGGAACGCGGGGCCGATGTACTCGAGCCGCGACGCGTCGGCGTTGATCGCCCAGAACACGACATCGACCGTTTCCGCCAACTGGCGAAACAGGTCCTCGCGCTCGTAGATCGTCTGTGTCAACTGAATTCGATTGTCCAGTTCGCGCCGACTGCGTACCAGGTAGAAGCTGAGCAGGGCTGTAAACAGGATGCCGCCGAGCAGCACCGACCAATGCGCCTTGGTAAACGCTTCTGCGCTACGGAAGGTATGGGTGGCGACGCAAGTGACCGTCCATGTACGGTCGCCGACGGGAATGCTGACCACCATCCGCGGCTGATCCTCGTCCCCTGCCGGCATCAGACCGCCGGCGGTGGCGGCGGCGCGCGGCTCGAGGCGACTGGCGTAGAAGTGGAGAAATTGCGCATCAGCACCCGCCGAGTCGTCACGCACCAGCACCTCGACGCCGCGCGGCTCGAGCAGGCTGATGGCGGCGTGAACCAGTTTCTCGATGTCGTACACGCCGATCACGAAGCCAAGGGGATCGGGTCGTTTGCCGGGCGCAGCCGCCGAAACAGCGCCGCGGGCGGCACCCGGGGCATAGACCGGCAGCGCCGCGTAGATGACGGACACCGCTTCCTTGCCCGCCCGTGCGAGCTTCATTCGTCCACTGACCGCGACATTGCCGGTCTCGCGCGCCCGCTGGAAGAGTGCCGCGAGTTCGCTGATCGCGTTCAGCTCGACGCCCTGCATGCTTCCGGGGCCAGCACGCGACGCGGAAAGCAGTACCGGCACGCGCAACTCGCCCGCAGCCCACCCGTGGTCGGCCCGTGTGGCAGCGGTCGGCGCCGGCTGCCGGCCGGGTGCCGTTCCAGGCAATGGCTGCCGCGGCGAAGTCAGCAGTGGGGCCCACAACAGACTGTCGATATACGGTCGGCGTTTGAGCACCGAGTCGGTGAAAACCAGGAAATCCTGCTCGTCGATTCCCTGCGCCGCATGGAACAGCCCCCGGATTTCCAGCAGCGCATCCAGGCCCTGGTCAACCACCGCCCGCAGGGACTGGATGCGGTCCCCTGCGGCCCACTCGAACTCCTTGAGGTGGCTGGTCTGCAGTTCCTGCCGCACATTCCATGACGAGAGGCAGGTCAGCAGCACTCCACCGATCGCCACTGCATAGGCGGCGGCATACTTTCGCAGATTGTCAAACATGGGCGGCCATTAGAAGGTTGCTGTAGAGGGCTTCACCGGCGCAACTTCCCCACTCGCCACCACCCGATCCCGATTAGCTTAGCAGAAACGACCGCCGCCATGGGTCAATAGCGGGAGGGTTGGCGACAACGATTCGCGTCAGGATCCTCGGCCGCCACGGAGTGCACAGCCGGCCTGGGCGAGCTCGACGGTGCGCTTTGCGACGCGTACTGGCAAGCGTTAAACCGAGCGAGTTACAATGCAGACTGTGCAGCAATCTCAGGCCTCGAGCCCCGGCCAAGACCCGGACCCGCATCAGGAAGATCGACTGATGAGCAGCAAACTTCGGCGCAACATCTTCCTCCTGGTTGTCGGCGTGGTGACGGTCCTGGCGGGGCTCTACGCCTGGCGGCACTCCCGGCCGGCAACGCTGCCGGACGGCTTTGTGATGGGTAACGGCCGCATCGAGTCCACGGAAATCGACATCGCGACCAAATCCGCTGGGCGGGTCAGAGAGGTGCTGGTCAAGGAAGGCGACTTTGTCGAGTCAGGGCAGGTCGTCGCTCGCATGGACACGCAAACCCTCGAAGCCGAACTCCATCAGCTGCGGGCTACAGTGAAGCAGGCGCAGAGCGCCAATGCCACGGCAATCGCGATGGCGGCGCAGAAGGTTGACGCCAAGGCCAGCGCGATGGCACTGGTCGCCCAGAAACGTCAGGCAAGCGCCAGCGCGCTGGCTGTGGTCAGCCAGCGCGAGAGCGAAGTCGCTTTTGCCGAGTCCGAGCTGAAGCGCTCCGAGGAACTCGTGGCCAAGGGCTTCATCACCGCGCAGCGACTGCAGGGCGACAGGACCAAACTGGCCGTCGCCAGCGCTTCACTGGCGGCGGCCAGGGCAAAACTGGCCGAGGCGCAGGCAGCCATCGAAGCCGCCGAGTCGCAAACGCGGGAAATGCAGTCGGCTATCGAGGCAGCCAGATCGCAGGTGAGCGAATCCGAATCATCGATCGAAGCGGCGGTGGCAGCGACAGAAAAAATCAAGGCCGATATGGACGACGCCACCCTCAAAGCGCCACGCGGTGGCCGGGTCCAGTACCGAACGGCAGAACCGGGCGAAGTGCTACCCGCCGGCGGCAAGATTCTGACCGTGATCGACCTCTCCGACGTCTACATGACGTTCTTTCTGCCCGAAACTGTCGCCGGCAAGGTAACGATTGGCGCCGAGGTCCGACTGGTTCTGGATGCCCTGCCGCAATACGTGATCCCTGCCCGGATTTCGTTTGTCGACAGCGCCGCTCAGTTCACCCCCAAGGCGGTCGAGACCGCGAGCGAGCGCCAGAAGCTGGTATTCCGGAGCAAGGCGCAAGTCGATCCCGAACTCCTCAGAAAGTACAGGGATCAGGTGAAGACCGGACTACCCGGCGTCGCTTACGTCCGCCTCGACGCCGCAGCGCCATGGCCGCCACATCTGCAGGCGAACCTGCCGCAGTGACCGAAGCGCGATCGCCGGTGGCACGGCTCTCGGCAGTCACGCTCCACCATGGCAAGACGGTCGCGCTGGAGCAGCTTGATCTGCTGGTGCCAGCCGGGCGCATGGTGGGCTTCATTGGCCCGGACGGTGTCGGCAAATCCAGCCTGCTGTCCCTCCTCTCCGGGACTCGCAAGATCCAGTCGGGAAGCGTCGAAGTACTCGGGGGCGACATGGCTGACCGCCGCCACCGCGACGCGCTGTGCCCGCGCATCGCCTACATGCCACAAGGGCTGGGCAAGAACCTCTACGCGACCTTGTCGGTATTCGAGAACGTCGATTTCTTCGGCCGCCTGTTCGGCCAGGACGCCGATGAACGCGCTTGGCGAATCAGGGAGTTGCTCACCGGCACTGGTCTGGCGCCCTTCGCCGAGCGCCCGGCCGGCAAGCTCTCCGGCGGCATGAAGCAGAAACTGGGGCTGTGCTGTGCGTTGATTCACGACCCGGAATTGCTCATTCTGGACGAACCGACCACCGGCGTCGATCCACTTTCGCGCCGCCAGTTCTGGGAGCTGATCGGGCATCTCCGCGCACGCCGGCCGGCGATGAGTGTGCTGGTGGCAACCGCCTACATGGATGAGGCGGAAGGTTTCGACTGGCTGGTGGCGATGGATGCCGGCAGGATCCTGGCCACGGGCTCGCCGGCCGAACTCAAGGCTGGCAGTGCAACCCGCAGCCTCGAAGAAGCGTTCGTTTCGCTGCTGCCGGAGGACAAACGTCGCGAACATCGCGCCTTGCTGATTCCCCCCCGACGGCTTCATGAGGGTCCGCCAGCCATCGAAGCGCACGATCTGACGCGACGCTTTGGCCAATTCACCGCCGTCGATCATGTCAGCTTTCGCATCGAGCGCGGCGAGATCTTCGGCTTTCTCGGCTCGAACGGCTGCGGCAAGACGACGACCATGAAGATGCTGACCGGGCTGCTGCCTGCATCCGAGGGAACTGCGGCGCTTTTCGCACGCCAGGTCAATGCCCGAGACATCGAAACCCGCAAGCGGGTGGGTTACATGTCGCAAGCCTTTTCGCTTTACACCGAGTTGACGGTGCGCCAGAACCTCGAGTTGCACGCGCGCCTGTTTCACTTGCCGAAGGAGAGCATCAGGGGCCGGGTTGAGGCGATGGTCGATCGCTTCGGGTTACAGGCCTACCTCGAACAGCGGACCGAAAGCCTGCCGCTTGGCATCCGCCAGCGCCTGTCGCTAGCGGTGGCGGTGATTCACGGACCGGAGATGCTGATTCTCGACGAACCCACCTCGGGGGTCGATCCGGTGGCGCGTGACGCTTTCTGGCGTTTCCTGGCCGATCTGTCGCGCCAGGAAGGGGTGACCATCTTCATTTCAACCCATTTCATGAATGAGGCTCAACGCTGCGACCGAATCTCGCTGATGCATGCCGGACGGGTGCTGGCCCAGGGATCGCCTGCCGAGCTGACCCGTGCACGCGGTGCGGAAACCCTGGAACAGGCGTTCATTGCCTGCCTCGAAGAAGCCTCCGGCGAAACGCCCGCTGACCCAGGCGATCCGCCACCGCTTGGACAGGCCCGCCCGGCGTCTGCTCACCAGCAGCGGCCAACCCTGTTCAGCCCTGGCCGCTGGTGGGCGTACGCCCGGCGCGAGGCAATCGAGATCTGGCGCGACCGGATCCGGCTTGCCTTCGCCCTGCTCGGACCCGTGCTGCTGATGATCGCCTTCGGCTACGGCATCTCGTTCGACGTCGAAAACCAGTCCTATGCCGTACTGGATCGCGACCGGACGCCAGAGAGTCGGGCCTATCTCGAACACTATTCCGGGTCACGATACTTCCGGGAGTTGGCACCGCTCGACAACCATGCCGATCTGGAACGACAGATGCGTGCCGGCAAGCTGCGCGTGGCGATCGAGATTCCGCCGGATTTCGGCAGGGACGTCCAGCGAGGTCGCCCGACCGAGGTCGGCGTATGGATTGATGGCGCCGCACCGTTTACCGCAGAGACGGTTAACGGCTACGTGGCTGGCGTCCATCTGGCCTACCTGCAGCGACTGGCACAACGCAGTAGTGGCACGACGCCAGCGCTCCTGCCGGTCAAGGTCGAAACGCGTTTCCGTTACAACCAGGACTTCAAGAGCGTTTACGCCATGGTACCCGGAGTGATCATGATGATGCTGGCCCTGATACCGGCAATGATGACTGCGGTCGGCGTGGTCCGCGAGAAGGAAATGGGCTCGATCACCAATCTCTATGCCACCCCGGTCACCAGCCTGGAATTTCTCCTCGGCAAGCAACTGCCCTACGCGGTGATTGCCTTCACGAGCTATCTCAGCCTGCTGGTCATGGCCCTGCTTCTCTTCCGGGTGCCGGTCAAGGGCAGTTTCATCGCGCTGACGGTCGGCGCAGCGCTGTACGTGATGGCCACCACCGGCTTCGGCGTGCTCATCTCCTCCTTCGTCAAGACCCAGATTGCCGCGCTGTTCGGGACAGCGGTGCTGATCATGCTGCCGGTGATCCAGTTCTCGGGCCTGTTCACGCCGGTATCGTCGCTCTCCGGCGGCGCCCGGATCATGGGGCTGGCTTTTCCGAGCACCTATTTCCAGCGCATCAGCCTGGGCACGTTCACCAAGGGACTCGATTTCGTCGATCTCTGGGTCAGTTTTACCGCCCTGGCGGTGATTGTCCTGGCCTACCTGCTGCTCAGCCTGATGCTCCTGAAGACGCAGGAGGAATGAGCATGCGCGGCCATTGCGCAAACATCTACCGACTGGGTGTGAAGGAGCTGATCAGCCTGCGTTACGACGTGGTGCTGGTCGTCCTGATCGTCTACTTCTTTACCTACGCGGTCTATGCCCCGGCCAGGGGAACGCAGATGGATCTGATCAACGCCTCGATAGCGGTGGTCGACGAGGACGGCTCGCCGCTCTCGCGGCGCATCCAGGATGCACTGCTGCCCCCTTATTTCCTGCCACCGGTCGCCATAACGGTGCAGCAGATCGACGCCGCAATGGATGGCGGAAGCTACACCTTCGTCATCGACATCCCGCCACGCTTTCAGGCCGACCTGGTGGGCGGTCGAAGTCCGACGATCCAGATCAACGTCGACGCGACCGCCATGATCCAGGCCGGGAGCGGCGCCAATCACCTCCATAACGTCATCCAGCAGGAACTCGCAGGCTTCCTGCACTCGTCGAACGTGCCGGCCGTGCGGGTCGTTAGCCGCTCGAAATTCAACCCCAACCGGGAGTCTCCCTGGTTCGTCGCCGTCATGCAGGTGATCAACAACATCACCTTGCTGGCGATCTTTCTGACGGGTGCCGCGCTGATCCGCGAACGCGAACATGGCACGATCGAACACCTGCTGGTCATGCCTCTCGGCCCCGCCGAGATCATGCTCGCCAAGATCTGGGCCAATGGGCTGGTCGTTGTCGTCGCTGCAAGCCTGTCACTGCGCCTGATGGTGCAGGGCGTGTTGCAAGTGCCGATCACCGGCTCGATGCCGCTCTTCGCCCTCGGCGAAGTCATCTACCTCTTCGCGGCGACCTCACTGGGGATTTTTCTCGCCACCCTGGCCCGCTCCATGCCGCAGTTTGCGCTGCTGGCGATGCCGGTGTTCATCGTCATGAACCTGCTCTCGGGCAGCAACACGCCGTTTGACAGCATGCCCGTCCCGGTACAGAGAATCATGATGTTTTCGCCGTCGACGCATTTCGTCGCTCTTGCCCAGGCGATCCTATTCAGGGATGCCGGCCTGGCTGCGGTCTGGAAGGAACTCCTGGCTACGGCGGTAATTGGCATCGTGTTCTTCACCGCAGCCCTGCTGCGATTTCGCAAGACAGTCAGCGAAATGCAGGGCTGAGCGGCTGCCCCTTCGGCCTTTGCCGTTCAGACAGGCGCTGTGCGATCGGGCGCCGTACGCGGCAAGGTCAGGGTGAAGATGGCTCCCTGCCCGGGCGAACTCTCGACGCCGATGGTCCCGCCCAGCACGCCAGTGACCAGATTGTACGCAATGTAAAGCCCCAGCCCGCTGCCGCCCTGCCCCAGACGGCTGGTGAAAAACGGTTCGAAAAGGCGATGGAGCGTCGCCGTCGGGATGCCCACCCCGTTGTCCACACAGCGCAGGATCACCTGTGTTTCGCCAACTGCCTGCGCCTGCAGCTCGATGCAACCCTGCTCGATACCAACGAAGCCGTGCGTCAGAGAGTTGCCGACCAGATTGGTGATGACCTGTTCGAGCGGCCCGGGGTAACTGTCCATTTCCAGCCCGGCGGGGATATCGAGTTCGATCCGGTGCTGCGTTCGTTTGAAGGTCAGGCGCAGCGTGACGAGCATCTCCTCGACCGTCTGGCGCAGGTCAAACGAGCGACGGCGAGCGCTGCTCTGGTCCACCGCCACCTGTTTGAAGTGGCCGAGCAGATCGGCGGCGCGGGCGCTGTTGCGCTCCAGCAGTTCGACCGCCTCGCGACCCCGGCTGAGAAATCCGTCCAGCTGCGAACGTCGCAGTTTGCCCGCCTCGACCGCACCGGCGAACTCGCGGAACTGCTCGCTGAGGAGGCTGGCAACAATGCGCGTGTTGCCCAGCGGCGTGTTCAGCTCGTGTGCCACGCCGGCGACCAGATTACCCAGTGCGGCCAGCTTTTCCACCTGGACGAGCTGCATCATCGCCTGCCGCAACTCGGCAGTCCGCTCGCTCACCATCTCCTCCAGGCGTTCGCGGTGGCGCTCGAGCTCCTCCTCGGCGCGCTTGCGCTCGGTGATGTCCGCGCCGACGCTGAAGACCTCCACCACCCGGCCCCAGTCATCGAAAACCGCCTTGTTGGTCCACGAAACCCACACCCGTTCGCCACCGCGACGCATGTTCAGGTTCACCTTGTGTTCAAACTCTTCGGGATGCAGGCTGATCGCCTCCCTCAGCGGAAGCAGATTGCTGCCCTCGCTTGCCGTCGGTGGCACGATGGTGCCAACCACCTGCTGGCCCAGCAGCTCTTCCTCCGAATAGCCGAAAAACTTGAGGCCGAACTCGTTGATGAAGGTGATCACGCCCGCCGGGGTCCAGCGCAGGATGATGCTGTTGGCGTTCTCGACGAGTTCGCGGTACTTGAGTTCGCTTTCGAGCAATGCCTGCTCGGCGCGCTTGCGTTCGGTAATGTCGTTGACCAGCACGAGTTCCGCCGGCCGCCCCTCGAAGGAGAGGGGGTGCGAGATGATCTCCACGTCAACCAGGGCGCCATCTTTCCGGCGATGTCGCCAGAAGCCAGCGTAATCGCCTCTCTCCTCCACGGCGACGATATCCTCGCTCAGGAGCGGGCTGTCTTCGTCCGGGCTGAGGTCCATGATGGTCATGTCCTGGAACTCACTGCGGGAAAACCCGTAGCTCGCCACGGCGGCATCATTGACCGTCAGGAACGCCCGGGTTGCCACGTCCAGTACCCACATCGAATGCGGATTGCTCTCAAACAGCAGTCGGTAGCGTGCCTCGCTTTCCTGCAACGCCCGATCCGTCCGGTCGCGCTCGATCCGCATCCGCAGCACAGAGATGCCGAAGGCGAGATCGCCGGCGAGTTCGCTCAACAGGGCAACCTCGTCACCGTCGAAGGCATCCGCTGCCGAGGCGTAGATGCTCAGGGCGCCCAGTGTCTGCTCCCCGAGGACCAGCGGCAAGGCGCACAAGGCGGCATAGCCACGTTCGACGGCCTCGGCCCGCCAGGGCGCGAAACAGGGATCGGCGGCAACATCCGGGATCACGCAGGGGCGGCCGGTACGAATCGCCGTCCCATTGGCGCCACGCCCACGCTCGGCCTCCGCCCAGGTGCTATTCAGGCCCTCGAGATAGCCTGCTTCATGACCGGCGTGTGCCATCGGCCGCACGCTGCGGGAGGCGTCGTGCTCGGCATAACCCACCCAGGCCATCCGATAGCCGCCGACCTCGACGACGATGCGGCAGATGGTGCTCAGCAACTCTGCTTCATCGGTCGCCCGAATCAGCGCCTGGTTACACTCGCTGATCATTCGCAGCTGCCGGTTGGCCCGGCGAAGCGCCTCCTCGGCCCACATGCGCTCGGTGATGTCTACGGCGACACCGATCACCTTGAGCGAATCGTCAGCTGCCCGCATCGGATTGAAATAGGTGTCGAAGAAGGTGTGACCGAAGCGGGAGACGAATTGCAGCGCCTCGCCGGCGAGCGCGCGCCTCGCCTGCGCAGCGATCTCCGGGTGACCGTGATAAAGCGTGAACAGGGACTGACCAACCGCCTCGCCGGGCGCCAGACCGGCACTTGCCAGCCCTTTGCCTTCGCTGAGTTCGAACACGCCCTCCTGATCGAACTGAAAAATTACCACTGGCGCGTTGCTGATCAACGACCGGTAGCGCGCCTCGCTGGTCGCCAGGTCGCGCTCGCGCTGACGAATGGCCAGCGACATGCGATCAAGATCGTTGGCCAGACTATCGAACTCCCTGATCTGCGAAAGCGGCCAGGATTGATCATAGTTGCCCTCGGCAATGGCATGTGCTTGCGCCGCATAGCGGCCAATTCGCCGTGCGAATCCACGCGCCAGCAGCAGGGTGGCGCTGGTCGCCAGGAGCAGCGCCACCAGCGCGCCAGCAGCGAGAACCCAAAAGATGGACTGAAACGGCTGCAGGGCGTCGCTGCGCGGCTGCGCGACGAGCACCGTCCAGCCGAGCTGCGGCACGCTGACCAGCGTGGCGATGAACGTCTCACCGTCCAGTTCGAGCTCATGGCTCACAAAGCGCCCGCGCAAGGCATCGCCGACGATCGGCAGATGACCGAGGTTGAGTTGCTGGCCGCCAAGGAGGCTTTGCGAATTGGCGATGATCTGGCCCTGGCGATCGAGGATCAGGGTCAACATCCCCGCTTCGGCCGGCAGGCGACCGATGAACTCGGAGAGCCGGTCAATCGCGACTTCGCCGATCAGGACCTGATTGGCCACCGGAATCGCCAGACTGACTGTCAGCCGGCCGCTGACAGCCGACAGAAAAACGTCCGACCACACCGGCGCCTGCCGCTGGCGAGCTTCGCGCAGTACCGCCCAGCGCGAGAGGTCGACCGCCAGCAGGTCTTCCCGCTGGCGCCGCTGTCCCGGCGGCAGGCCAACCGCGTACACGGAGTCATCCGCGTCCGCGATATAGATCGCCGCGAAGACCTCCCCGGTTCCCACATGCGCATCGAGAATCGGTTCAAACCAGAACGACGCCGGCTGAAAACCTCGCTGCTGGAGATACTCGGCGATAGCGGACAACTCGCGCCCGGAACTGCGCAGGTGCACCTCGACCTGGCCGGAGATGGCGCGAGCCAGCGCCTGGTGACGGGTTTCGATCTCCGCCAGCACCTGCGGCAGCAGCACCCACAGGAGCAGCGCGGCAACCAGCAGCAACGGCAGCATGCCTGCCAGCAGGAAGCGCAGCGCCAGCCATGGCCGAAGGGGCTTCGCCCAGGACATCGATTTACCAGACATCACGGATGGTTCATTGGACGCGCGCTCCTGCTCAATGTCCGAGCGCGGGAAAGAGCTTGATCAAACCATCGGCCATCACCTCGACGGCGATCGCTGCGAGGATCAGGCCCATCAGGCGGGTCATCACATTGATGCCGGTCTGGCCCATGAACCGGCCGATGCGACCAGCCGCCGACAGCGCCACCCAGGTTGCCAGGCCGATAACCAGCCCATAGATGACGAGTACCCCGAGTTCCCAGAAATGTCGCGCCTTTTCGGCATAGATCACCACCGTCGAGATCGAGGCCGGACCGGTCAACAGGGGGATGGTCAGTGGCACAACGGCGATGCTGGCCCCGGAATCGGCACGGCTGGCGCCGTCGTCGACGTCCTGTCCGCTTGATTCAGCCGGCTGCGCATTGAGCATGTGCATGGCGCTGATCAGCAGCAGCAAACCACCGCCAACCTCGAACGAGGCCAGCGAGATGCCGAAGAACTGCAGCACCTTGAGGCCCGCCAGAGCACTGGTGGCGATGACGACAAAAGCCGTGAACGCGGCGACGCGAATCGTTTTCGCGCGCTGCGCGAGACTGAAATTGCGCGTGAAATGGATGAAGAACGGGATGACGCCGATCGGGTTGACGATCGCGAGCAGCGTGATCAGCGGTTTGATCGGGAAATCCATGGCCTCCAGAACGCCCGAATGGCGACCCGGCAACGGTTGAAAAGCGCTAGTCTAGCGCGATCAACCACGCTCTGCCTGCGCTGGAGCGCGCTCCAGCGGCGCCGATGCCGGCCGGCGGCAGCGGCTTCGGAGTAGAATCGGCGCCTTCTCCTCTGCTGAAGCCCTGCAATGCAATCCCTGTGGATGGTCCTGGCCAGTCTGCTGTTCGCCTGCATGGGCGTCTGCGTCAAGTTGGCAGCCGCCACCCATTCGGCGGTGGAGATCGTCTTCTACCGCAGCTTCCTCTCGCTGATCCTGATGTATGCCCTGGTTCGCCTGCGCGGCGTATCGCTCAGGACGCCGCACTGGCGCTGGCAGGTCAGCCGCGGCGTGGTCGGTTTCTCGGCGCTGTTTGCCTATTTCTGGGCACTCACGCTGCTGCCGCTGGCCACCGCGGTGACGCTCAACTACACCTCGGCCATCTTCCTGGCAATCTGCCTGGCACTGTCCGGCCAGCGCCTGACTGGCGGGATTCTCGGCGCCCTGGCACTCGGCCTGGCGGGGGTCGGCCTGCTCCTCAAGCCAGCGCTGCACGCCGACCAACTGGTCGGAGGCCTGATTGGCCTGGGTTCCGGGGTACTCGCCGGCATCGCGTATTTCAGCGTTCGCGAACTGGGCTCACGCGGCGAACCGGAGACGCGCACGGTCTTCTATTTTTCGCTCGTGTCGTCGGTATGCGGCAGCGTCTGGCTGCTGATTTCCGAGATCCATCCGGTCGACCTGCACAGCGGGGCGTTGTTGCTCGGCGTCGCGACTTTCGCCACCGCCGCCCAGTTGGCAATGACCCGCGCCTACGCTGGCAGCAGGACCTTGATGGCGGCGGCTCTGGCCTACAGTACCGTCATCTTTGCCAGCCTCTTCGGCATGCTGATCTGGCACGAAACGCACGATCTCTGGTCTTGGCTGGCGGTCGCGCTGATCGTCCTGTCGGGACTGGCGGCGACGCATTTCTCGCCGGTGACACTGGCTCGGAGACCGTGAAGCAGAAGTGTGGCCGGAAAAAATGGCCATTCCCGCGCGAGCGGCAAGCGCGTTCGTCGGCAGCAACGCGGACAGGCTCGCCGGAAGAGAGACTGTGGCATTCGGTGCGGTGCTAACGCTCGGGCCATGCGATCAACCTCCCAGTAAGCCGAGCGCTTCACGCGCCGTCAAGATGCGGGAGCCCTGATGACTTGAGAGGCTAAGCAAGTCCTTGTCACCGGCCACGAGAAGGTCGGTCTGGCCGGCCTGGGCCATCGCCAAGAGAAAATTGTCGTAAGGGTCAGGCGAAACATCGAGCGTCGGCAAATTTTCGATGCGGGTTGCCAGGCGGCGGAGGTCATTGACGAGGCGTCCGGCCTCGGCCTGGTGAATGCGGAAACGGATACCTTCCCGGCGCGTGACCCGGCGAATTTCTTCAATCTGCAGGTCGGAAGTGAGCAGCGTGAAGCGTCCGTCGCGCCACGCCTCATAGCGCTTGTCGGGTGGCGTTCCGCGAGTGATCAGGGCCGCAACCAGGATGTTGGTGTCAAGAATCAGGCGCATCCCAACTACAACGCCTTCGAAGAAATCGGCCACATCTCGCTGCGAACGGTGGCGCAGGCCTCGTCGATCGCTGCCTGGAGCTCATCAGCGCTCATGTCAGCATTACGCGCTTTGACGCCTTGAACCGCCTGGTCGAACATCCGCCAGCGGACGGCGTCCTCGATGAACTTCGAGAGGTCGCCCTTGCGCATACCCTGGGCACCGAGAAAGGCCCGCAAGGCAAGATCGGTCTCCCGCGAAAGCGTAACGGTCAAACGGGTGGTCTCTTCGTTGGACATCTTTTCACCTCAGTGCATAAACATCTATCCTCTTAACAACTTAGCATCTTGTACGCTTAGCCGCACGAGTGTTTAAGCTCCCTGCTCAGGGCTTGGAGGTCATCGCAGGGAACCACGGGGCCACGGATGGAAGATAACATATGGACGAATATGGGTGTATTTCTGGCTGGACTTTTGGACGAATATGGGTGTAAATACGGGTGACGAGGATGACTTTATGCTGAAAACCGACACCATTCAGATCACGCCGGAGCTGCTGGTGCTGATTGCCGAGGTTGACGAGTTCAAAGGCGCGTGGCGCGCCCTTGGCACCCTTGCGCCTGAGCGCTTACGGGCGCTGCGCCACGTCGCCGCCATCGAAAGCATCGGCTCTTCAACCCGCATCGAGGGCAGCAGGCTGACCGACCGCGAGGTTGAGCGCCTGCTTGCCAATCTGGAAATCAAGAAATTCTCGACCCGCGATGAGCAGGAAGTCGCCGGCTATGCCGAGGTAATGGAAACCATCTTCCAGGCCTGGGCCGAGATTCCCATCACGGAAAACCATATCAAACAGCTTCACCGCGACCTTCTGCGCTACAGCGACAAGGACGAGCGGCACCGCGGTGAATACAAGACCTTGCGCAACGACGTCGGAGCCTTTGACACGGACGGAAAAATGATCGGCGTCGTGTTCGAGACCGCCACACCGTTCGACACGCCGCGCCGGATGCAAGAGCTTGTCACCTGGCTGAAGGACGCGCGCGAGCTGAAGCGCCTTCACCCGCTGCTGATCACCGCCGTCTTCATCGTCACTTTCCTGGAAATCCACCCCTTCCAGGACGGCAATGGCCGCTTGAGCCGCGTCCTGACCACCCTGCTCCTGTTGCAGGCCGGCTATGCCTATGTGCCATATTCGTCGCTTGAATCCGTGATCGAGAACAGCAAAGAAGGCTACTACCTGGCCTTGCGGCAGACGCAAGGCACCATCCAAACCGAGGCCCCGAATTGGCAGCCCTGGCTTATGTTCCTGATGCGCGCCTTGGGGCAGCAGAAACGTCGCCTGGCCGAAAAGGTGGAGCGCGAAAAGCTGATGATGGCCGCTCTGCCAGAGCTGGCCGCGCAGATCATCGACGAGGCCCGCAAGCGCGGCCGCATCACAATGGGCGAGACGATCCGCGCCACCGGCGCAAGCCGCAACACACTCAAAGAGCATTTCAAGCGATTGGGGGAACAGGGCCACCTTGTCCGCCACGGCACCGGCAAAGCGACCTGGTATGCCCTGCCTTGATTAAAACGAGAAAAATAAGGACCGATGGTTGAGGTCCAAGCGTCTCGCAGGCCCCAACGAACGCGACAGCTTGCGGGAGCACGGCTTGGGGATCATCCCATCGTCCTGACAAGTATGGCGGTGATCGCTGGCCGGCGCGGCGAACGACAGCCAGGGCCTCTGCCAGGCGACCTCGGCCAAGCTCAAACGGCGCGGGGAAAAGGCGCGCCAGGTGAGCGTCGTAAATCATCTGCGCGGCCTCGATACAGCGCGTGTTACCGGTCGCAAGCAGGTCGGCGTAGATCAGCACCGGCGCCACCAGGTCGGGCCGGCCGACCGTGGACAGGGTCTGGCCCCAGAACGGCTTGCGCAGTTCGACCAGGTGTTCATAGGCCACGGGACCGGCCACCTCGAGGTGCTCGTGGGCAATCAGACGCGCCGGCAACTTGTCGCCGTAGATCGTCAGCATGCCGGGTAGAGGGTCGCAACCGAGCAGTGCCGCCGCCGGTTCGCCTCCCCACCGCGCGTGCGCCGGGTTCAGTTGCCAGTCCGGCCAGGCGGCGAAATGCTCGGCCAGAAAACGGCCGATCAGTGTCTTCCCGCGCAAGCCGAGCGCGTAAGCCTGTGCCCACTCGTCGAGCAGCCGCTTGCTTGCATTCAGGCGCCGCTGCCGGTCGATGACGACCAGCGATCCGTCCTGCTGCAGGTCGGCGAGCACGGTCGACATCGCCCCCAGAGCGACGTCTGCCGCGGCGGCGATCGCCCGATACGGCGCGGCGGCCAGCGGCGGATCGCAGAGCAGGGCAAAGAGAACCTTCAGCCGGGTCGTGGTGAAGCCCTTGCTTGCCCGCAGGGCGATCTGCTTCTGGTCCAGTTTGCGCCCGGTCACGTAGACGAAAAGTCCGCCACCCTCAAGGTAGGCATTGCCCGCCGCGTCGGCAAATGGCTGCTCCCGGGCGCGGAGCTGGTTCGCCAGTGGTAGTGTCACGTAGTCGGTGAGCAGTAGCGGCGGCGGCTCGCCGGCATCGGCCGGGTGGCGCAACTGGGTCACCACGGCGCCGAGAGTGCTCGGCGTCAGCCGACGTTTGACCGCCGCGGCGTAATCGATGCGGCAGCGGCCCTTTGCTCACGCGCAGCAAGGCATTCGACCGCCCGTGGGTCGCCGACACGCGCTCTGCATCCACGGAGACGATCAGGCTATGCGCGCGCAACGCTTGCGCGGCCCGTTCGAGAAGTGCGCTTTCGTCATGGGGGTTCATTCAGGCCTTGGTCGCAATTTGTGTGAACAGGCGCGAATTATGAACGCCGGCTGCCCGATCTTCAAGCGACGGGTACGCCAGGAGGCGAGCACGGACGCCAGCCATGCCATAGCCGCCGCACCCCTACCAGCAGGGGAACCCACATGGGTCGGCCGGCTTTATCAAAGCGGACCCGCCCGCCTCCAATGGCTTCCAGCAAACCCAGACCACGGCCGCGAACGAGATGACTCTGCCCCGGCGCCAGGAAAATATCGCCGGCTTCGCCTTCGACGGTCAGCCAGACCAGGCCAGCAGTGCAGGTAATGCGCACACCGCGGGCCGAGAGCAGCCGAATCGGTGCATTGTCGGTGAGGCAGAGTTCGCTTTTGTAGAGATCGAGGTCCATGACTGTTCTCCCGGTATTGACAGGACACAGTGTAAGGCGTGAAAGATTCGTGATACAGTCACAGACTGATCAAATTGTTATGAGTACAGTTGTCTTTACTGCATACTGTACCCTTCCGATTGAGCGACAACTGTGCTGGTGGAAGCCATGGAAAGCGAACTCTTGCGTTACGAACGGCTGGCAGAGGATCTGAGCGGCTTCATCGTCGCCGGCAACCTGCGGCCTGGCGAGCGCCTGCCGTCGGTACGGCGGCTGTCGCGCGAGCGACGGCTCTCCATTTCGACCGTACTGCAGGCGCTGCATCAGCTGGAGGACCGGGGTCTCGTCGAAGCCGGCCGCAGTCCGGGTATTTCGTTCGCCATGCCGCGGCGCGGCGCGCCCAACCCAGCGCCCGCTCGACCCCCGAGGCGCCGGTACCGGTCGATGTCAGCCAGCGCCTGATGCGTGTTCTGCAGACCGGCATTCTGCCGGGGGTCGCGCCACTCGGCGGCGGCCCTGCCCTCGTCCAGCCTGATGCCGCTGGCCGCGCTGCAGCGACTCTACGGCAGCGTCGCGCGGCGCCATCCGCGGCTGCTCGAAGCCAGCAGCCACATCAACATGGACGAACCGGCGCTGGTCCGCCAGCTGGTCCTGCGCTCGGTCGGCTGGGCCGGACCGCTGGCGGCGACGAGCTCGTGATCACCAATTCCTGCACCGAGGCCCTCAGCCTCTGCCTGCGGGCCGTGACCAGCCCGGCGATACGGTCGCCGTCGAATCGCCCGGCTATACCTGATGCTGCAACTGCTCGAAACCCTCGGCCTCAAGGCGCTCGAAATACCCACCGATCCGCGCACCGGCCTGTCGATCGAGGCCCTCGATCTGGCCACCCGCGAAAGCCGGGTCGCTGCCTGCCTGCTGGTGGCCAACGCCAGCAACCCGCTCGGCAGCATCATGCCCGACGAGAACAAGCGCCGGCTCGCCAAGCTGACTGCCGAACGAGGCGTGGCAGTGATCGAAGACGACATCTACGGCGATCTCCACTTCGGCAGCGAGCGCCCCTGGCCGATCAAGGCGTTCGACACTGCCGGCAACGTCATGCTCTGCGCGTCCTTTTCCAAGAGCCTGTCGCCCGCCCTGCGCATCGGCTTCGTCGCCGCCGGCCGCTACCGGCGCAGGTTGCCCTGCAGAAGACGATCACCAGCGGCGGCACCAATCCGCTCACCCAGGTGGTCCTCGCCGAGTACCTCGAATCGGGGCCTGTCGATCGCCACCTGCGCGGCCTGCGGCGAAGCTACGAACGGCAGGTCGACTGCCATGCGCGCGGCGGTGGCCAGGCACTTCCCCGGCGCCACGCGCATCACCGAACCGCAGGGCGGCTTCGTCCTGTGGGTCGAACTGCCCGAGGAAGTGGACACCACTGCGCTCCACGACCGCGCCATCGCGGCCGGCGTCAGCTATGTGCCCGGAGAACTCTTCTCGGCCAGCGGCATGTACCGAAACTGCCTGCGACTCAACTGCGGCAACCCGCACACGCCCGAGATCGAGGACGCCGTGCGGCGCCTCGGCAAGTTGATGACTGCCTGACTGCTGGCGGCAGCCGCCATCAGGCGTCGATCGGCACCGCCAGGAACGCGGCGCTCGCCTCGAGTCTTGCCGCAGCCCTTCGAGCGCCGGGTACTGGCCGGTCGGCCATTCGTGCGGCAACACGTGGCGGACGAAGCCGATGCCCGCGACCGTACTGATGTCGGCCTGCGTCAGACGCCCAGCGACCAGGAAATCGCCGCTCAGGCGCTCTTCGAGCATGCCAAACGCGTCATTCATCTGGCCGCGCAGACGGCTGCTCCACTCCGGCCACTGCCTTTCGGCCGGGCGCTTGCGCTCGTACTCGATGGCCACCGCTTTCTCGGTGGCGACCATGGCCAGCGCCATCGCCTGCTGCACCTGCCGCCGTTCGCCGCCGCTACGCGGCGTCAGCGGCGAAAGGCCGCGTTCGACTGCCAGTTCATCAAGGTAGTCGAGCTGATAGGCGCTCTCGTAGAGCTTTTCGCCATTCGGCAGCGTCAGCATCGGCACCTTGAACAGCGGATTGAGCGGGCGCATGGCGTCCATGTGCCGGAACACCGAAAGCGAGACATGCGCGTAGGGAATGCCGTAGAACTGCATCGTGACCGCCACCCGGCGCACGAAGGGTGAATCATAGAGTCCGAGAAGCTGGTGCTCCCGGCCGTTTGTCGTATCGCTCATCTCCAGTCTCCTTGGGTCAGGCTTCGTGCAACTGCAGCGAAGCAGGCTGGCATGATTGCACATCAGGAAAGCCGGCGCATCGCACCTGGCGAGAGCCACCCAGTCGGCCCGTCCGACCTGCCAGCGCCTGACCCACCCGGTCGCCTGGTTCGGCGCCGGGTAGTTGCCCATCCGGGTAAAGCGCAACGCCCTCGACGAGCCCGCTGCGCGGGCAACGGTGAGCAAGCATCGACCTCCGCCTTGCTCGATGCCCTACCCTATTCGGCCCGTTCAAAGAGGGCGAGATGCAGGGTATGAAGGAAGGGGCTGCGGGCAAAATCCTTGACAAGCCTGAACCCTTGGCTGCGGAAATAAGCCTCGACTTCAGCGCGCGGCGTCGCCAGTTTCTGCGACGCCCTGCCGCCGAGGCCCGCCCGCAGGCGACGCTTCAGTGAGGTGACCGACAACGGGCTGAAATAGGAGAGCGCAACATAGCGGCCAGCCACGCGACACAATTCGGCAGCAGCTCTTTGACGAATCGCCGGCGTGGGGAAATGATGGAACAGACGAAAACAGATGACCGTGTCAAACTGGCGATTGCTGTAGGTCAACGCCTCAATATCCTGCCGCTCGACGGGACACTCCAGGCGGTTCTCCCGGAGGAAGCGACGGGCAATCTCCAGCATCGCCTCGGAATGATCGGCGCAGCTCACCTGATAGCCGTTTCTGGCCAGATGCACGCTGACCCTGCCGCCACCACACGGCAGGTCGAGAATCCGATGGGTTTTCGGGACCCATCGAAAGACCCTGTCGACCAGTGCGATTTCGGCGACCTGCTGTCGGGGCGGGCGATCCTTGTACGCCAGCGCCGTCTGAATGTCATATTTGATCTTGCCGCGATAAGCCACAACTTCCTGCATGAAAAAGTCTCCTTGCCGTAACCAGCAGCCCCGAGATGGAGCAGTGCGTCTCGTTGTCTGCTGCAGATAGTGAGCCGCGGCACTGAAGGGGACCTTAAAGCGACATTCCCCAGAGACCAACGGAAGCTGCAGATCAGGCAATTGACCGTGGTCATTTGTCATAGATCCGGCGTACAATGCGGCATGGCTGTTACCGAACTCACCCTGCTCCTTCTGCTGGCAATCGCCGTCGGCGGCGCGCTCGTCCGCTGGACCCCCCTGCCCCTGCCGATCCTGCTCGTCGTGGTCGGGCTGGCAGCCTCCTTCCTGCCCGGTCTCGACGCCATCCAGATCGATCCCGAGCTGTTCCTGCTGCTGTTCATTCCGCCGATCCTCTTTGCCGACGCCTGGGTGTTGCCACGTCGCGACTTCGTCCGCGTGCTGAAACCGGTGCTGTTGCTGGCGCTGGGCCTGGTCGTGCTGACCGTGGTGGCAGTCGGCTATGTCATGCACTGGCTGATCCCGAGCATGCCGCTGGCCGTCGCCTTCGTGCTTGGCGCGATCGTCTCGCCGACCGATGCCGTCGCCACCGTCGCCACCACCGAGCTGCTGCCCTTGCCCGGGCGCATCGTGCACATCGTCAATGCCGAGAGCCTGCTCAACGATGCCTCGGGGCTGGTCGCCTTCAAGCTCGCTGTGGCGGCGGCCGCGACCGGGCTTTTTTCCTCGGCAGAGGTCGCCGGCAACTTCGTCATCCTGGCTGGCGGTGGCATGCTCGTCGGCATCGCCTTCGAATGGGTCGGACGCCAGTTACGGCAGCGCCTCATTCGCATGCAGGCCGGTGACCCGGTCCTGCAGACGCTGCTGACGGTGCTGATCCCCTATGGCGCCTATCTCGCCGCCGAGGCGCTGCACGTTTCAGGAATCCTCGCTGTCGTCGCCGCCGGGCTCTGGGCCAGCGGTCAGGAAGTCAAGGGTCTGGGCGCCGACGCGCGGCGGCACGCACGGGAGGTCTGGCGGATGCTTTCCTATGTCCTCAACGGACTGGTCTTCGTCCTGCTCGGCCTGCAATTACGGCGCATGCTGACCAGTGTCGACCACTTCGACCCGCTCGATCTCACCCTCTATGCGCTTATCCTCTGGCTGCTGCTGATGCTGCTGCGTATCGGCTGGGTGTGGACCTCTGCCCATGTGCGCTTCCGTCTGCACTGGGGCTGGGCCGGCAGCCGTTCGGGGCCGGACCCGAAACGGATGCTGCTGGTGAGCTGGGCAGCGGTACGTGGCTCGATCACGCTGGCGACCGCGCTTTCAGTCCCGGCCGTCGTCGCCGGCGGCATGCCTTTTCCCGAACGCGACCTGGTGGTCTTCCTGGCCGCGGCAACGATCATCCTGACGCTGGCCCTGAACGGCATTCCACTGCCGTGGATCATCCGCAAGCTGGCCATCGAGAGTGATGAGGGAGCCGCCGCCGAGGAACACGTCGCGCGCGCCGAAATTGCCCGTGCGGCTATCGGCGCAGTCAAGCTGAGGGCCAGCGATTTGTCGGATGCCGAGGACAGGTTCTTTGCCGAACAGCTGGTGCACCGCTACGAGGGCAAACTTGAACTGCTCGAAGGCGACAGCCGGCACGCCTTGCTGCGCGCCAGCCACATCGCCCTGCGACGGCAACTGCGCTTGGCGGCGATCCACGCCGAGCGCGAACGCCTGCACGAGCTGCATGCCGCCGATGCGATCAACGACGAGATCCTGCGCGTGATCGAAACCGAGCTCGATGAGCGCGAGCTGATTTCCTCGACCAGCGTCGACCGGGGTTAGGGGAGAGACAGCCCCCCTTCAGGCGGTGAACTGCAGCGCCGCCAGCCGCGCGTACAAGCCACCCCGCCCGACCAGCGCCGCGTGCGTGCCAGCGTCGATCAGCCGCCCGTGGTCGAGCACGATGATCCGGTCGGCGCGTTGCACGGTGGCCAGCCGATGGGCGATGACGATCGTCGTCCGGCCGGCCATTGCGGCTTCCAGTGCCGCCTGCACGACGCGCTCGCTCTCGGCGTCGAGGCTGCTGGTCGCTTCGTCGAGCAGCAGCAGCGGCGCGTCCTTGAGGATCGCACGGGCAATGGCGATGCGCTGGCGCTGGCCACCCGACAGGCGAACCCCGCGCTCGCCGACGAAGGTGGCGTAGCCCTCGGGCAAACGCCGAACGAATTCATCGACGAAGGCCGCACCGGCGGCTGCGCGGATTTCCTCGGCCGAGGCGCCGGGCTTGCCGTAGCCGATGTTGTCGGCGATGCTGCCCGAGAAGATCACGGCCTCCTGCGCCACCACCGCGACGCGCGCGCGCAGATCTGTCAGGCGCGAGCGCCGCAAGTCGATGCCATCGATCAGGATGGCGCCGTCGCCGACGTCGTAGAAGCGCTGCAGCAGCTGGAAGACGGTCGTCTTGCCGGCACCCGATGGCCCGACCAGAGCCACCGTCTGCCCGGCCTCGATGGTGAAATCGAGTCCTTGCAGCACGGTCTGGGCCGGGCGGGACGGATAGGCAAAACTCACCGCCTTGAAACAGACCTGCAGGCCACCGGCCGGCACCGGCAGGGCGATCGGCAGTGCCGGTTCGGCAATCGGTGAGCGCGCATCGAGCAACTCCATCAGTCTCTCGGTGGCCCCCGACGCGCGCAGCAGATCGCCCCACACCTCGGCCAGCACCGCCACGCTGCCGGCGACGATCATCACGTAGAGCGCCGTCTGGCTCAGCTCGCCGGCGCTGATCTCGCCGGCAAGCACGGCCAGGACGCCGCCGTACATGCCGTAGAGCAGCGAGCCGAAGACACCGATGATGACGAAGGCGGTGAGCGCGGAACGCGTCCCGCTGCGCCGGACCGAGGCGGCGAAGGCCTGTTCGTTGGCGGCGGAAAAACGCGACGCTTCGGCGCTCTCCTGGGTGTAGCTCTGGACCACCGGGATGGCGTTGAGGATCTCGCCGGCGATACCGCTGGTGTCGGCCAGTCGATCCTGGCTGGCGCGCGAGAGCTTGCGCACGCGGCGACCGATGATCGCCGCCGGCAGCACGACCAGGACGACGATGCCGGCGACGATCAGCATCAACCGCGGGGTGGTGGTGAGCAGCATGGTCAGCCCGCCGGTGAGCAGGACGATGTTGCGCAGGCCCATGCTGACGCTGGAGCCGACGGCGTTGTGGATCACCGTCGTGTCGGTCGTCAGCCGTGACAGCACCTCGCCGGTCTTCAGGGTCTCGAAGAACTGCGGGCTCTGCCGCAGCACGTGCGCGTAGACCGCCTGCCGCAGGTCGCTGGTCACCCTTTCGCCGATCCAGCTCACCATGTAGAAGCGCGCCGCCGTGGCCAGGCCCAACACCACCGCGACGCCGAACAGGAGGCCGAAGTAGGCGCGGATGGAGACCAGTCGCTCAGCCAGTTCGCCCCCGGCCGGGCGCACCAGCCCACCATCGACCAGCAGTTTCACCGCTTGCGGCAGCGCCAGCGTCGCCCCCGCGGCAAGGAGCAGGAACAGCAGCGCCAGCGCGACCTGCCCGCGGTAGCGCGCGACGTAGGGCAGCAGCGCACGCAGCGGCCGCAGCTTGCGCGCCGGCGCCTGGCGGGGAACGCTGCCGCCGTCCGGCTGAACCGGTGCGATCGCCGCCTGCTCGCCGGCAGGGCCGGCGTTCAAGCGATCAGTCCACGCAGAACTCCCCAGGCGCCACCGAGCCCGAGGGCGCCGAAAGCGAGCATCGAGAGCAGGAAGCCGCCGCCCCGCGTCTTCGGATCGCGCGCGTAGGCAAGGGCGTACCAGATCCTGCCCGCCAGCCACAAGGCACCGAGCGCTGTCGCCCAATGGCTCGACAGGTGGACTGCAAACACCCACAGCACCGGCAGGAAGAGCACCACATTTTCAAGCGTGTTCATCTGGATGCGATAGGCGATCTCGAACTGCGGATGACCGCTGGTCGCCGGCGCCTTGATGGCGAACCTGACCCGGCAGCGGCCGACGTAGGCAGCGCAGGCAAAGAGCAACAGCGAGGTGGCGAGGGTGACCAGTGCGGGGCCAGGATAGTCGTGCATGGCGTCGATTCGTGTAGGCGGTGAGCAGTCAAAGACAGCAAGAGGGAACCGGAAATCAGTACTCGGTCAAGGTCATCAGGATGTCGGCGTACCAGGCGCAATTCAGGCCCAGGGCTTCATCGAGCTCCAGGTCCCGGCTGCCGACGTCGAGCCGGGCCGAATGGACGCCGAGCAGTAGCCACGGCAGATCGCCACGCGCCTGGTCCTGGCTGTAAACCCGCATGACCACCGGCGCGCCGCTGGTTCCGCGATGCGTGCGCGCATCGGTCAGGAAATAGCCCTCGCCCTTGAAGCGCAGGCCGAATGACGATGCCAGCACCGCCTGCCGTACCACCGGCATGTGGTGCAGGGTATCGTGAAAGCCGAGCGGGAACCCCACCACCAGCAGCGAGCTGCCGACCTCGACCAGGTCCAGGCGACCGGGCAGATGTTCTGGCGTGAAGGCGCGATAGAGCGTGCGTGGCGGCAGCGCCGCGCGCTCGATCTCGATCACCGCCACGTCGATGTCGCCGGACTTGTCCTGACCCTGGCGCCAGAGGCTCTTGCCGTCGCCATAGAGTGGGATCGAAAACCCGGTCGATTCGGCCAGGTTGTCGGGGTCGGTGTGCAGCTCGATCTCGATACGGTTGGGGAAATGCAGGCTCGGCTTGTCGCGCAGCACGTGCCGGCTGGTCACCAGGAACAGCCGCTCGCCGCGCGCAAAGAAAAAGCCGCTGGCGTTGGTCAGCGCCCGCCGCTCCTCGAAAGTACAGATGCGCGCGGCGGTGAGAAGAATGGTGTCGATCATCGGATGGGGGGAACGTGGGGTCGTTTGAACGGGTTGCGATCTTGCCAGCCGCTATTCTGCGTCAAAGCCTGCTCGATCGGTGCCGATTTCGGCTGATCGGCGTTGCCGCGCGGTCGTCAGTTTGTCCGCAACAGGCACTGGGGAAACGGAGGCAAGCAACCGGCCCACCAAGAAATAATCTCAGGAAAAACCTTGAAAAAGGCTTCAGGGCCGCCTACCCTTAAAGCGAACAGGGGTACTTGATATTTTTGTCGGACATTGGGGAGGACTGCACCGAGGCATCCGGCAGTCGTTTGTTGCCGCCATTTTCCATGCCAGGTTTGCGCGTCGGCGAGCCAGCCGGGGAGGTTGTCTCGCAGCCGACGATGACGCCAGCGCGAGGAAGTGGTGCAGCGGGCGGTAACGCCGTTGACTCATGAACAAGACACTGAAAAGACTGCGCGCGTCGCCTGAAACACCGCCACGCAGAGTCTGCGAATCTCTGCACATCGCAGCACGAACAAGCGTCTATTCGGAAAGGAAGTTGGCATGAAAAAGACTGTTTTCTGTCTCTTGGTGGCGTTGATTTCTGCGCCTGCTCTCGGCGACCCGAAGGGAAAGCCTGACGATCGCAATGACCACCTGTTCGACAATTCGAATGCGCAGGTCTACGGGAAGAAAATGAGCGAATGGAGCGCCGAATGGTGGCAATACATCCTGTCGACCCCACAGAATCCCAACCCGCTGTTCGATACGACCGGGGGCTACTGCACCATCGTCCAGCACGGGCCGGTGTGGTTCCTGGAAGGTGCGATTCGCGGCGCCGGGAACATCATACGACAGTGTTCCATCCCCGAGGGCAAGGCACTGTTCTTTCCGCTGCTGAATCTCGTCGATGTCAACGTGGCCAGCCAACCAGTCAGTGAGCTGCGTGCCGAAATCGCCGGCTGCCTCGATGCGGCCACCGACCTTTCGCTGGTGGTCGATGGGCAACCCATGCCGCCCAAGCTATTGAAGCGTTCGCGCGTTCGTTCGGTTCCGTTTGCTGTCGTGCTTCCGCCGGACGGCGTGCCGACAGATCCGCCGACTCCCCCCGGCATCTATTCGCCAGCAGTCGATGACGGCTATTATGTGATGCTTAATCCCTTGCCAGTCGGCACGCATACGCTGCGCTTCACCGGGGCCAGTCCTGGCTGCGACTATCCGCCAACGCAGTTTCACCTTGAGCCGTTCTCCGTGGACGTCACTTATCAGTTGACCGTGGTGCCGGTCTCACTGCACTGAGATGACAACGTGACACGCTCATCGACAGGAGGTCTCGGCGAACACGAGGTTTCCTCGTCCGGGGAAAGGAAACAGCGAATGAAGACTCACAACGGAGTGATTGTGTGGGCGATGGCCTCGGTTGTCGGTGGATGTGCCCCGATGGACCCCGCGCCCGTCGCAAGTGACGTTCATATGGTGCCCGTCGGCGGCGCAAGCGCTTCCAGCAGCCGGCTGGTTGCGAATGGTGCCTTGTTGCCCAATGGTGCCATTTTGGCCAATGGTGCGATTTTCCCCAATGGTGCCATGCTTGCCAATGGCGGCGTTTTGCAAAATGGTGCCATTCTCAACAATGGTGCCGCATTGCCCTATGGTGTCGTCATCGCCAGTGACGGGACTCGCGTGCTGGCCTTGACGAACCTGGCATCGCGCCCGCTCGGCCGGTCGGGCGGGCCGGTCTGCAGCTCTTGTGTTGATCCGTAATCCACACCGGAATGGCACCCCTTGCGGCAACCGCTGAAACGGCGCTGGCGCCTGAGCCGCTGGGGGCTTGCCTTGGCCCTGGCGGCTGCCGGCCAGGCCGCAGCCGACGCCGTCGGTGGCGGCTCGTACCCGGTACCGGCGTCCGAACGCGAGCACGCGTCGCCGGGAGAGGGCCCCGGAACCCCGGCGCGGCGCGTCGAGCTCGATATCCCAGCGGACAGCTACTTTGCCGGTGCGGAAGGCCGGAGCTTCCTCAAGTATCTCGTGCGCTGCGCGCTCGATGCCGACACCGAGGCTTTTCTCCATTTGCCGGGCGAAACGCTGACCTTTACCGGCGGTGTCGGCCTTGCGCCGGAGTGGGCCAACAGGGCGCTCTCGCTTGCCGAGCGGCGTTGGGTCTCGGCGTGTGTCTACGCGCTCAGCAACAAGCTCGGCAGGAGCGTGCGCGTGAATCTGCGGGCTGCCCACCCGAAGATCGACGAACAGACCGATACGCTCGAGGAGAAAGCGGCCTATCCGCTTCACGAGGGCGGCTTCTTCGGCAACCTTTTTCTGCCCCAGCCGGTCAGCTACGTCTGCGCGGGCGCTGACCGCGAGAAGATGCTTGACTTTGCGATCGGCAGCCTGCGACTGTGCGCGCAGCCGACCGTTAACACGACGGCCAGCGGCGAGCGGCTGAGTGCCTGCGGTTTCATCATCACCGGCCCGTGCAATTCCCCATCGAGCTTTGTCGTCGGCGGCGAACGTTTCGACGAGGTCGTGCACTCCTGGCTCCCCCTCCAGCCTCAGGGCGATTGATCCGATCTGCGAGCAAGCGTCTACCCGTGACAAAGGCGGCATGCGCCATCCGGCCGAAGGCCAGGCTTGCAATCTGCCGGCCGGCTGAATAGCCGCGCCGATCACGATTACAATTACGCAAACATGAATTCGACCAGTGGAGAGGCGGCCTGTCCGACGTGGCGAAGACGCGCACGCGCAAGAAGCTCGAGAACACCGTGAGAACAGCCTGAGAACACCCTGAAGATCGAAATCGACGAGGAAGCCTTCGACCGCCTCTACGGGTTCGTTTCCCACCCCATTCCTTTCCGGGCGGGCAGGCGCGTGGCGGTACGCGTCGTTAGCCAGTTCGGCGAGGAGTCGACCAAGGTTTTAAGACCATGAGCACAGCAACGAAGAAAACCGGTGGCCGCTTGCGCCTCAAGATCAGCCTCGAAGACTGGGAGCCGGCCATCTGGCGGCGCGTCGAGGTCGACAAGGACCTGACCTTCGAGGAACTTCACCGGGTCATCCAGGAAGCCATGGGCTGGGACGACGACCACCTGCACGAATTTCGGGCGGCCGGCCGGGTGGTGAGCATGCCCAACCTCGAAGACGACATGTTCGGTGGGCAGCCGGCGCTTCCCGAAGACACCACGACGCTCGGCGAGTTGCTGGCGAGGCAACGCAAGTTTCGCTACTGGTACGACTTTGGTGACGACTGGTGGCACAGCATCGCCATCGAGACGCGTCTGCCGCCCGACCCGGCCGCGCCGCGAGCCGTCCTGGTCGCCGGCCAAGGCGCTTGTCCGCCGGAGAACTGTGGTGGGGTTTATGGCTACACGAATCTGTTGGAAGTCCTGAAGGATCCGGAGCACGAGGATTACGAGGAGATGAGGGAGTGGCTGGGTGACGATTTTGACCCGAATATGTTCGACTTCGCCGCCCACGCCCGAAGAGTCGCCGCCATGGGATAAAAGCCAGGGCCGACAGAGCCAACCGTGGCGAAGTAGAATCCGGCTTCGTTGTCACACCCTCCACGCCAAGACTCACCGTGAAAATTCTCGAATACACCGGTCTTGACACCTCGCGTGTCAAGGCCAGCTACCGCAAGGTGGCTGATGCCATCACCCGCAACGACTTTCGTGCCGCACAGGTCAAGAAGCTGGTCAATCTCAGCCACGGCAGGTTCTACCGCGCCCGACTCGACGACGCCGATCGGCTGCTGTTCTCGCTGGTTCGCCATGGCGACGAGGTGTGCGCGCTGATGCTGGAAGTGATCGCCAATCACGACTACGACAAGTCGCGCTTTCTGCGCGGCGCGGCGATCGACGAGAGCCGGATCCTGGACATCGACGCCGACGAGGCGATCGCTGAAGCCCTGCCCGTGCGCTACCTGCACCCGGAACGGACGGCGATTCACCTGCTCGACAAGCCGATCTCCTTCGACGATACGCAGGAGGCGATCTATCGCCAGCCGGCACCGCTGATCGTCGTCGGCAGCGCCGGCAGCGGCAAGACCGCGCTGACCCTCGAGAAACTCAAGCACGCCGAAGGCGAGGTGCTTTACGTCACGCACTCCAGCTACCTCGCGCAGAGTGCCCGCGACCTCTATTACGCCAACGGCTTCGAGCACAGCGGCCAGGAGGCCGTCTTCCTCTCCTACCGCGAGTTCGTCGAATCGATCCGCGTGCCACCGGGTCGCGAGGCGAGCTGGCGCGACTTCGCCGGCTGGTTCGGACGCATGCGGCAGACGTTCCGGGAGTTCGACGGCCATCAGGTGTTTGAAGAGATCCGCGGCGTTCTGGCGGCCGGCGCCGGCGGCGTCCTCTCGCGCGCTGACTATCTGGCGCTCGGCGTGCGCCAGTCGATCTTTCCGGTCGATCTGCGCGAGCGGCTCTACGACCTGTTCGAGAAGTACCGCGGCTGGCTCGCGGAGGCGAAGTTCTACGACCTCAACCTCGTCGCCCAGGACTGGCAGGCGCTGGCGGCGCCGCGCTACGACTTCGTCGTCGTCGACGAAGTACAGGACATCACCACGGTGCAACTGGCGCTGGTCCTCAGGACCTTGAAGAGGCCGGGCCACTTCCTGCTCTGCGGCGATTCGAACCAGATCGTCCACCCCAACTTCTTTTCCTGGAGCCAGGTCAAGAGCCTGTTCTGGAAAGACCAGAAGCTGGCCGAGCGGCAGGAACTGCGCGTGCTGACGGCCAACTTCCGCAACGGGCTCGAGGCGACGCGTGTCGCCAACCAGTTGCTGAAGATCAAGCACCGTCGCTTCGGCTCGATCGACCGCGAGAGCAACTTCCTCGTGCAGGCGGTCGGCGGCGAAGCCGGACAGGTGGCGCTGATGCCCGACAAGGACGCCAGCAAGCGCGAGCTCGACCAGAAGATTCGCCAATCGACGCAGTTTGCCGTGCTGGTGATGCGCGACGAGGACAAGGCCGAAGCGAGGAAGCACTTCGCGACGCCGCTGCTGTTCTCGATCCATGAAGCGAAGGGGCTCGAATACGACAACATCGTCCTCTACCGCTTCATCTCCGACCACCGCGCCGAGTTCAGCGAGATCGTCGACGGGGTCGAACCGGCCGATCTGGCCACAGACACCCTCGACTACCGGCGGGCGAAAGACAAGAGCGACAAGTCGCTCGAGGTCTACAAGTTCTTCGTCAATGCCCTCTACGTGGCGCTGACGCGCGCGATCAGGAATGTCTACGTGATCGAGTCGGATACCGGCCATCCGCTGTTCGGGCTGCTCGGGATGAGCCTCGGGCAGGTCAAGGTCGACGCCAGGCAATCGACCCTCGAAGACTGGCAGAAGGAAGCGCGCAAGCTCGAACTGCAGGGCAAGCAGGAACAGGCCGAAGCGATCCGCCGGACGATCCTCAAGCAGACGCCGGTTCCCTGGCCGGTCTTCGGCGAAGCGAAGGTCGTCGAGCTGCTGGTCAAGGTGTTCCGCGAGCAGGTCCCCGGCGCCAAGATGAAGCAGCAGCTCTACGAATACGCGACCTGTCATGATGAGCCGCAACTCGCCGAATGGCTGGCTGCGGAGGCGAAGTTCGACCAGGCGGCGAACTTCGCGCAGCAACGCGCGACCTTCGGACGGAAGACCTACCTCCCCTACTTCGCCAACCATTTCAAGGACATCCTGAAACAGTGCGAGCAGTACGGGATGGAGCATCGGCTGCCGATGAACCTGACGCCGCTGATGGCTGCGGCGGCGGCCGGCAACGTACCGCTGGTCGAAGCGCTGCTCGAACGCGGCGCCGACCGCGACGCCGTTGACCACTATGGCTACAACGCGCTGCACTGGGCCTTGCGCGAGGGATTCCGCGATGCGAAGTTCGCCCGCGGCCCACTCGCTGCGCTTTACGAACTGCTCGCCCCGGCGAGCATCGACGTCAATACGGGCGAACGCCTGGTTCGCCTCGACCGGCATCTGTCGGAGTACTTCCTCTTCCAGACGCTATGGGTCCTCTTCAAGTCCCGCTTCACCCACCGCCAGCGCCGCACCAACGGCGCCTTCGAGTCTCAGGCCATTCTCGACGCCTGGCAGTATCTGCCGGCCAATATCGTCCGTCCGGAACGTAACAGGCGCCAGCATCTTTCCAGCGTCCTTGCGCGTAACGAAATCGACCGCGACTACGCGTACAACCGGGCGCTGTTCAAGCGCGTCAGCCAGGGCTGGTACCAGCTCAATCCCAACCTCGCGGTCCGTCGGCGCCAGGGCGACGAGGAGACCTGGACGTCAGCCTCTGCTGCGCTCAACCTGCCGCTGATCAACGAGTTTTCCCGGCTGAACGACTGGGGATGGCCGGAGACGATTCCGAAGGTCATCGACCGCTTTCTCCTCCAGGCGGGCCTGCCCGGGCGGCGAGTGCCGATCGCTGCCGAGCGCGCCGTGGCGCGTGCGCAGGCACTCGAGGAACAACGCGTGGCCGAAGCACGAGCGCTGCAGGCGCAACGCGAGGCAGCGCAGGCAGCGGCGGCGCAAAAACCGATTCGTTGGGGAGGGCCGCAGGCAAAACGGCTCGAGATCGAACGCATCCGACGCGAAATCGAGGCGCGCAAGAAGCGCTGACCCGACGGCTTCGCGGCGCCGAAGCGGTGCCGGTACGGCAGGCGGCGGCAGGCTGCTGACGGTCAGCGCTAGCGGCGCAGGGCGGTCACTGCGGACAACCGCTGCATGCCCGATCCGCAAGCCTCAGCGAATCCTCCATCACGCCGACGGCGACGTCGCTTGGCTCCTGCCGGGCCTGGCCGGACGCGGCGAGAAGCGCCTGCAGCCTGTCCTGCCGGGCCTCGTCGCCAAGCGCCGCCAGGCTGGCGACCTCCTGATAGAACTGCGGCAGATCGTGATTCTGTCTCGCCAGCAGCACCTCGAAGGCGGGCACCAGCTCGCTATAAAGCGAGAGCGAGGCGAATGTGGCGTTGTTCGGATCGTCGCCCAAGAACGCGTCGTAGCCTGCGTAGCCGCCCCAGGCGACCTTCAGCCCGGCGTAGTCGCGCCGCAGCGTGGCGAGCAGCCCGGCCTTGGCGACACGCAGCTCGCTGATCGAATGTGGGCTTTCGTAGAGCGCCTCGAACCGCTTGCCGTAGTCGCGCAGCAGCGCCGTGAAAGCGGCCTTGCGCGCGCGCTGCAAGGCGAAGGCGGCGCGCTGTTCCGGCGTCGCGTGCCGCGCCAGCCAGCGCCGCAGACCTTCGTTCTCCACCGCCGTGGCGAACGATTCGTTGAACCGCGTATCGCCCTGCACAAAGACGACCTGATGGGCCAGCTCGTGAAACACCGTGCGCGCGACTTCCAGCGGACCGAAGCGCAGGAAGGTGTTTAGCACCGGGTCATCGAAATAGCCGAGCGTCGAATAGGCGGGCACGCCGCCGACGAAGGTTTCGTAACCCTGCTGGCGGAGTTCCGCGGCCAACTGTTCGGCGTCCCACCGGTCGTAGTAGCCCCGGTAGCTGACGCAGCCGACCACCAGCAGGCACCAGCGCCTGGCGTGCAGAGAAAACTCGGGCGCAGCGAACACGTTCCAGACCACGTAAGGCCGCCCAAGGTCGGCGTAGGCGCGATAGCTGTCGTTGTCGGGCAGGCCGAGCTCGCGGCTGGCGAAGTCGCGTAGGGCCTGCACCTCCGCCAATTGCTGCCGCAGCCGCGGATCGCTCGCCGGGTTGCCAACGAGGTCGCTGATCGGGGTGGCAACTCGCATGACCTCGAGGTGTCCGCTGATCGCCTGGGCGTAGTAGCCGAGGTGACCGCAACCGGTCAGCAGCGCGGCCAGCAGCAGCGGCAGGTGCCAATCACGAAGCCTGTTCATCATGGCGGAAACGGCCGCTTTCGAGGAACGCGGCGATCTGCGCCGCGCAGCGCCGCGAGGCGAGCATTTCCGAGTGCGCCACCGGCAGGGTGATGAAGTCGGCTGCGCCCGGCAACCGCGTCTCCGCCAGGGCCACCACACCGTCATTGGGCAGCGGCAAGCCGGGCAGCAGGCGACCCAGTCCAACGCGACGCGTCCCGGCGAGTACCCCGATCGCCACTGCCGATCGTGGCGCGCTGGCCGTGGCGCCAGAGGTCTGCGACAGCCATTGCATGATCGAGCGCCCGAGCAGTGCCGGCATCCCCGACAGCGTGGCCAGTCGTCGCGCGCAGTGGCTGCCCAGACAGGGGGTGCCAAGGAGCACCACCCGGCGCAGGCGCGGATCCGGCGCTTGCGCCAGCATCTCCAGGATGACGAGACCGCCGAGACTGTGGCCGACCAGATGGATGTCCGCCGCGCTCGTTGCCGCGATCAGGCGCTGCAGGCCCTCGGCGTTCTGCGCCAGGGTTGCACGCACGCTCGGATAGCCGAAACGCAGCGTGCGGTAGCCGCGGCGCTGCAGCCAGTGGGCATGCAGGCTGAAAACGGCGGCCGGGGTCCACAAGCCGTGCACCAGGATCACCGTTGCCGGCGTCGGGCGATGCGCAGACCTCGCCGCCGAATGCAGCTGCCGTTGCTCGGCAACAAGGGAATCCTTGGTGATGTTTGCTTCTTTCACGACAAAGGACAGGAGCCACGTCGGCTACGCCCCTCCAAAGAGCCGCTGCCTAAGCCCACCATCCGGTTGAACGGCAAGCCGCATACCCATCGCCTTCAGGCTGGCGGTCAGGTTACGCAATTCAGGCTTGCCTTGTGGCGAGAGGGTGCGATAAAGCGTGGTGGCGTTCAGCGCCGTCTGGTCGGCCAGTCCGGCGACCCCGCCAAAAGCCCCGGCCATATAGCGAAGGGCGGTCAGCAGTTCGGCCTGGTCGCCGTCTTCCAGAACCGCGTTCAGATACTCGGCCGCAAGAGCCGGGTCTCTGCAAAAATTCTCGATGGTCGCATCCTCATGCGCTTTTGATTTGCCGCTCATCATGTGCTCCCTTGCCAATCTTGCCAGTACTCTGCCGCTCGTTCGATACAGGAGGCACCATGTCACATATCGCCAAGCTGTTCAAGAATGGCCGCAGTCAGGCGGTTCGCCTGCCTGCCGAATACCGTTTCGATGGCACCGAGGTCTATATCCGGCGCGACCCGGAGACGGGCGACGTCATCCTTTCCCGCAAGCCGACAACGTGGGACGGATTTCTTGCTGCGCTCACGGACGCCAACGTTCCGGCAGACTTTCTGGCTGCCGGGAATCGGCAACAGAACGCGCAAGACCGTGACCCGTTTGACGGGTGGAAAGAATGACCCGGTACATGCCGGACACCAACACGGTGAGCCACCTGATCAGGAAGCATCCGGCTGTTGTCCGGCGTGCGCTGGCTGTTCCAGTGGCGGCTGTCTGCATCTCCTCGATAACCGAAGGTGAGCTGCTCTTCGGACTGGCGCGACGGCCTGAAGCGAAACGCTTGCATACAGCGGTGCGGGAGTTCCTGCGCCGTGCAGATGTGCTGCCATGGGATAGTGGAGTTGCAGAGTGCTACGGAGCCGCCCGTGCGGCGATGGAACGGCAGCGCGAGACGCTCGCGGGCCACTCGACCTACTGATCGCATCGCACGGTCTTCACGCAGGGGCTGTGCTGGTAACAAACGACCGGGCCTTTGCTCAGGTCAATGGGCTCAAGGTGGATCAGTCACTCCGGGCGAACAGCCCTCGCTCGGATGCCCGAGCGAGGGTTGCGCAGACGTCGAGCGACGGTGGTCTACCTGTGCCCGCGGGGCCAGCCGCGCGCGTTGCGCGCCCGCTCGATCTCGACCGACTGGCGCGCCGGCAGGATGATGCCGCGCTCGGGCACCATTTGCATGCAGAAGAGGTCGGCGACGCCCTGGACGGTATGGTAGGGGTCGCCAGGCCTCGTCCCAAAGCGCGTCTTGATGCAGTACGTCGCGCCGAGCGGCACGTTCGGCGGCACGCTGAAGTGGCACTCAGCCGTCTTGCGGCCGCCCTTCTTCTTGGTCGCAGCGGGCAATACCACCCCCTCCCTGCACACCTGGAAGGTGGTCTCCAACTCGAATCCGCCGGTGTCGTATCCCGTGACCAGGGTCCACATCGCACCGTGCATTGCCTCGGCCGTTCCGTTGACCATCGTGAACGAGAAGGAGCACGTCCGCTGCGAGTCCGACAGGTCCGAGCACGGAGCAACATCGTAGAAGCGAACCGGGTTGGAGGTGATGCGAACCGGTTGAGCGACCCGTACCTCTCCTGCCATAACGCCTGGGACGTCGACCCAGTTGGAAACGGTCTGGTACTGGCGTGCGTGGGCTGACACCTGATAATCACCTGGATAGAAGAGGCCTGAATCGGCGTGGAAGAAGGCGTAGTGGCCGTTCTCGTCCGGATACGTGTCGGCAACGTAGTCGTACCCGCCCCAGTAGTTCTTGATCATCAACTTGACGTAGGTGTAGGGCTCGAGGTTGCCTGGCAGGGCTTTGTTGGTCACCGCATCGACGACCAGACCCGAGATGGAAGCGACTCCCACGAACGGCTCGAGCGGAATGACCCCGAGGTCCACGTTCTGGCCGCTCAGGACCGTGACGGCGGCTCCGTCCGCTGGGAAGTAGATGGGCTGGATGTAGGTCAAGGCTTGCGTGGCCACCCGGACCCGGAACTCGCCTGCGTAGATGCCGTCGAATCGGAAACCACCCTGCTCATCGGTCGCTGTGGACTCCTGCCCATAGCACCCGTACCAGAAGCACTGCTCCAGAATCACCGACGCAAAGGGCGTCTGCGTCCCGGGGAGTCCGGCGCCGGTCTGCGCGTCGACGATCCGGCCCGAGATGGCGTTGGGTCGGATCGGGACCGTCAACCCAGTGAGATCGTAGGTCCCCGAGTTTTCGTGCGTGCCGTTATAGGCCGGGTCGGGATCCCCGGTGACCGCAAGGACGACAATTCCATCGGCAGGCACGGTGACTCGGATGATGGGCGCCCCGTAGTACACTGGGCCGGTGCCCTGAACCAGGTTGCAGGCGCCATCGAACCAGGCGAGATTGCGGATGTAGAGGAAGGGTTCGGCAGTCGTGTTCAACTGGACCTCGAACTGGTCCCCCGGGGTGCCGGTGAACCGATAGAAGTCGATGTCACCGGCTGCGAGGTCGGAGGTGAAAGAGGCCACCGCAGGAAGACCCCCCAGGTTCTGCGCCGTCGCGCAGGTGTTGTCGCCACGCTCCACAACGACGACGGGCGGCGTCTGCGCCCAGGCCAAGCCAAAGAGCAGGCGCGCGCAAAGCCAGAATACCGCGAGGCGAATGACACTCCTCAGGCCGCCAGCGGTTAGTGAAGTGATGTGCATGGAGTCCTCCCGTAGGTATTTGTGAGTGTTTCTTGATGAGACGATTGGCTGGTCTTTCGGCGCCTCGAAGGGCGCGAACATACGGTACGGGGGCGTGCTGGCTGACCGAGAAAAGACACCCCCGTCCTGCGGCAGCCCCTTGCCCCACCCTCCTGGCCGCAAGGACAAAACACCTTACAGCCATATCCACTATAGACAACCCTCAGGCGCAATCAAGCTCAGAATGAATTTTTCGCTTTCGTGCCTGGCTGCGGTTATTCAGAGCCGACTGTACTCACTCGGCCTCCGCCATTTCCGGTGTTCTCTAACCTGAATCTAGCCGCCGAGTCGCAAGCGCATAGTCATCAATGGCGATCAGGTATCGAGGGTAGAGCCTGTCCGTGGTCGGCCCAGTTCCGGGGTCGTCGCGACGCGTCTCCATACCGTGTCAGGGGCGGCGACGGCCGGCGAAACTTCCTTGTCGGCGCTGCTGCTGTGGGTGGCGCTGGCCTCGCTGCTTGGTGAGGAAGTGCCGGCACGGGCGGCAACGATCGGCGATGTCCTTGTCTCGTATTCCGCCGACGGCGCGCCGAGCCACGCGAGTAGGCTGACTCGACAGGCAACTGAGATGCCCGGCCGACAGAATCAACGCACACGCTTCGAAGGCGCAACCTTGGTTGGCGGGATTGTGAGCGATCTGCATGTGCGACAAGACATCCGTCCAGTCCTGTCGCGAGTTGCAACCCATTGACCGCATTCCGCTTGATATAACGCGTCGATTCACTACACTGAAGCCAATGGACAACAGCGTTTCAAGCCTGCGGCCGGGGGCGGAACGCGGCACCTGCGGCGCCGGGAGCGCCACTGTCGACCGGCAACGCCTCACCGACGTTCAAGACAAGGGAGATAGCCATGAAACCGATCCCGTACCACGACGTTTTCCTCTCTCACCGCTTTGCCGATCGCGACGCGGTTCAGCAATTGCATGACCATATCGAGCGTGACCTCGGGCGCTCGGTGTACGTTGACTGGATCGAGCGACCGGACCTCGACCGGTCGAAGGTCAGCCCCGAGACCGCCGAGCACTTTCGCGAGGTCATGCGCGCCTGCAGTTGCCTGATCTTCTACGCCGGGCCGAACGCCGCCGAGTCCAAGTGGATGCCGTGGGAACTGGGCTTTTACGATGGCCGCCAGGGAGCGCGGCGGATCGCCATCTATGTCGATGACCTGGCGACCTTCGAGCCCGGTCAGCAGGAATACCTCGGTCTGTACAAGCGCTGGTGGATTGACCGCCAGTCGTTGCCGGGTTTTCTCGAACAGGCGCTGGACGATACCGCCGCGATGAACAGTGCCACCTATGACCAGTGGCAGCGCCATGCCCGGAAGATTGCACGCGACCCGGTCGATTACGCGATCTCGCTCGTGCAGTGGTGCTACGGCGCTTCGGCGAATGCCCTGATCGATCCGGAGCAGATGCAGGCCAGGGGGGACGAGCAGCCGGAAGGCCCGCTGCGGGCGCCGGCAGCGCTCTATGCGCCGTGGTACGAAATGCTGCGCCAGCAGCAGGCGTGGTATGCCAACATGCGGCAGCAGTGGCGAAACGTGCGGCGGACGCTGCCCGCCCCGGCGCTGGCGGCCGACGGTGCCGCCCGTAGCTCGGCCAACTTCGCGGACCCACGGGCGTGGCTCGGCATGTTGGCGGTCCCGGCCTGGCCGATCGGCAACACCGGTGCCGAGGCCATGGCCACGGCTGCGACCGAGGCGGCACCTGCGGCGCCGGGGCCGTTGGCCTTGCCGCCATTCCCCGTCCCTGGCGATTGGCTGGGCCAGTTCGAGAAGATGGCCGCCCAGATGATGCCACGTCCGGAAGCCCGGATCACGTGAACGCGCACCGCCCGGCGGATCTTCGCTGGTCTGTGTCCAACCAGGAGACAGACCAGCCGCGGCAGGCCTTTTTTGCCGGGGCTGCCCGGCGAGGCCCGAAAGCCGTACCATGAGGGCTGGCTGCCACGCGCCGGACGCGTGATTCCACAACCACTCGCAGGAAGGAGATAAGCATGTCCCCACGCACTTTTCGCATCCGCGGTTCAGCAAGCGACGTACAGCAGCGCCAGTGGTCGACGACCGACCAGGTCAGCGTTCGAACGGTGAGGCGGCTGACGCCCGGTCGAGCGCGCGACGGGGTGACCGGTGAGCTGGAGGTGGCGGCCGACGAAGTGGTGCGGGTCGAACTGGACAACGGCTTCGTCCTCTGGAGTCGGGCCGACGATATCGTGCGCGATTACGGCCACCAGTCCCTGGCGCGGGACGGCGGCGACGCATGGGAGTTCGGCACGCTGGCGCCAAGCCGCGAGCCGACGGACGCGGCCCGAGACGAACGTGGCCTGCTCGGCCTCGGGATCAAGGTGCTGGAGTTCTTCGGCATCGATCTCAAGGCGAAAGCCGCACGCACTCTGGGCTCCGTGCTCGAGGAGAAGCTGCTCAAGGATCACCCGCCCGGCTTGTACCGCTGCTCGCTGGACGACACCTTCGCCCTCACGCCACTCGCCGACGACGAGCAGATTCCGGCTGCCGACGGGCCGATCCTGCTCTTTCTGCACGGCACCGCATCGAGTTGCGCCGGTAGCTTCGGCAAGCTGTGGGCGCCGGAAAACCGCGAGGGCAAGGTGGCCCGCGAGCGCTTCCAGGCGCGTTACGGCGAGCGCGTATACGCTTTCGAGCACCGCAGCCTGACCGAAAGCCCGCTCAGCAATGTACTGGCACTGGTCGAGCGCCTGCCGCCCGCGGCGGAGGTGCATCTGGTCAGCCATTCCCGCGGCGGGCTGGTGGGCGAATTGCTGTGCCTCGGCAGTTGTGAGCAGCTCGATACGATGCTGCCCGCCGGCCGTCTGGATGCCCTGTTCGCCGCCGACCACACGATCGCCGAACAGATCGGGCTTTCACCGCTCGACGAAGAAGCGGCCCGGGCGCGAGACCAGGCCTACGACGACGACAGAAAACGCCTCGCGAAGCTCATCGAGTCGTTCAAGATGAGGCCCATTGACATCAAGCGCTTCGTGCGCGTCGCGTGTCCGGCGCGCGGGACCACGCTGGCATCGGGCCGCCTCGACCGCTGGCTTTCGGTGCTCGATTTCCTGGCCGAGAAAACCGCCGGCGACGGCTTGTTCGCCGATGGCGTTGACTTCCTGCTGGCGGTGGTCAAGGAGCGGACCGACCCGCGCACGCTGCCGGGGCTCGAGGCGATGATGCCAGGCTCGGCGCTGACGCGGCTGCTGCAGCAGCCGCAGCTCGTCAGCCGTGCCGACCTCACGGTCATCGCCGGGGACATCGAGGGCGAATCGCTGTGGCAAAAGATCAAGATCGTTGCCACTGACTGGTTCTACAGCGCCGACCATGACCTGGTGGTGAATACGGGTTCGATGTCCGGCGGCCTGCGCCGACCCGAGAAGGGCGCCCGCTTCCGCAAGGATCAGGGGCCGGACGTCAATCACTTCAGCTATTTCGCCAATGCGCGCAGTGTGCGCTGGCTGGTCGCCGGACTTGGCCGCGCCGATGGCGACGAGGCGGGTTTTCTGCCGATCGCCCTGGCACAGAAGGAAGAGCCGCGCTGGCGCGACGCCATTGCCCGCAGCCGGGCGGCCACCGCCCCGCGGCCGCTGGCGGTGGTGCTGCCCGGCACCATGGGCAGCCATCTCACAGCCGGCGGTGAGCAGGTGTGGCTCAACTACTGGTCACTGTTGCGCGGCGGGCTCAAGAAGCTGCGCATGGGCCAGCCGGCAATCGAACCGACCGAGCTGGTCGACGATTTCTACGGCCCGCTACTTGAGTTCCTCGCCCGAACCCACCGCGTCGAGTTCTTTGCCTACGACTGGCGGCTGTCGGTTCGCGATGCGGCAGCGAAGCTCGCCGCCAAACTCGACGAGTGGCTGCCGGCCGCCGAGCGTGACGGTCAGCCGGTGCATCTGGTCGCGCACTCGATGGGCGGCCTGGTGGTCCGCTCAATGATCGCCGACGGCGGACGTGGGGCGGCCCAATGGGCGCGAATCACCCAACTGCCCAACAGCCGCCTGCTGATGCTGGGGACGCCGAACCTTGGCTCCTACGAAGCGGTACGCTGGCTCACCGGCTTCAACCCGACGCAGGCCAAGCTATCGCTGCTGGACATCACCCAGAGCACCGACCAGATCGTCGATCTGGTGCGCGACTATACCGGACTGCTGGAACTGCTCCCCTTCGCGCCGAAGGATCCCGATTTCGCCGATCTGAATCGCTGGAAGAACATCAAGGAGACCACCCGGGCACACTGGCAGACGGCCGCGGACGACAAGCTGGGCAGCGCCCGGCGCACCTGGCAACTGCTGCGCGATGCCGCGCCCGATCCCCGCTACATGCGCTACGTCGCGGGCTGCCAGCCAGTGACCGTGGTCGACTACCAGTTCGCCGATTACGACCAGCCATGGCTGGCCGGCCGCAAGCGCCTCGCCTTTCTCGCCACCCGCGAAGGCGACGGGACGGTGACCTGGGCCTCGGGCGCCCTGCCAGGGGTGCGAACGTGGTACGTGGAGGACACCGCGCACGATGCGCTGTGCGCCCGGACGCAGGCATTCACCGCTTATCTGGATCTGCTGACCACCGGCAGCACGACCCGGCTGCCGGAGTCCCCACCTGCCCGTGCGCGCGCGGCGGCGGGGGAGCCAACGCATTTCCTGCTGCCGTCCCTGCCCCCAGCCGATGGCGTTCCCGGCGAGGCCGACCTGCGCAGCCTCGGTTTTGGCGGGGGACTCCCGCCGGCGGTGTCGGACCAGCGTCCGGCCGCGCCGACGATCGAGGTCAGCATCACGCACGGCGACCTGAGTTACGCGCGCTACGCCGTGCTGGTCGGCCACTATCGCGGCGACACCATCGTCAGTGCCGAGGCGGCGCTCGATCGTCAGCTGGACGGCGCACTGTCGCGCCGCCTCGACCTGGGCGTCTATCCAGGGTCGATCGGTCAGCACGCCCTGTTTTTCAACAAGCGGCCGAGCATGAAGCCCGGCGGTGCGATCGTGGTCGGCCTCGGCCAGGTTGGCGAGCTGACCCCAGGCTTGCTGGAATCGTGCGTGCGGACAGCGCTGCTCGACTATGCGCTGCAGGTCGTCCAGTGGCCCGACCAACGCTTCGGCAAGGCCGGCAGCGCGCGCTGCGCCGCGATTTCCTGCCTCCTGGTGGGCACTGGCGCCGGTGGCATGACCGTGCGCGACGCGCTCGAGTCAATCCTGCGCGGTGCGATTGCGGCCAACCAGCGGCTGGTCGACACGCAGATGGACGAGCAGGTGACGATCGACAAGATCGAGTTCCTCGAGATCTACGAGGATGTGGCGATTGCCGCCTGCGAGGATCTGCAGGCCGTGCTGCGCGATGGGCAACTGGCCAGCGCGGTGCGCTGGCCGGGCCAGACCATCGAGCGGGGTCAGGGGGCGAAGCGACGAGTGCGCTTCGATGAGGCCCCCCAGTGGTGGCATCGGCTCGAGATCGTCGAGGAAAAGGATCGGCGCGACGTGCTGCGTTTCATCTTCGCGACCGACCGGGCGCGGGCCGAGGAGACCCTGGCGAGCGGCCAACTGGCGCTCGCCGAGTCCTTCATCCGCCGGGCTTCGCAATCGGCGAGCGCCAACCCGGAAGCCGCCCGAACGCTGTTCGAGATGCTGTTGCCGCTGCGGCTGAAGGAAACCGCGCCACGCCAGACCGACCTCGTCCTGCTGGTAGACGAGACGTCAGCGCGTTATCCCTGGGAGCTGCTGGAAAACCGCTGGAGCGACAGCGGCCGCCCACCGGCGGTGGGCGCCGGTCTGCTACGGCAGCTCAAGACACGCGACTTCCGGGCGCGGCCAGCGTATGCGATCGGGCCAAAGGCCCTCGTGGTCGGCAACCCGGACATCCGGCAATGGGAAGACAAGTTCAGCGACCTGCCGGGCGCCCGACGCGAAGCACAGAGAGTCCATGAGCTTTTCAGTGCCGGTGGCTACGAGTCCCGTGACTGCATCGACGAGAATGCCGCTGCCATCCTGGAGTCCCTGCACCGGGATGCGTGGCGCATCCTCCATCTGGCCGGGCATGGGGCACACGAGTTTGCGCTGAAAGAGCCCTCCGAACAGACCTGCAAGGCGTGCGGCCAACCCCCGCCGGCGCGAGACCGGCTGGTTTCGGGGATGGTGATCGGCAAGGAAGCTTTCCTGACGCCGGGCGATGTAGAGCAGATGCGCTGGGTGCCCGAACTGGTGTTCATCAACTGCTGCCATCTGGGCAAGACTGGCAGCGATGGGGATCTCGACCGAGGCGCCCTGGCGGCAAACCTCGGCGTGCAGTTCATCCGCATGGGCGTGCGTGCAGTAATCGCCGCCGGTTGGGCGGTGGACGACGCGGCCGCCCTGACCTTCGCCGAGACTTTCTACGGCCGCATGCTCCAGGGTGAGTTCTTTGGTGAAGCAGTTCGCGCGGCACGCGAAGAGGCTTGGCAACGCCACCCCGGCGTGAACACCTGGGGTGCCTATCAGTGTTATGGGGATCCCAACTACCGCCTACGCAAAGACAGTCCGGCCCGCTCGGTGTCCGCACGTCCGTACCACGCGCCAAGCGAACTGGTCGCCGACCTCGACAATCTGGCGAGCGATTTCAAGGCTGGGCAAAGCCAACCGGAAGCCGAGTCTCAGACGGGAGACCAGATCGCCCGCTTGCTGCAGCGCATCCCGCAGTCCAGGCGCGATGCCTGGCTGGCACGCGCTGACGTCGCCGCCGCGCTCGGCTTCGCCTGGGGCGAGGCCAGACAATGGACGCCGGCGATCGAATGGCTCGACAAGGCGATTGCGGCAGGGAAGGCCGACTGCCCTCTGCGAGCGCTGGAGCAGAGCGCCAATTTCAAGGTGCGGTTGGCGGCCGAGGAATGGCTTGCCTTGCGCAACAGTGCTCCCGCCGACTGCGAGGAAAGGCGCCTGGAAAGGGTCAACCGGATCGAGCGCGCGATCGCCGAGCTGGAGATCGTTTGTCAGCGCGGCGAGACCGGGGAGCGGCTGAACCTCCTGGGGAGCGCGTTCAAGCGGCTGGCACTTGTCGAGACCCAACGCGACCGTCGCCAGAAAGTGGTCGCGAAGATGGCTGCTTACTACCGCCGCGCGTTCGATCTGGGCAATCGGGATGACTTCTACGCCTTCACCAACTGGGCAAGCGCACGATTGCTGGCCCTGCTTCTGGATCCGCTGCCAGCCGGCGAATGGCAGACCGACCTCGAAGCCGAAGCCGCGCGCGTGACCGAAGCGCTGGAGCGCGAGAGCGAGAAGGACCCGGACTTCTGGAAGGCGGCCGGGCGGGCAGATCTGGATCTGGTGCTGCTGATCGCACGCTGCGCGACAGCTTCACAGGCCGGAGAAGGCGGCGTTGCTGCCCATGCGATGTCCCCGGAGTGTGCCGCCCTGGAGGAAGCGATCATCGAGCGCTATGTCAATGCGATCAAGCGCGGCGCGAGTCCGCGCGAACGCGGATCGGTGATCGAGAACCTCGAATCGTTGATCGAATTGATCGGCCAGTCACCGTCTTCTCTGGCCGAGGCGATCCGCCGCATCCGGGACGCACTGTAGAGCTCTTTTACCCTTGCGGCGGTTTCTTTTCCGGGTCACTGCCGCCGGACGCGCACTGATCGCGGTGCAGTGCGCCGGGCCACCTTGCCGACTCTCAGGAGCAACCGGGCCGTGGCAGCACCCGCCGACCGCGCGGGCGCTGCCCACCTCGGCGCCGCTCACTTCCAGTCGCCGCGCATGCCGGCGACGATCGCCTGCAAATGCTCGGGAGTGGCTGCCGCCGGCACCACCGGCAAGCCGACCGTCAGCGCAATCGCCGAGAACAGGCCGCGCCGCAGCGGCTTGCTCATCGCCGGCCCGTCCTTGCGGCTGAAGAAACTGCCCCACAGGCCCTGCAACGCCATCGGAATCACCGGCACCGGCGTGCGCTTGACGATCCGCTGCACGCCCGGCCGGAAGGGATAGATCTCGCCGGTGTCGGTGATCCGCCCTTCGGGAAAGATCGCCACCAGTTCGCCCGCCTCGAGCGCCTTGGCCACCTCCTCGAAGGCGGCCTCCATCATTGCCGCATCATCCCTGGCCGGCGCGATCGGAATCGCGTGCATGTGGCGGAAGACGAAGCTGATCAGCGGCGTGCGATAGATGCGGTAATCCATGACAAAACGGATCGGCCGCCGGCTGGCGGCGGCAATCACCAGCGGATCGACAAAGCTGACGTGATTGCAGACCAGTACCGCTGCCCCCTCTTCCGGAATGTTCTCCAGGCCGTTCTGCCGCAAACGATAGACCGAGTGGATCAGCAGCCAGGCAATGAAGCGCAGCAGGAACTCCGGCACCAGACTGTAGATGTAGACCGCCACCGCCGCATTGCACACCGCGGCGACACCAAACAGCGCCGGAATCGTGAGACCATCGGCGAGCAGTCCGGCCGCCGCCAGCGAGCCGACGACCATGAACAGCGAGTTGAGGATATTGTTGGCGGCGATGATTCGCGCCCGCTGTTCGGGTGCGCTGCGCAACTGGATCAGGGCGTACAGCGGCACGATGAAAAAACCGCCAAACAGGCCGAGCGCGAACAGATCGAAGAGTACGCGCCAGGTCTCGTGCAGGGCGAGCAGGCTGGTCAGCGGCAGCGGCGCCCCCGCGGGGAGCAGCGCCGGAGAAGCAAAGGCGAGATCGATGCCGAACAGCGTCAGACCGATCGAACCAAAGGGCACCAGGCCGATTTCGACGTGCCCGGCCGACAGGCGCTCACAGAGGAGTGATCCGAGACCGATACCGATCGTGAACACGGCCAACAACAGCGTCACCGAGCCCTCACTGCCCCCGAGAACGTTTTTTGCGTAGGCCGGGAACTGCGCCAGGAACAGGGCGCCGTAGAGCCAGAACCAGGAAATGCCGAGGATCGACAGAAAGACCGTCCGGTTCTGGCGTGCAAAACCGATGTTGCGCCAGGTTTCGGACAGCGGATTAAGGCTGACGACCAGTTCCGGCGCCGGCGCCGGCGCCGCCGGGATGCCACGACTGAAGAGATAGCCGAACACCGCGATCACCAGGCCGGCATAAGCAACCCAGGTCGGGTGTCCGGCCGTGCCGGCGAGCAGGCCACCGGCCAGCGTACCGATCAGGATGGCGACGAAGGTGCCGGCCTCGACCAGCGCGTTGCCGCCAACCAGTTCCTTCTCACGCAGATGTTGCGGCAGGATGGCGTACTTGACCGGCCCGAACAGCGTCGAATGCAGGCCCAGCAGAAACAGCGCCGTGAGCAGAACCGCCAGGCTGTGCATCGAGAAGCCGAGCAAGGCGACACCCATGATGACGATTTCGAGCAGCTTGACCAGCCGCGCCAGCTTCGCCTTGTCGTACTTGTCGGCCAGTTGCCCGGCGGTGGCGGAGAAAAGAAAGAACGGCAGGATGAAGATTCCCGCTGCCAGATTGGTCAACACCTCGGGCGCCAACGCGGTCCAGCTCGCCGCCTGAAAGGTGAGCAGCACGATCAGGGCATTCTTGAACAGGTTGTCGTTGAACGCACCCAGGAACTGGGTCGCGAAGAACGGGGCAAAGCGACGGGCCTTGAGCAGACCAAACTGGGAACTCATGCAGTCTTCCTTTCAAAGAAGGCGCGGGTCGCGAAGATCGCCGGGGCACAGCGGTGCGCCTGAATTGCTCGACGCAATCGGCGCGCGTCCAGACCCGTCCGCGCGACACCACCAGTCGGCAGACCCGCATGCAGGAAGCAGCGCCGACGCGGGCTCATCAGCAAATGCGCAACGCCAGGGGTGCCATCAGGCGGATTCCTTGAGATAGGACAGGACATTGCGCAAGGACTCCTCGAGAAACGGCTTGTTGACCCAGAAATAGACCTCCTTGCCGAGCTTTTCCGACAGCAGCACCTCGGCATCGCGCAGGGTCTTGAGATGATGCGACACCGTCGAGCGCGCCAGGGTCGAGACATCGGCAATCTGGCTGACATTCAGACGCTCGTGCGGCTCAAAGAGCAAAAGGATGCGTTGCCGATGCTCGTCGCCAAGCGCTGAAAAAACCCGGGACATCGACCGCCACTCCTGCGGCATCGTCCGACCGTAATCGCCCCTCATGGTCTCCCTCGCCAACGATGAACCAGTGAACACCAAGAAAACATATCGACGAGTTTAGGCATGTCGACATTGAAGTCAAGCGAAATCTCGCCGATCAGGCTTTCAGCAGTTCCTCGCGATTCCCGAGCCAGCGCAACAGGTGGCGCTCGGCGCGCCCGGGATCGTCACGCAGCAATTGCACCGCCAAGGCCTGCGCCAGTTCGACCAGATCGGCATCGGCTTCCAGGTCTGCGTAGCGCAGCAGCGGGACCCCCGACTGACGGCTGCCGACGAACTCGCCGGGACCACGCAGGTGCAGGTCCTGGCGTGCGATCTCGAAACCATCCGTCTGCTCGAAGATGATCTTCAGTCGCGCACGCGCCATCGCCGACAGTGGCGGCTGGTAGAGCAGCACGCAAACCGAGTGGTGGCTGCCCCGTCCTACGCGTCCGCGCAGCTGGTGAATCTGCGAAAGGCCGAAACGCTCGGCGTGTTCGATCACCATCAGACTGGCATTCGGGACGTCGACACCGACTTCGATGACGGTTGTCGCCACCAGTACGTCAATCTCGCCGGCAGCAAAGGCGGCCATCACCGTGGCCTTGTCATTGCCCCGCAGGCGGCCGTGTACCAGACCGATACGTAGATCCGGGAGTTCGGCGCTGAGCGCGGCGTGGGTATCGAGTGCCGCCTGCAGGTCGAGCTTGACTGACTCCTCGATCAGGGGACAGACCCAGTAGGCCTGTCGCCCCTCGGCGACCACGGTACGCACTGCCGCCACCACTTCCTGCCGCCGGCTGTCGGAAAACAGCCGGGTCCTCACCGGCGATCGGCCCGCCGGCATTTCGTCGATCACCGAAACATCAAGGTCGGCGTAGTAGCTCATCGCCAGCGTGCGCGGAATCGGCGTCGCCGACATCATCAACTGGTGCGGATTGGCACCCTTGCGCCGCAGTTCCAGCCGCTGCACGACGCCGAAGCGATGCTGTTCGTCGACGATGGCCAGCCCGAGACGGGCGAAGTCGATGCCTTCCTGGATCAGCGCGTGCGTACCGACCACCAGTTGCGCCGTCGTTGCGGCCTGCAACTGTTTCGCCCGCTTGAGCTTCCTGCCCAGACTCCCGGCCACGCACACCACCTCGATGCCGAGCGGTTCAAGCCAGGCGCTCAGCTTCAGGAAGTGCTGCTCGGCCAGGATTTCGGTCGGTGCCATGAACGCCGTCTGATGGCCCGCCTCGATCGTCTGACAAGCCGCCAGCGCAGCGACGATCGTCTTGCCGCAGCCGACGTCGCCCTGCAGCAGACGCTGCATCGGGTAGGGATGCTCGAGGTCGGCGGCGATCTCAGCGGTGACGCGCTGCTGCGCGCCGGTCAGGGCGAAAGGAAGCGATGCCTTGAGACGGCTGGCGAGTTCGCCGGTGGCCAGCAACACCGGCGCGCCCCTGGTCCGGCGATCCAGGTAGGCGCGGCGCAGAGAAAGCTGCTGCGCCAGCAACTCGTCGAACTTGATTCGCCGCCAGGCGGGATGGCTGCGGGTCTGCAGCGCGGCCGCCGGCAATTCGGGCGGGGGTGCATGCAGCAGCGTGACCGCGGTCGCCAACGGTGGCAGCAAATGGCGTTCACACCAGGCGGCATCGAGCACCTCCGCGAGATCGGCATCACGCAGCGCGCCTCCGATCAGCTTGCGCAAAGCGCTCTGTGTCAGCCCGGCGGTGGTCGGATAAACCGGCGTCAGCGATTGCGGCAGCGCTTCGGCTTCGGCCAGGATACGGTAGCGGGGATGCACCATTTCGCGGCCGTGCAGACCGTGGCGGATCTCGCCAAAAATGCGCAGCCGGCGCCCCTGGTCGCGCGCCACTTCCAGCGCCCGCTGCTGGCTGCCGTAGAAGCTCAGGAAGCGCAGGTCAAGAATGCTGCGCTCACCGCTCGCATCGCTGACCCGGGCTACCAGTTGGCGACGCGGCGCCCGCCTGACCGAGATGTCGAGGAGTTCACCTTCGACCTGTACCGGAACGTCAAAGGGTGCCTCCGCAATGCCGGTGATCCGCGTCTCGTCCTCGTAGCGCAAGGGAAGATGCAGGACCAGATCCTGTTGCCGCTCCAGACCGAGCTTTCGCAGCCGGTTCCTGATGGCTGGCGGGGCATCGATCGTCGCGCCTGCCGGCATCAGCCGCCAAGCACCATCACCGCGTCGGCTTCAACCAGTGCCCCGCGCGGCAACGAAGCCACCCCGACGGCAGCGCGGGCCGGAAAGGGCTCGGCGAAATAACAGGCCATCACTTCGTTCACGGTCGTGAAGTTGACCAGATCCGTGAGGTAGACGTTGAGTTTGACGACATCGGCCAGCGAACCGCCGGCCGCCTCCGCCACCGCCTTCAGGTTGTCGAAGACCCGCACGATCTGTGCGTCGATCCCTTCAACCAGCTTCATGCTGACCGGGTCGAGGCCGATCTGGCCCGACAGATAGACCGTATCGCCAACCTTGACCGCCTGCGAGTAGGTACCGATTGCGGCCGGCGCATGCGGCGTTGAAATGATCGTTCTGGCCATGGTGCTGTCCTCTACAATGTGTGCGGTTGAAACCGGGGAGTTTAAACCGGGGATACTGAACCGGGAAACCCATATGACGACGACGCTCATCGCCAATCTCGAAAAACTGCTCGGCGGGCCGCGTGATGGTGCCTTGCTGCGTTATTCACTCGGCAACGAGTATCTCAAGGCCGACCACCCTGAACAAGCAGCGATCCACCTGCGTGCAGCGCTGGCACATGACCCCGCCTACTCCGCCGCGTGGAAGCTGCTCGGAAAGGCGCTGAGCGAGGCGGGACAGCCGGGCGAGGCGCTCGCCGCGTATGAACAGGGAATTGTCGTCGCCGAAGCCCGGGGCGACCTTCAGGCAGCCCGGGAAATGACGGTTTTTGTCCGGCGGCTGCGCCGCCAACTGCCGGCGGCAGAACGCTGAGCGCCTACGGCCTGCCGCCCTTGAGCAACACCGGATCCGCCGCGATCCCGAGGGTCTGCAGTTTGCGCCGAGCCGACTCGGCTTCAGCACGGCTCCTGAACGGGCCGACCTGCAGGCGCGTCTCGATGCTTGAGGGGAGGCCTTCCTGTGCCAGCCTGGCCTGGAGTTCTGCGGCCCGCTGCTGATCGGGCAGCGGGCTGGACTGCAGGGCATGGCCGGACAGCGGGCGCGGCGGGACAACGGCCAGTGGCGCGACCGCCGGGGCCGCCTCGCTGCCGGCTGCTGCCTGGCTGGGGTTGGTGGCAGGTGACGACGCTTCAACCGGTGGCAGCAATTGCTCGATCGCGGCACCACTGGCCTGCGGCCCGGCGAACACCGGCACGACGACGGGCGCCTCGACCAGCGGTTCGGCGATTTTCAAGGCTGGCTGTGCTTTCTTGACCGGTACCGGTTCGGTAAACTGCGGACCACTGGCCATTGGATCATCGGGCGGACTCAGGTAATCAAGTACCGGCCACGCAGCCAGCAACAGCAGGGTCAGCAAGCCGGCAGCACCCATCCGCCAGTGCAGCTGGCGCCTGAGAGCCGCTTGCTGGTCCGCCACTGCCAGGGCCGTGCCAAGCACGGCGGCAGCTGGCGCGGGGCCCGTCGCCGGGGTACTGTCTTGCTGTCGAATCACCATCGGCCTGTTCCGCCTCTAGAGCCCCTCGTGGCGGTTGCGCGCCAGCGCCACCACCAGGTCGGCCTCAGCCCGTGCTATCCCACAGCGATGTGCAATGGTGGTCGCGTCATGGCCCTGAATCGCCATCTGCATGGCATCGTTGTACAGCGGCGAAGCGCTCTGCGCCGACGCCGTCGATTGTCCAGACTGGCGCCGGAAATCCTCGCGGGCAGCCAGCACTTCGGCGCGCAGCTCGTCCACCTCGCAGCGCAGCTGGTAAACCTCGCGCTGCAGGGCATCGATCATCGCCTGCCCGGGAATCTCGGGTGGAGGCTCGTTCCAGGGGAATTCCGGCTTGCCGGAATCGGCTGTCTCCGGCGACTCCGACGCGGCGACCAAGGCTTGTGGTCCACTCGCCCCGGCGGCATCGACCGGGCCGACGGGCTCTACCGCTGCCAACTTGGCGGAATCGGGCTCCTGGATCGCTGCATAGGCCGCCACCGCCGATTGCGCAGCCATCGGTAACAGGGCTGGGGCACCGTGCTGCAGGCGACGCAGGCGGAAAAAAAGGACGATGATATAAAGCAACAACAGCGCGATGACCGCCATCAAGCCTTCGCGCCAACCCAGACTGCCCAGTAGCTCGAGATCCATTGCGCGCCTTCGTGACGGTGTCCGGCAGACATTATGCCAGACACTTCGCCTGCCTCAAGGACCATGTCGCGCAGTTGCTCTGAACTTCGTTCGACAAAACGCAAGATGCCTCGCCGGGAAACCCGGCGAGGCCTCGACAACGCCTCACCAGCGATCTACTGGATCGATTCGAACAACCCCGCTGCGCCCATGCCGGTACCGATGCACATGGTCACCAGACCGTAACGCTGCCGGGTGCGCTGCAGGCCATGCACCACCGTCGCCGTCCGAATGGTACCGGTCGCGCCCAGCGGATGGCCGAGGGCGATGGCGCCCCCGAGCGGGTTCACCTTGGCCGGATCGAGATCCAGCTCACGGATCACCGCCAGTGCCTGCGCGGCAAAAGCCTCGTTGAGTTCGATCCAGTCCACCTCGGCCAAACCGATTCCGGCCTGCTTGAGCACCTGGGGAATCGCCTTGATCGGGCCGATGCCCATGATCTCGGGCGGCACACCGGCAACCGAGTAACCGGCAAAGCGCGCCAGCGGCTTGAGATTGAACTGCTTGAGGATCTTTTCCGAAACGACCAGCACGGCGGCTGCGCCATCCGACATCTGCGAGCTGTTGCCAGCCGTTACCGTGCCGCGCGCGGCAAACACCGGCCGCAACCTGGCGAGCCCCTCGAGACTGCTGTCGGAGCGCGGTCCTTCATCGTTCTCGGCCAGATACTCCTTGACGGTCACTTCGCCGGTACGCAGATTCGGCAGCCGCGCCGTGACCGGGTAAGGCGAAATCTCGGCCTTGAAGTGGCCGGCTGCGATCGCTGCACAGGCCTTCTGGTGTGAGGCAACGGCAAAGGCATCCTGCTCTTCGCGCGAAACCTTCCACTGCGCGGCAACCTTTTCGGCCGTGATGCCCATGCCGAAGCCAATTGCGTAGTTCTCTTCCAGCTCGAAAATTGCCGGGTTCATCGCAATCTTGTTGCCCATCATCTGGTTCATCAAGGACATCGTTTCAGTGCCACCGGCGATCATCACGTCGGCTTCACCCAGACGAATGCGATCGGCCGCCATGGCCACGGTCTGCACTCCGGAAGCGCAGAAGCGATTGATGGTGACGCCGGGGACGGTGTCCGGCATGCCGGCGAGCAGCAGGCCGATACGGGCGACGTTCATCCCCTGCTCCGCTTCCGGCATCGCACAGCCGACGATCACGTCCTCGACCAGTGCCGGGTCAAGCCCCGGCGCCTGCGCCATGACCGATCGAATGGCATGCGCCAGCATGTCGTCCGGCCGGACGTGACCCAACAGGCCCTTGCGCCGGCCCACCGGCAGACGCGTCGCGGCGACGATGTAGGCTTCCTGAATCTGTTTGCTCATGTTCTGTTCTCCTTGCTCGCTCAATTACGCAGCGGCTTGCCGGTTTCCAGCATGTGCTGGATACGCTGCTGGGTTTTCGGGTTCTGCAGCAGCTCGACGAATAGCTTGCGCTCGACGGTCAGCAGCCACTGCTCATCGACCAGTGATCCGGTCTCGATATCGCCACCACAGAGCGCCGTCGCTGCCGCCTTCGCCACCGTATAGTCGTGCGCCGAAATCATGCCGCCTTCCTTCATGTTGGCCAGCATCATCACGCAGTTGGCGATGCCTGTGCGCCCGGCAACCTTGATGCCCCGTGGCGGCAGGCGCGGATGGTAGCCCGCCTCGGCGAGGCCGCGCGCCTCGCGCAGCGCGACGTAGAGCAGTTCGTTGGCGTTGAAGACGATCTTGTCCGACTCGACGGCAAAACCGAGTTCCTTGGCCTGCGCGCCGCTCTTCGACACCGTCGCCATGGCGATGGTCATGAATACCGGCTGGAGGAACTCGAAGGGGTCGTTGCCGCCGGTCCTGGCCGCATGCTGCGCGGCGCGGATGGCAAACTCCTTGCAGCCGCCACCCGCCGGGATCAGGCCGACGCCGGCTTCGACCAGGCCGATGTAGCTTTCGAGGGCGATCACCCGCTTGGCGGCGTGCATGACGAACTCGCAACCACCACCCAGCGCCATGCCCTGCACGGCAGCGATCACCGGGACCTTGGCATACTTGAGGCACATCGACGCGTTCTGGAACTCGGCGACGTACGTTGCAAGCAGTTCGAACTCGCCGGCGGCGATTGCTTCGGCGACCTCCTTGAGGTTGGCGCCAAAGGCAAACGGCGCCTCATGCCACAGCACCAAGCCCTGATAATCGGCCTCGGCACGCGCCACGGCTTCCTGCAAACCGATGATGACGTCGCGGCCAAGCGTATGATTGCGCGACTTGATGCTGACGATGGCGATGCCGGCGTCGACCTGCGGCAGCGTCCACAGGCGCACCCCCTCGTTTTCCCAGACCGTTTCACCGGCAACCGTCTTCTCGCCCAGCACCCGCTCGGGGAAGATCTGCCGCTGATAGACGGGCAGCGTCGAGCGCGGCCGGTAGGCGTCGGCGCTCGCCGAATACGAGCCTTGTGCGGTATGCACACCTTGCTGGGCGACCTGGCCGAAAACCCACGCCGGCAGCGGTACCGGGCTCATTGCCAGGCCGGCGTCGATGTCGGCCTTGACCGCTTCGGCAATCGCCTGCCAGCCGGCGGCCTGCCAGCTTTCGAATGGACCCTGCGCCCAGCCGAAACCCCAGCGCATGGCGAAGTCGAGGTCGCGCGCGTTGTCGGCGATGTCGGCGAGGTGGAAGGCGGCGTAGTGGAAAATGTCGCGGAAGATCGCCCACAGGAATTGCGCCTGCGGATGCTCGCTGGCCCGCAACTGGCCGAACTTCTCGGCGGGATTACGGTTCTTGAGGATCGCCAGCACCGTCGGGTCGATGTCGCCAGCGCTGTCACGGTAGTCCTGAAGCGCGAGGTCGAGGACCTTGATTGCCCGGCCGTCCTTGCGGAAGATGCCGCCGCGCGTCTTCTGCCCCAGCGCGCCCTTGCCGATCAGCGCCGCCAGCCATGCTGGCACGCCGTAGTAGCCGTGCCAGGGGTCGCCGGGCAGCGTGTCCTGCATGGTCTTGATGACGTGCGCCAGCGTATCGAGCCCGACGACATCGGCGGTGCGGTAGGTGGCGCTCTTCGGGCGACCGATGATCGGACCGGTGAGCGAATCGACGACGTCGAAGCCAAGACCGAGACGCTGGGTGTGATGCATCACTGCGAGAATCGAGAAAACACCGACGCGATTGGCAACGAAGTTGGGCGTATCCAGCGCCCGAACGACGCCTTTGCCAAGACGCGAGACCAGCCAGGACTCGAGGTTGTCGAGCAGCGCCGGGTCGGTGGTCCGGGTCGCAATCAGTTCAACCAGGTGCATGTAGCGCGGCGGGTTGAAGAAATGGATGCCGCAGAAGCGCGAACGCAGTGTTTCCGGCAGACCCTCCGACAGGCGGTTGATCGACAGGCCTGAGGTGTTCGAAGCGACGATCGCATCGGGCGAGATGAAGGGAGCGATCTTGCGATAGAGATCGTCTTTCCACTCGGTCTTCTCGGCGATGGCTTCGATGATCAGGTCGCAATCCTTGAGCTGATCGAGGTGTTGCGAGTAATTGGCGGCGTCGATGTAGGCGACGCGGTCTTTCGTGGCCAGCGGCGACGGCTCCAGCTTCTTGAGCGCGTCAATGGCTTTCCTGACGATCCCGTTGGGATCGCCTTCCTTGGCCGGCAGGTCGAAAAGCACCACCGGCACTTCGGCATTCGCGAGGTGCGCGGCAATCTGCGCGCCCATCACGCCCGCTCCGAGTACTGCGGCCTTGCGTACGATGAAGTTGCTCAAGCTGTCCTCCTTGTCTGGGTCGTCTACGCTCGCCGGGAACACCCCACAGCGGCTCTGCACAAAGCCGCTCAAACGAACGTTTGAATTATACGCGATCTGCCCACGACGTCAACTCCGACAGGGCGGGAAGGACAGGGAGACTTCACCGGTGCTGGCCAAAAAAAAGCCCCGGAATCCGGGGCCTTTTTGCCGATCTGCCTGGCGCGACTAGAAAGCCAGCGAGTACTGGGCGCCGAGAATCCAGACGCTGGAGTTGTAGTCGCCAATTACCCACCCACGATTCGTGAGCGGATTCAAGCTGGTCTCGTCCTGGTTGATCTTGGTCTTGGGGATGTACAGGTAAGCGGCACCGAGCTCAAGTGTCTGTTCCCTGGCCGGCTTCCATTGGGCACCGAAGGTAAACCAGGTCCGATCGTTATCAGGCAAGGAAGTCAGACGGGTGGACGCCTTCTTGACTGGCGTCTGATCGTAGGCCAAGCCGAACATGAACTTGAGTGCGTCCGAATAAGCGTAGTTCGCCCCCAGGGCCACGCGGTAGGTATCCTGAAAATCTGCCTCCAGGACCTGTGCCGTCCCGCCAGTGAGCGGCCCAGAAGTGCGGATGATGTCGACGTTCTTGATCGAACTCCAACCGGTCCACGAAATGTCTCCCAGCATCTCCCAGCGATCGCTGAGCTTCTGCGTCACGCTGACGATGAAGGTATCCGGCACCTCGAGATCCGCTTTCACGTCGCTCTGGCCACCGGCAGCGCGCAGGGCATTTGCGGTTGCATTGCCCGCCGCGGTGCCATCACCGCTCAGCTTGACCTTGCCGTCAGTGTGATACTGGATGGTCGAGCGATAGGATACCCCCACCTTGGTCGTCGGCGAGAGCGTGAATAACGCGCCAAGGTTCCAGCCCCAGGCGTCGTCACTGATGCTCATATGCGACTCCACACGAGGCAGGTTACCCAATATTCCCACTTGGCGATAATAGTCTGCCTCGATCTTCTGCCAGCTCACGCCGGCGCCGAGCGAAACCATATCGTTGACCCGATAGGCCATCGACGGGTTGATATTCATCGTCTTGATGTCGAACTCGTCGGACTGCGCACTGCCGATCCACGGCTTGTCGTACTTGGTTGCGTTGCCAAAAGGTGCGCCAATTCCCAAGCCAACGTAGAGATCCTTGTTGAGAGCCCACGAGATATAGGCATTCGGAACAAAAGCCCAGCTACCGGCGTCACCGCCATCACCGGCCGTATTGAAACCACCAACCTGTGAACCGTTGTTGTCGAACTTGAAGCTGGGCCTCACCGCCGTCAAACCACCGGAGACTTCACGCGCCTGCAATTGAGTCATTCCCGCCGGGTTCCAGAAAATCGTACTGGCATCGTTTGCCTTCGCCGCGGAACCGGCGTAGGCATTGCCCAGGCCGCTGCCCTGCTCAAGCAGCTGAAAACCGGAGGCACCCGCTGTACCTGACAAGGCCGCCAGCAAAAGTGCCGGAATCATCTTCATCGATATCTTGTGCGACATGTTGAACTCCCCTCTGGATGTGATCTGGGCGTGGTTTTTTCGCCACGCGCCAATAGCAATCTGAAGCTTCATGCTAAGACGATTGTCCAGAAAAATCCTCACTTATTCGGCACGTGGCAGCTCTCTCTTGTCCCCATGTTGGTTTACTGCAACATCGATGAGCACTGCTTCGGTGACATTGGCGACGATCGGCTGCGCCGGGTGACGTTCGGCATAGACCTCGACCCTGACGGTGATCAAAGTGCGGCCGATGCTGACCACTTCGGCAAAAAAACTGACGACGTCGCCGACCGACACCGGCTGCCTGAAGCGCATGAAGAAGACCCGCACGACGTTGCGCGCTGCCGGCGAGCGCTGAGCGTCGACGATCATGGTAGGTTCTGCCTCAGGGTTGGCCACACGACAGCCACCAACTCGCGCGGCGAAATCACCCGCCGGTGCATGCCCGGATCCTTGCGCAGCAGCTTGTCGCCCGTAACAAGAGCTAAGTCAGCCCTCGCGGTGAGCAGATCCCACAGCAATTGATCACCAGGATCGGGAGCAGGCGGGGCGGCGACGGGGGCCAGCTCGATCGCGTGCTGAGCCATGTCGGTCAAGATGGTTTCCACTTCGGCAACCGCCAGCCCATGCAGCTGGCGCAGATCCGGCCGCAGAAGCACCATGCGGTACTCGGCCAGCAGGGCCTCGGACACGACAAAGGGAAACGCAGCGGCGAGCATGCCGTCGAGGATGCGGGCGACGGGCCACGCTGCGTGCGCCGTCAGCAGGCCGGCCACGACGACGTTCGTGTCGACGATGACTGCCTGGCGGCTCACGACTTGCGGCGCACGGCCCGAACTTGCTCCTCGGCCACCGCCACCGCCTGGTCTTCGGTAAGCGTGCTGTGTTCTCGCGCGCGCCGCACAAGGTCGCGCGCGTCCGCACGCGACTTGATACCGTAGAAGTCCAGGCTCTCGTCGATCAGTTGCCCGATGGTCTTGTCCCGCTGCACGGATGCTTCTTTGAGCGCGCGGTAGCGGGCTTCGGACAGGGTGATGGTCAGGCGGCTCATGCCAGCCTCACATTGGTGCTTTGACACCAATATGTTAATGCATCAAGGGACTCGTGAGGGAAAATCGCTTTTGAGTGCAGCGACCCAATCTGAGACCCATTTGCACCCAATTCTTTCAATGCCAGCGCCTCGGCAAACCTCACATCAGGACAATGTCGTGCTGCTCCGGCGACCCTACCGGGTTGGCCTGCAGCGAGATCGGGTTGCCGATGGACTCCGATACGTCGGCAAGGTGCTGGCCCTCTGCGTCGAGCAGCATGTCCACCACGGTGGCCGACGCGATGATGCGGAATTCCTCAACGTTGAACTGGCGCGCCTCGCACAGGATGTCGTGGCAAACGCTGCACGCCGACTTCACACAGCCCTTGCCATGGCAGGCGGGGCACGGTTCGCACCGCAGGTGATGCCGGCTTAACGAGCGTCTGGCAGTTCCCGCTTCTCACCGTGTTGGTTGATTGCGACATAAGTGAGTACCGCTTCGGTGACCTTGACGACGATCGGCTGCGCCGGGTGACGTTCGGCATAGACCTCAACCCTGACGGTGATCGAAGTGCGGCCGATGCTGACCACTTCGGCAAAAAAACTGACGACGTCGCCGACCGACACCGGCTGCTTGAAGAGGAAGGAATTCACGGCCACGGTGGTCACCCGGCCACGTGCCCGGTGCATCGCGGGAATCGCTCCGGCCACGTCCGCCTGCGCCATGATCCAGCCGCCGAAGACGTCACCCTGCGGGTTGACTTCGGAGGGCATCGGCATGACGCGCAGGGTCGGTTGTCTGCTCGGCAAAGTGCTGACGATGTCAACCATGCTGACTCCGCAGGAAATTGAGCGGTCCGCCGGTAAACGGCGCGAAGCCGGTACCGAAAATGACTCCGGCGTCGGCCAGGTCGGCGTCGGCAACGATCCCGTCAGTGACCAGCTGCTGCGTGCGATCGAGCAGCGGCTTGACCAGGCGCGCGGCCAGACCCGCCGGCACCGACCCCGCTGCGTCCTTGGCCGGCCGGCCACTGCGGTACTCGTAAAAGCCCCGGCCGGTCTTCTTGCCGAGGTGACCCGCCTTGAAACGCTCAAGCAGGCACTTGGGTGGCTCGGCACCGGCCCCGGCGAGGCTCCTGCCGGCGGCCATCGCGACGTCAAGCCCGACCATGTCGACCAGTTCGATCGGGCCCATCGGCATTCCGAAGGCAAGCATCGCTTCGTCCACGGTCTCCGGCTCCAGGCCCTCGTCGACCGCACGCATCGCTTCGAGCATATAGGGCCCAAGAACGGCGTTAACCAGGAAGCCGGGCGCGCTCTTGACTGGCAACGGCAGGCGGTCGATCTGCCTGACAAAAGCGGTGCCGCGCTGAAGCACTTCGGGGTCGGCACCTTCGGCGGCAACGACTTCGACCAGCGGCATCTTAGCCACCGGGTTAAAGAAATGGATTCCGATCAGCCGTTCCGGCCTCGTCAGCACGGTCCGCAAGTCCTCGATGCGCAGGCTCGAGGTATTGGTCGCCAGCACTGCGTCCGGCCGGATGCGCGCTTCAAGCTCCTGGAGCAGGGCCTGCTTGGCCCCGGTGTCCTCGAAGATGGCCTCGATCACCACGTCGGCCTGGCGTGCACCGTGCCCTTCGGGATCGGGAATCAGGCGATCCATGATGTTGCGTAGTTCGCGATCATCCCTGACCCGCCGACGCCAGGCGGCGTACGCTCTCTGGAGGGCGGGCGCGATTCGCTCCATCCCCTGATCCTGCAGGGTGACGGTCAGCCCGCGCAGTGCACACCAGGCGGCGATGTCGCCGCCCATGACGCCGGCGCCAACGACATGCACGCGTTTGGCTTCGAAGGTACTCGCCTTGCCGAAACTCTTGAGGCGCTCCTGCAGAAAAAACACGCGGACCAGATTGCGCGCGGTCGGCGACCGGACGATGCTGTCGATCAGTTCGGGAGCGGCCAGCGCATTGCCCTGGTGGCGAGCCCAGATGTCGATGATCGCGTAGGGCGCCGGATAGTGCTCGCGACGCGCGCGCCGGGCGACCTGCTTCCTGGCGCCGCTGGCCACCAGAGCCTTGAGGTGACCGTTGAGCAGGCGCTGCAGCAAGGGGAGACGCCGGCGCGGCTGATTGGCAAGCACCAGCAATGCCGCGGCGCTGTCCATCACCCGCGGCGGCACGCAGTCGTCGGCGAGGCCGAGGCGTCTGGCCTTGCTGGCATCGATCGTCTTGCCGGTCAGCATCATGTCCAGCGCGGCCTGCGGACCGATGCGCTCGGGCAAGCGCAACATGCCACCCCAGCCGGGGACGATGCCCAGCATGACCTCCGGCAGGCCCATCCGGGTTGACGGCTCGTCAACGGCCAGCAGGTAACGGCAGGCGAGCGCCAGCTCGAGCCCGCCACCAAGGCAGTGACCACGCACCAGCGCCAGCGTCGGATACGAAACCCCGGCCAGACGATTGAACAGCTGCCAGCCGCGCGACACGAGTTCAATCCCTTTCTGCGGCGTATCGAGCCGGGTGAACTCCTGGATATCAGCGCCAGCGATGAAGCCCGCCGCTTTCCCGGAGCGGAAGATCAACCCCTTCGGCGGGCTGCGGTCGAGTTGATCGAGCAGCTGTGAGAGTTCGTCCATTACTAAAGAGGAAAGGGAGTTGGTCGACTCGCCAGCCTTGTTCAGCGTCGCCCAGGCCACACCCTGGGCATCGACCTCGAGCTGCCAGTGCTGTTGGCCACCGTTGTTGCCATTGATGTTCATTGATTTCCCCGTCTTGCCGGTTCTCGGCTCATCGTTTCAACGAGCATGGCGCCGCCCTGACCACCGCCAATGCAGATTGCGGCGATGCCGCGCGTTGCCTTGGCCGCACGCAGCGCCTGCAGCAGGTGCAGGACGATGCGTGCTCCGGACGCTCCGACCGGGTGGCCAACCGCAATCGCGCTGCCGTCCACGTTGAGACGATCGTGGGACAGTGCACCCAGCGCCCCCGGCAAGCCGAGCTGCTCTCGGCAGTACTCGTCCGATTCCCAGGCGGCGAGACAGCCAAGCACCTGCGCGGCGAAGGCTTCGTTGATTTCCCACAGGTCGATGTCGTCGAGGCTGAGCCGATGCCGCTGCAGGATCGGCGTCGCCGCATGCACCGGTCCGAGTCCCATCTGCGCTGGGTCAAGGCCGGCCCACTGGCTGTCGATGATCCGGCCGAGCGGCTCCAGTTGCCACTGGTCGACCGCGGCCTCGGAGGCCAGGATCAGCCACGCCGCGCCGTCGGTGATCTGCGAGCTGTTGCCCGGGGTCACCCGGCCGTACTTGCGGTCGAAGAAGGGCTTGAGCTTGCCAAGACCGGCCAGGCTCGAATCGGCACGGACGCCGTCGTCCTCTGCATGGACCTTGCCCCTGGCATCGACCACGGGAACGATCTCGCCGAGACGCCCGGCGGTGCGGGCTGCCACCGCGCGCTGGTGGCTGCGCACACTGTATTCGTCCATCTGCTGACGTGAGATGCCGAAGCGCCAGGCGAGGTTCTCGGCGGTCTGCCCCATCAGCAGGCCAATCACGGGGTCAGTCAGCCCCTTGAGGATGCCGATCACCGGCGACAGCAGCTGTGACGGGCGTAGACGGGCGAACATGGCCAGCTTCTGCGCCATTGTCCTGGCCTGCATCATCTGTCCAAACCAGCGCACCATCGCTTCGTTGTAGAGCAGTGGGGCATGCGACAGGGCATCGACGCCGCCGGCGAGCACCAGCTGCGAGCGTCCGTTCTGGATGTTGGCGATTGCCGAATCGATCGCCTGCATCCCGCTGGCACAGTTTCGCATCACCGTCCATGCCGGCATCCGGTGGCCGCAACCGAGACGAAGAGCCACGACCCGAGCAATATTTACCTCGTCGGCCGAGGGGCTGGCGCAGCCGAGAATCACTTCGTCTAGCTGGGTCGGCGCGAACGGCTGGCGAATGAGCAGCGCTCGCCCGGCCTGCACCGCCAGATCACTCGCCGGAAATGGCCCTGGCGCGTTGCGTCCCTTGAGGAATGGCGTGCGGGCGCCATCCACGACGTAAACCGGCTGAAATCCCACTTGATCTCCTTTTCTCATGCTGGCACCCGGTACAAGAAGAGGCACGGTCCAGTCGCTCCGTGCCTCCGGTTTGCGGGAAATGGCCAGCTACGCTGCGGCTTTGTGCAGCATGGGCTGCTGCCGCGTGCGGCCAAGGTCATGCGGGAAATCGTCGACCCGAATGACGATGTCGCGCAGTTCGTTGCGCCGCTTGAGCACCGCATACTCTGCCGGGGTCACGATACCGGCAGCAAAGGCCGCGTGTGCCAGATCGCGGACATTGGCGTCGGGATTGTCCGCCAGTACACCGCTCTTTTCGGCGGCGCGAATCTTGGCTTCGATCGGTTCGGCTTCGATGGTTGCCGCAAGCGCCAGTTCCAGGGCGCCGACCGCTTCGCTCTCGACCTTGGGCAGATAGGCTTCGGCAGTCAGGCGGTCGCGGGCTGCCGACGGCTCGATCAGCAGTTTTGCCACCTGGTGACCAATCCGGTCCGAAGGCACGTCGTAGGGATGACCGAGCGGAAAAACGAGCCGGTAGAGCATGCGCCCAATCCAGCGTACCGGGAAATTGGCAATGGCCCCGTCGAAAGCCATCTGCGCCTTGTACATTGCGTCCCACATTGCCCAGTGCATCAACGGCGCATCGGCCTGCTGGCGACCTTCCGACTCGTAGCGCTTGAGCGTGGCCGAGCAAAGGTAAAGCATCGACAGAATGTCGCCCAGTCGCGCCGAGAGTTTCTCGCGACGCTTCAGTTCACCGCCGAGAACCAGCATGGAAATATCGGCAAGGAAAGCGAAAGCGGACGAGAAACGTGTCAGCTGCTGGTAGTAGCGTCGGGTTTCCGGGGCGACATTGGCCGGCACTGAGACGAAATGCGATCCGGTCAGGCCCTTGCCCAGCGCACCGAAGGCGTGCCTGATGGTGAATACGAGGTGCCCGAACAAGGCCTGGTCGAAGTCGCGCAGCCCCTGCTCGCCATCCGGATTGAACGCCGCTTTCATCTCCTTCAGCACATAGGGGTGACAGCGAATGGCACCCTGGCCAAAGAGAATCATGCTGCGCGTCAGGATGTTGGCCCCTTCCACGGTGATGCCAATCGGGATCTGCTGATAGGCCCGGCCAATAAAGTTCGAGGGGCCAAGACAGATACCCTTGCCGCCAACTATGTCCATGCCGTCATTGACCACCTGGCGGGCACGCTCGGTCACATGGTATTTGGCGATCGCCGAGACCACCGACGGCTTTTCGCCGAGGTCAATGGCACCCGCCGTCATCTTGCGCACGGCGTCCATCATGTAAGTGTAGGCACCGATCCGGGTCAGCGGTTCCTCGACACCCTCGAAACGCCCGATCGACATCTTGAACTGGCTGCGCACACGCGCATAGGCACCGACGCTGCGCGCCGTCAGCTGAGCCATACCGGTGTTCGACGACGGCAGCGAGATCGAGCGGCCCGCCGCCAGACACTCCATCAGCATGCGCCAACCCTGGCCAACCATTGCCGGCCCACCAATCACGTAATCGAGCGGCATAAAGACATCCTTGCCACGCGTCGGGCCATTCATGAACATGGCGTTCAACGGAAAATGGCGGCGGCCGATCTCGGCACCGGGGGTATCGCGCGGTACCAACGCACAGGTGATTCCGACGTGCTTTTTGCCGCCGAGCAGGCCATCCGGGTCGTACAAGTGGAAAGCCAGGCCCAGGATGGTGCAGACCGGGCCGAGCGTGATGTAACGCTTGTCCCAGGTCACCCGCATCCCCAGCACTTCCTTGCCTTGCCAAATGCCCTTGCAGACGATGCCGACGTCCGGGATCGACCCGGCGTCGGAACCCGCCCACGGGCTGGTCAGCGCGAAGGCTGGAATCTCGATCCCCTTCGCCAGCCGGGGCAGATAATGGTTTTTCTGTGCTTCGGTGCCGTAGTGCAACAGCAGCTCGGCCGGGCCGAGTGAGTTTGGCACCATCACCGACACCGACAATGCCGAGCAGCGCGTCGACAGTTTGGTGACAATCTGCGAGTGCGCATAGGCCGAGAACTGCAGACCACCATACTTCTTCGGAATGATCATGCCGAGGAAGCCTTTGTCCTTGATGTACTGCCATGCCTCCGCCGGCAGGTCATTCAACTCGCTCGTCACCTGCCAGTCATCAACCAAGGCACAGGCCTGCTCGACCTCGTTGTCCATGAAGGACTGCTCTTCGGCGGTCAGTTTCGGCACCGGATAGGCGAGCAGCTTGTTCCAGTCGGGATTACCGCGGAACAGCTCGCCATCCCACCACACAGTCCCTGCTTCGAGCGCGACGCGCTCGGTTTCGGACATCTGCGGCAGAATCCGCTTATAGGTACGGAAAACTGGCCGGCTGACCAGCGCTCGTCGCAAGGGACGAACGCCGAACAACAAGGCGAGACTCATCAGTATGACACCGATGACTATCAATACGATCGTTGTGATCATTGCTGCTTCTCCTATTGCTGGTCTAGGGTCTAGGGTCTAGGGTCTTGGTCGGGGGTCTTCTCCCGAGTATCTCGGGCCGTCTTCGGCAACGGCTCTTTTTTTGTTCTCTGGACGTCATCGAACTGCGGCAGCGGTGCCCGCAGACCGCCGAGCAGGAAAGGCATCAGCCGCTGCGCCAGCCGTCTCGCCAGCACCGTGTCGTCCGTCTCATCGGTTACCTCCTCGCCAGCCAGATCGCCCACCTCGCAACCGGTGACGACCTGCAGCACATCGGTGCCGGCAATGGCGTAGGACATGGCGCCAAGCATGAAATGCAGGCGCCAGACAATCTCCGCCTTCGGTACGTCGGGCAAGGCACTGAACAGCGCCAGTTTGTAACGATCGATTACCTCGGCATACTCGCCGGCGAAAAAGGTCCGGATGAACTCGGCGGGCTCGGTCAAGGTGCGGCCAAGCAGGCGCAGAAAGACCATCCCACCCAGGGCCGGATTCTCACCCATGCGCAACAGGGTGCCGAAAAAGGCTTCTAGGATTTGCGACGGCTTGAGCGGCGCCCCGGCCGCCTGCTCTTCAAGCTTGTCCAGTGCCTGCAAACGCTCGTGGTTGAGCCAGGCAAGGCGACGCCGGAAGACCTCGCGCAGTAAAGCCTCTTTCGACCCGAAGTGGTAATTCACCGCCGCCAGATTGACCTCTGCTGCACTCGTGATGGTCCGCATCGACGTCGCCTCATAGCCGTTCTCCATGAACAGACGTTCGGCCACGTCAAGGATGCGTTCGCGGGTATCGCTGCCATTTTTCTGATCGGACATTGGACAGATGATCCAGTTAAGACGGATGCGGGAGAACTCTGATGACTCTGCCGAACCATTTCGTTCAAACGTTCGTTTTAATATTAGGCCCACAGCACCGTGAATGCAAGGATTTTTTCAACTTTCTGCATCTGCCTTGAGACCGGCCTCGACAACAGGGCATACTCCACTGATCCGAAACTCGATTGAACAGCCCGACCCATGCGCCGCACCGCCTCGCCCTACCCTGCCCCCGTCAGCCCCGCCGCTGCCAACGCCCACCTCGGGGCCACCTTGCACAAGTTGCTGCCCTATCTGTGGCAATACAAATGGCGTGTGCTGCTGGCCTTGTCCTGTCTGTTCAGCGCCAAGCTAGCCAACGTCACCGTGCCCCTAGTCTTCAAGGAGATGATCGACGGCCTGAGCAGTACTCAGCAGGCACTCACCTTGCCAGCCCTGTTGCTCCTGCTGTATGGCGCGCTGCGCTTTTCCACCTCTCTGTTTACCGAGCTGCGCGAGATTCTTTTCGCGCGCGTCACACAACGGGCCGTGCGCCGGATCGCCCTCGAGGTCTTCCGTCACCTGCACGAACTCTCGCTTCGCTTTCATCTCGAACGACAGACCGGCGGGGTTTCCCGCGACATCGAGCGTGGCAGCCGATCGATTTCGAGTCTGATCAGCTACACGCTCTACTCGATCCTCCCGACCCTGGTCGAAATCACCCTCGTCCTGGTCATTCTGCTGCTGCGCTACGACAGTGCCTTTGTCCTTATCACCCTCGCTTCGCTGGCGACCTACGTCGTGTTCACAATCAAGGTCAGCAACTGGCGGATCGCCATTCGGCGGAAGCTCAACGAGATGGATTCGGCGGCGAATACCCGCGCGATCGATAGCCTGCTGAATTACGAAACGGTCAAGTACTTCAATAACGAGGAGTACGAAGCGCGGCGTTACGACCGGCAGATGCAGGAGTGGGAAGACGCGGCGACCCGCAGCCAGGTATCACTGTCCTGGCTCAATCTTGGTCAGCAGGTCATCATCGCCCTGGGGGTCACGGCCATGATGTGGCGAGCGGCAAGTGGTGTGGTTGACGGCAGCATGACCATCGGCGACCTGGTCCTGGTCAACGCCTTCCTGATTCAGCTTTACATGCCGCTCAACTTTCTCGGGGTGGTTTACCGCGAGATTCGCCAGGCACTAGCGGACATCGAGCGGATGTTCGACCTCCTGGCGGTCAACCGGGAAATTGCCGACGCTCCCGACGCTGCTTGTCTAGCCGCCGGAGCGGTGCAGATCCGGTTTTCGGAGGTCGACTTTTCCTATGAACCAAACCGGCAAATCCTGCAGCGCATTGACTTTGCGATTCCTGCCGGACGGACGGTCGCTGTTGTTGGCGAATCCGGTTCTGGAAAATCCACCCTGGCGCGCCTTCTGTACCGCTTCTACGACGTCAGCGCCGGCCACATTCTAGTCAATGGTGTCGATCTTCGCGATCTGACGCAAACGAGCCTGCGGAGCGCAATTGGCATCGTTCCGCAGGACACGGTCCTGTTCAACGACACCATCTACTACAACATCCACTACGGCCAGCCCGAAGCGAGTCGAGAACAGGTGATTGCCGCGGCCGCAGCAGCGCAACTCTCGAGTTTTATCGACTTGCTCCCCGATGGCTATGAAACGAGGGTCGGCGAGCGTGGCCTGAAGCTCTCCGGCGGGGAGAAGCAAAGGGTGGCGATTGCCCGGGCACTGCTGAAGAACCCACCGGTGCTGATCTTCGACGAAGCGACGTCGGCACTCGACTCGAAAACCGAGAAGGCCATTCAGGCGAGTCTTGATAACGCGGCACGTGGTCGCACGACACTGATCATTGCCCACCGGCTATCGACCATCATGAATGCCGACGAGATCCTGGTAATGGATGCTGGTCGAATAGTCGAACGCGGCTCCCACATGAAACTGCTGGATGCCTCAGGTCTGTATGCGCAAATGTGGGCACTGCAGCAGCTGGAAGAGTCCAGCGACGCACCTGCGTTGCTCGTCTCCCAGTGCTGACCCTAGTAGCCTCGCCCACGAACTGCACAAGGCAACCTGACCGACTCATGGCCCGCCAGAGCACATCGTGAACCGCCGATATCAGCCGCTAGCGGGGAAACCCCGCGGGGCTAGGCAGCTTTCCCTGCGGCACGTTCGCCGACAAAAAAACGCCAGGCGTGACCTGGCGTTTTCTCAAGTCGGGCTGAAGTGCCAGACGGCCTAGCTTGCTACCGTCGCCGAATCGCCCAGCGAATCAGGCCTGTCGAGCAATTCGACGAACGCCATCGGCGCATTGTCACCATCGCGGAAGCCACACTTCAGGATCCGAAGATAACCGCCATTGCGGCTTGCGTAACGCGGTCCAAGTTCGTCAAACACCTTGACTACCATGTCCCGATCGCGCAAACGATCAAAAGCGAGCCGGCGGTTGGCGAGACTCGGCTTCTTGCCGAGCGTGATGATCGGCTCGATGACGCGGCGAAGCTCCTTGGCCTTCGGCAGCGTCGTCTTGATGACCTCTTCACGAAGCAACGAGACCGTAATATTGCGCAACATCGCCAGACGGTGGGCGCTGGTACGATTCAGTTTGCGAAGACCCAAACGGTGACGCATATCAATTCCTTCCTGTTCTTTTCCGGCTGCTCACTTCTCGAGTCCGGCCGGAGGCCAGTTCTCTAACTTCATGCCCAGTGTCAGACCGCGGGCGGCCAACACTTCCTTGATCTCATTAAGCGACTTTCGTCCAAGATTGGGCGTTTTGAGCAATTCGTTTTCGGTGCGCTGAATCAGATCACCGATGTAGTAAATATTCTCTGCCTTCAGACAATTAGCCGAACGAACCGTCAGCTCCAGGTCATCCACCGGACGCAGCAGCAACGGGTCAACCTGCACCGTCTTCTGATACTCGATAGGCATCGCTGTCCCAGCGAGGTCGGCGAAGACGGACAGCTGCTCCATCAGGATCCGGGCGGCCGTCCGGATCGCTTCCTCTGGCTCAATGGCGCCGTTGGTCTCAATGTCCATGATCAGCTTGTCAAGGTCAGTCCGCTGTTCGACACGGGCACTCTCGACCGCATAGCTAACTCGCCGCACCGGGCTGAACGAGGCGTCCAGGACCAGCTTGCCGATGTTCTTGCTACCGTCGCTCAACTCACGAAGGTTGCCTGCAACGTAGCCGCGCGACCGCTCAACCTTCATTTCCATGGCCAACTTGCCACCAGCCGACAGGTGCGCAATCACGTGCTCCGGATTGATGATCTCGACATCGTGAGAAACTTCGATGTCGGCAGCCCGCACGACGCCCTTCCCTTCCTTTCGGAGATGCAGGACGACTTCTTCACGGTTGTAGAGTTTGAAAACCACGCCCTTCAGGTTGAGGAGGATATCCACCACGTCCTCCTGAACACCGTCGATCGTCGAGTACTCGTGAAGTACGCCTTCGATGCTGACTTCGGTCGGTGCATAACCAGGCATCGACGACAGCAGGATTCGGCGCAAAGCATTACCTAGGGTGTGTCCGTAACCGCGTTCAAACGGCTCCATGACCACTCGTGCATGCACCGGCGACAAGCTCTGCACATCGATGATGCGCGGTTTAAATAGTCCACTGCTTTGCATGTATGTCCTTTGCCTCAGTCCGTCAAGACTCGCCGCGACTACTTCGAATAGAGTTCGATGACGAGACTCTCGTTGATCGTCGGCGGCAGCTCACTACGTTCCGGGTGCGCTTTATAGGTACCCTTCGCAGCCTTTGCGTCAACTTCGACCCATTCCGGAAACCCACGAGCCTCGGCAGCGGCCAGAGCGGCCTTGACGCGAAGATGCGCTTTCGCCTTATCACACACTTCGACGACGTCGCCTGGACGCACCTGATAGGAAGGGATGTTCACACGGCGACCATTCACCAGTACGCCATTATGCCGAACCACTTGGCGAGACTCCGAACGTGACGCGGCAAAGCCCATGCGATAGCAAACGCTGTCCAAACGAGCCTCCAGCAACTGCAGGAGAACTTCGCCGGTCACACCTTTGCGACGGTCCGCTTCTCTATAGACCTTGCGAAACTGGCCTTCAAGAACGCCGTAGATGCGGCGGATCTTTTGCTTTTCCCGGAGGTGGACGCCATAGTCCGACAACCGCTGTCCGGATTTTTGGCCATGCTGACCGGGGGCATACGAACGACGTTCGATAGCACACTTATCCGTAAAGCACTTCTCTCCCTTCAGGAACAACTTTTCGCCTTCGCGGCGGCACTGACGGCACTTCGGATCGAGATTGCGAGCCACTTTTTCCTTCTCCTTAAATCCGACGCCTCTTGGGCGGCCGACAGCCGTTGTGCGGGATCGGTGTTACATCGGTAATTGCTGTTATCTTCATGCCTAGTGCATTGAGCGCACGCACTGAAGACTCACGCCCAGGTCCAGGACCCTTGATGCGAACCTCAAGGTTCTTGACGCCGCACTCTACGGCCACTCTACCGGCAGCCTCGGCAGCGACCTGAGCGGCAAAAGGCGTGCTCTTGCGTGATCCCTTGAAACCGGCACCACCAGACGTCGCCCACGACAAGGCATTACCCTGGCGGTCGGTGATCGTGATGATCGTGTTGTTGAACGAGGCGTGGATATGGGCAACGCCCTCGGCCACGTTTTTTCTGATCTTGACTTTCTTGCGAACTTTTGCGGCGGTCTTGGCCATAGTAAGGTCCTAGCTCCTGATTACTTCTTGCCGGCGATCGGCTTCCGCGGGCCCTTGCGGGTGCGCGCGTTAGTCCGCGTCCGCTGGCCGCGAGACGGCAGGCCCTTGCGGTGACGAAGGCCACGATAGCAGCCGAGATCCATCAACCGCTTGATGCTCATCGTCACTTCGCGACGCAGATCGCCCTCGACACTGAACCTGCCGATCTGGTCGCGCAGGCGCTCCAGTTCAGCTTCGGTCAGGTCCTTCATTTTTGTTGAACGTGGAACCCCAGCAGCATCACAAATCTTCTGTGCGCGCGGACGTCCGATACCGTAGATTGCAGTAAGAGCAATCTCGGCATGCTGGTGGTTCGGGAGGTTTACGCCTGCGATGCGGGCCATCGATTCACCCCAAAATAATCGAAACTTGCAATTATACCTTCAACCGACTGGCGACCCACCCGAGTGAGCCGCAGCGATCAACCTTGACGCTGTTTGTGACGCTGATCCGAACAAATCACACGGACGACGCCATGACGCCGAATGATCTTGCACTTCCGGCAGATGCGTTTCACAGATGCCAGCACTTTCATGACTCACTCCTGATTCCCCGGCACGAGGCGCAGCCAGCCCTTCGCCGAATTATTGCGTAGATTACTGCGTAGAAACTTCTCACTTCGCGCGGAAGACGATTCGCGCGCGACTCAGATCGTATGGCGTAAGTTGAACCGTGACCTTGTCGCCCGGCAGAATGCGTATGTAGTGCATCCGCATCTTGCCTGATATAAAACCCAGGACGATATGCCCGTTTTCGAGCTTCACCCTGAAGGTGGCATTGGGAAGGTTCTCGATAACCTCTCCCTGCATTTCGATCAAATCTTCCTTTGCCATCCTATTTCGCCGACATCCCGGAGCCTTTGAAGTTGGCTTTCTTCAGCAAACTCTCGTATTGGTGTGACATGGCATATGCCTGGACCTGAGTCATGAAATCCATCGTAACCACCACGATGATCAGCAGCGAGGTACCGCCAAAATAAAAGGGCACATTCCACTTCAGGATCAGGAACTCGGGCAGCAAGCATACGATCGTGATGTACGCCGCCCCAACGAGGGTGAGTCGCATCAGTATCTTGTCAATGTAACGCGCTGTCTGATCCCCTGGCCTTATCCCTGGCACGAAAGCGCCGCTCTTCTTGAGGTTATCTGCCGTTTCCTTGGAGTTGAAAACCAAGGCGGTGTAGAAGAAACAGAAGAAGATAATCGCCGCCGCGTACAGCATGACATAGACCGGCTGCCCCGGAGACAAGGCACCAGCAATGTCCTTAAGCCAGCGAACCGACTCACCCGAACCAAACCAACCGGCAACGGTCGCTGGAAAAAGTATGATCGACGAGGCAAAGATCGGCGGGATAACGCCCGCCATGTTCAACTTGAGCGGCAAGTGCGAACTCTGACCGCCATAAATCTTGTTACCAACCTGGCGCTTTGCGTAGTTGACCAGGATCTTTCGCTGACCCCGTTCGACAAACACCACGAAGGCGGTGACCAGAACCACCAGCAAGCTGATCACGATTGCCGTCAGCGGATGCATGGCACCCGTACGCACCAACTCCAGCAAACCACCGATCGCGTTCGGCAGGCCGGCTGCGATCCCGGCGAAAATGATGATCGAAATCCCGTTGCCCAGGCCCCGTTCGGTCACCTGCTCGCCGAGCCACATCAGGAACATTGTCCCGGTAACCAGCGTCGTCACGGTCACGAAGCGGAACATCATTCCCGGGTCGAGCACCAGCCCGGGTTGGGACTCAACCGCAACCGCTATACCAATCCCCTGAAACAGCGCCAGAAAGACGGTGCCATAACGCGTGTACTGCGTTATTTTCCTGCGCCCGGCTTCGCCCTCCTTCTTCAGCGCCTCGAGTTGAGGGCTGGCGTGAGTCATCAGTTGCATGATGATCGACGCCGAAATGTACGGCATGATTCCGAGCGCGAAAATCGTGAAGCGCGACAAGGCGCCTCCGGAAAACATGTTGAACATGCCAAGGATGCCGCCCTGCTGTTGCTTGAACAGCTCGCTCAAAGCCTGCGCATCAATGCCTGGCACGGGAATGTGCGCCCCAATCCGGTACACGACCAGTGCCCCGAGCAGGAACCACAGCCGGCGCTTGAGGTCGCCAAACTTTCCACCCTTGCTAACCGTGCTCGAACTAGTTGCCAAAAAAGATCACCCCTGCCTGCTCGTTAATCCGCAATGCTGCCACCGGCGGCTTCGATTGCCGCCCGTGCGCCTGCGGTCGCCCCGACACCCTTGAGGATGACCTTACGGTTGATCTCGCCAGAGAGCACAACCTTCGCCGACAACGCGTGCTGCGAGACGAGATTGGCCTGCATCAGCGTCGAAAGGTCTATCTCGTCGACCGGTAAGCGCGCGATTTCCGACAGGCGAACCTCGAAGTTACGCGCCCTGGTCATAGACTTGAAGCCACGCTTTGGCAAACGGCGCTGTAGCGGCATCTGGCCGCCTTCGAAGCCCACCTTGTGGAAGCCACCCGCACGCGACTTTTGTCCCTTGTGACCGCGCCCGCAGGTCTTTCCCAACCCGGAGCCGATCCCGCGCCCGACACGCTTCCTACCCGCACGCGCCCCGTCAGCGGCCTGAACAGTATTAAGTTCCATCTCAGCCCTCACACTTCAACAGGTAGGACACCTTGTTGATCATTCCCCGAACCGCCGGCGTGTCTTCAAGGACCGAGCTACTATTGAGCCGCCGCAAGCCCAAACCTCGTACCGTGGCGCGGTGCGACTCCTTGGTGCCGATGAGGCTCCGGACGAGCGTCACCTTTACTTTTTTCTCAGCCATTTCTTACCCCAGGATTTCAGCGACCGTCTTGCCCCGCTTGGCGGCGACCTCGGCTGGCGTGGTCATCGCCTTCAGGCCATTGATGGTTGCGCGGACGATATTGTAAGGATTGGTTGAACCGTGCGCCTTGGCAACCACATTGGTCATACCGATGACATCGAAGACCGAGCGCATGGCCCCGCCAGCAATGATCCCGGTTCCCTCAGGTGCCGGCTGCATCATCACTCTTGAAGCCCCGTGATGCCCCACGACCGTGTGCTGCAGGGTGCCACCCTTGAGGCTGACCTTGATCAGGTTACGGCGCGCCTCCTCCATCGCTTTCTGCACGGCGACCGGCACTTCGCGCGACTTCCCCTTGCCCATCCCCACACGACCATCCCCATCACCAACCACCGTCAGTGCTGCGAACCCGAGAATACGACCACCCTTCACCACCTTGGTCACTCGGTTGATAGAGATCATCTTCTCACGCATGCCGTCATCGGGCTTCTCGGCTTGCTGAGGTTTTCTGCTTTGCGGCTTAGCCATCGATTACTCCAATTCTCTGTGGCGCGATCAGAACTTGAGGCCGGCTTCACGGGCTGCGTCTGCCAGCGCCTTGATCCGCCCGTGATAGCGAAAGCCTGCACGATCAAACGAAACCTGTTCGATTCCGGCCTTTCTGGCGCGCTCGGCGATCAACAGGCCGATCGTCTTCGCCGCGCTGATGTCGCCCCCGTTCGGGAGCATCTTCCGCACCTCGGGCTCCAGCGAGGAAGCTGCCGCGAGCACCTGCGAACCACAAGCCGAAATTACCTGGGCGTAGATATGGCAGTTGCTGCGGTGAACCGACAAGCGCACTGTCTTCAGTTCGGCAATCTTGGCCCGGGTTTTGCGAGCCCTGCGCAAACGCGCCTGTTTTTTGTCAATCATCTCTGCACCCCTACTTTTTCTTCTTGGTTTCCTTGATCACGACCACCTCGTCTACATATCGCACGCCCTTGCCCTTGTAGGGCTCGGGCTTGCGATACGAACGAACTTCGGCCGCGACTTGGCCAACGAGCTGTCGATCAACGCCCTTGATCACAATCTCGGTCTGGGTCGGCGTCATAGCAGTAATGCCGCTCGGGAGCTTGTAAGCAACTGGATGCGAGAATCCAAGGGTCAGGTTGAGCGTGTCGCCCTGGGCTTGAGCACGATACCCAACGCCAACGAGGCTTAGCTTACGCTCGAATCCCTTGCTAACACCCGTAACCATGTTCGCAACCACGGCACGAATGGTGCCGGACATCGCATCGCCATTGGCCATCCCCAAAACCGGCTTGCACGACAGGCTATCACCCTCCTGTTCGACCGTCACCGCTGGATGAGCGGGAAAAACGAGCGTACCGAGTGGCCCCTTGACGGAAACTTGTTCCAGCGAGATATCTACCGAAACACCCGGCGGGAGAACAATTGTTTTCTTTGCAACGCGGGACATAGCTACCCCTTATGCGACGAAGCACAGCACTTCGCCGCCAATATGGCTGGCGCGAGCCTTACGGTCAGTCATAACGCCCCTGGGTGTCGAGACTATTGCTACCCCAAGACCATTCATGACCAGCGGGATGTCATCAGCTCCTCTGTAGATCCGGAGGCCCGGCCGTGACACGCGGTCTATCCGCTCGATGACCGGTCGACCCGCATAATACTTAAGGCCAATTTCGAGAATCGGCTTGCCTTCATTCGGACTAACTGCGAAATCCTCGACGTAACCTTCGTCCTTCAACACCTGGGCGATGGCAATCTTTACCTTTGAAGACGGCATGGCGACGGAGGCCTTGCTTGCCATCTGGGCATTTCGGATGCGTGTCAGCATGTCGCTGATCGGATCGCTCATACTCATTTCGTTCTCTCCTGCCTACCAGCTAGCCTTGACCATTCCTGGCACTTCGCCCTGCATCACGAACTCGCGCAGCTTGCCGCGACCCAAACCGAACTTGCGATAGACACCCCGAGGACGTCCGGTCAACTGACAGCGATTGCGAAGCCTGACCGGGCTCGCATTGCGCGGTAGCGCCTGGACTTTCAGGCGCGCCTCAAAGCGCTCTTCGACAGACCGACCCTGGTCAGCAACGGCAGCCATCAGCTCAGCACGCTTCTTGGCATATTTTTCCACAATCTTGCGCCGCTTTTCACCGCGGTTGATCACAGCGAGTTTTGCCATTTCGTCTCAGTTCCTGAAGGGAAATTTAAACGCGCCAAGCAAGGCACGCGCCTCTTCATCCGTCTTGGCAGTAGTAGTGACACTGATGTTCATGCCCCGCAACGCATCAATCCGGTCATACTCGATTTCGGGGAAGATGATCTGCTCCTTGAGGCCCATGTTGTAGTTACCACGACCGTCGAAACCCTTGCCGGAGATACCGCGAAAGTCGCGGACCCTGGGCAGCGCTACGGTGACCAGTCTGTCTATAAACTCGAACATGCGCGGACCGCGAAGGGTCACCATGCACCCAATTGGGTATCCGGTGCGAATCTTGAAACCGGCGATGGACTTCCTCGCTTTGGTGGTGACGGGCTTTTGCCCAGCGATCTTGACCAGGTCGCCCATCGCATTCTCAAGCACTTTCTTGTCCGCGATGGCCTCACCTACCCCCATGTTCAGGGTAATCTTGGTGATTCGGGGGACCTGCATTCTCGACTTATACCCAAACTTCTGGGTCAGTTCGGGCACCACTGTGGTGTTGTAGTACTCCAGCAAACGCGCCATGATTGTCCCTTATGCCCCCAACACTTCGCCGTTCGACTTGAAAAAACGAACCTTTGTGCCATCTTCAAGGGTCTTGAAGCCAACTCGGTCTGCTTTTCTGGTCGCCGGGTTATAGAGCGAAACGTTAGAAATGTGTAGCGGCATCTCTTTCTCAACAATACCGCCGACGACACCTTTGACCGGATTTGGTTTGACATGCTTCTTCACTCGATTCACGCCCTCCACCAGGACATGCTCGGCGTCCGAACGGCGAAGGACACTTCCCCGTTTTCCCTTGTCCCTACCGGCGGTCACGATAACATCGTCGCCCTTGCGAATCCTTTCCATGCCCCCCCCTAAAGTACTTCAGGTGCCAACGACACGATCTTCATGAATCGATCACCGCGCAATTCGCGTGTAACCGGCCCGAAGATACGGGTACCTATCGGCTCCATCTTGTTGTTGAGGAGTACGGCCGCGTTGTGGTCGAACTTCACCAGCGACCCGTCTACGCGTCGCACGCCTTTGGCAGTACGCACCACCACTGCGCTGTAGACATCACCCTTCTTGACGCGCCCGCGGGGGGCAGCATCCTTGATGCTCACCTTGATAATATCGCCCACGCCTGCATATCGACGCTTTGAGCCGCCCAACACCTTGATGCACATCACTGAGCGTGCGCCGGTGTTGTCGGCGACGTCGAGAGTAGTCTGTACTTGAATCATTTGTCACTCCAACTTGGCCCGCGGTGGCGGTCAGTCTTGGAACCCACAAGGGGAGAAAGGCTCGACCTCGAAACACCATCGAGCGGGGGAAAGCCGGCGATTATAACCGCTATTGAGACAAAATCAAGGGCTAAATCGCCACTGCACGTTCGAGCAGCTTGCTGACAACCCACGATTTCGTCTTCGACAATGGCCGCGACTCCTGGATCTCGACAACATCACCCAGTTTGGCTTCGTTCTTGTCGTTGTGCGCGTGGTACTTGCTCGAGCGCACGATGATCTTGTTATATATCGGGTGTTTCACTCTGCGCTCGACAATTACCGTCACAGTATTATCCATTTTGTCGCTGAGGACGCGCCCAACCAAGGTACGCTTGCTGGTAGTGGTTTCGCTCATTGAACTGCCTTTTCACGAAGAAGCGTGCGTACGCGTGCGATCTGGCGACGCACCTTGCCAATCTGACTGTTGTTCGACAACTGCTGTGTAGCAAGCTGCATTCGCAGGCCGAACTGGGCCTTCAGCAGGGCCAGCAGTTCCTGGTTCAGCTCGTCGACGGTTTTTTCTCTGAGTTCACTGACTTTCATGATCAACCTACCATGCGCGTAACAAAAACCGTCGGGATCGGAAGCTTGGCGGCCGCAAGGGCAAAGGCTTCGCGAGCAAGAGTTTCGCTGACCCCATCCATCTCGTAAAGGACCTTACCCGGCTTGATCTCGGCCACGTAGTACTCTGGATTCCCTTTGCCGCTTCCCATACGAACCTCGGCAGGCTTCTTGGAAATCGGCTTGTCGGGAAAGATGCGGATCCAGATCCGCCCGCCACGCTTGATATGACGCGTCATTGCACGCCGAGCAGCTTCAATCTGACGGGCAGTCAGTCGGCCACGGCCAATTGACTTCAGTCCATACTCACCGAAACTGACCTTGGCCCCGCGCAGCGCCAGGCCCGTATTGCGGCCTTTCTGCTCTTTGCGGTATTTCCTTCTAGCTGGCTGCAGCATCTGTTGTACCTGCCTTTCTTACTCGTTTCACGGGTGCCTTCGCTTCCCCAACAGCGCCCTCAACCCTCGCCAGTTCCTCCGGCCCCTTCACCATGCGCGGCGGCCTGTCGGCAACGTCACCGGCGCGCGGAGCACGACGGGGGCGGCGCTGCTCATCAAGGGTCGCATCGGAAGCCGTCGCCGCCTGCTCCTGGCGATTGAGAATCTCCCCTTTGAAGATCCAGACCTTGACGCCAATAAGACCATAGGTAGTCAAGGCTTCGGAGGTCGCGTAGTCAATATCAGCCCGCAGCGTATGGAGCGGGACTCGACCCTCGCGGTACCATTCGCGCCGAGCAATTTCCGCGCCATTGAGACGGCCTGAACTCATGATCTTTATACCCTGCGCGCCAAGACGCATGGCGTTCTGCATCGCACGCTTCATGGCCCGGCGGAACATGATACGCTTCTCGAGCTGCTGCGTAATCGAGTCGGCCACCAATTGCGCGTCCAGCTCGGGTTTGCGAATTTCCTCGATACTGACGTGCACAGGGACGCCCATGATCTTCTGTAAAGCGATCCGCAGGTGATCGATCTCCTCACCCTTTTTCCCAATCACCACACCCGGGCGTGCCGAGAAGATCGTGACGCGGGCGTTCTTGGCGGGGCGCTCGATCAGGATACGTCCAACCGACGCGTGCTTTAGCTTCTTCTTGAGGTATTCGCGAACGCGAACATCTTCGTTGAGCATGCCGGCAAAGTTCTTGCTGTTGGCGTACCAGCGCGAAGACCAATCACGCGTGACGGCCAGACGAAAGCCAGCAGGATGAATCTTTTGTCCCATTCTTGTTCCTCAGTTGCCGACAGTCAGAAAAACGTGACAGGTCGGCTTGACGATCCGGTTGCCGCGTCCCTTCGCCCGCGCCGTGAAGCGCTTGAGCACCATGCCCTTTTCGACAGAGATGGTCTTAACCTTCAGTTCGTCAATATCGGCACCCGCATTGTGCTCGGCATTGGCGATCGCCGATTCGAGCACCTTCTTGATGATCGCTGCACCCTTCTTGGGGCTGAATGTCAGCAGATTGAGTGCCCGATCGACGGCCAGGCCGCGGATCTGATCGGCCACCAGGCGACCCTTCTGGCTCGACAGCCGAACGCCGCGCAAAACAGCACGAGTTTCCATATTCATTCCTTTACTTCTTGGCCTTCTTGCCAGAGGTGTGGCCTTTAAACGTGCGGGTAAGAGAAAACTCGCCCAGCTTGTGCCCAACCATGTTCTCGGTGACATACACAGGAACATGTTGCTTGCCGTTATGAACCGCGATGGTCAAGCCCACAAAATCTGGCAGCACGGTGGACCGGCGCGACCAGGTCTTGATCGGGCGCTTATCGCCAGTCGCACGCACCGTGCCCACTTTTTTGATCAGATGGGCATCAGCAAACGGGCCCTTTTTAATGGAACGTCCCATGGTTCTCTATCCCTTAGCGTTTTTGACGGCGCTGCACGATCATCGAAGTCGTGCGCTTGTTGCGACGAGTGCGATAACCTTTGGTCTTGGTACCCCAAGGACTGACCGGATGCATACCCGATGCCGTCTTGCCTTCGCCCCCACCGTGCGGGTGATCGATCGGATTCATCGCCACACCACGTACGGTTGGGCGAATGCCGCGCCAACGATTCCCGCCAGCCTTGCCTATCGAACGTAGACTATGCTCTTCGTTACCCACCTCGCCGATCGTCGCGCGGCACTCGACGTGCACTCGGCGAATTTCACCGGAGCGCAAGCGCAACTGGGCGTGGACGCCTTCCCGGGCCAATAACTGCACCGAGGTGCCAGCCGAACGTGCCAACTGAGCGCCCTTGCCGGGCACCATCTCGACGCAGTGGATGGTCGTGCCAACCGGGATGTTGCGAATGGGCAGGGCGTTGCCTACCTTGATCGGGGCCTCTGAACCACTGTTTATCTGCTGACCAACAACAAGGCCTTTGGGCGCAATGATGTAGCGACGCTCGCCATCCGCATAACAGAGCAGAGCAATGTTGGCGGTCCGGTTTGGATCGTACTCGAGACGCTCTACTGTCGCCGGAATCCCGTCCTTGTTGCGCTTGAAATCAACCAGGCGATAGTGTTGCTTGTGACCACCGCCCTGGTGGCGAGTCGTGATATGCCCGTTGTTGTTGCGGCCAGCCTTTTTCGACTGCGACTCGACAAGCCCGGCAACCGGAGCGCCCTTGTGCAGATTAAGATTGACGACCCGGATAACCGCGCGGCGGCCGGGCGAGGTCGGTTTGACTTTAGCGAGTGCCATCTAGACCGCTCCCCCATCGACGAAATTAATCTCCTGGCCGGGCTGCAGGCACACATAGGCCTTCTTCCAGTTGCTGCGACGGCCCATCACGCGGCCAAACTTTTTCTGCTTTCCTTTGACGTTGGCGATCTGGACCGACTCGACAGCCACCTTGAACAGCAACTCGACCGCTCCCTTGACTTCAGGCTTTGTTGCGTTGGAGGCAACACGAAAGATCACCTGCTGGTACTTGTCGGCAACGAAGGTGGCCTTTTCGGAGATCTGCGGTGCGAGGAGCACTTGCATCAAACGTTCTTGATTCATCCCAGGATCTCCTCAAACTTGGCGAGCGCAGCTTTTGTCAGCAGGACCTTCGGGAAGCGGACCAAGGACACCGGGTCCGCCTGCTGGACTTCAACCACGAGGACATTCGGCAAATTACGCGACGCCAGAAAAACGTTCTCGTCGAGATCGTCTGTAATCACAAGCACCGACTCGTAACCCATCCCTTTGATCTTCGCTGCAAACAACCTGGTCTTGGGCGCCTCAATCGACAGGCTTTCCACCACGGCCAGGCGACCTTCACGAGCGAGCTGCGAAAGGATCGATGCCATGCCCGCGCGGTACATTTTCCTGTTCAGCTTGTGGCTGAAATTCTCGTCCGAAGAATTCGGGAAAACCCGGCCGCCGCCGCGCCAGATCGGCGATGACGACATACCGGCACGAGCTCGTCCGGTGCCCTTTTGACGCCACGGCTTCTTGGTCGTGTGCCGCACATCCTGGCGATCCTTCTGGGCCCGATTGCCACTACGCGCGTTCGCCTGGTAGGCAACCAGGACCTGGTGCACCAACGCTTCGTTGTATTCGCGACCAAACAGGACGTCGGAGGCCTCGAGGCGGCTCGCTTCCTGTCCTTCGTCATTGATAAGCTTGAGTTCCATTTATGCCCCCACCTTGACTGCCGGACGCACTATGACGTCGGCGCCCTTGGAGCCGGGAACGGCGCCTTTAAGCAACAGCAACTGGCGCTCAACATCGACACGCACGACCTCAAGGTTCTGCTGTGTGCGCTTCACGGCGCCGAGATGGCCGGCCATCTTCTTGCCCGGAAAAACGCGACCCGGATCCTGCGCCATACCGGTGGACCCGAGAGCCTGGTGGGAGACCGAGTTGCCATGCGCAGCGCCCTGGGACCTGAAGTGATGCCGCTTGATGCCGCCCGCAAAGCCCTTGCCGATGGTTTGCCCCGTCACGTCAACCTTTTGTCCGACGGAAAAGATGGTGACGCTGATATGGTCACCCGCCTGGAGAGCCGCGAGCTCGTCAACGGAAACCGGGAACTCCTTCAGGACATGGCCCGCCTCAACACCGGCCTTGGCGAGGTGACCGGCCAATGGCTTGTTGACACGAGAGGGGCGACGTTTGCCGAAAGCCACCTGGACGACGGAGTAGCCATCATTCTGCTGCGTTTTGATCTGGGCGACCCGATTGTTCGACACATCGAGCACGGTTACCGGGACACTTACGCCGTCGTCGGTAAAAATGCGCGTCATGCCGACCTTGCGCCCAACAAGGCCAAGACTCATGTTTATTCTCCTCTGACCGGCTACGATTGGCCGGCGAGCGCTGCTAAGGAACGGGCAGTCTCAATATAGGCTGCCCGGCGAAAGGCGGCGATTATAGCCGCAAGGAAGCCTTACTGCAACTTAATTTCAACGTCAACACCCGCGGGTAGATCAAGCTTCATCAGGGCATCGACGGTCTTGTCAGTTGGATCAATGATATCCATCAGGCGAAGATGGGTGCGTATCTCGAACTGGTCACGCGAAGTCTTGTCGACATGCGGTGAGCGCAGAATATCAAAACGCTGGATGCGGGTCGGCAGCGGAACCGGGCCACGAACAACGGCCCCGGTACGCTTTGCGGTGTCGACAATTTCCTGAGCTGACTGATCAATCAGACGATAGTCAAAGGCTTTCAGGCGGATGCGGATTTTCTGGCTTTGCATGTCTTCTTCCAAAGAGCGGCCGGTGGAAAGGGAACCCCACCGGGAGTTTGCCGAACTACTCGATTATTTTCGCGACGACGCCGGCGCCGACGGTACGGCCACCTTCACGAATCGCGAAGCGCAGGCCCTCTTCCATGGCAATCGGGGAAATCAGTTTGACCGTCATCTGGACGTTGTCGCCGGGCATCACCATCTCGACACCTTCCGGCATCGCAATCGCTCCGGTCACGTCGGTCGTGCGAAAATAGAACTGTGGACGATAGTTGTTGAAGAACGGCGTGTGACGCCCCCCTTCTTCCTTCGACAGACAGTAAACTTCACCCGTAAAGTGCGTGTGCGGCTTGATCGAACCCGGCTTGGCCAGCACCTGACCACGCTCAACGTCGTCTCGCTTCGTGCCCCGCAACAGCACGCCCACGTTGTCGCCCGCCTGCCCCTGGTCCAGCAGCTTGCGGAACATTTCAACGCCCGTGCAGATCGTCTTCACCGTCGGCTTGATGCCAACGATCTCGACTTCTTCACCGACTTTCACCACCCCGCGCTCAACACGACCCGTGACCACCGTGCCACGTCCAGAGATCGAGAACACGTCCTCGATCGGCAACAGGAAAGGCTTGTCTACCGCTCGCTGCGGCGTCGGAATGTAAGCATCCAGCGCGTCCGCCAAGGCCATCACCGAGCCTTCGCCCAGCGGTCCCTGATCGCCTTCCAGAGCCTTCAACGCCGAACCCTGGACGATCGGTACGTCGTCACCCGGAAAGTCGTACTTCGACAGCAACTCGCGCACTTCCATGTCCACCAGCTCCAACAACTCGGCATCGTCAACCATGTCGCACTTGTTCAGATAAACGATGATGTAGGGCACACCAACCTGACGCGCCAGCAGAATGTGCTCTCGCGTCTGCGGCATCGGTCCGTCAGCCGCCGAAACCACCAGGATCGCACCGTCCATCTGCGCCGCCCCGGTAATCATGTTCTTGATGTAGTCCGCGTGACCCGGGCAATCCACGTGCGCGTAGTGACGCTTGGCCGTCTCGTACTCGACATGCGCGGTATTGATCGTGATGCCACGCGCCTTCTCTTCCGGCGCCGCATCAATCTGGTCGTAGGCCTTCGCCACACCGCCATATTTCTTCGCCAGAATGGTCGTGATCGCCGCCGTCAGCGTGGTCTTCCCATGATCAACGTGCCCAATCGTGCCCACATTGACGTGCGGCTTCGTGCGTTCAAATTTTCCCTTGGCCATTTAGTATCCTTACAATATCAGAGTCATTTCTTGTTGATGACCGCCTCGGCGACGTTTTTCGGCGCCTCAGCGTAGTGCTTGAATTCCATTGAGTAAGTCGCGCGCCCCTGACTGAGGGATCGCAGGGTCGTCGAATAACCAAACATCTCAGCCAGCGGCACCTCCGCCTTGATGGCTTTGATGTTTCCGGGCAGGTCTTCCATTCCCTGAATCATGCCGCGACGGCTCGACAGGTCGCCCATCACGTTCCCCATATAGTCCTCAGGCGTCTCCACGTCGACTGCCATCATCGGCTCAAGGAGGGTCGGCGAAGCTTTGCGCATTCCCTCCTTGAAGGCAATGGCTGCCGCTTGCCGAAAGGCATTTTCATTCGAATCCACGTCGTGGTACGAGCCTTCAAACAGCGTGAACTTGATATCGACCACCGGAAATCCCGCCAGCACGCCACTGGTGACCGAATCCTGCAACCCCTTGTCCACCGCGGGGATGTACTCTCGAGGTACGGTACCACCCTTGATCGCGTCAACGAACTCGTACCCTTTGCCAGGCTCGTTCGGCTCAATTTTTAACCAGACATGACCATACTGACCGCGGCCACCCGACTGTTTGACAAACTTCCCTTCCTGTTCGACCGATTTCTTGATGCATTCCCGATAGGCCACCTGTGGCGCGCCGACGTTGGCGTCCACACCGAATTCCCGCTTCAGTCGATCAACGATTATCTCCAGGTGGAGCTCGCCCATTCCCGAGATAATCGTCTGCCCAGACTCTTCATCGGTACGCACGCGGAACGAGGGATCCTCCTGAGCCAGGCGACCGAGGGCTATGCCCATCTTCTCCTGGTCCGGCTTGGTCTTCGGCTCGACGGCCACGTGGATCACGGGCTCAGGAAATACCATCCGCTCCAGGGTGATGACTGCCGAAGGATCGCAGAGGGTTTCGCCGGTAGTTACTTCCTTGAGGCCAACGCACGCTGCGATGTCGCCCGCGAGCACTTCCTTGAGTTCTTCACGATTGTTGGCGTGCATCTGCAGGACTCGGCCGATGCGCTCGCGACGGCCCTTGATGGGGTTGAAAATCGTGTCGCCAGATTTCAGAACGCCAGAATACACTCGGATGAAGGTCAACTGGCCGACGTAGGGGTCGGTCATCAGCTTGAAGGCGAGAGCAGAAAACTTCGCACTGTCGGACGCTTCCCGCGTATCCGGCTCACCGTTTTCCTTCTCCCCGGTAACTGGAGGAATGTCCACCGGCGACGGCAGAAGATCAATCACCGCGTCGAGCATGCGTTGCACGCCCTTGTTCTTGAAGGCCGTTCCGCAAAGGGCCGGCTGAATTTCGCACGCGATGGTGCGATCACGCAAGCCCTTGATCAGGTCCGCTTCAGTCAGATCACCCTCATCGAGGTACCTGTCCATCAGCTCTTCAGACGACTCTGCGGCGGCTTCGACCATCTTGCTGCGCCATTCGTCGGCCTCGGACTGCAACTCGGCCGGAATGTCGCGGTAATCGAACTTCATCCCCAGCGAGGCTTCATCCCAGTAAATCGCCTTCATCTTGATCAGATCGACGACCCCCTCGAAGTAGTCCTCCTTTCCGATCGGTATGACGATTGGGACCGGATTGGCCTTCAGGCGGGTCCGCATCTGGTCAACGACCTTAAAAAAATCCGCGCCCTGGCGGTCCATCTTGTTGACGAAGGCCAACCGGGGTACTTTGTACTTGGTCGCCTGACGCCAAACGGTTTCGGACTGCGGCTGCACACCACCCACAGCACAATAAATCATGCACGCGCCATCGAGGACACGCATCGAGCGCTCGACCTCGATCGTGAAATCCACGTGACCAGGCGTATCGATGATGTTGATCCGGTGCTCGGGACGATCCAGCTGCATGCCCTTCCAGAAGCACGTCGTGGCCGCCGAGGTAATGGTAATCCCCCGCTCCTGCTCCTGCGCCATCCAGTCCATCGTCGCGGCGCCGTCATGCACTTCACCGATCTTGTGGTTGATACCCGTATAGAACAGGATACGCTCCGTCGCCGTCGTCTTGCCAGCATCAATGTGAGCGCTGATACCGATGTTCCGGTAACGCTCAATGGGGGTTTTGCGAGCCACAGTATGAACCTTCGCTAATAAAGAACGATCGCCAGCACAAGGCAGCCGAAGCGGCGCCCTGGACGCTGGTGCCTTAGAACCGGAAGTGCGCGAACGCCTTGTTGGCCTCGGCCATACGGTGCACTTCGTCGCGCTTCTTGACTGCACCGCCGCGGCTTTCCGATGCTTCCAGCATTTCTGCTGCCAGGCGCTGACCCATCGACTTTTCCGAACGCTTACGCGCTGACTCCCGCAGCCAGCGCATGGCAAGGGCCATCCGGCGGCTAGGACGAACCTCAACCGGCACCTGATAATTCGCCCCACCCACCCGACGACTCTTGACTTCGACCAGAGGCTTGATGTTACCAAGAGCCAAACCGAAAACCTCGAGGGGATCCTTTCCAGTCTTGGTCACGATCTGGTCAAAGGCTCCATAGACAATACGCTCGGCGACGGACTTCTTGCCGCTTTTCATGATCGTATTGACGAACTTCGACACCTCGACATTGCCAAATTTCGGGTCCGGCAGAATATCGCGCTTCGGTACTTCACGACGACGGGGCATAGCAACCTCTCATAGTCACAATTCAGTTGAAGGATTGGGCAACAGACCCACCCCTCCCAGCCGCCCATCACGAGCGACCCTTACTCGGGACGAAACTCAAGCCGCCTTCGGGCGCTTGGTACCGTACTTGGAACGACCCTGCTTGCGCTTCTTCACACCCTGGGTATCCAGCGAACCGCGAACAGTGTGGTAACGGACACCTGGCAGATCCTTGACACGACCGCCGCGGATCAGAACAACAGAGTGCTCCTGCAGGTTGTGGCCTTCACCACCAATGTATGAAATAACCTCAAAACCATTCGTCAGCCGAACCTTGCAAACCTTGCGCAGCGCAGAGTTGGGCTTCTTCGGCGTGGTAGTGTACACACGAGTGCAAACGCCCCGCTTCTGGGGGCAATTGCTCAGTGCAGGGACTTTGCTCTTGGTGCGTACGGCCTCGCGCGGCTTGCGCACCAGCTGGTTAATGGTTGGCATTGCTTCCACCCCTATGTTCAGTTCAGAACGCGACGTGACGAGCACTTGGCGTCTGCAAAAAACCAAGGCGGACCAAAGGCCGCCTTGGCGACATCCATAACAAGCCGACGCGACACCTAGCTATCGGCGACAAAGACCGGCGATTCTATGGTCTATTGGGGTCCAAGTCAAGCAACGGGGGCATTCTGCGCACTCTCTTCACTGGCAGACAGATCGTCTTCAGACAGCAGTCCGCTCCCCGCAGCAATATCCTCACCAGCCGCATTCTTCTTGCGCGTGTTGTGGTAGGCAAGACCCGTTCCCGCCGGTATCAGGCGACCGACAATGACGTTTTCCTTGAGTCCGCGCAGCTCGTCACGTTTACCCATGATCGCTGCTTCTGTCAGCACCCGCGTCGTTTCCTGGAATGACGCAGCCGAAATGAACGAATCGGTGGACAGCGAGGCCTTCGTGATGCCAAGCAGCACATGTTCGTACGTCGCTGGCAGCTTACCATCGGCGAACATGCGGTCGTTTTCGTCGAGCAAATGCGCACGTTCGACCTGCTCTCCCTTGATAAACTTGGTATCGCCAGGATCCAACACATTGACGCGGCGCAGCATCTGGCGAACGATCACCTCGATGTGTTTATCATTGATCTTGACGCCCTGAAGACGATACACATCCTGAACCTCGTCCGTAATGTAGATCGCCAGAGCTTCGACGCCCAGCAGGCGCAGAATGTCGTGCGGGTCTGGCGCGCCATCGACGATCGATTCACCCTTATTCACCACCTGCCCGTCATGCACCAGGACATGCTTGTCCTTCAGGATAAGGTATTCGTGGTTCACGCCTTCAAGGTCAGTAATTACCAGCCGCTGCTTGCCTTTGGTGTCCTTGCCGAAGGACATGGTGCCGGTAAACTCCGCCAACATTCCCGCATCCTTGGGCGTACGCGCCTCGAATAGTTCCGCAACGCGCGGCAGGCCGCCGGTAATGTCACGCGTCTTGGCCGATTCCTGCGGCAGGCGAGCAAGCACGTCACCAACGGAAATCTGTTGGCCATCGAGCACATTGATGATCGCGCCAACCTGAAAGGTAATTGTGACCGGGTGATCGCTGCCGTGCATCTTGACTTCTTCGCCGTCGGGTTCGAACAACCTCACTTGCGGACGCAAGCCCTTGCTCGGAGCCTTCCCGCCACGCTTCGGATCGATCACCACCAGAGTTGATAGCCCCGTGACCTCATCAATTTGCTTGGCGACCGTAACGCCTTCTTCGACGTTCTCGAACTTTACCAGACCCGAGTATTCGGCAATGATCGGACGCGTGTGCGGATCCCAACTGGCCAGCCTGGCACCGGCTTTGACCGCCTGAGCATCGGCAACCTGCAACGTTGCACCGTAGGGAACTTTGTGTTTCTCCCGCTCGCGACCATTGTCGTCAGTGATCAGGATCTCGCCGGAACGGGTGATGACTATCTTCTCGCCCTTTGCACTGGTCACGTAGCGCATGGTCGAAGTGAAGCGCACGATGCCCGCGCTGTGCGTCTCGACCTGGCTGGCAACTGCCGCGCGCGACGCTGCACCACCGACATGGAAGGTGCGCATGGTCAACTGGGTTCCCGGCTCGCCGATGGATTGTGCAGCGATCACGCCAACTGCTTCACCGACGTTCACCGGCGAACCACGCCCCAGATCGCGGCCATAACACTTGGCGCAAAGACCGTAACGCGTTTCGCAAGTCAGGGGCGTGCGCGCCTTGACTTCGTCAATCCCCAACTGATCGATCAGGTCGCAATGATCCTCGCTGATCAGCGTCCCTTGCTCGATGACCGTCTCCTGGGTGTCGGGATGAACGACGTCAGAAGCCGTCACGCGACCGAGGATCCGCTCACGCAGAGCCTCTATCACCTCGCCGCCTTCAATCAGGGCCTTCATGGTCACGCCGTTGCTTGTGCCGCAATCGTCCTCGATGACGACGAGGTCCTGCGTCACGTCGACCAGTCGCCGGGTCAGGTAACCTGAGTTGGCTGTCTTCAAGGCGGTATCTGCAAGGCCTTTGCGCGCGCCGTGGGTCGAAATGAAGTACTGCAGAACGTTCAGCCCTTCGCGGAAGTTGGTCGTGATCGGGGTTTCAATGATCGAGCCATCCGGCTTGGCCATCAGGCCGCGCATACCTGCCAACTGACGGATCTGGGCCGCAGAACCCCGCGCGCCTGAGTCAGCCATCATGAAGATGGAATTGAAAGACTCCTGCATCTCCTTCTCTCCGTGGCGATTCGTCACCTCCACGTGACCTAGCTGATCCATCATTACCTTGGCAACCTTGTCGCCCGTACGACCCCAGATGTCGACCACCTTGTTGTAGCGCTCACCGTTGGTCACTAGACCATTGGTGTATTGGTTCTCGATTTCCTTGACCTCCGCTTCGGCGTCGGCGATGATGTTGCGCTTTTGGGCCGGCACCAACATGTCATCGGAACAGATGGAAATCCCGGCGCGAGTCGCCAGACGATAGCCATTCTGCATCAGCTTGTCGGCAAAAACGACGGTTTCCTTGAGACCACAGCGGCGGAAAGCCGCATTGATCAGTTTCGATATTTCCTTTTTCTTCAGGGTCTTGTCGATCAGGCTGAAAGGCAGCCCCTTGGGCAGTATCTCCGAGAGCAGCGCGCGACCAGCCGTCGTCCGGTAACGAGTGGTCTTTTCCTGCCAGCCGTTCTCCCCGTCCCTCTCATACTCGGCAATGCGGACCGAAATCCTTGCGTGAATATCGAGCTCACCAGCCTGCATGGCGCGCGTCACTTCAGCGAGATCGGGAAACATCATGCCCTCACCCCTGGCATTGATCCGCTCGCGGGTAGCATAGTAGAGACCAAGGACGATGTCCTGCGACGGGACGATGATCGGCTCGCCGTTTGCAGGCGACAGAACATTGTTTGACGCCAGCATGAGCGTCCGCGCTTCCATCTGGGCCTCGAGCGACAAGGGCACATGAACCGCCATCTGGTCGCCGTCGAAGTCGGCGTTGAAAGCGGCACAAACCAGCGGATGCAACTGGATCGCCTTGCCTTCGATCAGGGTCGGTTCGAACGCCTGAATCCCGAGGCGGTGCAGGGTCGGGGCGCGATTGAGCATAATCGGATGCTCGCGAATCACCTCTTCCAGGATATCCCAAACGACGGCTTCCTGGGTCTCGACCATCTTCTTGGCCTGCTTGATGGTGGTGGCCAGACCCATCACCTCCAGACGGTTGAAGATGAAAGGTTTGAACAGTTCGAGCGCCATCAGCTTCGGCAGACCGCACTGATGGAGCTTGAGTTGTGGCCCAACGACAATCACCGAGCGGCCGGAATAGTCAACGCGCTTGCCGAGCAGGTTCTGGCGAAAGCGACCGCCCTTGCCCTTGATCATGTCGGCCAGCGACTTCAGCGGCCGCTTGTTGGCGCCAGTCATTGCCTTGCCACGACGGCCATTGTCAAGCAGCGAATCAACCGCCTCTTGCAGCATGCGCTTCTCGTTGCGCACGATGATCTCCGGGGCCTTGAGCTCAAGTAGACGCTTGAGGCGGTTGTTGCGGTTGATCACCCGCCGATAGAGATCGTTCAGATCAGACGTCGCAAAACGCCCACCGTCAAGCGGCACCAACGGGCGGAGATCTGGCGGCAAAACGGGCAGGACTTCAAGCACCATCCACTCGGGTTTGATGCCCGACTTCTGGAAGCCCTCAAGGATCTTCAGACGCTTGGAGAACTTCTTGCTCTTGGTTTCGGAGGTGGTCGTCTCGAGTTCGCCGCGCAGACTGTCGACCTCGCGCGCCAGATCGATTGAACGCAGCAATTCGCGGATGCCTTCAGCGCCCATCGCTGCCAAGAAGTCGTCACCGTACTCCTCGACCTTCGCCAGATAGTCATCCTCAGTCAGCAACTGACCGCGAGCCAGTGGTGTCATGCCCGGATCGAAGACCACGAAGGCTTCAAAGTAAAGCACCCGCTCGATGTCGCGCAGCGTCATGTCAAGAACCATGCCGAGACGACTCGGAAGGCTCTTCAGGAACCAGATATGAGCGACCGGACTGGCCAGTTCGATGTGTGCCATACGCTCACGACGAACCTTGGCCAGCGTCACTTCCACGCCGCACTTCTCACAGATGACGCCACGATGTTTCAGCCGCTTGTACTTGCCACAGAGGCACTCGTAGTCCTTGATCGGGCCAAAAATTTTTGCGCAGAACAAGCCATCACGCTCCGGCTTGAAGGTGCGGTAATTGATGGTCTCCGGCTTCTTGACTTCGCCGTATGACCATGAACGAATCTTGTCCGGCGAGGCAAGGCCAATGGTGATCGCGTCAAACTGCTCTTCCTGCGTCACCTGTCTAAACAAATCAAGCAATGCTTTCATCTTTTGCTCCAGTGAGGAGTGAGGTGTCAGGGGTGAAGAGCCATGAGGCTGGAGGAGTTACATCCCTCACTCACCCCTCGGCAAAACAATCAGAAACGTTCGAGATCAATATCGATCGCCAGCGAACGGATTTCCTTGACCAACACATTGAACGACTCAGGCATGCCGGCGTCAATCTTGTGATCACCCTTGACAATGTTCTCGTAGACCTTGGTGCGGCCATTGACGTCGTCCGACTTGACGGTCAACATTTCCTGCAGCACGTAGGAAGCGCCGTAGGCCTCGAGCGCCCATACCTCCATCTCGCCGAAACGCTGACCACCGAACTGCGCCTTGCCGCCCAGCGGCTGCTGGGTAACGAGCGAGTAAGGGCCGGTCGAACGTGCGTGCATCTTGTCATCGACCAGGTGGTGCAGCTTCAACACGTGCATGTAACCAACCGTCACCTGACGCTCGAACTGCTCGCCGGTACGGCCATCGTACAGCGTCATCTGCGCTGATGCCGGCATGTCGGCCAAGGCGAGAACCGACTTGATCTCCGATTCCTTGGCGCCGTCGAAAACCGGCGTCGCAAACGGAACGCCCGCCTCGAGATTGCCCGCCATTTCGAGAATTTCGGCATCGCTAAGCTGCTCAAGGTCTTCGGGTTTACCCGTCCCGTTATAGATCTGGTCGAGAAAGCCCCGGACTTCCTTGGCGGTCGCCTGCCGGCGGAGCATCTCGCCGATCTTGACACCGAGACCCTTGGCGGCAAGCCCCAGGTGCACTTCAAGAATCTGACCAACGTTCATCCGAGAAGGAACACCCAGCGGGTTGAGCACGATGTCCACCGGACGGCCGTCGGCCATGTAAGGCATGTCCTCAACCGGTACGATACGCGAGACCACCCCCTTGTTGCCATGCCGCCCGGCCATCTTGTCGCCCGCTTGCAGGCGCCGCTTGACCGCAACGTAGACCTTGACCATCTTCTGCACACCGGGCGGCAATTCGTCTCCCTGCGTCAGTTTCTTGCGCTTTTCCTCGAAGGCGACGTCGAAGCCCTTGCGCGTCTGCTCCAGGCCCTCACGTAGCGACTCCAGTTGCTGCGCAACGTCTTCATCTGCCATCCGGATGTCGAACCAGTGATGCGGGTCGATCCCATCAAGGTATTCCTGAGTGACCAGCGTCCCCTTGGCCAACCGCTTCGGCCCGCCATTTGCGGACTTGCCGACGATCATGCGCTCCGCACGCGCAAAGGCATCGCGTTCGACGATACGCAGTTGGTCAGCAAGGTCAAGCTTGTAACTACGTAGGTGGTCATCAATGATCGACTGAGCCCGCTTGTCACGCTCAATACCTTCGCGGGTGAAGACCTGAACATCGATGACTGTCCCCGAGATCCCGGACTGAACCCGCAGCGAGGTGTCCTTCACATCCGAAGCTTTCTCGCCAAAGATCGCGCGCAAGAGTTTCTCTTCCGGCGTCAATTGCGTTTCGCCCTTGGGCGTGACCTTACCCACCAGCACGTCACCGGCTTCAACTTCGGCACCAATATAGACAATCCCCGACTCGTCGAGTCGTGAGAGTTGCGACTCGCCAAGAGAAGCGATGTCGCGAGTGATTTCCTCCGGACCGAGTTTGGTGTCACGCGCGACGACGGTTAGTTCCTCGATGTGGATCGAAGTGAAGCGATCTTCCGCAACAACGCGCTCGGATATGAGGATGGAATCCTCGAAGTTGTAGCCGTTCCAGGGCATGAACGCGACCAGCATGTTCTGGCCGAGAGCCAGTTCGCCCTTGTCGGTCGATGCTCCGTCCGCCACCACGTCGCCCCTGGCAATGCGATCACCGACGCGCACCAGTGGCCGCTGGTTGATATTCGTGTTCTGGTTGGAGCGGGTATACTTGACGAGATTGTAAATGTCGACTCCGACTTCGCCTGGTCCCGTTTCATCGTCATTCACCCGCACGACAACGCGCGAGGCGTCAACGTAGTCCACCAACCCACCGCGCAGCGCCTGCACCGCCGTTCCAGAATCCACGGCGACGGTGCGCTCAATGCCTGTGCCCACCAAGGGCTTTTCCGGACGCAGGCAGGGAACAGCCTGACGCTGCATGTTGGCTCCCATCAGCGCACGGTTGGCATCGTCATGCTCGAGAAAGGGAATCAGGGAGGCAGCCACCGACACGATCTGGCTCGGCGCCACGTCCATGTACTGCACACGCGCCGGCTCGGCAAGGATGGTCTCGCCCTTCTCGCGGCAGGTCACCAGTTGATCAGTCAATACCCCCGCATTACCAAGATCGGAATTAGCCTGAGCGATGATATAAGCGCCCTCCTCGATCGCGGAGAGATACTCGATCTGATCGGTCACCCGGCCATCAACCACCTTTCGGTAGGGGGTTTCAAGAAAGCCGTACTCATTGGTGCGGGCGAACAAGGCCAGTGAATTGATCAGGCCGATGTTCGGACCCTCCGGCGTTTCGATCGGGCAGACGCGTCCATAGTGTGTGGGATGCACGTCTCGTACTTCAAAACCCGCCCGCTCACGTGTCAAGCCGCCTGGACCAAGCGCCGAAACGCGGCGCTTGTGGGTGATCTCGGACAGAGGGTTGGTCTGGTCCATGAACTGCGACAGCTGGCTCGAGCCGAAAAACTCCCGGACTGCAGCGCTGATCGGCTTGGCGTTGATCAGATCGTGCGGCATCAGGTTGTCCGACTCTGCCTGTGACAGGCGCTCCTTTACGGCACGTTCGACGCGTACCAGACCGGCTCGGAACTGATTTTCCGCCAGTTCACCCACCGAGCGCACACGGCGGTTGCCCAGATGGTCGATGTCATCGATTTCGCCACGACCATTGCGCAGTTCAACCAGCAGCTTGATGACTTCAACGATATCACGCGGCGACAAGGTCAACTGTTCCCGCACCTCGCCCGCGACCCCCAGCGCCTTGAGTTGATCAAGCAAGGCCTCTGCGGCTTCTCGGCTCAGGTTCTCGGCTACTGCCCGTGGTCCATGGCTCAACTCGGCAAGGATCTGCTCGACCACCGGGATGGACTCGCCAACCGCCTCGTTGATCAGCTTGACGATCCCCTCACGCTTGGACGGCACATGCTTGACCATGACCTTGTATTCAACAACGTCCTTCCGGCCCACCCGGCGGTTGAACTTCATGCGGCCAACCGCCGACAGATCGTAGCGATCGTCAGAATAAAACAGCCCGTTGAAGAGGATTTCGACCGCTTCTTCGGTTGGTGGCTCGCCGGGTCGCATCATCCGGTAAATGGCAATGCGTGCGGCCTGCCGAGAGACCGTTTCGTCAGCGCGCAGGGTCTGCGAAATGAAACCACCACGGTCAAGGTCGTTAATGTAAAGCGTGTGCAACGACGTCACCCCGGACTCGACCAGCTTTGCCAGCAGGTTCTCGCTAATCTCGTCGTTGGCATTGGCCAAGATCTCCCCGCTGCTCGGATCTATGATGTCCTCGCCGATCACCCGACCAATCAAAAAGTCTTCCGGCACGACGACCTGCTTGATTCCCGCAGCATCGAGTTCGCGGATATGCTTGGCGGTAATGCGCTTGTCCTTGGCGATAATCAGCTGCCCCGACGGATCGTTGAAGTCGAAGCGGGCAACCTCTCCCCGCAGGCGCTCAGGAACCAGGGCAAATTCAGTCACCTGCCTGCCCAGGTAGAAGGTGTCAAACTCGAAAAATTCGCGCAGAATCCGTTGCGACGTCAAACCAATCGCCTTCAGCAGCGTGGTCACCGGCATTTTGCGACGACGGTCGACACGGAAAAAGAGCAAGTCCTTGGGGTCGAACTCGAAATCCAGCCAAGATCCACGGTAGGGGATCACCCGCGCCGAAAAAAGCAACTTGCCTGAACTATGGGTCTTGCCGCGGTCGTGCTCGAAGAAGACGCCTGGCGAGCGGTGAAGCTGGGAGACGATGACCCGCTCGGTGCCATTGATGACAAAGGAACCGGTCGAAGTCATGAGCGGAATCTCGCCCATATAGACTTCCTGCTCCTTGACTTCCTTGATCGTGTCCGGGGCCTCGCGGTCGAGAATTACAAGACGGACCTTTGCTCGCAGGGCAGAGGCGAAGGTCAGGCCACGCTGCTGGCACTCGGTGACGTCGAAAGCCGGTTCAGAAAGCGTAAAGCTGACAAACTCCAGCCGCGCATTACCACTGTGACTGACAATCGGGAAAATCGAGGAGAAGGCAGCCTGCAGTCCCTGGTTTTTTCGCTGCCCCACGGGCACTGTCGCCTGCAGAAAAGCGGAGAAGGACTCTAGCTGGGTTGCCAGCAAGTAGGGAACGTCAAGCACGCTGACGCGCTTGGCGAAGCTCTTGCGGATACGCTTTTTCTCGGTGTAGGAGTAGGTCATGGTCGCTCCGAACTCAGAAGGCAAATCCTCTAGCGCACCGGCGACAATCGCACTATCCGCCGGGGCGCAACGGACAAACGCAATATGACTGGATGACAAAACGGCAGGGAACGGGCCTGCCCAGGCTTAACCAGTCGTACTTGCGTTTGCACACTGCATGGCATTACGCCCACCCAACGGGCAGACGCCAAGCCGTTTCCGAAAAAGCACAACCGGGCTGACAGCCGAAAGGCTGTCAGCCCGGCTTGCTTGACCAAGACTACTTGACCTCGACCTTCGCGCCGGCATCCTCGAGGAGCTTCTTGAGGGCTTCGGCGTCGGCCTTGGAAATGGACTCCTTGACCGCCTTCGGTGCGCTGTCGACGAGATCCTTTGCTTCTTTGAGGCCAAGGCCGGTAGCCGCGCGGACAACCTTGATGACCTCGACCTTCTTCTCGCCAATACCGGCGAGCACCACGGTAAATTCTGTCTGCTCTTCAACCACCGCCGCAGCCGCCCCAGGCGCAGCAACCGCCATCGAGGCTGCAGAAACGCCAAACTTCTCTTCGAACGCCTTGACCAGGGTGTTCAGTTCCATGACAGTCATCGCGCCGACGGCTTCGAGGATGTCTTCTTTGGTAATAGCCATAATCAATAAACTCCTAAATCTGAATACTCAAAAAAGCTGACCGGATGCTCAGGAAACCGCCTCTTCACGCTGCTTGGCCAAGGCGGCAAGCGCACAGGCAAAACCGGACACTGGCGCCTGCATGATGCCCAGCAACTGGGAAAGCAGCTCGTCGCGACTCGGGATGGCCGCCAGCGCCTGCACCCCAGCCTTGTCGAGCAGCTCGCCAGCAAAGCTGCCGGCCTTCAGAACCAGCTTGTCATTGGTCTTGGCAAAATCGTTGAGCACCTTCGCCGCAGACACCGGATCATCCGAGATACTGTAAATCAGTGGCCCCGTCATCTGTTCGGCCAGACTGGCAAACACACCGCCCTCGACCGCCCGCCGCACCAAGGTGTTTTTCAGAACGCGCAGGTAAACACCCGAAGCGCGCGCCTGCGCACGCAAACGAGTCAGGTGAGTGACTGGCAAGCCGCTGTACTCAGCCAGAACGATCGTCTGGGCAGTGGCCATCCTTGCCGACACCTCGGCAACAACAACCTTCTTTTCATCAAGATTAAGACCCACTGGCCTTTCCTCCCTTCAAGTCAACAGACGACACATCCGGCAGGATGTGCCGCACCCACGGCGACCTTGATCAGGGGTTGCAGCGAAGGCCAGAAACCCAAGCTGCGAAATCCTTTTCGGGGCACACCGTCTACGCAGGCTGCTTGCACACTTAAGCCTCTGCTACTAAGCCTCGGCACCTGCGGTCTTTGACGGTCCATCGACATGGCGCGAACGCGTTGTCGACCTCCCAGCAAAGCTCCTCACCGGCCACGCACACTCAATGTGGCCCGCTAAATCATTACAACGTGGAAGCGTCCACCCGGACGCCCGGCCCCATCGTGCTGGACAGAGCTACACGCCGCACATACTGCCCCTTTGAAGTCGCCGGTTTGGCCTTGATCAGGGCATCGAGCAAAGCCTTCAGATTGACCGCCAGCTTGTCGGCATCAAAGGATGCACGACCAATTGTGCTGTGAATGATGCCACCCTTGTCCGTACGATACTGTACCTGCCCGGCCTTGGCATTCTGGACTGCCGTCGCCACGTCCATGGTGACCGTACCCACCTTCGGGTTCGGCATCAAGCCGCGCGGACCCAGTATCTGACCCAGTTGACCGACGACGCGCATCGCATCCGGCGTGGCAATGACCCGATCGAAATTGATCACCCCGGCTTTGATTTCCGCAGCAAGGTCCTCGAAACCGACAATATCCGCACCAGCGGCCTTGGCCGCGGCAGCCTTTTCCCCCTGGGCAAAGACGGCAACGCGGATCGTCTTGCCGGTGCCGGCAGGCAGGACCACCGAACCGCGGACGATCTGATCGGACTTGCGGGGATCGACGCCGAGGCAGACGGCGACGTCAATCGATTCGTCGAACTTGGCGGTTGCGTACTCACGCGCCATCTTCAGCGCTTCGCCAACCGGATAGGTCTTGTTGGCGTCGATCTTGCCCTTGAAGGCTTTTTGGCGTTTGCTCAGAGCGGCCATTTCAGATGCCCTCCACGGAAACGCCCATGGTGCGGGCACTGCCAGCGATGGTACGCACGGCAGCGTCCATGTCGGCGGCGGTCAGGTCGGGCATTTTCTGAGTCGCGATGGCCTCGCACTGAGCCCGGGTCAGGGTACCAACCTTGGCGGTATGGGGCTTGGCGCTGCCCTTCTGAATGCCAATCGCCTTCTTGATGAGAACCGTCGCCGGCGGCGTCTTCATGATGAAGGTGAAGCTCTTGTCGGCGAAGGCGGTGATGACGACGGGGATCGGCAAGCCCGGCTCGAGGCCCTGCGTCTGCGCGTTGAACGTCTTGCAGAACTCCATGATATTTAGGCCACGCTGACCCAGCGCCGGCCCGATCGGCGGCGAAGGATTTGCCTTGCCTGCCGGTACTTGCAGCTTGATGTAACCGATGATTTTCTTTGCCACGGTGCGACTCCTCTAGACGGGTTCAAACGCGCTCGGTAGAGCACTCCCCAAACGACAAACGCGGCCCGGAAGCCGCACTACTGCGGCGCGTCGAGTGAAACCCACGCACCGCCACTCCCTTGCACGATCAAGCTTTCTCGACCTGTCCAAACTCCAACTCGACCGGCGTCGGGCGGCCAAAAATCGTCACTGACACACGCAGGCGGTTCTTCTCATAATTCACCTGCTCAACTGCACCATGAAAATCGGTGAACGGCCCGTCCTTGACGCGAACCACTTCACCGGGCTCGAAGAGAACCTTCGGACGCGGCTTGTCGACGCCTTCCTGCATTTGCTGCATGATCTTCGCGACTTCCTTTTCGGAAATCGGCGTCGGCTTGTTGGCAGTTCCACCGACAAAACCGGTCACTTTTGGCGTGCTCTTGACCAGATGCCAAGAGTCGTCATTCATTTCCATCTCCACCAGCACATAGCCGGGGAAGAACTTTCGTTCGGAAATGCTTTTCTGGCCCATTTTCAGCTCGACAACCTCTTCCACCGGAACGAGGATTCGGCCAAACGCCTCCTGCATTCCCTGACGCTGGATGCGCTCGAGCAATGCGCGTTGCACGCTCTTCTCGAACCCGGAATAGGCGTGTACCACATACCAGCGCATGCTCATAGTCATCTCCACCCAAGAACCAGGTCGTATAGCAGCCACTCGAGGCTCTTGTCGGTCAACCAGAGAAACAGGGCCATCACCACGACGAACGCAAAGACCAGGCCCGTTGTCTGCATGGTTTCCTTGCGAGAAGGCCAGACGACTTTTCGCGCTTCGGCTGAAGACTCTCTTGCAAAGTCGAAGAAACGACGCCCGGGCTCGGTCTGCCATGCCACTGCGACAGCCAAGCCGGTCCCGGCCATGACGGCCAGCACCCGCAGAATCATCGCCTGCTCGGCGAGGAGGTAGAAGCCAGCGACGCCGGCCACAAGCAGCAATACCGCTAACGCAAACTTGAATTTATCGGCCATCTCGTCCGCTTTGGTTACATGTTTGGCAGGGGCAGAGGGAATCGAACCCCCAACCTTCGGTTTTGGAGACCGACGCTCTGCCAGTTGAGCTATGCCCCTGCGGCAGAACTGCGGCGGCTCCGCGAACGAGGCCGCCGCTGTACCTTTATGGACTTACTCGATTATTTTCGCGACGACGCCGGCGCCGACGGTACGGCCACCTTCACGAATCGCGAAGCGCAGGCCCTCTTCCATGGCAATCGGGGAAATCAGTTTGACCGTCATCTGGACGTTGTCGCCGGGCATCACCATCTCGACACCTTCCGGCATCGCAATCGCTCCGGTCACGTCGGTCGTGCGAAAATAGAACTGTGGACGATAGTTGTTGAAGAACGGCGTGTGACGCCCCCCTTCTTCCTTCGACAGACAGTAAACTTCACCCGTAAAGTGCGTGTGCGGCTTGATCGAACCCGGCTTGGCCAGCACCTGACCACGCTCAACGTCGTCTCGCTTCGTGCCCCGCAACAGCACGCCCACGTTGTCGCCCGCCTGCCCCTGGTCCAGCAGCTTGCGGAACATTTCAACGCCCGTGCAGATCGTCTTCACCGTCGGCTTGATGCCAACGATCTCGACTTCTTCACCGACTTTCACCACCCCGCGCTCAACACGACCCGTGACCACCGTGCCACGTCCAGAGATCGAGAACACGTCCTCGATCGGCAACAGGAAAGGCTTGTCTACCGCTCGCTGCGGCGTCGGAATGTAAGCATCCAGCGCGTCCGCCAAGGCCATCACCGAGCCTTCGCCCAGCGGTCCCTGATCGCCTTCCAGAGCCTTCAACGCCGAACCCTGGACGATCGGTACGTCGTCACCCGGAAAGTCGTACTTCGACAGCAACTCGCGCACTTCCATGTCCACCAGCTCCAACAACTCGGCATCGTCAACCATGTCGCACTTGTTCAGATAAACGATGATGTAGGGCACACCAACCTGACGCGCCAGCAGAATGTGCTCTCGCGTCTGCGGCATCGGTCCGTCAGCCGCCGAAACCACCAGGATCGCACCGTCCATCTGCGCCGCCCCGGTAATCATGTTCTTGATGTAGTCCGCGTGACCCGGGCAATCCACGTGCGCGTAGTGACGCTTGGCCGTCTCGTACTCGACATGCGCGGTATTGATCGTGATGCCACGCGCCTTCTCTTCCGGCGCCGCATCAATCTGGTCGTAGGCCTTCGCCACACCGCCATATTTCTTCGCCAGAATGGTCGTGATCGCCGCCGTCAGCGTGGTCTTCCCATGATCAACGTGCCCAATCGTGCCCACATTGACGTGCGGCTTCGTGCGTTCAAATTTTCCCTTGGCCATTTACCGGTACCTCAAGACGTTAGAAGTTAATAATGAATCTACAGCACCAATCGGTGGTGCCCATGGACAGAATTGAACTGTCGACCTCTCCCTTACCAAGGGAGTGCTCTACCGCTGAGCTACATGGGCATCGCTCGAGAAGCCTTAAGCAATTCTGCGGTCGCAACCTGGAGCGGGTGAAGGGAATCGAACCCTCGTCATAAGCTTGGAAGGCTTCAGCTCTACCATTGAGCTACACCCGCGAAACCATTACCCGAAGAACGATTGAACAACCTCACCAACAGCGGCGCTTGTGGTGGAGGGAGAAGGATTCGAACCTTCGAAGGCAGAGCCGTCAGATTTACAGTCTGATCCCGTTGGCCACTTGGGTATCCCTCCAGCCAAGAACCCACAATTCTGACGCCCAACGAACCGACTGTCAAATATTTTCTCGAGGCGCGCAGTATTCTATAGTACAAGGCAGGTTCGATGACACCGGATCCCGACAACCTTCCCAGCCTTGGAAAGATCCTGCCTCGGTCCGGGGAGGGCGACGCGGCACCCAGGGTGCAACCTGCGCCCAAGCCAGCGGTCGAAAAGGAACATCGGCTGGCTGGACCGGATGACAGGCAGTCACGACAAGGGAGGCGAAGGAATGGGCGATCTCTCGATCACGCTCGATAGCCGCTATACGGCGACCTCCGGGCGAGTCTTTCTCAGCGGCACCCAGGCCCTCGTTCGCCTGCCGATGCTGCAGCGCATGCGCGACGAAGCGGCCGGACTGAATACCGCGGGTTTTGTCTCTGGTTACCGTGGCAGCCCCCTGGGAGGACTCGATCAGGCGCTGTGGAAGGCAAAAGCACACCTCGAAGCCAAGCGCATCGTCTTCCAGCCGGCGGTCAACGAGGACCTTGCGGCGACGGCCGTCTGGGGTACCCAGCAACTCAATCTTTTTCCTGGCGCCAAACACGATGGCGTTTTCGCCATGTGGTACGGCAAGGGGCCCGGTGTGGACCGCTGCGGCGACGTGTTCAGGCACGCCAACGCTGCTGGTTCGGCCAGGCTTGGTGGCGTTCTGGTGATTGCCGGCGACGACCACGCCGCCAAATCGTCCACCCTGCCACACCAGACCGAACACATTTTCAAAGCGGTGATGATGCCCGTCCTCTATCCCGCCAACGTCCAGGAGTATCTCGACTATGGCCTGCACGCTTGGGCAATGAGTCGCTACTCCGGCTGCTGGGTGGTGATGAAGGCACTGGCCGATACGGTTGAAACATCGGCTTCAGTATCGATTGATCCGCTCTCCACCCGCATCAAACTGCCGGTCGATTTCGAACTGCCGGCGAACGACCCGCACGGGCTCAACATCCGCTGGCCCGACCCGCCACTGCAACAGGAAGCGCGCCTGATCAACCACAAGCTTTACGCCGCGCTGGCCTATTGTCGGGCCAACCAGCTCAACCGCGTGGTGATCGACAGCACAGACCCCGCCTCGCCGGCGCGTCTGGGAATCATCACCGCTGGCAAGGCCTACCTCGATGTCCGCCAGGCACTCGGCGAGCTCGGTATCGACGACGAACTGGCAGCGCAGATCGGTATTCGCCTGTACAAGGTCGGCATGGTCTGGCCGCTCGAAGCGGACGGGGTGCGGCGCTTCGCCGAGGGTCTCGACGAGATCCTGGTGGTCGAGGAAAAACGGCAACTACTCGAATACCAGCTCAAGGAGGAGCTCTACAACTGGCGCGAAGACGTGCGCCCGCGGGTTGTCGGGAAGTTCGACGAGAAAGGTGAGTGGTCCCTGCTACCGACGGGCAGCGGGCACCTGACGCACGGTGACTGGCTGCTGCCGGCCGCCGGCGAGTTGTCGGTAGCACAAGTCGCAAGGGCACTGGCGGCACGCATCGGTCGCTTCTTCACCTCGCCGGCCATCCAGTCGCGACTGGCGCTGCTCGAAGCCAAGCAGAAGAGTCTCGCCACGCCCCTCCTTCCGGCAACCGGCATGGCCGCCATCCAGCGTACGCCCTATTTCTGCTCTGGCTGCCCCCACAATACCTCAACGCGCTTGCCTGAAGGCTCACGCGCCGTCGCCGGTATCGGCTGTCACTACATGGTGACCTGGATGGATCGCAACACCGCGACCTTCACCCACATGGGCGGCGAGGGCGTGACCTGGGTTGGGCAGGCGCCGTTCACTAGCGAAAAGCACGTGTTCGCCAATCTCGGCGATGGCACCTACTTCCACTCCGGACTATTGGCAATTCGCCAGTCGGTCGCCGCCGGCGTCGCGATCACCTACAAGATTCTCTACAACGATGCCGTGGCGATGACCGGAGGACAAGCGGTCGACGGCCAGTTGAGCGTCGCCCAGCTGACCCGACAGCTGGCAGCAGAAGGAATCAGCAAGATCGTCATCGTTACCGACGAGCCCGCCAAGTATCATCAGGTGCACGATCTCGCGCCGCAGACACCGGTCCACCACCGTGACCAGCTGGATGCGGTTCAGCGCCAACTGCGGCAGCATCCCGGGGTGTCGATCCTGATCTATGACCAGACCTGCGCCACCGAGAAACGCCGCCGTCGAAAGCGTGGCAAGCTGACCGATCCCGCTCGGCGCGTGTTCATCAACGAAGCAGTCTGTGAAGGATGTGGGGACTGCGGCGTGCAGTCCAACTGCCTCGCGGTGATTCCTGTCGAAACCGAATATGGCCGCAAGCGAGCCATTGACCAGTCATCGTGCAACAAGGACTTTTCCTGCCTCAAGGGCTTATGCCCGAGCTTTGTCACAGTCGAAGGCGGCCGTCGGCGCCGTGGCCAAGCCATTGCTGCCGACACCAGCACTTTTTCCCCCTTGCCTGAACCGCTGCTGGCCAATACCCGAAGCCCTTTCAACATACTTGTCACCGGTGTTGGCGGCACTGGTGTCGTGACCCTCGGCGCCCTGCTGGGCATGGCCGCGCACCTCGACGGCAAAGGTGTCTCGGTGCTCGACATGACGGGCCTGGCGCAAAAATACGGCGCTGTTTTTTCCCACCTCCGGATTGCCAATCGGCCAGAGGATATTCATGCGGCACGTATCGCCACCGGCGAAGCGCATGCGGTCATCGGCGGCGACCTGGTGGTCACTGCTGGCAGCGAAGCGCTATCGAAGGTTCTGGCCGGCAAAACGCGGGCAGTAGTCAATGTCGCCGAGACGCCAACCGCCGAATTCACCCGTAACCCGGACTGGCATTTCCCTCAGGAAGCCATGCAGGCCCAGATCAATGAAGCGTTGGGCGAAGGGAAGGTGCTCTTTCTCGATACGGCGGAAATGTCCCGCCGCCTGATGGGTGACGCTCTCTACGGCAATGTCTTGCTGCTGGGTGTTGCCTGGCAAATGGGGCTCGTGCCGCTATCGCTGACGGCCATCGAAAAGGCCATCGAGCTCAATGGGGCGGCGATAGAGCAGAACCGGCAGGCCTTCCTCTGGGGTCGGCGCGCGGCACATGACCCGCAATCCATGCAGCAGCTCACCCTGCCGGCCAGCCCGGCGGCGAGGCGAAGAATCTCACAGAACCTCGACGAGACGATCAACCACCGCGTCGAGTTTCTGACCGCCTATCAGGACGCACGCTACGCCCAACGCTACCGTGCCCTCGTCGAGCGTGTACGCGCCGCCGAATCCAGGTTGCCATCAACGGCCCTGACCGAAGCAGTTGCCCGCGGCTATTTCAAGTTGCTGGCGGTCAAGGACGAGTACGAGGTGGCGAGGCTTTATGCCGACCCATCGTTCATCCAGCAGTTGTCCGAAGAGTTCGAGGGCGACTTCAGACTGCACTTTCATCTGGCACCGCCGCTGCTCGCCAAACCTGATCCCGCAACCGGCAGAGCCAGCAAACGCAGTTACGGCCCCTGGATGATGCACAGCTTCCGCTGGCTGAGCCGGCTGAAGGCCTTGCGCGGCACGATCTTCGATCCCTTCGGCAAGACCGAGGAACGGCAGATGGAAAGGCAACTGCTGACCGACTACGAAGTCGACGTTGAACTCATGCTCATGCGGCTGATGCCCGAAACACTGGCCAGCGCCATCGAGCTGGCCAGTGTGCCCGAACAGATTCGCGGCTTTGGTCAAGTCAAGGCCGCGTCGGTGCTGCAGGCACGCACCAGACAGTCGGCCCTGCGCGCGCAACTGCTGGCCACAGCAGACAGCCCAACGCGCGCATCCTGACCGCAGGGGATAGAATTCGCCACTCGCTATCCAGGAGAAAGCCATTGCCATTACCCTTGTCCTCGCCCCAAACCGAGCCGGCAGAAACTTCGCCACCGACGTTCGTGTCTCCACTGCGCCAGCTCGCCCTGCAACTTGCTGCAATGCTTGTCGTTCTCTCGCTGGCCTGGCCCTACTATGGCATCGGCAGCAAAGACCTCCCCTGGCCGCAGACCGCTTTCGCCATTGGCGCAATCGCCGCATTATTCGCCAGTCTGACCAGCCAACCGTGGTGGTGGCGAATCATGCACGCCCTCTTCGCGCCGCTGGCCTGGAGTGTTTCGCGACTGGCGATCGATCCTGGCTGGTTCCTCCTGCTGTCCATCGGGCTGTTGCTCGTCTATCGCGGCGCACTGACTGGCCAGATACCCCTCTATCTCTCGAACCGACCGACTGCCGCAGCCCTCGCCGCGCTCACCGCCGAAGTGCACGGCCTGCGCTTCCTTGACCTGGGCGCGGGTATCGGCAGTGTCGTTAACCCTCTGGCCAGAGAACGGCCTGACGGACGTTTCACCGGCGTCGAGAATGCGCCCGCCACCTGGCTGATAGGCCGCCTGCGCACCGCCGGGTTGGCCAATTGTGACTGGCGCTGGGGAGATATCTGGCAAACCGACCTTGCCGCCTACAACGTCGTCTATGCCTTCCTGTCGCCAGCTCCGATGACGGCTCTCTGGCAGAAGGTTCGCCAGGAGATGCGGCCGGGCAGCCTGTTCATCAGCAACAGTTTTGCCATCCCCGATGTCGAAGCTAACAGCGTGACCGACGTTGATGACACCCGGCGAACACGCCTGTTCTGTTACCGGCTGTGAAACCTGATCTCTCTCGTCCGCCTTGCCAACCCGCGCAGCCGCTTCGCCCGAAAGAGCCAAACTTTGCTAAGATGCCCCGACTCACCACCACCGGAGTCCCCAGATGTCCAATCACGACGCAGTACCCGATCCCCTGAGCTTTGCCAAGAAGATGTGGGGTGGCATGGGCTTTTCACTGCCCAACATGGTCACGCCGACCCTTGATGTAGAAGAGATCGAGAAGAAGGTGAAAGACCTAAAGGCTGTCGAGAGCTGGCTGAAAATGAATCTGTCGATGTTGCAGATGACGATTCAGGGCCTCGAGATGCAATGCGTGACGCTCAACGCAGTCCGCGCGATGGGTCAGATGGCAACCAGTTACAGCACTGGCGCAGCCGCTACCGGCGACAGTCAGGGTACTTCTCTCGTTGCCGGCACCGGCAATGAAGCGCTCAAGCAGGCTGCTCTCTGGCCGCTGACCCTGCTGCAACAGATGCAGGAGCAAATGCAGAAAGCAGCGGCTGCAGCGGCACAGGCCAGCGAAACGCGCGACGACGCTGCCAAACCGTAGACGCCAGCAAAGCGCGGCCCGAACGAACGTACCCGCCAGCGAAAGGTTCTCACGAGCAGCCGAAGCAGAACTCCCAAGCCCTACGGGGGCATTGGCGTGCATTCTCCCTTGCGTGACGGGCTCTTCCGTCAGATGATGGCCGCCTGCTGCAGACAGTGGATCTCGCGTCTGCTGAAACCAGCCTCGCGCAAGATTTCCTCGCCATGCTCGCCAGCCGAAGGTGCGCTTCGTTCGATGGCAAAGACCCAGCCGGAAAGCTTCATTGGCGGCGAGTATTGGGTCACCCCGTCGGCCTCTACCGTCATGCCCCGGGCAACAAACTGCGGATGTTCGAGAGCCTCTGCAACGGTGAGAACCGGTGTCACGCAGCAATCGACCCCGTCGAACAGGGCCCGCCAGTCTGCCTGATTGCGGCTCGCGAAGACTTGCTCCAGTTCACCGCGCAATGCGGACGCAGCAGCGCCACGGGCAGCGTGCCGAGCCTTCCACTCAGGGCGGCCCAAGGCATCGCAGAAAATATCCCAGAACTTCTTCTCCAGCGGTGCGACCGCCATGTAGCGTCTATCGGCCGTTGCATAGACGCCGTAGCCGGCGTCGCCACCGCTCAACAGATCGGCACCACGCAGAGGCACCACGCCTTCAGTCTGCAACGCGAAAAACGGGAAGAGATTGTGAGCCAGAACTGCCTCGCTCATTGCCACATCGACCATCCGCCCCTGGCCGCTGCGCTGCGCGTCGAACAGAGCAGCGAGAATGCCCATCACCGCAGTCATCGCGCCGCCCAGCAAGTCACCTATCTGCAGATTCGGAATGGCTGGCTGGCCGCTGTCCACCCCGATCTGATCGAGAACGCCGGCAAAGCCAATATAGTTGAGGTCGTGGCCGGCGGCCATCGCCAGCGGCCCGCTCTGGCCATAACCGGTGATCGCGCAATAGACGAGTTTCGGATTGAGTGCACGCAGCACTTCATAGCCGATACCAAGCTTGTCGCTGACCCCCGGCCGGAAACTCTCGACTACCACGTCGGCTGTGTGCGCCAGGCGCAAGAACACTTCCAGCCCCTGCGGGCGCTTCAGATCGAGGCGCAGGCCACGCTTGTTACGATTGACGCTGCGATAGAAAACGCTGACGCCGTGCGGACCGTCACCCAGGATGCGCGCGTAGTCACCGGCAGCGTGGTCTTCGATCTTGATCACGTCGGCGCCCATATCGGCCAAATGCAGCGTGGCGACCGGACCCGGCAGCAGTCGCGTCAAGTCAAGAACACGAACGCCCCTTAGCGGTCCGCCACTCATCCGCCCGCCCCGCCAGGCTCCCAGTCAGCCTTACCCATACTTTCGGCGGTCATCGATCACCTTGCCATCGTTGGGCAAGGTGTTGGCAGCACAGAATACGACCTCCCCACGCAGCTTGGTCAGGTCACGGAGGCTGTTCACCAAGGCAGCAGCCAGCTGGTCAGAGGGATTGCCAACCTCACAGTGCAGGCTCATCCGATCGCTACCGCTCGCGTTGTCGACCACCAGGCGCACACGGTCAATGCCCGGATGTCGAGTGAGAATTGCGGCAACCTGCGAAGGGTGTACGAACATGCCCTTGACTTTGGTCGTCTGGTCGGCTCGCCCCAGCCAGCCCTTGATGCGGACGTTGGTCCGGCCGCAGGGACTGACGCCGGGCAGAACCGCCGACAAGTCGCCGGTGGCAAAGCGGACCAATGGGTAGTCCGCGTTGAAGCCAGTCACCACTACCTCGCCAACCTCGCCGTCGGCAACTGGATCGCCCGTACCCGGACGAACAATCTCGAGCAGGATCTCCTCCTCGACCACCAGGCCCTCCTCACTCGGAGTTTCGTAGGCAATCACGCCAAGGTCGGCAGTCGCATAGGCCTGGCGAACGACCATCCCGCGTTCGTTGAGCGACTGACGCAGCGCCGCCGGCAAGGCTTCTCCAGACAGCACGGCTTTCCTGAGTGAGCTCACATCAGCGCCAAGTTCGTCGGCCTTGTCAAAAATGATGCGCAGGAAGGAAGGTGTGCCAACGTAGGCCACCGGCTTCAGATCGGCAATCACCTGCACCTGCATTTCGGTCTGCCCCACGCCAGCAGGAAAAACCGGGCAGCCCAGCTGTTGTGCGGCGCCTTCGAGCATGAAGCCGGCCGGCGTGAAGTGATACGAGAAGGTATTGTGGATCAGCTCGCCAGCCCGGAAACCGGCGGCAAACAACACCCGCGCAAAACGCCACCAGTCCTGTCCACGCCCCTCGGGATCGTAGATCGGGCCGGGCGACGCGAACACCCGCGAGAGCGCCGACAACGGCGTCGCTGTCAGGCCGCCAAAGGGTAGCGCTGCCCGCTGCAATTCGTGCAGGTCGGTCTTGCGCGTCAGCGGCAACCTCGCCAGAGCTTGCCGGGAATTGATCGCCTGGGCATCAAATCCGGCATACAACCGGCCAAAGTAGTTCGAACTGCTTTTGGCGTGGGCAACCTGCTGCGGCAAGCGTGCCATCAACGAGGCTTCGCGCTCACCGGGCGAACGGGTTTCCAGGGAATCGTAGTAGTTCATGGGCTTCTCATGGGCGCCGGAGAGCAGGCGAACGCCGCCAGCGAACCAGGGCGCGGGGGGCCATCGGCGGATTGGGGACGAAGAGCAAGCCGGCCGAGGTAATCCGGATCGTTGCCAGATCAAGAGAGCCAGCGCTTGCGGCGGCGGTAGTGCTTGACATCGCGGAAGCTCTTGCGACCAGCCGAGGAGAGCCCCAGATAAAATTCCTTGACGTCTTCGTTTGCCGCCAGATCTCCGGCAGCGCCCTCCATGACCACACGGCCATTTTCAAGGATGTAACCGAAATCGGCGTAGCGCAGCGCCATGTTGGTGTTCTGCTCGGCGAGCAGGAAGGTCACTCCTTCCTTCTGGTTCAGATCCTTGACGATGCCGAACACCTCGTCGACGACCTGCGGCGCCAGGCCCATCGACGGCTCGTCGAGCAGCACCATGCTCGGATTGGCCATCAGCGCGCGCCCAATGGCGCACATCTGCTGCTCCCCGCCCGAGGTATAGGCTGCCTGGCTGCTGCGGCGTGTCTTCAGGCGCGGAAAATACGCGTAGACCTTGTCGAGCGTCTCGGCGACCGCCGCCTTGCCATCCTTGCGTGTATAGGCGCCGGTGAGCAGGTTTTCCTCGATGCTCAGGTGGCCAAAGCAGTGTCGCCCTTCCATCACCTGGATCACGCCGCGCTTTACCAGTTCTGCCGGGGTCAGCGCTTCGATTCGCTCGTCGCGCAGGTCGATCGTCCCCTTGGTGACTTCTCCCCGCTCACCGTGCAGCAAATTACTGACCGCGCGCAGGGTGGTCGTCTTGCCGGCGCCATTGCCTCCCAGCAGGGCAACAATGCCGCCCTCGGGGACGCTGAATGAAACACCCTTGAGAACGAGGATCACGTGGTTGTAGATCACCTCGATGCTATTGACTCGGAGAAGGATGCTGGTGGCGTCGCTCATGGCGTCTCTTCGTTAGTGCGGCGCCCTCCCACACAAGGGCGGGCACCTAATCGACTCGCGGTGGCGAGTCCGCCGGACCCTACTTCTTGCATTCCTCGGGCGTGCGCGGCTTCAGCTTCTTCTCCTCGGCATACTTGCTGGAGGCCAGCATCACCATCGGCCGAAGGTTTTTCTCATCCGCCTGGTACCAGTCAGAACTGAACTCCCACTTGCTACCGTTCCAGGTGTGAACGCGCACCCACGACGATCCCATATGGTCAAGGCAGGATGTCTGAACCGGACGCATGACCCCGGCGAAGCCCATGGCATCGAGAGTCTTCTGGTCCAGATTGAGGTTCTCCAGGCCCCAGCGAACCTGCTCGCCACTCATCACCTTGCCCTTGCCATAGCGCTCCTGCGCCTTGCGTACTCCTTCAACGCCGAGCATCGCCGACAGCAGACCACGCATGTAGAGTACCTGCCCAACCTCGTCCTTTGGCCCGGTTCCCTGTCCCTTGGCATGCACGAGTTCAAGCACATCCTTGACGACCTTCGAGTTCGGCTCGGCACCATGCTGCAGGGTCAACGCGCTGTAGCCCTTGGCACCTTCAGCGACGTCCTTGACATCGGGTTCGGCACCAGCCCACCAGATTCCAATCATCTTCTCGCGGGGATAGCCTGTCGCCTGGGCTTCGCGCAGCGAAGTCGAGTTCATCACACCCCAGCCCCAGAGCAGGACGTAGTCGGGCTTCTGCTGACGAATCTGCAGCCAGGTCGCTTTCTGCTCGACGCCGGGATGCGCCACAGGCAGCAGTTGCACGTCGAAACCGTAGGTCTTGCCGAGTTCCTGCAGTACCGGGATGGGCTCCTTGCCGTAGGGACTGTCATGGTAGACGAGAGCGATTTTCTTCCCCTTCAGATTGGCCATCCCGCCGAGCTTCTTGCCGATATGCTGGATGGCGACGTCGGCGCCGACCCAGTAGGTACCTAGCAAGGGAAAGTTCCAGGTAAAAACGGCACCATTCTGCGATTCACTGCGGCCGTAGCCCGCAGTGATCAGCGGAATCTTGTCCACCGGAGCCTTTTCGGTCAGTGCGAAGGTAACACCGGTCGACAGGGGCTGGAACACGGTAGCGCCGCCATGCTTACCCTTCAGGCGCTCATAGCATTCGACGCCGCGGTCGGTCGCATAAGCCGTTTCGCACTCCTCGAAGCTGATCTTGACGCCGTTGATCCCGCCCCTGGCATTCACCAGCTTGAGGTAATCAACATAGCCATTGGCCCAAGGGGTGCCATTGGGAGCATAGGCCCCGGTACGGTATACCAGGACAGGAAAGAACTGCTCCTTGGCCTGCGCCAGGGCATTCGGTGAGGTCAGTAGCGACAACAGAGCGACGACTGTCGCCGAAGCACTCAATGCAAGCTTGCGTAGTTTCATTAGTGTCTCCTCTTTTTGTATTGAAAGTAATGCACCTGCGAAAAAGTCTTCTAGTCGTAGCGGAACGAGCCCCCAGCCCGCCGCTCAGTGCGGAAATGGCCAGAGCCTGAGTTTTTCCTTGCCGGTAGACCACAGGCGAGCAATGCCGTGTGGTTCCTTGATCAGGAAAAAAATGATCAGTGCACCGAAGATGATCAGTTCGGCATGCGATATGCCGGCAGTGGAGATGGTAATCCCGAATAAACCGCCAAGCGCCGGCAGGAACTGGTTCAGGGCGATCGGCAGGATGACGATGAACGCCGCCCCAAAAAAGCTGCCCATGATCGACCCCAGGCCGCCGATGATGACCATGAACAGCAACTGGAATGAACGATCGACCGAGAAGGCCGCCGGCTCCCACGAAGCCAGGTGGATAAAACCCCACAGCGCGCCAGCGGTGCCGACAAAGAAGGAACTGACGGCAAAGGCTGAGAGCTTGGCAAAAAGCGGCCGGATTCCGATCACCTCGGCGGCGACGTCCATATCGCGGATCGCCATCCACTGCCGACCGATGGCACTACGCGTCATGTTCTTCCCCAGCAGAGCAAAAACCACCAGGAACGCCAGACAGAACAGGTATTTGTCGACCGGCGTGTCGATCTGCCAGGCGAGGATCTGCAGGTTCGAAACGGAAACAGAGCCGGACGAAGCGTTGTCAGTAAACCAGGGGACGCGCAGGAACACCCAGTCGGTGAAGAACTGTGCCGCGAGGGTCGCGACGGCAAGATACAGACCCCGAACGCGCAGACTCGGAATGCCGAAGAAGATGCCGACTGCCGCCGAGGTGAGGCCACCGAGCAGGAAGGAAACGAGGAGCGGGATGCCCTCGACACGAATGTGGAAGTTATAGGCGGCGTACGCGCCGACGGCCATGAAGGCCCCGGCGCCAAGGGTGATCTGGCCGCAGAAACCAACCAGGATATTAACGCCAAGTGCCGCCAGCGAAAGGATCAGGAAGGGAATCAGGATGGCGCGAAAGAGGTACTCGTCGACCAGCAGAGGAACGCCGACAAAGGCAAACACCAGGATGCCAACGATCACCCAGCGGTCCTGGGCGATCGGAAAAATCTGCTGATCGGCGGCGTAGGAGGTCTTGAACTGACCGTTTTCTCTATATAGCACTTGTCTGCTCCCTGGTTAGACGCGGTCGATGATCTTTTCGCCGAACAGCCCCTGCGGCCTGAACAGCAAAAAGAGCAGGGCCAGCTGGTAGGCAAACCAGATTTCGATGCCACCACCAATCATCGGCCCGAGATAGACCTCGGAAAGTTTCTCGCCGACGCCAATGATCAGCCCGCCGATGATCGCACCGGGAATCGAAGTCAGACCGCCGAGAATGACTACCGGCAGACCGCGCAGCGCCACCGTCGCCAGCGAGAACTGGACCCCCAACTTGGAACCCCAGATCACCCCGGCAACCAGGGCGACCACGCCGGCGACGCACCAGACGATTACCCAGATGCGATTGAGCGGAATGCCGATCGACTGCGCCGCCTGATGGTCATCCGCCACCGCCCGCAGGGCACGGCCGGTAGCGGTCTTCTGAAAAAACAGCGCCAGCAGCCCGACCAGAACCGCCGCGATCAATGCGGCGACAAAGTCCTCCTTGTTGATCAGCAATCCGCCTTCGAAGGCCCCCTCGAGAATCATCACCGGTTCCTTGGGCATGCCGACGTCGATCTTGTATATATCGCTACCGAAGACGCTCGTACCAACGCCTTCAAGAACGTAGGCGATGCCCAGGGTGGCCATCAGCAAGGTCGCGCCCTCCTGATTCACCAGATGGCGCAGGACCAGACGCTCGATCAGCCAGGCGACGACAAACATCAGTGCCCCGGCCAGCAGGAAGGCCACCGTGTTCGCCAGAAAACGACTGTCAATTCCCAGCCACTGGGGTATCCACGCCGAAAAGCGCGCCATCGCCAGGGCCGCGAAAAGTACCATCGCTCCCTGCGCAAAGTTGAACACGCCGGAGGCTTTGAAAATCAAGACAAATCCCAGCGCGACCAGGGAATAAAGCATGCCGGCCATCAGGCCACCGATCAATGTTTCGAGAAAGAAACCCATCTTGTTCTCTCCTCAGTGGCTGGCGCCAAGGTAGGCACTGATGACTTCCGGATTAGCACGAACCTCGTCGGGGTCACCGTCACCGATCTTTTTGCCGTAATCGAGCACCACCACCCGGTCGGAGATATCCATGACCACCGCCATGTCGTGCTCGATGAGGACGATCGTCGTACCGAACTGGTCGTTTACGTCGAGGATGAAACGACACATGTCCTGCTTCTCTTCGACGTTCATGCCGGCCATCGGCTCATCGAGCAGGAGAATGCTCGGCTCCATGGCCAGCGCACGACCCAGGTCGACCCGCTTCTGCAGACCGTAGGGCAGGCGGCCAACCGGCGTCTTGCGAATGTGCTGGATCTCGAGGAAATCGATCACCTGCTCGACCTTGACGCGATGCGCCAGTTCCTCGCGCCGGGCCGGCCCCCACCAGAACGCCTGCTGAATCAGGTTGCTCCGGATCTGCAGGTTGCGCCCGGTCATCAGGTTGTCGATCACGTTCATGCCCTTGAACAGCGCAATGTTCTGAAAGGTGCGAGAGATCCCGGCCTTGGCCGCCTTGTAGGGATTCATCTTGCTGAAGTGCTGGCCGCGCAGGATGATCTCGCCCTGCTGTGGCCGATAGACACCGTTGATCACGTTGAGCATCGAACTTTTGCCCGCGCCATTCGGGCCGATGATTGCGCGGATCTCGTGCTCGCGAACATCAAAGGAAATGTCGGTCAGCGCCTTGACGCCACCGAAGGCAAGAGAAACGTTCTTCAGGTTGAGAATGACCTCGCCGATCTGTCGACTCATCAGGCGTCCCTCCCGGCAATCTCGAAGGTCTTCAGGTCGCGGATGACGAGATCGGCAGCGACCTTGCCTTGCCGGCCGTCCTCGAACTTGACCGCCGTTTCGATGAACTGGCTGTTGCGACCGCTGTACAGCGCATCGATCAGCACAGCATACTTCTCGGCGACGAAACCGCGGCGCACCTTGCGCGTGCGCGTCAGTTCGTCATCGTCCGGATCAAGTTCCTTGTGCAGGATCAGGAAGCGGTGAATCTGTGAATCGGCGAGAGCGCCCTCGCCAAGCAGTTCGCCATTGACCTGTTCAATGCACTCCTGAATCAGCCCATAGACCTCCGGCTTCGCCGCCAGATCGGTATAGCCCGAATAGGCAATGCCACGCCGCTCGGCCCAGTTGCCGACGGCGCCGATGTCGATGTTGATGAACGCGCAGACCATCTTGCGCTGGTCGCCAAAGACCACCGCTTCCTTGATGTGCGGGAAGAATTTCAGCTTGTTCTCGATGTAGTTCGGCGCATACATCGCCCCATTGGCCAGCTTGCCAACGTCCTTGGCGCGATCGATGATCTTCAGATGACCGTCGTCGTCGAAGATCCCGGCATCACCGGTCATGAAATAGCCATCGGCGTTGATCGCTTCGGCCGTCGCATCCGGTCGCTTGTAATACTCCTTGAGCAACATCGGACCCCGAACGAGAATCTCGCCGTTGTCGGCGATCTTCACCTCAACCCCTGGGGCCGGCTTGCCGACACTGTCGAACTTGATCTGTCCATCGGGCTGCAGGCAGACATAGGCACAGGTTTCCGTCTGGCCGTAGAGCTGCTTCAGGTTAATGCCAATCGACCGATAGAATCGGAAGAGGTCCGGACCGATCGCCGCCCCGGCGGTATAGGCAACGCGGATGCGGCTCATGCCGAGAACGTTCTTCAGTGGCCCGAAGATAAAAACGTTGCCCAGCGCGTAGAGCAGGCGATCGACTGCCGAGACCGGCTGACCGTCGAGGATCTCGGCCCCGCTGCGCCGGGCGACGGCCATGAAGAAGTGAAACATCTTCTGTTTGACGACACTCGCGTCCTCCATGCGGATCATCACCTGTGTCAACAGGTTCTCGAAGACGCGTGGTGGCGCAAAATAGTAGGTCGGGCCAATCTCGCGCAGATCAGTCATCACCGTGTCCGCAGACTCCGGGCAGTTGATCGTGAAACCGGTCACCATCGCCTGCGCAAACGAGAACAGGTGGTCACCGACCCAGGCCATCGGCAGATAGGAGAGGATGTCTTCATCAGCGGTCAGTTGATCGAAATCGGCTCCGCCGCGAGCGGCGCTGATGAAAGCATGGTGTGTCAGGCGAACGCCCTTCGGCTTGCCGGTCGTGCCCGAAGTGTACAGCATGACGCTCACATCATCGGACGCGCCGACGGCCACCTCCCTGGTCAGCAGGTCAGGGTGATTGCGGTTGTGAATCCGCCCCATCGCCATCAACTCGCGGATGCCGTGGATGAAGGGAAGCGTGTAGTGCCGCATGCCGCGCGGATCGTCGTAGAGCAGGTGTTCGAGCTGCGGCAACTGCGTCTGGATCTCGAGCACCTTGTCGACCTGCTCCTGATCCTCGACGAAGATGAAACGGACTTCCGCGTCGAGCAGGACGAAGAGCATTTCGTTGGCGACAGCGTCCTGGTAGAGCGGCAAGGGCACGCCGCCAAGGCACTGTGCGGCAGTCATCATCATGTACATGCGTGGGCGGTTCTCGCCGACGATGGCCAGATTGTCGCCACGCTTGAAACCCATTTCGGCAAGACCACAAGCGAGAGCCCGCACCTCCTCGGCGACCTCGTGCCAGGTCCAGCATTGCCAGATCCCCAGATCCTTCTCGCGCATGGCTGGCTTGTTGCCGCGCACCTGCGCGTGGTCCATCAGCAGGCGCGGAAACGTATCCAGCACCTGCGCGGAAGCGATCTCCGGCATCTCGTCTCCTCCGGTGCCTTGACCGTCAGAAACCCGACGGCAAGCCCTTATCGTTTATTTGTAGTCGTTGATTCTAGTCCCTTTTCGCTGACAGTCATTGTGCGGCGCCGCATAAGCGAAAGAAGCGACTTCCAGAGGGTGACATCAGGACGGACCTTGGCCACAGTGTAAGCGCTCCGGGCGGCTATAATTGTCGCTCGGAAGACAATTCGGCTGTTCCTTGACGATCGAACCTGGAATGCAGTCGCTCGACGACATGCTGCAAGCGTCCTGCTGGGCACGGCAACTGTCCGCGGACGAGCTCGAGCAGGTCAAGGGAGACACTGTCGTGCGGACGGTTCCCGCCGGGCAATACGTGTGCATGAAGGGAGACGCGGTCGAACACTGGCTGGGCGTCGTCGACGGACTGGTCAAGATGGCCAGCAACTGGAGCAGCGGCAAAACAACCAGCTTCGTCGGCCTGTCGAGCGGCGGCTGGTTCGGCGAAGGCTCGCTGATGAAGGACGAGCCTCGCCGCTACGACGTCATCGCGCTGCGCGAATCGCGGATTGCCTACATGAAGCGCAGCCGATTTCAGCACCTCCTCGATCACAGCATCCCGTTCAACCGCTTCCTGCTGATCCAGCTCAACGAGCGCCTGGGTCAGTTCATCGGCATGATGGAGCACGAACGGCTGCTGAATACCGACGCCCGGCTCGCTCGCTGCCTGGCCTCGATGTTCCATCCGCTGCTCTACCCCGGCAGCAGCCTCGAACTGCGCATCTCCCAGGAAGAAATCGGCCTGCTCGCCGGCATCTCGCGTCAACGCGTCAATCAGGCGCTGCACGTGCTTGAACAGGCGGGACTGGTGCGCGTCGACTACGGCACCCTGACCATCCTCGATCTTGACCGGCTACGCTGCTTCGGCGAATAAGTCGGGCAGCAAGCCGCACCTGGCGGCAAAGCTTCCAGAAACGCAGAATTGAACACGGCATTGATCTGGGTTAGTATTCGCCGCGGCAAGGGGATGGTCTTGTCGAGAAGGTCTTGTCTAAATTGGTTAATCCGCTGTGAAACCGCGTCAACAAAACCAAAGTGGAGGATGCAAAAACATGAGTAGTGTTATGTACGAGCGAATGCGGGTCAATCCCAAATTCCAGAAACTGGTCCAGGAGCGGGGGCGCTTTGCCTGGACTCTCTCGGCAATTGTGCTGATCCTGTTCTACGGGTTCTTCATGCTGGTTGCCTTCAACCCGGGCCTGCTGGCCCAGAAGATCGCCGAGGGATCGATGTGGCCGATCGGCTACACCATCCAGTTATGCTTGTTCATCTTCTTCTGGCTGCTGACGGTGGTCTACGTTCGCAAGGCCAACGGGGAATTCGATGACCTGACTGCCGAGCTGATCAAGGAAGCTCAGAAGGAGAAGCTATGATGCATCGACTGACCTCGGCAATCACCCTGCTCTTCCTCTCCGGCCTGGCTTTTGCCGGGCCGGCCATGGATGCTGCGGGCGCCAAGCAAGCCACCAACTGGCACGCGATCATCATGTTCCTGATCTTCGTCGCGATGACCATGGGCATCACCTACTGGGCGGCAGGCCGCACCAAGTCCACTGCCGACTTCTATACCGCCGGCGGCGGCATCACCGGTTTCCAGAATGGCCTGGCGATCGCCGGCGACTACATGTCGGCGGCAACCCTGCTCGGGCTGACGGCGATGGCCTACACCGCCGGCTACGACGCCTACATCTACATGCTGGCGTTCTTTGCCGGCTGGCCGATCATTCTCTTCCTGATGGCCGAGCGGCTGCGCAACCTGGGCCGGTTCACCTTTGCCGACATCACCTCATACCGACTCGACCAGGGCAAGGTACGGACGATGGCGGCGATCTCGTCGCTGGTGGTCGTCGTCTTCTACCTGATCGCCCAGATGGTCGGTGCCGGCCAGTTGATCAAGCTGCTCTTCGGCCTCGACTACAACATCGCGATCTTCGTCGTCGGCATCCTGATGATGGTCTATGTCACCCTCGGCGGCATGGTCGCGACGACCTGGGTGCAGATCATCAAGGCCTGCATGCTGCTATTCGGCGGTACGCTGACACTGATCCTGGCCTACACCCAGTTCGGCTTTTCGCTGACCGAACTGCTGACCCAGGCCGAGGCGCTGCACAAGCTTGGCCCGAAACTGATGGCACCGGGCAGCCTGCTGGCCGATCCGATCACGGCAATCTCACTCGGTCTCGGCCTGATGTTCGGTACGGCTGGTCTGCCGCACATCCTGATGCGCTTCTTCACCGTCGGCAACGCCAAGGAAGCACGCAAATCGGTGCTCTATGCCTCCGGTTTCGTCGGGTTCTTCTTCAACGTGATCTTCCTGATGGGCCTCTGCGCAATCATCATCGTCGGCCAGAATCCCGAGTTTTTCGAAGGCGGCGTAGTAGGTGGCAAGATCATCGGCGGCGGCAACATGGTCGCCATGCACCTGGCCAAGGCGGTCGGCGGCAACATGCTGCTGGGCTTCCTGGCGGCGGTTGCCTTCGCCACCATCCTGGCGGTTGTCTCGGGTCTGGCGCTGGCCGGCGCTTCGGCGATCTCGCACGACATCTATGCGCGCGTGATCCGCAAGGGGCAGGCGACCGAGAAGGAAGAGATTCGCGTTTCGCGCTTCGCGACCATCGGTCTGGGCATGCTGGCGATCGTCCTCGGCATCCTGTTCGAGAAGATGAACATCGCCTTCATGGTCGGTCTGGCCTTCGGTGTGGCTGCGGCCGCCAACTTCCCGGTGCTGATCCTCTCGATGTACTGGAAGGGTCTGACCACTCGCGGTGCGTTGTGGGGTGGCTACGGCGGCGTCATCTCGGCGGTGCTCTTCGTGCTCTTCTCGAAGTCGGTGTGGGTTGACGTGCTGGGCAACAAGGCTGCCTTGTTCCCCTACACGCAGCCGGCGCTGTTCGCCATGCCGATCGCCTTCATCTTCGCCTACATCTTCTCCAAGAGCGACACCGGACCCCGGTCCAAGCTCGAGAAAGAAGCGTTCGAAGACCAGTACGTTCGCGCCCAGACCGGTTTCGGTGCTTCCGGCGCCAGCCACTGAGCCTTCGGTTTTACCCAAGAGCCCTGGCGGAGCAAGTAGCCCGCCAGGGCTTTTTTTTGCCCGCGTGGCAGAGTGACGCGGCCGCTGACCCTTTCTCGCCCATGCGCGGGAAATCGGGTTTGCGGCTAAAGTTCAGCGACAATTCTCCGTGAACGAGGTGATGAGTCCAACGAACGACGGGAGTCCCTGCATGCACCCACACCTCCGGCTACTCGCGATCTGCCTCATGGTCCTCGGCCCGGCCGTGGCATCGGCAGGCTGGCAGGTGATTTCCGCCGAACCGGGCAAGCGGGTCGAGGTCGACCGCAGCAGCATCAGAAAAGATGAAAGCGGGAAGACGGTGGCCCTGGGGCGCATCGTCCTCGAAAAGCCGATCATCGACCCAAAAACATCTTCGTCTTACCGCATCGTCCAGGCCCTCAGCCGCTACGACTGCCTGTCGCGCAGCTACAGCACCCTGAAGCGCAGTTATTTCAGGGATGAGGGCGAAATGCTCCGCGAAGAAGATGTCAAGGTGCAGGTGCCAATGCCGGTGCGGTCGGGAATGCTCGATGATAAGCTGCTGCGCGAAGTCTGCCGACCGAAAGCCGGCAGCGAAGCAGCGATGGCGGCCAGCCGGACCGCCGACAAGGTCAACGAGGCGAGCGGTGAGCTGCGCAAGGCGAACGAGGCGCTGGTCCAGAAGGACGTCAGGCGGGCGAACCTGCAAACTCCGGCGATCGAGAAGGCCGACGCGGGGCCGGAAGCCAAGCCCGCAGCGCCCGCCAGGCGAGCGGCAAGAGAGCCGATCACGCCAGCGCGGGCATTGGCAGCGACCGAGCCAGCCGCCCGCCGGACGACCACACTGCATCCCGCGAGCAGCGACTACCCGATAGTCGGGGGCAACATCCAGCGGCAGCTTCAATGGTCCTACGAGGGTGAGGCCGGTCCTGACAACTGGGGAAAGCTGAAGCCGGAATATGCCACCTGCGCGACCGGGAAACGACAATCGCCGATTGATATTCGTGACGGATTTCGCGTTGATCTCGAACCGATTCAATTCAACTATCGGCTTTCAGAGTTTCGCGTCGTCGACAATGGCCACACCATACAAGTCGAAGTGGGTGGCAGCAGCATCAGCCTGCTCGGCAAGCGCTACGATCTCAGGCAGTTCCATTTTCATCGCCCGGCCGAAGAACGGGTGAACGGCAAGTCCTTCGACATGGTGGCACACCTGGTGCACAGGTCGGAGGATGAGCACATTGCTGTCGTCGCCGTGCTGCTCGAGAAAGGGATGGAACATCCGCTGATCCAGACCGTCTGGAACAATCTGCCACTGGAGAAGAACGAGTACGTCGCACCACCGGAGCTGAGCATCGACCTCGCGCAGTTGCTGCCGGCAGACCGTGCTTACTACACCTACATGGGTTCATTGACCACACCGCCGTGCTCCGAAGGCGTGCTCTGGCTGGTGCTCAAGCAGCCGCAGCAGATCTCGCCCGAGCAACTGGCGATTTTCGCGCGGCTCTACCGGCACAACGCCCGACCCGTGCAGGCAACCTTCGGACGGATGATCAAGGAATCGCGCTGACCTCTGCCGTGCCGGCGCCAGGCTCCCCGATCTCTTCGCGCGGCCGGGACGAGCACAAGCCAGCCTGATCCGGGCACCTGCGGTCGAGCGGCCCTTGCTGCCTGCCAGCCCGGGCTATTGGGGCGCTACCTGTAGAACCGCCGGCGCGAAGTTCACACGCCGCGTCTCGACGATCCTCGTCCGGTCGACCTTGCCCTCGACGATCTCGTAGCCCATCAGTGCGAAAACGCGCTTGCGAACGAACAGCGGCCGGGAGTTCCCGTACCAATCGACGCAGGAAGCACGACAGCCGTCGCTACGATCAGCCGCTGACGGGCGCGCCTTGAGGGTGCCCAGTTCGCTCAGCAACAGGCTGCGATTGCGCAGATAGAGCAAGGCCGCCGATGCGGTGCGCAACTGGTGCGACCCCGGCTGATCGCCGCCGATGATCGGCAGGCCGAGCAGGCCGTCGAACTCGCTCTCGGCCTTGTAGAAGAAGCCATGACTGCGCGTTTCGCCCTGCGCAGCGTCCTGCCGCGTGTAACGGCCGACCGTTACCGGCAGACGCCCGAGCCGGACGCTGGTGAGCTGCAGGTCCTTGCCATCGCTGCCAACGACCAGCGCGTTGCTGCCAAGCGCTTCAACACGGTCGACCGAGTGTCGCAGCGGCAATTCGTAGACCTCGCCCTGCGCATAACGCACCGCGTACACCTGCGATTGGGGCGTGGTTTGCGGCGAGCGCCAGCCGGTTCCGCCCCCATAGAGCAGAAACGGGCCAACGTAGCGACTCTGGATCGCATGGCCGGCTGCTATCGGCAGGCGACGGTAGGCGTCGATGGGCGCACTGTCACTGCCATCGGAGAAACTGGCCAGCGGCACCCGCAGCAACGCAAGGTCGCCGACGTTGGCTTCAGCTGCCCACATGCCCTCACCGCGGCCATTGGCGCGCAGCAGTACGTTCAGCATTCCCTTGTCGTCCTGGTGAAACGAGAACTGGTCGATCGGACTGCCGACCGTCTTCAGCATGCTCGGCGCCCGGCCGTCTAGTGGAATGCGAAATACGGCCGACGCCGGGGCAGTGCCCTGTGATCCGCCACGCATCGGCGTGGTCCAGACGAACACCGAATTCGGCGAGACGTAGAAGACACGCCCTGGCGGACCCATCACGGCGGTACTCTGGCAGTCCATCTCGGGCGTGGCCAGCTCGCAGACCGTCACGCTGTGCAAGGCGACGCCGGCAAACGGGTCGATGGGATCGTCGCTGCGGTAAATCCGCGTCGCCGGCGCAATGCGTTTGAAATCGCCTGGTAGCGCCCCAGACAGCCAGTGGCGCATAGCCGGAAAAGCCACGTAGGGGTCGCCCCAGGGATTGAGAACGTGCGGCGAATAGACAATCAGCTTGCTGCCGATCAGCCGGCTCGCGTAGTTGCGCGACGAGTAGTAGTCGTTGGAACGTAGATGGTAGGTCGCCCGGTAGGCGAGCTGGCCGGCACTCGACACATCGAACACGCCGACCTCGGTGCCGCCGCGAGCGTAGCTGTAACCGATGACGACGATGGTGTTACCCGAGATCAGCATCTCGTCGTACCACGCACCACGCGGGTCGATGTCCTTGCCGTAAGCATCGATTGCCGAGACCGGTCGCAGTTCGTTACCGCCAACCCGGACGGTAAACAGGCGCCCCCGCCGCAAGATCACGAGATGCTCGCCGTGCACCTTGACAATCCCGCCCTCGTCAACCCCGGCGTGCTGAACGTTGGTGACGGACTCGGTTTTTGCCTCCGCGGCTGTCTTGGCTGCCGCCGCGGGCGCAGCCGCTGCCGGTACGGGTGGAGGCGGGACCTGGCCCGACGCCAGTTCCGAGGCCTGGGCGCGACGCGCCCCTTGCTCGTCGCGACGACGCTGCGCCTCGCTAGCCCAGCGCTTGAAGAGAGCGTCGAGTTCCTGCTCGCTGGCGAATGCGCGGAGCGTCCGCTGCCCTGCCGCACGCTCCGCCGGAGCATCGGCGAATGCCGACGAAAAGATGAGAACGGCCAGCGTGGCATTGGCGAGGCTGGTGACGAGAGCACGGTGCATGGCAGTCCTTCAAGGTGGAGTTCATGACGGGTAAACGCGAGAAAACCAGAAAGCGGGTCAAACCTGGCCGAAAAACTGGTTGCGGGCCAGCAACCATGTACTCACTTCCGAAAATAGCGCCGCGCCGATGGCTTCACCACAGCGCGGCGCAATCGGCGATCAACGGTTCTCGAGGCGGTTGTAGTCGAGCAGCCCGGCAGTGACGGGCGCCAGCTTGAGGTGAGCATCCTGGAGCTCGTCGCTGTACTGCCAGAACCGTGGATCGGTGCGGCGAACGCTGAAGCGGTCTGCCAGGACACGGTAGTCGCCTTCCGAGGACAATTCGCCAATGGCTTTGGCCAGCGACCGGATCTCCTCGCGCTGCAACCGGTAGAGTGCGTTTGGATAAGCGCCGATAAAACCGGGCGCAACGGTCAGGGTATTCTCTGCCGGTAACAGCTCTCGCCCCTCCTGCAGCAGGCTGGAGACATTGCTGTGACCGGTGTTGCGTAACAGGGTGAAGTAGCGTGGCAGGAGTGGCGGGTTATCGACTCGCAGATAAACCAGTTCCGGCAGCCAGGACAGCGCCTCGCCCCGCAGCCTGGCGAGCAGCGCCAGATCAGCCTGCAAAGCGGCATCGGCCACGGTAGCGAGTTCGTAACGGCGGTTCAGAACGGGCGCCAGGTGTTGCTTGAGCAGGGCGTAAAGCTCCTGCTGCGGCTCCTCGGTGCGAAAGTGGATTCCCGTTTCGACATCAAATCTCGCCAGCTTTCCGTAGACATGATCCTTGACCTCCTGACTTGCACCCCGATACCAGTGGTCACGCAGCGCCAGGCGCCGGTCGAGGGGCAGATACGCGAGGAAATTGAACTCGCTCTCCATGCGCATGAAGTCCATGTAAAGGCGCGTCAGCAACTGATGACCGACGTTTCCATAGACATCGAAGCCGGCAACCAGCAGGTAGTGGATCCGCTCAAGCAACGCGTAGCCGATCACCCAGGCGGTCTTCGGCGGATCACCGACCAGTCCCTTCACCACCGACGCGCTGTCGAAGTGCCGGAATACCGTCAGCGCTGCGTTCGGGTTATGACCCTCGCCGTTCCAGATCGACGCCAGCTGGGGTGGGTTCCTGGTGAGAGCCAGTCGCGTCAGAAAATCGGACTTGTCCTGCAGATACCTCGCTTCGCGTTTCGCGTACTCGCGCCATGGCCCGATGATGCCGGCGTCACTTCCCAGTTCTGCCGGGAGTTGCAGGAGGCTGGCTTCACGTTCAAGAAACCTGCCGATCTGCTCCTCCTCATGGTCGGTGTTGGCCTGGAAAAAAACCCAGAACTGATCCTCGATCACGTTCAGCGCCACCTGACCGCGACAGACCGGCCCCTTGATGAAGCCCATGATGGTGAACTCGGCTTCGTCGAGCATGAACTGGTAGCGTGCCTCGACCGGCAGGGCGCGAAAGGCAATGAAGGGATTCGAGGAAATTTCCAGCGCGTACGATGGCAACTGGTCAACCACGTAATCCTGCTTCAGGAACAGGTCGCGCCAGCGCGCCATGCGTTTCTGTCCAAGCGCATAAGGCATGTGCGTCTTGTCAACGACCACCTCCTGTTCACGCTGCAAGCGATAGTAGACGCGCTCGACACCTGGGTCGTCATAGGGTCGCCTGCTGACAACCAAGTCGATCGGCTGACCCGGCGGCGTACTCGACCTGACCAGACGAAAGAAATGATGCTGCGGGTCGCTATCGAAATAAAGGTGCGCGAGGAACAGGTGCTCGAAGATATAGCGGCTGACCAGGCGTTGCTTCAGCGAGTTGCCGTTGAGAAAAGCTTCCCACTCGCCCACCTGCTTGTCGACCTGCACCGGCAAGGGCGGCAGTCCTGCGAACGGCGCGCCACTTTCGAGCCAGCGACTCAGCATACCGAACTCGGCAGAGCTCAGTCCGGGTAAACCGAAGGGCATTCCCCACAGGGGGTTCTTACGTTCGAACGTGTCATACTCCTCGATGCGCGGACACTGTTGCTCGCGGTCGAGCGAGAAATCGAAAGTCCCGGGAAGAATGGCTGTCTCGGGCAAAGGATGGCTCTGCTTGAGTTGCAGCGCACGGTACATGACGCTCGCGGCAAGATTCGCCGCCGGCGCCTGCTCGCGTTCGTTGAGGACCGGGAAGAAACCCTTGCTGCGCCATTCCGACGCCTTCTGCGCATCCGTGAACAGACGGGAGGGCGGCGCTTCGCCGATCCGTTCTCCGTCGTAAACCAGCTCCCTGCTGGCACCACGGGCGATTCCCTCCCAGGCACCCAGCTTCAGTTGGCAAGGGGCATCATAGCAGGCATGGCAAACCACGCATCGCCGCTCAAGAATTGGCTGCACGTCGGCGCGGTAGGAGATCCCGGAACCGGGAGCACGCGGGGTATCGAAGCGCGCGGGGTCCGGACGGCCGAACTGCTCGTCAAGCGTATGGCGGGTAAGCGCGGCACAGCCGCTCAGGAGGGCAATCCACAGCAATAGTGATGCCTTCTTGATGCGCATGCAGGGTCTCCTTGAGAGTCGCACCAGTGACTCGCCTGGCAACCCTATTCTACGCTCAGCCTCGTCCTTCCTGCTCAGAGCTGCCGGCAGCGTTTGCCGCACCAACGGCAGCCTTTCACCCACGCAGCGCGCAATGCATTTTGGAGTGCATAATAGGGATGTCACAGCGATCGGTTGACCTCACTGACTTTCCCCTGATCTCAACAAGGAGCACAATTCGATCTTGCCCAACACTGAAGACCACCATTCCTTGACGCCACGGCCCCGCGAAAAAAAATGGACCCTGATCTGATAGACCCGCATCTGGTTTTCGCAAGGACTGCTTCCGGCGAGGAAGCCATGTTGCAGCGAACGCGGGTCGTCCAGAGAAACATCCGGATGGTCCTCATTCTTGTCGACGGGAACGCCACCGTAACCGAATTGTGCGACAAGACCGGTAATGCACAGATTACCCAGAATGCGTTGCTCGAGCTGGAAAGTGATGGCTTCATCGAGCGACGAGTGGAAAAGGACTCTGTCTGGCGTCACGCGAGGAATGCCGCCAATGGCACGAAGACCGCCACTCTGGAGCCGGCCTCCGAATTCTCCACGTTTGGCCACAAGGCCGAATCGCTACCAGCCGAATCGGCGTTTTCTCGCAGCCAGGTCACGCGGATCATTCCTTTCCCGGAAAGTCGCCAAAGCAGGCCCTCGCTCACGCCAAGCACCTTGACGCCGAGCACGCTCGCGCCGACAACACTGACACCTGCGCCTACGGCAACGGCTTCGGACTACGGTACGGTCTTTCTGCCAAAAGCTGCCTCCGAATCATCGACACCACTGCCAGCCGACACGCCACATCGGAAGCCGTCCCTTCTTGAGCGCCTGAAAGCACTCGCCAGGCGCAGCCCTGCTGAAGAGCTGGCGAAACCGAAGTTCAGAAGACGTGGCGGACAGCGCCTTGACCTGACTTGGCCGATGGGCCTGCTGCTGGGCCTGTTGCTCTTCGCGGCGATCCTGGCGCTCGCGGTGCTATTGTTTCCCTATACCCGCTACCTGCCCGAAGTGGAAGCGGTCTTGGCGCAAAGCACAGGGCGAACCGCCAAAGTGGGCGCAATGCGCGTCAGTGTCTACCCCAGGCCAGGCTTGCTGCTCGACAGTGTTCGCTTCGGGGATGAGGCTGACAGCGATGCGATGGAGATCCCGGCGCTCCGCCTGCAGCCGGTAATCGGGACGCTGCTGTCGCCGAAAGTGATCTTCCGCGAGGCCGAGTTGAGCGAAATCAGCCTGTCGGCAGAAACCATGGCGAGTCTATCGCGCATGCTTCAGTCCGCCGCCCGCCCGTCCGCTACTGCTGGCGTCCTGCACGTCTCGGTGGTCAATGCGGAGTTGTCGTTCGCTGGGCTGCGAATCGCTGGTATGAGCGGTGACCTTGAACTCTCTGGCGAACGGCGGCTGGAGGCGGCATCCCTGCGCTCGGCAGATGGGAAGCTGAGCGTGCAGCTCAGACCGACGACGAGCGGGGTCGCGGTCCAGCTGGAGGGTCTCGGCTGGCGACCGGCCCAGGAGTCACCCTATGTCTTCGACTCCCTGGATCTGAAGGGGGAGATATCCGGCCCTGATTTCGTGATCAACTCCGTGGAGTCACGAATATTTGATGGGTTGGTGCGCGGTACGACCGTCTTGCGCGGCAGCGAACGCCCGACAATGGCGGGAGAGATTTCCTTCGAGCGGATCAACGTCACCAGATTCGGGGAAGCCTTGGGAATTGGTCGCCAGTTCGAAGGCGAGGCCCGGGGCAAGCTGAAATTCTCCGCCAGTGCCGACAGTTGGTCAGTCATGCTCCCTGCTCTCCAGGCCACGGGGGACTTCACGATACAGCGTGGCAGCCTGGGCGGTATCGACCTTCCTGAGGCGGTGCGGCGGGTTTCGGCTGCACCCTTGACGCTCGGTGGCCGGACCCGCTTCGAAGAGTTGTCTGGCGTGATCAGCCTGACACCAGGCGCCTGGCGGTTTTCCCGACTGGTCTTGAATGCCGGCTTGATGCACTCATCCGGGCAGATCGAGGTCAGCCGCGACCTGCAGTTGCGAGGCAGAATGGACGTCCAGATGCGCGGACGGGCGGACCACACGGCGATGCCGATCCTGATCAGCGGACCGCTCAAGTCTCCGCTGACGCAAACGGCAGGCCACTGATCAGCGCCAGCCGCAGCGCGCCCGCGACATAGCTGCCGTCACGGCCCGCAGCCACCAGCTGCCACGGGCCGCGCTGGCCAGCAAGGGGGCACACCCAAGCCCGGGGCCGCCCCGGGCAGGGCTTCCCCAAGCGCCATTTGCTGCTAGAGAACCGCCACGATGGCATCTGCCACGTAGTCGATATTGCGCGTATTCAGTGCCGCCAGACAGATGCGACCGGTGTTAACGGCGTAGATGCCGAACTCGTCACGCAGACGGTCGACCTGCTCGACGTTCAGTCCAGTGTACGAGAACATGCCCCGCTGCCTGGTGACGAAGGAAAAGTCCTGGCGGACGCCCCTGCCCTTCAGCTTGTCGACCAGGCTGACGCGCACGGCGCGGATCCGCTGGCGCATTTCGCCCAGCTCGTCTTCCCACATCTGGCGCAGCTCCGGGCTGGAGAGGACCGCCGCCACCACGGCTCCGCCGTGCGTCGGCGGATTCGAGTAGTTGGTCCGGACTAGGCGCTTGATCTGCGACAGGACGCGTGCCGATTCCTCCCGACTGGCGGTGACCACCGACAGCGCGCCAACCCGCTCGCCGTAAAGCGAGAACGACTTTGAAAACGAGCTGGCCACCAGGAACTGCAGACCGGAAGCGGCAAACAGCTTGACCGCCAGCGCATCCTCGCCGATGCCATCGGCAAAACCCTGATAGGCGATGTCGATGAAGGCCACGAGCCCACGCGCGCTGATCGTGTCAATCACCTCGCGCCACTGGGCCGCATCCAGATCGGCGCCGGTCGGATTGTGGCAGCAGGCATGGAGAACGACGATGGAACCCGCCGGCAGGGCATTGAGACCGCGCTTCATGCCTTCGAAATTGACCCCGCGCGTCGTCGCATCGTAGTAGGAATAGGTGTCGACGCAGAAGCCTGCGTTCTCGAACAGCGCGCGGTGGTTCTCCCAGCTCGGATCACTGATGAAAACCGTCGCGCCGGGCAGCAGCCGCCTGAGGTAATCGGCGCCAACCTTGAGCGCGCCGGTTCCCCCCAGCGCCTCGACGGTGAGCACGCGACCTTCTTCGAGCAACTCCGACTGCTCACCAAAGAGCAGCTTCTGTACCGCCTGGTTGTAGGCGGGCAGGCCGTCGATCGGCTGATACCCCCGCGGCGGCATGGCTTCCAGGCGAGCCTTCTCGGCCAGCTTGACTGCGGCCAGCAAGGGAAGCTTGCCGTGGTCATCAAAGTAAACGCCAACCCCGAGGTTGACCTTGCTGGAACGTGCGTCGGCGTTGAATGACTCCGTCAGGCCAAGGATTGGATCGCGTGGAGCCATTTCCACGGCAGCAAAGATCGAAGCGGTCATGGGTGTTTCCTAAGTGGATAGTGGACAGGATGCGTTTGGCCAGACCGGCGAGGCAGCCCGGGTCTGAAGCGGCCTCCCCCGGCATCGGCTCGAGCTTGCCGGGGAAAACGGTCCGCTGCCGCTGCCGACGGCTGCCGGTGGCAAAACAACGTAGAATTCTAGCATGGTCGATCGCCCGCATTCCCCCCACAAGCCGCCCTTCGTGACCTTTGAAGGCAGCCCGTTTCGCCTCTACCAGCCCTTCCTGCCGGCCGGTGATCAGCCAGCCGCGATTGCCCAGCTGGTTGAGGGGCTGCAGGATGGACTTTCGTTCCAGACGCTGCTCGGTGTCACCGGCTCGGGAAAGACCTATACCATGGCCAACGTCATCGCACGCACCGGCCGTCCAGCGCTGGTCCTGGCCCCCAACAAGACGCTGGCGGCGCAGCTCTACGCCGAGTTCCGGGAGTTCTTCCCTGACAACGCCGTCGAGTATTTTGTCTCCTATTATGACTATTACCAACCGGAGGCCTATGTACCGGCGCGCGACCTGTTCATCGAAAAAGACTCGTCGATCAACGAACATATCGAGCAGATGCGGCTCTCGGCCACCAAGAGCCTGCTCGAACGTCGGGATTGCGTGATCGTCGCCACCGTCTCGTGCATCTACGGGCTTGGTGACCGCGACGAGTATCAAAAGATGATCCTCACCATGCGCGTTGGCGACCGCATCGGTCAGCGCGAGGTCATCAAGCGGCTGACTGACATGCAGTACGAACGCAATGAGACCGACTTCCAGCGCGGTACCTTTCGCGTTCGCGGCGACGTGATCGATGTCTTTCCCGCCGAGCATGCCGAACAGGCCATCCGGATCTCGCTGTTCGACGACGAGATCGAAGGCCTGCAGCTTTTCGACCCGCTGACTGGTCACCTGCAGGGCCGCCTGCTGCGTTTCACCGTTTTCCCGTCATCGCACTACGTCACCCCGCGGGCGACGGTCCTGCGAGCGATCGAGGCGATCAAGCTCGAACTCACCGAGCGTATCGCTTTCTTCCATCGCGAGAACCGCCTGGTCGAGGCGCAGCGCATCGAGCAGCGCACCCGCTTCGATCTCGAAATGCTCGACCAACTCGGTTTCTGCAAGGGCATCGAGAACTACTCCCGGCACCTCTCCGGGCGCCAGATGGGTGAACCACCGCCGACCCTGATCGACTACCTGGCGGCGGATGCCCTGATGTTCATCGACGAGTCGCACGTCTCGGTTTCGCAGGTCGGCGGCATGTACAAGGGCGATCGCTCACGCAAGGAGAACCTGGTCGACTACGGCTTCCGTCTACCCTCGGCACTCGATAACCGACCGCTGAAATTCGAGGAGTTCGAGGCGCTGATGCGGCAAACCATTTTCGTTTCGGCCACCCCGGCCGACTACGAAGCGGCGCACCAGGGACAGGTGGTCGAGCAGCTCGTGCGTCCGACCGGTCTGGTAGACCCGGTCCTCATCGTCCGTCCCGCCGCGACACAGGTCGACGACCTGCTGTCGGAAATCCGGCTGCGCACCGCGGTTGCGGAGCGGATCCTGGTGACCACGCTGACCAAGCGAATGGCCGAGGATCTCACCGACTACCTCGGCGAACACGAGATCCGGGTGCGCTACCTGCATTCCGACATCGACACGGTCGAGCGCGTCGAGATCATTCGCGATCTGCGCCTTGGCAAGTTCGACGTGCTGGTCGGCATCAACCTGCTGCGTGAAGGCCTCGACATTCCGGAAGTCTCGCTGGTGGCAATTCTCGACGCCGACAAGGAGGGTTTCCTCCGTTCCGAGCGCTCGCTGATCCAGACCATTGGTCGCGCTGCCCGCCATCTCCACGGCACCGCCATCCTCTACGCCGACCGGGTGACCGGTTCGATGCAGCGCGCGATCGCCGAAACCGAGCGAAGACGGCTCAAGCAACTCGCTTTCAACGAGGCGAATGGCATAGTCCCCAAGGGCGTCAGCAAGCGTATCACCGACATCATTGACGGGGTGTACGATTCGGAAACTGCCCAGCGCGAACTCAAGGCCGCGCAACAGCAGGCCCACTACGAAGCAATGAGCGAAAAACAGCTGGCGCGAGAACTGCGACGACTGGAGAAAGAAATGCTCGAGTACGCCCGGAACCTCGAATTCGAGAAGGCGGCCGCGGCGCGCGACGAGTTGTTCCGCATCCGCCAACAGGTGTTCGGGATCAGCGGGGCGGAAGTCAGTCCTGATGCTTCTTGAACGGGCTCATCGCGCCTCGACCCATTGCAGCGGCTCTACTCAGCGGATGAAGTCGCGACTGATCTCGCGAAACAGGTCGCTGCCGGCCTGTCGCAACCACTCGAAAACCACCATCTCGCGCGAAACGATATCGGCACCGTGGCCCCGCATGCGCTCCAGAGCCAGCGCCTTGTCGCCACTTCGCCGTGAGCCGACAGCCTCCTCAACGACAAAAACGCGGCGGCCTGCGGCAAGCAGGTCCAGTACCGTCTGCTGAACGCAGACATGGGCTTCGGTACCAGCGACGATGAACTGCGCGCGGTCGCCTCCGGGCGCCTGAAACAGCACTTCCTCGGGAACCGCCGAAAAACAGATTTTCTCAACGATGCACTCATCCGGCAGCAAGTCCCGCAAGGGAGACATCGTCAACCCCAGGCCTTTCGGATACTGCTCCGTGCAGATCACCGGAATCTCCAGCCGCTGCGCAACCCTGGTCAGCCAGATGCTGGCTTCAAGCACCAGCGGCGCGTCATGGATTGCTGGCTGAAGACGCTCCTGCAGGTCCACCAGCAACAATACCGAACGATCAGCACGCATCAACATGAGAACTTCCTCCAGATAATCAATCTCGACCGTTCTGCGCCAGAAACTGGCGCAGGACTGCTCCGAGCACCAGCACGCCCGAGCCTGTTCGCCGGCCAGCCCGCCAGACAGGGCAGATACTGACGCCCGACTGGGGGTATCCCGCCATAGCGCCCCTGTCCGCGGGCAAGCGCAAGCACAGGGACTCGGTCAGGCAACAAGGGACGGCGACATCGTCAGCGATAGTAATACGGCCGGCGGCAGTCGCCAAGGGGTCGCCATCGGCCCGGACCCGTGCCGAGCAGCCGCCAGGGCAGATTACAGCCCTTCGTTGCCGCTCCTGCCGGTGGCTATCCCGGGCGATCGCAGACAGCTTCCCGCCGGTGAGACAGGACGACTGCCCGAGTTCGCATCGCGCGCCAACAAGTTGTGTTGCAGCGCAGCAAATTCTGCTATAGTGGTCACTGGTAATACGTGCCTACCCGCGCCCTCGCTGGAACCAGATGTACATCGTTGATGACCCGACTCTTGCGCTGATCGCCCGTTTTGTGGGTGGCGCGGCAGCTTCGGAGCTGTCGGATGAGCTGTTCTTTCGCCAGCAACTGGCGGCAATCGAAGCGTACATCGATCGCTTCCCGGTGGCCGAGCGGGAAGCGCAGGCACTGGTGTGGATCGAGGCCAACGCCAGACAGTATCGCCGGCAGTGGCAGAAACAGGCGGCGATTGACGTCCTGGCGAGTTCGCGCTGCCCGGACTGCCCTCTGTCAGGCGGCGACCGGCACACACCTTGTGCCATCCACAGGCGTTGGCTGACGCTCCTCCATCGCTATGCCGGCGACCAGCTTTCGTCGCAGGAATATCTCGAGAAAAGTCTCGCGCTGCTGACCACATACAAGGACCGCTTGCGCGTCCACCATGCGCGCGAAGGCCAGGTGTCGGAACCTGCGACGATGCCCTCCCGCGATGGCCTGACAAAGGTACGGTCCGCCCACGATGCAACGGCCCCTCAGACCCGAAGCGAGTTCGCACACTCCTGATCGACCGCCTGCTTCGCTGCAGAGGCCGTGCGCCCACGTTTCGCCTTGTCGCAGTTGCCTTCGGTCACTGCTGCCGCTGCTCGCCAAGCAGTTCGCCCAGCACGTAGGGCAGTATACCCCCTGACCGGTAGTACTGAACCTCGATCGGCGTATCGATGCGGCACAACACCTTACGCTCGAGTCGCTGTCCATCGCTCCGCTTGATCACCAGCGTCAGGGTCTGCATCGGCGACAGGCCGCTACCGAGGCCGAGGATGTCGAAGCACTCGTCACCACGCAGGCCAAGCGAAGTCGCAGAGTCGTCATCCATGAACTGCAGCGGCAGCACCCCCATGCCGACCAGATTGGCACGGTGGATCCTTTCGTAACTGCGCGCGACGACCGCCCGAACGCCAAGCAGACGCGTTCCCTTCGCCGCCCAGTCACGCGAGGATCCGGTGCCGTATTCCTCGCCGGCAATGACGATGGTCGGCGTGCCGCGCTCGACGTAGGTCATCGCGGCCGCGAAGACGGTCGTCGGTTGGCCATCGAGAAGCGTATAGCCGCCTTCCGGCCGACGCCCTGCCGCATCGACCGCCAGCATCAGGTTGCGAATGCGCACGTTGGCAAAGGTACCGCGCATCATCACCTCGTGATGGCCGCGGCGCGCGCCGTAGGAGTTGAAATCGGCACGGGCAACGCCCTGCTCCCTGAGCCAACAGCCGGCCGGCGTCGACTCGCCGAAGGATCCGGCCGGCGAGATGTGATCGGTCGTCACCGAGTCGCCGAGGATCAGCAGGGCGCGGGCGCCGCGGATGTCGCCGGCCGCCTGTTCCGCCAGTTCGAAGAACGGCGGCCGGGCGATGTAGGTCGAGAGTGGCCAGTCGTAGACCTCTCCGGCGGGAGCAGGAATGGCTTTCCAGAGATCCTGGTCGACGGTCACGTCCGCGTAGCGCCGGCGGAACGTCTCCGGGTCGAGCGCGAACGGCAGGACCGCGTCGATTTCGTCCGAGGTCGGCCAGACGTCGCGCAGATAGACCGGCTGACCGTCGCCACCACGACCCAGCGGCTCGCTGTCGAGGTCGATATTGACCCTGCCGGCAATCGCAAAGGCGACCACCAGTGGCGGGGAAGCGAGGTAATTCGCCCGCAGGCTGGGATGGATGCGCGCTTCGAAATTACGGTTACCCGAGAGCACGGCAGCGGCGATCAACTGCTGCTCGGCGATCGCCTGGTTGAACGCCGGATCAAGGTCGCCGGCATTGCCAATGCAGGTCGCGCAGCCATAGCCGGCCAGCGCGAAGCCGAGTTCGGCGAGCGGCGCCAGCAGCCCCGCCTTGTCCAGATAATCGGTCACCACCCGCGAGCCGGGAGCGAGCGAGGTCTTGATGTGCGGCCGCACGTGCAGTCCCCTGGCTACCGCCTTCTTCGCCAGCAATCCGGCCGCGATCATCACCGCCGGATTGCTGGTATTGGTGCATGAAGTGATAGCCGCGATCAGCACGTCGCCGTGGCCGAGGTCGATCCCCGGCCGGTCGGTCGGATAACGTTGCCCCAGGGTCTCGGGCGGACGGCCGAAGCCATCGGCCGATTCGGGCGCGCTGAGCAGGCCATTGAAGCGACTCGCCATCTCGGGCAAGGCAATGCGATCCTGTGGTCGTTTGGGACCGGCCAGCGAGGGAACGATGGTCGACAAATCGAGGCGTACGATGCGCGAGTAGTCGATCTCGCCCGCCCGTGGAATGCCGAACAACCCCTGGGCGCTGAAATAGGCTTCGAACAGCCCGCAGTCCGCTTCACTGCGGCCCGTGCTTCGCATGTAGCTGACCGTTTTCTCATCGACCGGGAAAAAGCCCATCGTCGCACCGTATTCCGGTGCCATGTTGGCCAGTGTCGCGCGGTCAGTCACCGACAGCGTGGTCGCACCTTCGCCAAAATACTCGACAAAGGTGCCCACCACCTTTTCGCGCCGCAACAACTCGGTCACCGTCAGCACCAGGTCGGTGGCGGTGACGCCCTCGCACAAACGGCCACTGAGTTCGACGCCGACCACGTCGGGCGTCAGGAAATAGACCGGCTGACCGAGCATCGCCGCTTCCGCTTCGATGCCGCCCACCCCCCAGCCGACCACGCCAAGGGCGTTGATCATCGTGGTGTGCGAGTCGGTACCAACCAGCGTGTCCGGGAAACACAAGCGCCCAGCCGGAGTCTCCTGCTGACGCACGCCGTGGAACAGATGCTCGAGATTGACCTGATGGACGATGCCGACACCCGGCGGCACGACGCGGAAGGTGTCAAACGCCTGCATGCCCCATTTCATGAACTGGTAGCGCTCGCGGTTACGTTCGAACTCGCGGCTCATGTTCTGCTGCAAGGCCTGTGGTGTACCGTAAAAGTCGACCTGTACCGAGTGGTCAACGACCAGGTCCACGGGCACCAGCGGCTCGATGCGCCGCGGATCGAACCCGCGTGCCTGCGCCACATGACGCATTGCCGCCAGATCGCAAAGCAGTGGCACACCGGTGAAATCCTGTAGCACGACGCGCGCGACGACCATGGGAATCTCGGCGCTGCGCGACGCCTGCGGCCGCCACGCGGCAAGCTCGCGGATGTGCCGCTCGCTGACCCGCTGTCCATCACAGTGACGCAGCAGGGCTTCGAGAACGATGCGCAGGGACACCGGCAAGCGAGCGATATTGCCTATGTCGGCGGCCGCCAGGGCCGGCAAGGAATAGAAGAGTGCCTCAGGCTGACCTGGCGGCGTCAGGCGTGCGAGGGTGTTGAACGGTGAAGCGGGCATGCCGGACCTCCAGACAGATGCGCATGACTCGCGCGGGTAATCAGATGACAGCGGACGGCGACGCTCGTTCCCGAACCAGGGCTCACTTCGCAGAGATTGACTACAACCGCCAGAAGCCTCGATACTCCCGTGGGTATGATCTCACTCCCCCTTCCCCGCCGCCCCGGGATCGAGCAGTGGCGGAAGATAATCATGATTCCACGGTGACGAGCGCGCGAGACGAATGGGACTGGCAGAACTGAGTTTGGGCGATGCATCGCTGATCACCGCCACCTTCCTGTTCACCGACATCGAAGGCTCGACCAGCCTGTGGGAGAGCGAGTCTCAGGCCATGCGTGTTGCCCTGCAGCGCCACAACGTCCTGCTCTCCTCGGCGATCGAGCGCCACGGTGGCTGCGTCTTCAAGACCGTCGGCGACGCTTTCTGCGTCACCTTCGAGGACGCTGCCTGCGCGCTGCAGGCAGCCTGCCAGATTCAGACCCGCCTTGGCACCGAGAAATGGCCGACGCGCACCCAGCTGCGGGTGCGCGTCGCGCTGCACACCGGCCCGGCGTATCTGAGTGGCGGCGACTACTTCGGCACAACGGTCAACCGCGTTGCCCGTCTGCTGGCGGTGACGCATGGCGGGCAGACACTGCTCACTTCAACGACCGAAGCGCTGGTCCGCGAGTCCCTGCCCGACGGCACCAGCCTGCGCGATACCGGCATGCTGCGCCTGCGCGACCTGCCGCAGCCGGTCCATGTCTTCCAGCTGGTCCATCCGGGACTTTCGTCGAGCCTGCTCGACGTCACGGACAGCTCGGCCGGGAACAAGCTGACGGCAGAACCGGTGGCCCGCTTGAGGCCGATCGACGTCTACGAAGTGCCGACCTTGCCGACGATCGTCATGCAGGCACTCAAGGTGATGCAGGATCCCAACAGCGACGCCAGGGCAGTGGAGCGGGTGATTGTCCACGATCCGGCAATCTCGGCCAAGATACTGCGCGTCGCCAACTCGGCATTCTTCGGCTTTTCCCGCCGCGTCGGCACGATTGCCGAAGCCGTTCGCGTCCTCGGCTTCACCAACGTGCAGGGGATGCTGATCTCGGTCGGCGCCTTCGACGCCTTCCGCACCAAGCGGCTCAGCCTGGTCGAGTTCTGGCAGCACTCGATCGCCGTCGCAACCGCGGCACGCTTCCTGTCCACACGCGTCAACTGTTCGGCAGACGAGGCCTTCATGGCTGGCCTCCTGCACGATATCGGCAAGCTCATATTTGCCGTCCAGGCAGAAGCCAGTTACCAGCACGTCCTCGAACTGAAACGAGGATCGGCGATGACCAGCCTCCAAGCCGAGCGTACGCTTTTCGAGTTCACCCATCCTGAAGTGGGCCAGATGGTGGCCGAGCGCTGGGATCTGCCGGCAAGGCACGTGGCGGCCATCGCCCACCATCACAACCCGGCTGACGCGGGTGACGAGCGCTTGTTCTGCACACTGATCGGTCTTGCCGATCAGGCGGCGTATGTAGCGCTCAGCCCCTACACGCCGGTGGAACATCACGCCGAGCGGATCGCCCTGCTCGCCGCCCTCGACCTGGGTCCAGGGCACTGGGACCACTGCCTGTGTCATCTGCAGGAGGCCCGGACAACCATCGAGGCCTTCGTGGGCGCCATCCAGTGACGATCCATGCCGGGCACGTGGCGGGCTGCCAAGTCCGGGTGAGTGCGCCGCGCCAGGCGAACAGACTGAATAAGCGTCTGGCGCGACCACCGTTGGCCAGACGCCATCACGCCGTCTTCTGGCGAGCATTCCAGGCCCCGGGCGGGTTTGTCATCGGGAACGCGCCTACGGGCATCCGCTAGCGGCTACAATTACTCGGCATGCAACCCCAACGAGGAGTTTCCAATGCGTGAAATCGCCGAAGAAAAGCAGGCACTCAGCGTTTCCGGCTGGCTTGCCTTGCCCCTGTGGTTCGCCCTGCTGGTGTGGACAGCTTGGCCGTTCATCGGTCTTGCGGCATGGAACGTACTCGGCATTGCACTGCCGTTTCCGACGCAGCCTTCGCTGCTCCACCTCCTCGCCGTTCCGCTGCTGATCTTTCTCGCCAAGGGCTTCGGCATCCTGCAGCCGAACATCGCCGCCATCTTCACCTTCTTCGGCCGCTATGCTGGCACGCTGCGCAAGGATGGCTTTTACTGGGTCAATCCCTTCTTCCTGCGGCAGAAAATGTCGCTGCGCGCCAACAACCTGAACACCCCCACGCTAAAGGTCAATGACCGTGCCGGAAACCCGGTGGAAGTGGCGGCCGTCGTCGTCTGGCGCGTCGACGACACGGCCCGCGCTGCCTTCGATGTCGAGGATTACGGCAGCTATATCGTCATCCAGAGCGAGTCGGCGGTCCGTTCAGTGGTCAGCGCACGCTGGTACGACGGCGATGCGAATGGCAGGAACTCGCTGCGGGGTGATATGGAAGCGGTAGCCGAACTGCTCGCGACGCGGATCCAGGAACACGTCGTACTTGCCGGACTCGAGGTCGTCGAAGCGCGCATCTCCCACCTCGCCTACGCGCCGGAAATCGCCAGTGCCATGCTGCGTCGGCAGCAGGCGGAAGCGGTGGTCGCCGCCCGCGCCAGAATCGTCGACGGAGCGGTCGGCATGGTCAAGCTGGCCATCGAGCAACTGGAAGCAGAGGGTGTCGTCGAGCTGTCCTCAGAAGCCCGCGTCAAGCTGGTGACCAACCTGATGACCGTACTCGTCTCGGAGAGCGAAACGCATCCGGTGCTGTCGGTGGGCAGGGAATAGGAAGAGGTGGAACAGGCGTTCCGAGGAGGCACGCTGGCCCGGACAAGCTCTTGACAGGTGGCGTCGGTGATGGTGCTGGCCGCCGGTGCAACCGGTATCGCGGCGCTGGACGCAGAGCTGACGTCGTAATCCGTCGCTGCCTCACCCGGCATATGCCGACCATCGAGCACGGGCAATTCCAGACGCAAGAACGCCGCATCACAGACAAAAAAAAAGGCAGACCGCAGTCTGCCTTTTTTCCGGGGTTCAAGCCAGTAACACTGGCGCTAGATCAGCGCCTTGATCAGCTTGCCCATTTCCGAAGGATCGCGCGTCACCGTGAAGCCACACTCCTCCATGATCGCGAGTTTGGCATCGGCCGTGTCGGCCCCCCCCGAGATTAGCGCACCGGCGTGACCCATGCGCTTGCCTGCCGGAGCGGTGACGCCGGCGATGAAACCAACGATCGGCTTCTTCATGTTGGCCTTGCACCAGACAGCAGCGTCGGCCTCGTCAGGACCGCCGATCTCGCCGATCATGATGACCGCATCGGTCTCCGGGTCGTCGTTGAACAGGCGCATGATATCGATGTGCTTCAAGCCGTTGATCGGGTCACCGCCGGTACCAACCGCCGACGATTGGCCGAGACCGATTTCGGTCAACTGACCGACCGCTTCGTAGGTCAGCGTGCCCGAACGCGAGACGACGCCGATGCGTCCCTTGCGGTGAATGTGACCGGGCATGATGCCGATCTTCACTTCTTCCGGGGTGATCAAGCCGGGACAGTTCGGGCCGAGCAGCAAGGTCTTCTTGCCGCCTGCGGCTTCTTTCCGCAGCATCTTGTTGCGCACGATCAGCATGTCGCGCACCGGAATGCCTTCGGTAATGCAGACGACCAAGTCGAGGTCGGCTTCGACCGCTTCCCAGATCGCAGCGGCAGCACCCGGCGGCGGCACGTAGATCACCGAGACGGTGGCGCCGGTCTGTGCGGCAGCTTCCTTGACCGAACCATAGATCGGAATGCCGAAAATGCTCTCGCCGGCCTTCTTGGGGTTTACGCCGGCGACAAAGCAGTTCTTGCCGTTGGCGTATTCCTGGCACTTCTCGGTATGGAACTGACCGGTCTTGCCGGTGATGCCCTGGGTGATGATCTTGGTATCTTTGTTAATCAGAATCGACATGGTGGCTCCTTAACTGACCGCAGCAACGATCTTGGTGGCGGCTTCAGCCATTGAATCGGCAGTGATGATCGGCAAACCGGAATCGCTGAGGATCTTCTTGCCGATATCCTCGTTGGTTCCCTTCATGCGGACGACCAGCGGCACGGCGAGATGGGTTGTGCGGGCAGCTTCGACGACGCCGGTGGCGATCGTGTCGCAGCGCATGATGCCGCCGAAGATATTGACCAGAATGCCCTTGACCTTGGGATTTCTGAGCATGATCTGGAAGGCTTCGGTGACTTTTTCGGTTGTTGCACCACCGCCGACGTCGAGGAAGTTGGCCGGCTCGGCGCCAAACAGCTTGATCGTATCCATCGTCGCCATGGCCAGTCCGGCGCCGTTCACCAGGCAGCCGATGTTACCGTCGAGCGAGATGTAGGAGAGGTCAAACTTCGAGGCTTCCAGTTCGTCCGGATCCTCCTCGTCGAGGTCGCGGTAGGCGACGATCTCCGGTTGCCGATAGAGCGAGTTGGAATCGAAGTTGAATTTGGCGTCGATGGCCTTGATGTTGCCGTTGCCCTCAAGGATCAGCGGATTGATTTCCGCCAGCGAGGCGTCGGTTTCCATGTAGCACTTGTAGAGGCCTTTCAGCGCCGCGACGGCGCGGTCAACCGACTCGGCCGGAACACCAATGCCTTTGGCGAGAGTGGCCGCCTGCTCGTCGGTCAGGCCGTCCTCAGGGTCAATGAAGACCTTGAGGATCTTCTCGGGAGTCTTGTGGGCAACCTCCTCGATATCCATGCCGCCTTCGGAAGAAGCCATCATGGCCACCTTCTGCGTCGTCCGGTCGGTCAGCGCAGCGACGTAATACTCCTTGCGGATGTCTGCACCCTCCTCGATCAGCAACCGGCGGACCTTCTGGCCCACCGGGCCGGTCTGGTGAGTGACCAGCTGCATGCCGAGGATCTGACCGGCATACTGGCGAACCTCGTCAAGCGACTTGGCCACCTTGACGCCGCCGCCCTTGCCACGACCGCCCGCGTGAATCTGGGCCTTGACCACCCAGACCTTGCCACCCAGGGATTCGGCTGCCTTGACCGCGTCATCGACGGACTGACAGAACACCCCGCGCGGAACGACAACGCCGAATTTCTTCAGGAGTTCCTTGCCCTGATATTCGTGAATTTTCATGCGCTTTCCTTGCTTGAGTTAGGGTTGCAAAACGTAATGAACCAGGGCAGACCGTCCTACCCGAGCTTCTGGCCGCGATACCAGCGCGGGTAATAGCGCTGGACCGCGTCCGAATGCGACTCCAGCGCGTGACAACGGTCGAGCTGATAGGGCTTGTGCCCGCTATCGTCGTTGTCGGGTACGTCACTGGCAAAAGTTTGCAGCGCGGCCGTCGGCAGGAACATCACCAACTCGCTAAGATGCGAGCAGCCGTGCGTACTGCGGAAAAGATTCTTGACCGCCGTCCGGAAACCATGGAAAAGGTTGAGCCCCACCAGCCGGGAGTAATCCGGGGTGATCCGGTCACAATAGCCAACATAGGGCATGGCATCGGTGCAGGCGACGGCGTCGAGGACATTCATCTGATGGTCGATGGTCACCCTGACCCACATGTCGTGCACCGGCTCACCACGCTGCCGCATGCCGGACGACAAGGGATAATCGTGATCCTTGACGTCGGTCAGCCGTGCCTCGATGTCCCAGCAACCATCGCCGCGCTTGTAACCGCCAAGTTCAACGCTGCGGACGTGCATGCGAGTGCGTCGGGCGGTAGGTGGGGGCAGCGGCATCGGTGATCCTGAGGGGATTTGCGAGCTTGTCAAAGCTTCGCGGCTGACATGGAATTCTACACCAAGACGCCCCGGCTTTCTTGGCGAAATTCATAATTATGGATGCCATTAGGCATGCCTGAACGCCTGCCGGGAGATCAGGCCGGGCACAGGCCATCGCCGGTTCAGGCGGCAAGACCCGCTGCCCGCTGCCAGCCAGCTTCAGGAGACGACGAGACGCTTGATCTCGGCCAGACCGGCCGATAGCATGGCCAGATCCTGTGGCTCATTGCTCTTCAGCTCATCGAGCACAGCCCGTGCCGCGGCAGTCGTCGGCAAGCTGCCCTGGAGAATCTGCCGCACAAGGCTCTGTCGCAAAGCGACCAGTTCCGTGGCAAGCTGCGCACGTGCCCGCGCCTGCCAACGGTTGCCACTCGGCAAGTGGTTGACCGCCGTACCGAGCCAGTCGAGGTCGATCTGCGCTTCGAGGTCGACGAGTGCAAGTGCCACCTGGTTCAAAGGGTAATCACAGGCGCGGGCAAGATTGACCAGCTCGAACGCCGCCACGATCGCCGTGCGCTCTCCGATGAGCGCCGTGACCTGCTGCGCACCGCTCTTGCCGCCACCGATGCGGCCCATGGCTTCGACGACCGCCGGGTGGTAGTCGGCCAGCAACTGGCCGATCGTCGCGCCGCCCAGATACTGTCTCAGGACCAGCGCGGTCGCCGCCGACGTCATCGCGCGCAAGCCCGCCATCAACGCCATCTGCCGGGCCGCGTCAAGGACCAGGTCGAGTGACTCGATCTCACGCCACAGTGCTTCCGCGTCGAGGACGCTGCTCGCGGCGTACCACGCGCCAGCCACCTGCGCCGGAGATGCCCCGGTTTCGTCACCCAGTTGCATGACGAAGGTGGTTCCCATGCGGTTGACCAGGCGATTGACGAGTTGGGTGGCGATGATGTCCCGCTTCAGGGGATGCGCCGACAAGACGTCGCGGCAAGGTTCGAGCAAGGCCGCCGGAAAGTAGGTCTCCAGCAGTTCGCGCACGTCTTCGCTGTCGGGCAGGTTTGAAGCCAGCAAGGCTTCCTTGAGCGTGATCTTGGCGTAAGCCAGAAGAACCGCGATCTCGGGTGCGGTCAGGCCACGTTTCTGCTGCTGACGCTCGCCGAGGCCCTTGTCGTCAGGCAGGAATTCGATGCCACGATGCAGGGCGCCTCTGGCCTCCAGACTGCGTATCAAGCGCCCATGGGCCTCGATCAGTTCCGCAGCCGCGGCCGCTTCAAGCGCAATCGCCTGTGTTTGCTGGTAGTTGTCGGCGAGGACCAGGCGCCCGACTTCGTCGGTCATCGAGGCAAGCAGCGCATCACGCTGCTTGCCGGTCATATCACCGCGACCGACCAGCCCGGCGAGCAGGATCTTGATGTTGACTTCGTGATCGGAGCAGTCGACACCGGCCGAGTTGTCGATTGCGTCGGTGAAAATGCGACCACCATTGAGGGCAAATTCGATCCGACCCTTCTGGGTCAGGCCAAGGTTGCCGCCTTCGCCGACCACCCTCGCCCTGAGTTGGTTGGCGTCGACCCGCAGAATGTCGTTGCCGCGGTCGTTGGCCTCCTGGTGACTCTGAGCACTGGCCTTCACGTAGGTACCGATGCCGCCGTTGTAGAGCAGATCCACCGGCGCCAGCAGAAGCGTCCTGATCAACTCGGGCGGAGGCATATGGCTTGCCTCGGTCCCCAACCAGCCGCGCAGTTCGGAGGACAGGGGGATCGACTTGGCACTGCGCGACCACACCCCGCCGCCGGCTGAGATCAGCGCCGGATCGTAATCGGCCCAGGAAGAACGTGGCAGGGCAAAGAGCCGTTGCCGCTCGGCAAAGCTGCGCGCCGGGTCCGGCTCCGGGTCGACAAAGATATGCCGATGATCAAAGGCGGCCAACAGGCGGATGGTTGGCGAGAGCAACATGCCGTTGCCGAAGACGTCTCCGGACATGTCGCCAATCCCGACGACGCTGAGCGGTTGCCTCTGCGTGTCGAGGCCCAACTCCCGGAAATGCCGCTTGACGGCCTCCCAGGCCCCTCTGGCAGTAATGCCCATCTTCTTGTGGTCGTAGCCAACAGAACCGCCCGAAGCAAAGGCGTCACCCAGCCAGAAGCCGTACTCGATCGCGATGCCATTGGCGATGTCCGAGAAGGTGGCGGTTCCCTTGTCGGCAGCAACGACCAGATAAGGGTCGTCGCCATCGCGACGACGCACGCCAGCAGGGGGTACGATCTGGCCATCGACCAGGTTGTCGGTCAGATCGAGCAAGCCGCAAATGAAGGTCGAGTAACAGGCGATCCCCTCGGCCTGAAAGGCTTCCCGCTCGGCGGCCGGGGGCAGTTGCTTGCAAACGAAGCCGCCTTTCGATCCCAGCGGAACGATCACCGCATTTTTCACCATCTGAGCCTTGACCAGACCAAGCACCTCGGTGCGGAAGTCTTCCATCCGGTCTGACCAGCGCAGGCCACCACGCGCGACCTTGGCACCGCGTAAGTGCACTCCCTCGATACGCTCGTTGTAAACAAAGACTTCATAGAGTGGTACCGGCGCGGGCAGAAAGGGGATGTCCCGCGACGACAACTTGAACGACAGGTAGCCCTTGACCCTGCCGTCACGGCCGGCCTGATAGGCGTTCGTCCGCAGCGTTGCTTCGATAACCGTCTGCAGCGCCGAAAGGATACGGTCATCATCGGGATTGCTGACCTGCAACAAGGCTGTCGCCACTTCACCGGCAAGGACTTTCGCACGAGCGTCGTCGGCTGTCGGCGCGAAGAACGCCTCGAAGAGTTCGACCAGCGCACGTGTAATCTGGAAATGGGTCGCCAGACATCGCTGAATATAGGCCTGGCTGAACGGCAGACCGGCCTGACGCAGATAGCGGCTGTAGGCGCGCAGGATGCTGATCTGACGCCCATCGAGGCCAGCCAGCAGGACCAGGCGATTGAAGCCATCGTTCTCGGCGTGGTCGCGCAACAGGTCTTCGAGCAGATCGATAAAGGCGCGCCGTGTCGCGTCACTATCCAGTGCGGCCGCCTGCGGCAACTGCACCGCAAAGTCGGCGATGTGAAGGTCACTTCTTGGCAGGCTGAATGGCTCCTCGGCAAGGACCGTCAGTCCCATGTTCTCCAACACCGGCAGGATCGCCGACAAGGGCCGCGGGCGTCCCCGGCGGAACAGCTTCAGGTGTTGGTGAGCGCCATCGTCGCCTTGCCCTGCACTCAGCTTCACTTCAACGCGGCCGCTCAGCTCGGCAGCCTCCAGACGCTCGAGATCAGATACCGCGGACGCCGGCGTGACGCGCTCCTGATAGGATTGGGGAAGTTCCGGCGAATAGCGACGCAGGAGGCCATTCCCCCGTTCCTCACCGTAGTGCCCAACGAGGTTCTGCTTGAGTTCGTCGCTCCAGCCACGCACGATGCGCGCGACCTGACCTTCGATCGCGTCGGCATCGTAGCGATAGCGGGTGCCCACCGGTGTGCGGGCGATGAAATGCAGGCGCGCCAGCCGCGACTCGCCAAGCATGACAAAGAAATCGACGCGCTCGGCGGCGAGGGTTTCGTAGAGCAAGGCCGATATCCGCTTGCGGGTGGTGGTGTCGAAACGGTCGCGCGGCATATAGACCATGGCAGAGACGTAGCGCCCCCAGGCATCGTCGCGCAGGAAAACGCGGACCTGCTCGCGTTCGTGCAAGGACACGATGCCGCGAGCGATTCGCATCAGATCTTCGTGAGCAATTTCGATCAACTCGTCCCGCGGATAGGTTTCGAGCACGTTGAGCAGGACTTTGTCGCGATGGCTGCGCGGCAGGAAACCAATCGCTTCGCGCACCGCAGCAATCTTGCGCCGCAACAACGGCACCTCGGTCGCTGAAACGTGATACACGTGTGCCGTGTACAGACCCACAAAGACCCGCACACCGACAATCCCGCCCCTGGCGTCGTAACACTTGACGCCGATGAAGTCGAGGTAGGCCGAGCGATGGACTGTCGACCGTGCGTCCGCCTTGACCAGAATCACCGGCAAGGGGTCTCTGGCCAATTCCGTGACGACACCTGGAATTCCGGCGAGACAACTGCCAAAACGGGGATGGTCGGTCTGCCGAAGAATCCCCAGCCCACTGTCGGAGACTCGGACAAGTACGTTGTCACCGGCGGCAGCGCGGTAGTCGGCGTAACCAAGGAAAACGAAGTTGTTGGCGGCGATCCAGCGCAGGTAGGCGGCCACTTCGCCGCCATCGGCAACGGTTTCGCCAGCCATCTCCTCGTCTGCTTCACGCATACGCTGCTGCATGGCCGCGCCATCTTCGACGGCCGCCCGCACATCGGCGAGTACGTCGACAATCTCCCTTTGCAGTTGATCGACAAGCGCGGCATCGCCGATACGATCGATCTCGAGGTGAATCCAGGATTCCGGCCGGCTACCGGCAGCGCCGCGTGGCCGTGTGCCTTGCAGCGCCCCGTCGACTGCACGCTCGACTCCCAGGAGCGGATGCAGCAGACGATGGATCACCAGGCCATGACGGTACACCACCATGGTGATCGAATCGACCAGAAAGGGCATGTCGTCGGTGACGATATCGATCACGGTATGGGGCGAATGCCAGCCGTGACGATCGAAATCCGGGGTGTAGAGGGCAGTGGCGGCCTGTTTTTCCGCTCGCACCTGGCCCAGACGAAAATGCTGGAGCGCCGCCCCCAGAAGCTCTTCGGGACTGGCGTCGCTGACGCCAGTCAGCTCGACATCGACGAAATAGAAGTCGAGATACTCGCCGACCCGCGCAGACAGATTCTGCTGGTCGGCGATTTCGTGCAGGTTACGGCGCAGGTTGTGGGTGGACTCTGCCAACGTTGCCATGCCGCTCTCCTCTCTCTCTATCGATCGAGTACCGCCCTGCCCAACATGGCCGCGGGCAGCCGAACCGCCGGGCTGGCTGGAGTGACAGCGCCCGATCGCTTGGCGACTGCGACCGGCAACGGCAACGCATGGGTCAGATCACCAGCGTATCACCCAGCTGCAATCAATGGTGCAGGATCTTGGCCAGGAACTGCTGCGCCCGTTCAGAGCGCGCATGTTCGAAGAAGGCCTCCTTGCTGTCGTCTTCGACGATCCGGCCCTGGTCCATGAAGATCACGCGGCTGGCGACCCGCTTCGCGAAACCCATCTCGTGCGTCACGCACATCATGGTCATCCCTTCCTGCGCCAGTTCGGTCATCACGTCAAGGACTTCGTTGACCATCTCCGGGTCCAGCGCCGACGTGGGTTCATCGAACAGCATGCAGATCGGGTCCATGGCAAGGGCCCTGGCGATCGCCACACGCTGCTGCTGGCCCCCGGAAAGCTGTCCCGGATATTTTTCTGCCTGCTCGCGCAGACCCACGCGATCGAGCAGCTTGAAGCCCTTCTCCCGCGCCTGCTCCTGGCTACGCCCCAGCACCTTGGTCTGGCCTATGCCAAGGTTGTCGATGATGCTCATGTGCGGAAAGAGTTCGAAGTTCTGGAAGACCATGCCCACCGTCGAGCGCAGCTTGGACAGATTGGTCCGCGGATCGCCAACGGACACCCCATTGACGATGATCTCGCCACTCTGAAAAGGCTCGAGACCATTGACACACTTGATCAGCGTCGACTTGCCTGAACCCGACGGACCACAGACGACGATCACTTCGCCCTTCTGGACCTGCGTCGTGCAATCGGTGAGAACGTGGAATGAACCATACTGCTTGCTCACCTTGTTCATCGAAATCATCGAAAATCTCCTCGATTGATGACCTCAAGCGGACTCAGGCCGTCTTGAGCTTGTTCTGGTAGTAGCGAACGATGCGCGACGCGGTAAAGCAGATCACGAAATAGACGGCACCGGCAAACAGCAGCAACTCGACCAGCCGGCCGTCGCGGTCGCCCACCTTGTAGGCGGCGCCGAAGAAATCGGCCAGTGCGGATACATAGACCAGCGAGGTGTCCTGAAACAGGATGATGCCCTGCGTCAGCAACAGGGGGACCATGTTGCGGAAAGCCTGCGGCAGAACCACCAGGCGCATTGACTGACCGTAGGTCATGCCGAGCGCGCTGGCCGCGGCCATCTGCCCCTTCGGCACCGACTGGATGCCGGCACGGATGATCTCCGAGTAGTAGGCCGCCTCGAAGAGGGCAAAACCGGCGATTGCCGACGACAGGCGCATATCCGAACCACGCGGCAGGCCGAACAGGCTTTCCAGCAAATGCGGCACGATCAGGAAGAACCACAACAGGACCATGACCAGCGGAATGGCCCGGAAAAGGTTCACATAACCGGCCGCAAACCAGGACAGGGGTTTGATCGACGACAGGCGCATCAGCGCCAGAAGCGTACCCCAGACGATCCCGAAAATCACCGCGGTGACCGTGATCTCGAGGGAAATCTTCATGCCATCCCAGAGAAATGGCAGCGCATTGGGGATCGAAGACCAGTCGAATTCGTGCATCTCACTTGCCTCCGATATAGCCTGGCACGCGTACGTGCCCTTCAACCCAGCGCATGCCGAACATCACCACGACGTTGATCAGGAGGTAGGCGATGGTGACCGCGATGAACGACTCATAGGGTTGCGCCGTGTAATCGACCAGTTGCCGACCCTGGGCGGCCAGTTCAAGCAGACCGATCGTCGAACAGACAGCCGAGTTCTTGAAGATGTTGAGAAACTCGGAGGTCAGCGGCGGCACGATCAGACGCACAGCCATCGGCAGCATGACGTAGCGGTAGGTTTGCGGCAGAGTAAAGCCCATCGCCAGCCCGGCGTTCTTCTGACCCGGCGGCAGCGAGTTGATCCCCGAGCGAACCTGTTCAGCGACGCGCGCACTGGTAAAGAGCGCCAGACAGACCATCGAAGCGAGAAACTGCTGCAGGATCGGGTTGGTCTGTTTGAAGGCGTTACCCACTTTCTCGGGAAGCAACTCGGGAATCACGAAGTACCAGAGGAAGAGTCGCACCAGCAGTGGGATGTTCCGAAAGACCTCGACGTAGGCGGTTGCAAACCCCGACAACCACTTGTTCGGGACCGTCCGCAGGACGCCGACGACGGCGCCGACAGCCAGCGCGATCAGCCAGGCCGACAGCGACAGGGCGATGGTCATCTTGAAGCCGTAGAACATCCAGCCGAGATAGGTCTCGTCGCCGCCGGTTGCCGTCGGCTGCAGAAATACACCCCAGTTCCAGTTGTAGGCCATCCATGCTTCTCCCGGAAACATGCCAGGGACCAACCGGCCCCGGCATGCAACTTGCTGAACTTACTCGAACGCTTTGTCGTTGGGCGCCTTGTAGAGTTTCTTGACAGGCTCCGAAAGTGGGAAGTTGAGGTTGAGTCCCTTCGGCGGAATAGGCTGCAGGAACCATTTGGCGTAGATTTTCTCGGCTTCCCCTGACGTCATCACCTTCGCCAGCGCACCATCGACCGCCTTCTTGAACGCCGGATCGTCCTTGCGCAACATGCAGCCATAGGCTTCATACGACTGTGGCGTGCCGACCACCACCCAGTCGCTGGCGCGTTTGGCCTTGGCCATTTCGCCGTAAAGCAGGGCGTCATCCATCATGAAGGCAACCGCGCGGCCGGTTTCCAGCGTCAGGAAGGCTTCACCATGGTCCTTGGCGCTGATGATATTCATCTTCATCTGCTTGTCTTCGTTCATCTTGCGCAGCAGGCGTTCAGAAGTGGTGCCGGCGGTGGTGACGACATTCTTGCCTGCCAGATCGGGGAAGTCGTTGATCCCGGAGTCTTTCTTGGTCATCAGACGCGTGCCGATGACGAAGATGCTGTTCGAGAAGCTGACCTGCTTCTGGCGTTCGGTGTTGTTGGTCGTCGAACCACACTCCAGGTCGACCGACCCGTTCTGGACCAGCGTGATGCGATTGGACGAGGTGACCGGCATCAGCTTGATGTCCAGCTTGGCCAGTTTAAGATCAGCCTTGACCGCATCAACCACCTTGAGCATCAACTCGTGCGAATAGCCGATCACCTGCTGTTTGTCATCGTAGTACGAAAACGGGATCGACGACTCGCGATGGCCGAGCGCGATGACCCCGGTATCCTTGATCTTCTTCAGGGTACCGTTCAGCTCCTGTGCCATTACGGGCGCAGACAGCAGGGTGGTGGCGAGCGTTGCTGCCAACGCAAGGCGCGAGGCAATATTCTTCATGGCTTCTCCTTCCTTTCGAGTCAAAAAATGTGTTGTCGAGCTTACCCGGATCAATGGATTGTTGGATTGTTGCACGACTGGCGCCGCGAGCCAAGCAATGATCAGGGCATTAATCGTCACTGAAGCCGGCCTTCTGCCCTGCAGCCCCGGTTGTGGTCAGACAAGGTCACAGACAAGGGCTACTTCGCAGCTCATTTTGCCTGGGTTTTTCTATCCGACCGCGTACAGGCCGTACAATTCCGCCAACTCCCGGACACCATGCAACAAGACGCCAGATGAAACCAGCCACCATCCGCTACAGCATCCGCTCGACCAGGCCGGAAGCGCACCTCCTGGAAGTTTGCTGCACGCTGGCCGAGCCCGATCCGGCCGGGCAGCGTTTCGCGCTGCCGGCCTGGATCCCCGGCAGCTACCTGATCCGTGACTTTTCGCGTCACATCGTAGCAATCCACGCCGAGGCCGCTGGCCGGCCGGTACGGCTGAGCAAGCTCGACAAGCACACCTGGCAGGCAGCGCCGCTGACCAAAGGTGAGTCCTTGAGTGTGTATTGCGAGATCCATGCCTGGGACCTGTCGGTACGCGGCGCGCACGTCGATCAGACGCACGCCTTCTTCAACGGCAGCAGCGTCTTCCTGCGTCCGCTCGGTTACGAGCAGTCGCCCTGCCTGGTCGATATCCAGCGGCCACTCGGCAAGCCGTTCGAAGCGTGGCGAGTGGCGACGGCGCTCGCGCCCGCACGGGGCGAAAAAGGGGCCGCCAGGCGGCATGCCTTTGGCGTCTACCGCGCCGCCAACTACGACGAACTGATCGACCACCCGGTCGAAATGGGTACCTTCGCGCTGGGCCGTTTCACCGCCTGTGGCGTGCCGCACGAGGTCGCGGTCAGCGGGCGCCACGATTGCGATCTGGCACGCCTCACCGCCGACCTCAAGCGCATCTGCGAATGGCAGATTCGCTTCTTTGGCGAGCCGGCGCCAATGCCGCACTATGTTTTTCTGATCACCGCCGTCGGCGATGCTTACGGCGGACTTGAGCACCGCGCGTCAACGGCGCTGCTTTGCGCGCGTGACGACCTGCCCTACGCCGGCATGCGCGGCATGCCGGCACGCTATCGGACCCTGCTCGGCCTGTGCAGCCACGAGTACTTCCACACCTGGAACGTCAAACGCATCAAACCGGCGGCGTTCACCGCCTGCGATCTGGATGTCGAGAACTACACCACCCTGCTCTGGGCTTTCGAGGGTTTCACCTCGTACTACGACGACCTGACGCTCCTGCGCTGCGGGGTGATCAAGACAAAGGACTGGCTGGAACTGGTCGCCAGGACGATCGACAAGGTCCAGCGCGACCCCGGCCGCCGGCGACAGACGCTTGCCGAATCAAGCTTCGACGCCTGGACGAAGTACTACCGACCGGACGAAAACACCCCGAACGCGGTGGTCAGCTACTACGCGAAAGGGGCGCTGGTGGCACTGGCGCTCGACCTGACCTTGCGCGCCAGGAGCGAAAGCCGGATTTCACTCGACGAGGTGATGCGTGCGCTGTGGCAACGGCACGGAGAGCATGACCCGCGCGGCGGCATCGGTGTCGAAGACGAGGACATCCGGCTGATCGCCGAGGAACTGTCTGGCCTCGACCTGGATCGCTTCTTTGCCGAAGCAGTACATGGCACGACGGACCTGGACCTTGCTCGACTGCTGAAGCCCTTCGGCATTCGCCTCAAGTGTGTAGCAGCTTCGGGCACCCCATCGCTCGGTGCGACAACCGGCAACGAGGGCAACGAAGTCCGGCTGACCACGGCCTATGACGGCGGCCCCGTCCAATCCGCCGGTCTGTCAGCCGGAGACCTGCTGCTGGCAATCGACGGCTTGCGCGTCACACCAGCCACCCTCGAACGTTTGCTGGCTCGCCGCCAGGCCGGCGATACAGTCAGGGTCCACGCCTTCCGCCGCGACGAGCTGATGGAATTCTCGGTCAAACTCGGCGCACCAGCCCGCAACCGCCACAAGCTGCTGTTGACAGGGAAAGCCACTCCCCTGCGACGGCAATGGCTGCACGGACAGCCGCAAGCCACCGTTCAGCCCGGCCCTTGCAGTCCATCTGCAGCATCTTCAGAAAAACGCTCACGATGACCGATCTCGCCGCCCTCCGAAAAAGCTATGAACGCGCCGAACTCAGCGAGGACGCGTCACACGCCGACCCGCTCAGGCAGTTTGCCCAATGGCTCACCGAAGCGATCCGCGCGAAAATCCCCGAGCCGAATGCGATGACGCTCGCCACGGTGGACTGCAGCCTGCGCCCGTCTACCCGGGTGGTGCTGATCAAGGGCTATGATGAAAACGGGATCACCTGGTTCAGCAACTACAACAGTCGCAAGGGCCAGGAACTGGCGACCAACCCCTGGGCAGCGCTGCAGTTCCACTGGGTCGAACTGGAACGGGTGGTACGCATCGAAGGCCGGGTTGAAAAAGTCAGCGCAGCCGAAAGCGACGCCTACTTTGCCAGCCGCCCGCTCGATTCGAGGATCGGTGCCTGGGCCAGCCCGCAGAGTCAGGTCATTGCCAGCCGCAGTGTGCTGGTCAGCAACGCCGCCCTCTACGGTGCCAGGTTCCTGCTGCATCCGCCACGTCCCCTGCACTGGGGCGGCTATCGCCTGCAGCCTGATAGCTGGGAGTTCTGGCAGGGCAGGAAGAGTCGCTTGCACGACCGCCTGCGTTACCGGCTGGACAGCGATCAACGCTGGATTCGCGAGCGACTGGCGCCGTAACGGGCCACTCAACGCGAACCGTCGATGGTTGCCCAGCCGGTCTATTGGTTACCGGCTGGCGCCACCTTCTCCCAGGCACCGGGACACTGCGTCACTGCCGGGTAGTAGGCCCCCTGTTCACGGCAGTAGTACCAGTAGCCCGCCTCAAGCGACTCGCCGCTGCCAGAGATAGCTGAATCGCTGACTTCCCCTTTCTCGACATAGACCACGGGCGGCGGCACACCGACCACCGGCGGATAGAGCACTGGCGGCGGGTAGTAGACGGGCGGCCCCCACGGCCAGCCCCAACCCAGGGGGGCTCCGAAATAAACGCCCACCCTTGGCCCATAGGGCCGCCATCCGGGGCCGTAGTAGCCATAACGGGGGCCATAGTAGGCGCCTCGTGGCCCGTGGCCGTAGGCGCCGCCGACGACCACTGTGCCGGAAGCGACATTCGCACCCGATCGTCGTCCGTCAGCCAGACCAATGTTCGGATGGACCAAGGCCAACAGAAACAGAACCGCGAGGGGCGACTTCATGGAATTTTCTCCAGGTTGATGACTCGCCAGAGGGATGACCAACAGTCGCGCTCGCTTGCCTGCCAGCCTGATTGCCACGCCACCCTGGTCGACCGCGTCTGTTCAAATCTCGTGGTCAATCCTCAATTAACGCAGCACCGGCCGCTACGCCGACAACGCCGGTGATTCAAGATGCCTTTCGACAACGCAAGCAGCGGTCCCGCTGCCGGGCGGCCCGGCGCTATCCGAATACCGTCGGCTGCCATGAGCTCGGGCACTGGCGTGACGGTCGTCAGTCGGCAGCCGCGGTCGCGATTTCGTCGACGATGGCTCTCGCGCCGACACAGCGCCACTTGATTTCCAGATCATGGAGACGAAAACCATAGCGCCGCAACGGATCATTGGCATAGGCCGGACGCGGGTCCTGTCCCAGCACCTCGCGAATAAGCGCCTCCAGGCCTGGCCAGCGGCACTCATGCCGGGACAGCTGCAGCCCGGCTGAGGAACTGAAATCGACCGACAGTTGCGGCGGCGGTCCGGCAACGAAACCGGCGCGCGCTGCAGGCTCGCTCTCGACAAAGGGCAGGTACGGCTTGATGTCGAGAACCGGCGTGCCGTCAAGCAGATCGACGCCGCCAAACGTCAGCAGAACGCCGCCACAGGTATCCACGGCCAGCAGTTCAACCAGCGAGAGCCCCAGCGAGTTCGGGCGAAAAGGGCTGCGACTGGCGAATACGCCGACTCTTTCATTGCCTCCCAGACGCGGCGGGCGGACCGTGGGGCTCCATTCGCCCGTGGTCCGATGAAAGACAAAACTGAGCCAGACATGCGAAAACGCTTCGAGCCCACGCACCGCCTCCGCCCGATCATAGGGTCGCAGCAGTCGTAGCTGGCCGCGTGCGTGCGGAGCCAGCCGCGGCTGCCGAGGAATGCCGAACCTGTCGCGAAAAGGCGTTGCCAGATAGCCGATCGGGGAGAAGGTGACGTCAGGCACGAGCCTCGTCCGCAAGCCCTGACGTTCGCGCGGGACCGGCAGCAGGGGGCGCCCGGTTGGCGATGACGGCATACCGCACCCGGAAACCTACCTGCCGGCGAGCGCCAGCGCATGCCTGGCCATCGCCTGCACAACCGACTCCGCCTCACCGACAGCAGCGGCCAGCTCAAAACGGGCATGCGGGTTGCGTTGCTGCAGTTCTTCGAGCAGAAGCGGCACATCGCGCTTCAGATGTCCGCCGCGCGCGATGAACATCGGCAGCACGAGGATGCGCTCGACACCATCGGCGACGAGTGATTCGGCACAGGCGCGCAAATCCGGCTGCATGAACTCGAGAAAGGCAAGTTCGACGCGCATCTGGGGCGCCTGTTCGCACACCGCCGCGCAGACGCGGCGCATCGGCTCGGCCCATTCCGGGTCACGCGCGCCATGGGCAAAAAGGATCAGGGCTTCTGTTGACATCCGTTCACTCTACCGCATGATGCGCCCGCCGACACCGCCCGGAGGATGCGAAAACCTGCCGCCCCCGGAATGGGCTGCGATTGCCGAGAAAGCGGCGGTGACAGCAGCCACTTCCGCGGTCAAGGACCGACTCGCTGACGTTCAGTGAAGACCGGCCACACCGGCGATTTCTCGGGCATGGTCGACGATGTGGTCGGCGCCCCAGGCCTCGATCGGATCGCCATCGCCAAGATAGCCGTAGCGTACCGCCACGGTGACCATGCCAACCGCACGCCCGGCCTGGATGTCGCGCAGGTCATCTCCCACGTAAAGACAACGCGCGGGGTCCCGGGCAATCAGCTTGCAGGCCAGATGCATCGGCTGCGGCGCCGGCTTGGCGCGCCGCGCCGAGTCGCCACTGACGACGCAGGCGGCGCGCTTGGCATACCCGAGATGGTTGAGCAGGGGCAGGGTGAAGCGTTGCGCCTTGTTGGTGATGATTCCCCATGGCGAACCGCGACGCTCGCAACGGCCAAGGAGTTCGTCAATGCCGGGAAAGACCGTTGTCTCGACACAGATGTCCTGGCTGTAATAATGCAGGAAGCGGTCGTAGAACTCCGGATAGCGCGAATCCGCCGGGAGCATGTCGAGCCCGGCCTTGAGCATGCCACGCACGCCCTGCGAGGTATAGGGACGCAACCGCCGAGCCGAAACCGGCGCCAGGTCGAGATCGGCACGCAGGCGGTTGAGCGCGGCGGCAAGATCCGGGGCGGTATCGGCAAAGGTCCCATCGAGGTCGAAGAGAACCGCTTCAAACATTCTTCACCGTGTGCAGGAGGTAATTCACGTCGGTGTCACGCCCGAGCGCGTACCGTCCGCTCAAGGGATTGTAGCTCATCCCCCGCAGGTCAGCCGGATCAAGGCCGGCCCCCCTGGCCCAACGCAGGAGTTCCGAAGGCTTGATGAACCTGGCGTAGTCGTGCGTACCTCGAGGCAACATCTGCAACACGTATTCGGCGCCGATGACCGCCAACAGGTAGGCTTTCGGGTTGCGGTTGATGGTTGAGAAGAAAACATGCCCGCCGGGCTTGACCAGCGCAGCGCAGGCAGCAACCGTACTGGCCGGATCGGGAACGTGTTCGAGCATTTCCATACAGGTCACCACATCGTAGCTGCCACCCTGCTGAGCAGCCAGCTCTTCAGCCGCGACCTTGCGGTAATCGACCGTTCGCCCGCTTTCCAGGAGGTGCAGACGGGCAACACTCAGCGCCTTGTCGGAAAGATCGATACCGGTGACCGTCGCACCTCGATCGCACATCCCTTCGGAAAGCAGGCCGCCGCCGCAGCCGATATCAAGCACGCTCTTGCCGGCCAACTGGCACTGGCCGTCGATCCAGTCCAGGCGCAAGGGATTGATGTCGTGCAGCGGCTTGAAATCGCTGCCCGGATCCCACCAGCGATGCGCAAGCTGGCTGAATTTCTCGAGTTCGCTGTGGTCGGCATTGATCATCTTAGGCTGCGCCATCCGTAACAATGGCCAGACTGTATTCGGGATCAGGCCCGCTGTCCAGCCAGCCACGAAGGATCGGATTGACATCGCTGACGACCATCGTCAGGCCAGCGCCTTTTTCTCGCGGCCCCTCCGGATTGGCAGCCGCCCCAACGTTCCTGCCGTCAAGCGGGATGCACTATTCGCCATGCGTGCAGCATCTTCAGCCTCCCTGTGGCTGCAGCATGCCGGGCTAAGTCGCCAAAATGTCAGCCCCCTAAAAGACTGACACCATGGGTGCCCACTCCTACCACCGGCCTACTTGGCTTGCATGCGGTTGAGATATTCGATCAAAGCCAGAATGCGGCCACGCACGTAGGCTTCGCCATCGTAAGGCATGTCAACATAGTATTCGGCGGCCTTGATCTGATAGTCCCTGCCCCAGATCGGCATGTCGCGGGTTCCGTGTGACTTCACTTCCTGGCGACCGTCGATGACATTAAACACGCGCGCAACCGGAAACACGCCGCCGTTCTTCCGGGACAACTGCGTGAGATCCGTCGGAGTCACTTTGAGAAAATCGACATAGGCACCGCCGCGCAAGTCCTTCCCGTGGCAGAGAATGCAGTTCGCCTCATACTCGGACTTCCCCAAATCGATCCGCTCGGCAGCACCAGCACTACCAAACCCTGCCAACAGCGCCGCCGCCGCCAGCTTCGTCCAATCGAGTCTCATATTGCCCTCCCCTGTTGACGTGTCGTGAGCCCACAGCACGTTTGAAAGGCTAGTCCACGCAAGCACGCGAAGCAATCGGCAGCGGAGAAATTTCGCGCTCTCTTGACTCACAGAGGCTGCGCAAAATCCAGTGTCACCGCGCAGGAGCTGTCTCGGCGCCCACCACCTCGGCTCTCATCCATCAGGCACGCGCCGGCCGCAGCTCGAGTTCGGCGATCAGCGGTGCATGGTCCGAACAGCGGGCCCAGGCCATGCCCTTCGGGACGTGCATGTCGAGCACCTGGAAGCCGCGAACGTAGATTCGGTCGAGCGTCAGCCACGGGGCAAAACTCGGGAAGGTGCGCGCCACACCGGCCTGCGTATCGCTGGCGGTACGCCAGGGGAGCAGCCAGTCAAGGACGCCGCGGTCGGGAGTTTCCGAGGTCGATGCCACCGCCACTTCCTCGACGCCAAGACGGTCGCGCAGCACCCTGTCAACACGCTGTTGCCAATCGTTGAAGTCCCCGGCGATGATCAGCGGCGCCCTGACAGGCACTTCGCGTTGGACAAAATCGGCCAGGAAGGTCGCCTGGCGGAGACGGCTGCGCTTGATCAGCCCGAAGTGCACACAGATCAGATGCACCTCCCTACCCTTGCCCCGACCAAACCGGGTAACCGCGTGGAGCAGGCCACGCTTTTCCAGTACATGATCAGAAATGTCGTGGTTGGTGTGGGTCACAATCCGGTGGCGCGAGAGGATCGCGTTGCCGTGATGCCCGTGGGGATAGGCAGCGTTCATGCCATAGGCGCGGTGCTCATAGGCGCCTGTGGCAAGAAAGTCGAGCTGTGTGCCCGAGGTTGGATAGCCGGGATGGCTGGCCAGGCGTTCGTTGCGGTCCTGCACTTCCTGCAGGAAGACAATATCCGCATCAATGGCGTCGAGCGCCATCCGTACATCATGGATGCGCGGCCGCCCACGAATGCCGGTGACCCCCTTGTGGATATTGTAGGTGGCAACTCTGAGCTTAATGACTGATCCTTTGCTGGAGCCGGCCTGAACGTCGTTCACGGCAGTTGCCCGAAGGTGCGACTGACCAGCGTCGGGTCGTCGAAATGGTTTCGTCCGGAGAAAGCCGTCGCTTTCCGCCGCCCCCATCGCAGCATCTGCCCGAGGCAGGCGAGCCAAAAGATATAGAGTGTATATCACTTGCAGCACCCAGCGGCCAGTGACTTTCGCCTGAACGACCAGCACCCATAACACCGACTGATCGGGCACGATGGTGGCCGCCGACTGCTCTGCTATACTTCTTGCTCTCCGCCACCGTCAGCCGAACGACCGTCAACCATGAAGTACCAGATCATCCCGGTAACCCCTTTTCAGCAGAACTGCAGCCTCCTGTGGTGCGAACAAACCCGGCGCGGCGCCGTGGTCGATCCGGGCGGCGATGTCTCGCGCATCCTGCGCGCAGTCGACGCCAATGGAGTCGCGCTGGAGAAAATTCTGGTCACGCACGGGCATATCGATCACGCCGGTGCCGTGGCCGAGTTGGCAACCCGCCTGTCCCTGCCGATCGAAGGACCGCAGCGCGACGATCAGTTCTGGATTGACGGCATGCCGGCGCAGAGCAAGATGTTCGGTTTCGCCAATGTGCAAGCCTTTACCCCAGACCGCTGGCTCGAGCAGGGCGACACGGTGCGGTTCGGCAATGTCGAGCTGGAGGTTTCCCATTGCCCTGGACATACGCCCGGGCACATCGTCTTCTTTGACCGGTCTGGCCGCCTGGCAATCGTTGGCGACGTGATCTTCCAGGGCTCGATCGGCCGCACCGACTTCCCGAAAGGGGATTTCGATACCTTGATTTCGTCGATTCGCAACCGGCTGTGGCCGCTCGGCAACGACGTGGCATTCATTCCCGGCCACGGTCCCATGTCGACTTTCGGTGCCGAACGCCGCAGCAACCCCTTTTGCGGCGATTAGCTGGCCTCACCCAGGTTCGAACCGTTGTCACCAAGTGACCCGGCGACCGATAACTAGACGTCACAATAAGCGAGGTGCCCTGGCACCTCGCTTTTTTTCCTTGACCTCGGTTAGAAGTGCAGCGGCCGCTTGTCGCAGGCCAGCGCCGCTTCGTGGACCACTTCGGACAGCGTCGGATGCGCGTGGCAGATACGCGCCAGGTCTTCCGACGCAGCGCCGAACTCCATCGCCACAACCCCCTCGGCGATCAGCTCGGACGCATTCGCGCCGATGATATGGACGCCGAGAATGCGGTCGGTGGTGGCGCAGGCAAGCATCTTGACAAAGCCGCTGGGATCACCCATGCCGAGCGCCCGACCATTGGCAGCGAAGGGAATCTTTCCGGCCCTGTAAGCAACGCCTTCAGCCTTCAACTGCTGCTCGGTCTTGCCGACCCAGGCGATCTCTGGACTGGTGTAGATGACCCAGGGAATCGTCTCGAAATTGCAGTGCCCGGCCTGACCGGCCATGATCTCGGCAACCATCACGCCCTCTTCCATCGCCTTGTGCGCCAGCATCGGACCAGCAACAACGTCGCCGACCGCCCAGACGCCGGGGAGATTGGTCCGACAATGCGAATCGACTTCGATCTGGCCACGATCGGTGAGTTTCAAGCCAACCTTGTCGGCAGCCAGGCCATCGGTGTTCGGAATGCGGCCAATGGAGACGATGAGGCGATCAGCGTCGAGTTTTTGCTCGTTGCCCTCCTTGTCGGTATAGTCGATCGAGACGCCTTTCTGGGAGACCTTGACGTCGCCGATGTCGATACCGGTGATGATCTTAAGACCCTGCTTCTCGAAAATCTTGGCAGCTTCCTTGGCGACATCGACATCGGTGACCGAAAGAAAGTCCGGCAGGGCCTCAAGGATGGTTACTTCGGACCCCAGGCGACGCCAGACGCTGCCCATTTCGAGGCCAATCACGCCGGCGCCGATGACTGCGAGCTTCTTAGGGACGGCATCGATGTCCAGCGCACCGACGTTGTCGCAAACGATCTCGTTATCGACCGGAACTCCCGCCAGGTGACGCGCCTTGGACCCCGTGGCGACAATCACCTGTTTGGCCTCGACCAGATCGTCATCCACCTTGAGCTGCCAGACCTCGCTGCCCGCCGACCCCTTGCGGCCAACGAACGCGCCATGCCCACTGAGCAGGGTGACCTTGTTCTTCTTGAACAGCCCCTTGATGCCGCTGGTCAGTTGCTTGACGATGCCGTTCTTGCGCGCGAGCATCCTGGCCACGTCGATCGCCGGGTCGCCGACGCAGATGCCCTGATCGGCAAAACTGTGGCTCGCTTCCTCGAAAAGGTGTGAGGTGTGCAGCAGCGCCTTGGAAGGAATGCAACCAACGTTCAGGCAGGTGCCGCCTAGGCGCGGCTCACCCTTTGGATCAGCATAGGCATTCGATTCACAGCAGGCGACACTAAAGCCGAGCTGCGCGGCGCGGATGGCGGCCACGTAGCCACCGGGACCGCCACCGACAACAAGAACGTCAAATTGCTTGGACATGATAGATTCCCCTTCCAACCGCAGAGACACCAAGGCACGGAATCGTCACAGAGGGACTCCTCTGGTCTCCGTGCCTTGGTGGTGAGTGGTTAAACGCCGAGCAGCAGGCGAGCCGGATCTTCCAGCGCCTCCTTCATGGTCACCAGACCGAGCACCGCCTCGCGACCGTCGATGATCCGGTGGTCGTAGGACATCGCCAGATAGTTGATCGGTCGAATCACCACCTGGCCATTCTCGACGACCGGACGGTCCTTGGTGGCGTGAATGCCGAGGATCGCCGATTGCGGCGGGTTGATGATCGGCGTCGACAACATCGAACCAAAGACACCGCCGTTGGAGATCGAGAAGGTGCCGCCGGTCAGATCTTCCATCGACAACTTGCCGTCCTTGGCCTTGTTACCGAACTCGCCAATCTTTTTCTCGATGTCGGCGATGGTCATCTGGTCAGCATCGCGCAGAATCGGCACAACCAGACCGCGCGGGCTGCCAACGGCAATGCCGATGTCGATATAGCCATGGTAGACGATGTCGTTGCCATCGACCGAGGCGTTGATCACCGGGAACTTCTGCAGCGCGGCAACGGCGGCCTTGACGAAGAAGCCCATGAAGCCCAGGCGAACGCCATGTGCCTTCTCGAATCGGTCGCCATATTGCTTGCGCAGCGCCATGACCGGACCCATGTTGACTTCGTTGAACGTGGTCAGGATGGCATTGCTGGCCTGCGACTGCAGCAGGCGCTCGGCGACGCGGGCGCGCAGGCGCGACATCGGTACACGCTGCTCAGGCCGGTCGCCCAGAGGAACCATGACGCTTGGGGCCGGCACCAATGCCGGAGCAGCACTGGTGGTTGGCGCAGCGATTGGAATCGAGGGCGCTTTCGGCGCCGGCGCCTGCGTCGCCAGTGCATCGGACTTGGTAACCCGACCACCACGACCCGTACCCGCCACCTCAGCCGCAGCCACCCCCTTTTCCTCAAGGATCTTGCGCGCCGCCGGCAGTGCGACGCCTGAGGCCGCGGCTGATGTGGATACTGCCGCTGCTTCAGGCTTCCCGGCGGCGACCTTGACTGCGGGTGCGGCGATGGCACCTGCCTGTGCAGCGGTGTCGATGCGCGCAATCACCTCACCCGCGACCACCGTATCCCCATCACCCTTGACAATTTCAACCAATACGCCGCTATCCGGCGCGGGCAGTTCAAGGACGACCTTGTCGGTCTCGATGTCGATCAGGTTTTCATCCCGCGCTACGGCTTCGCCGGCTTTCTTGTGCCACGAAACCAGCGTCGCTTCCGCGACCGACTCGGAAAGCTGTGGAACTTTGACGTCGATGATCATGTTCTCTCCGTTCTAGGGCAGTTTGTAGTACTCGATCTCACCAAACACGGAGTCGATCAGAGCCTTTTGTTGGGCGTTGTGCTTGCTGGAGTAGCCAACCGCCGGGGAAGCGGAAGCTGGACGGGAAACCAGCAAGAGATGCTGCTTGTCGCTGAGCGAACGCGATAAATGCTGACGTGACGCGATCCAGTACCAAGCGCCCTGGTTGCGCGGCTCATCCTGGCACCAGACGACCTCAGTGGCCTTCGGATACTTCGCCAGTTCTTCCTGGAAGGACTCTTGCGGGAAGGGGTAGAGCTGCTCGAGACGGGCGATCGCGACGTGCGAGATCTTCCGCTCATGCCGTGCAGCAACCAGTTCGTAATAGATCTTGCCGGAGCAGAAGACCACGCGGGTCACTTTCTTGGCGTTGATCGGCTCGACTTCGCCGATCACGCCCTGGAATTCACCGTCGCTCAACTCTTCCAGACTCGAAGTCGCGTCCTTGTGACGCAGCAGCGATTTCGGCGAGAAGACCACCAAGGGCTTGCGCTGGCTACGCAGAGCCTGCCGGCGCAGCATGTGGAAAACCTGCGCAGGGGTCGACGGCTGGCACACCTCCATGTTCATCTCGGCACAAAGCTGCATGTAACGCTCGATCCGCGCCGATGAGTGCTCCGGACCCTGCCCCTCGTAGCCATGCGGCAAAAGCAGAACGAGACCGCTGGCACGCCCCCACTTGGCCTCGCCAGAGGCAATGAACTGGTCGATGACCACCTGCGCGCCATTGGCGAAGTCGCCGAACTGGGCCTCCCAAACCACCAGCTCATGGGGATTGGCCGTCGAGTAACCATATTCGAAGGCGAGCACCGCTTCCTCCGAAAGAACCGAGTCGAAGCACTGAAAGCGACCCTGCCTGTCCTGCAGGCTCGACAGCGGGTAGTACGTGCCATGATCCCAATGCTCACGATTCTGGTCGTGCAGGGCCGCGTGCCGGTGGAAGAAGGTGCTGCGACCGACATCTTCGCCGGAAATACGGACACCGTAACCGGAAACCAGCAACGACGCGTAAGCCAAGTTCTCGGCCATCCCCCAGTCGACCGGGAGCTTGCCTTCGCCCATCAGGCGACGGTCCTCGATGATCTTCTTCACCCGGCTGTGCAGCGTAAAATTCTGGGGGATCGTCGTCAGTCGTTCGGCGAGGCGTTGCAGCTCGCCGAGCGGGACCTTGGTATCGCAGTTCTCGATGTATCTCGGCGACAGGAAGGGAGTCCAGTCAATGGTCATCGGGTGCTTGTAGCCGGCCAGTACCGGGTTGTACAGCAACTCGCCACGATCAAGATGAGCACGGTAATCGGCGATGATCTCGTCCGGACCATCGGGATGAAGAACCCCTTCTGCAACCAGCTTGTCGGCGTAGAGTTTGCGCGTGCCGGGATGCGCCTGGATCTTCTTGTACATCAGCGGCTGCGTGACCATCGGCTCATCCTGCTCGTTGTGGCCGAGCTTGCGGTAGCAGACGATGTCCACCACCACATCCTTCTTGAAGGTCTTCCGGTATTCAACGGCAATGCCAGTGACCAGTGCAACCGCTTCCGGGTCATCACCATTGACATGGAAGATCGGCGCCTCTGCCATCTTGAAGATGTCGGTACAGTACAACGACGAACGATAGTCGCGCGGGTCAGAGGTCGTGAAACCGATCTGGTTGTTGACCACGATATGCACCGTGCCGCCAACCCCGTAGCCACGTGTCTGCGCGAAGTTGAGCATTTCCTGGTTGACGCCCTGGCCCGCCACAGCAGCATCACCGTGAATCAACACCGCCAGAACCTTTTCCTTGCCGTCCGCGCCGCGACGACGCTGGCGCGAGTAGACCGAGCCGACCACCACCGGGTTGACGATTTCGAGATGCGACGGGTTGAAAGACAAAGTCAAATGGCAGGGGCCGCCCGGCGTGGAGACATCGGACGAGTAGCCCATATGATACTTGACGTCCCCTGCAGTGAGGTCCTGCGCTTTCTTGCCCTCGAACTCTTCGAAGAGCATCGCTGGCGCCTTGCCCAGGGTATTCACCAGCACGTTGAGTCGGCCGCGGTGGGCCATACCGACGACGATCTCGTCGACACCTCCCGCGCCGGCGACACGAATCAGTTCGTCCATGGCGACGATCGTGCACTCACCCCCTTCAAGCGAGAAGCGCTTCTGGCCGACATAACGGGTGTGCAGGTAGCGCTCGAGCGTTTCGGCGGCGGTCAGGCGTTCAAGCATCCGCTTTTTCTCGTCAGCCGTGTAGTTCGGCTTGGAATGGATGCGCTCGAGGCGATCCTGAATCCAGCGCTTCTCGGCGGTCGTGCTGATGTACATGTACTCGACGCCGATCGATCCGCAATAGGTCGCCTTCAAGGCGTCGTAGATCTGACCGAAAGTGGCGTGGTCCGGCGTTCCCTTGAACGAGCCGGCGTTGAACACCGTGTTCAAATCGGCATCGGAAAAACCGTAATAAGCCGGATCAAGCTGCGGCACTTCGGGACGGGGGGTGCGCTTCAGAGGGTCCAGGTTGGCCCAGCGATCGCCAATGAAACGATACGAGGTGATCATCTGCAGAATGCCAACCTGTTTCCTGTCGTCTACCGGTGCCACGGCGGCAGCGCGATACCCACCCTTCCTTGCCTGCTCGGCAAAGGCATTGATCACCGGCAGGTGCGGCACATCACGGGCGACGTAACCGGGGAGTTGCGCCAGCTTGTCGAAATACTCGCGCCATTGCTCGGACACCGAGCCAGGATTATCGAGATAGTTCTCGTACAACTCCTCGACAAAGGGTGCGTTGCCGCCAAAAAGGAGGGAGTTACCAAAAAGCTGATTCATCATGGCAGTTACCTGTCGTCACCGTTCTGGTTCGAATTGAGAAAACCTGTGGCGGGAAGACCACAGCATGAAAAAAGGGCGGCTACTGCCTGCCGCCCTTCCGAATCCGTCGGCCTAACGCTGGCCAACCGGAATCACATCGCGCCTGGCTGGACCAACATAGAGCTGACGCGGGCGACCGATCTTGTATTCCGGATCGTTGATCATCTCTTCCCATTGCGTCATCCAGCCGACGGTGCGCGCCAGCGCAAAGATACAGGTGAACATCGTGGTCGGAATGCCCAGCGCCTTCTGCACGATACCCGAGTAGAAATCAACGTTCGGGTACAGCTTTTTCTCGATGAAGTAATCATCTTCGAGGGCGATCTTTTCGAGTTCCATCGCCAGCTTGAACAAACGATCGTTCTCCAGACCGAGTTCCTTCAGAACGTCGTTGCAAACCGTACGCATCAGCTTCGCGCGCGGATCGAAGTTCTTGTAGACGCGATGCCCGAAACCCATCAGCTTGAAGTCGTCGCTCTTGTCCTTGGCCCGGGCAATGTACTTGCCGACACGAGACACATCGTGGATTTCTTCGAGCATCTGCAGACAGGCCTCGTTGGCGCCGCCGTGCGCCGGCCCCCACAAACACGCGATACCAGCCGAGATACAGGCGTATGGATTGGCACCGGAAGAACCCGACAGGCGGACCGTCGAGGTCGACGCGTTCTGTTCGTGGTCGGCATGCAGGGTGAAAATCGTGTCGAGCGCATGCACCAGCACCGGATTCGGCTTGTACTCCTCGCACGGCGTGCCGAACATCATGTGCATGAAATTCGCGGTGTAATCGAGGTCGTTGCGCGGGTAGATGAACGGCTCGCCGCGATGGTACTTGTAGGACATGGCAACGATCGTCGGCAGCTTCGCCACGATGCGGTTGAAACTGATGTTCTGGTGCTCGAGATCGGAGAAGTCCTCCGCCTCATGGTAAAACGCCGACAAGGCACCGACCACACCGACCAGCACGGCCATCGGATGCGCATCACGCCGAAAGCCCTGGAAGAACTTCACCAGTTGCTCGTGAACCATCGTGTGTTCTTTGATGTTCCTCTCGAACTTGACCTTCTGTGCGGCACTTGGCAGTTCGCCATGCCACAACAGGTAGGCCACCTCAAGGAAGTTGCACTGCTCGGCCAGTTGCTCTATCGGATAGCCGCGGTACAGCAACTCGCCCTTGTCACCGTCAATGAACGTAACCGTCGACCGGCAGCTGGCTGTCGAAAGGTAGCCAGAGTCGTAAGTGAACAAACCGGTCTTGGCGCCCAGCGTACGAATGTCGATGCAATCATTGCCGTGGGTTGGCGTCATGATTGGGAACTCGACGGGAGCTCGCCCTTCGATGATCAGAGTTGCTTTACGTTCGGTCGTCATTGTTTTATCCCCGTTCAGGTGTTGAGGTCACAGCTACGAACAGGAAACCGCCAGACTAGGGCAGCTTCCTTACTTAACTCTTACGGTGCGCAACAAGGCAAGGACTTCGGCCTGCACCGGATCTGCGCACTCGCGGCTACCATTGACCAGCGGCCACAGCTCCAGATCCTCCATGTCGGCCAAGGCGACGAACGAATCCGCCTGCGCCGGAGTCAGCGTCGGGAAGACCCGGTCGAGAAACTCCCCGAGCAACAGGTCCATTTCCAGCATCGCACGCCGGGTGCAACGCCAGCGCAGGCGGTTGAGTCTTTGTCTGTCCTCCATCAGATCGCGCGACGCACCATCATCTCCTTGATCTTGCCAATCGCCCGCGTCGGGTTCAGACCCTTCGGGCAGACATCGACACAGTTCATGATGCTGTGGCAACGGAACAGACGATAGGGATCCTCTAGATCATCCAGGCGCTCATTGGTTGCCAGGTCGCGGGTATCGGCGATGAAGCGGTAAGCGTTGAGCAGACCGGCGGGTCCGACAAACTTGTCCGGATTCCACCAGAACGACGGACACGAGGTTGAACAGCAGGCACACAGGATGCACTCATAAAGACCGTTGAGCTCTTCTCGCTCCTCTGGCGTCTGCAGACGCTCACGTTCAGGCCGCGGTCCTTCATTGATCAGGTAGGGCTTGATCGAATGGTACTGCTTGAAAAACTGGCTCATATCGACGATCAGATCGCGGATCACCGGCAGACCCGGCAGCGGTCGCAGCACGACGGGCTGCTTGAGATCCTTGATCTCGGTCAGACAGGCCAGACCGTTCTTGCCGTTGATGTTCATCGCGTCCGAACCGCAAATGCCTTCGCGACACGAGCGACGATACGACAGGGTGTCGTCCTTCGCCTTCAGCCGGGTGAGAATATCGAGCAACTTCCGATCGAGGGCAAAATCGACCTCGACTGAAATGTCCTGCATGTAGGGCGCGTTATCCTTGTCGGGATCGTAGCGGTAGATCTTGAACTGCATGGTACTGGTGGCCATAATCATTGACTCCTTGGCGCTCGATCAGTAGGAACGCGTCTTCAGCGCGATGGATTCGACGGACAGCGGCTTCATGATCACCGGCTTGTATTTGAGCTGGTTGCCGTCGCGGTGCCACAGGGTATGCTTGTGCCAACCGACATCGTCGCGCCCGTTAGGGTTGGCCGCGGTATCCGGCGCATCATCACGGACGTGGGCACCACGCGACTCTTTGCGTGCCTCGGCCGAAACCATCGTCGCCTTGGCGACTTCGATCAGGTTGTCCAGTTCCAGCGCCTCGACGCGCGCGGTGTTCCAGACCTGCGACTTGTCCTTGATCTCGGTCCTGGCCACCGCCTTCTCGATATCGAGAATCTTCGCGACCCCTTCAACCAGCATGTCCTTGAAGCGGAACACGCCACAATGCTTCTGCATCGTGCGCTGCAGCTCAAGGCGCGTTTCATTGACGTTGGCACCACCGGTCTGTGTATTGAGGCGGCTCAGGCGCGTCATCGTAAAATCGGCGAAGTTTGCCGGCAGGTCCTTGAGGCCCAACTCACCCGACCGGACATCTTCGATGACCGTATCACCCGAAGCCTTGCCGAACACCAGCAGGTCAAGCAGGGAATTGGTTCCCAGCCGGTTGGCGCCGTGCACCGAAGCGCAAGCGACTTCGCCGGCAGCGTAGAAGCCCCGAACCGGGGTGCCATTGTCCGAAACGACCTGACCCTTGTAATTGGTAGGCACCCCGCCCATCTGGTAGTGGCAGGTCGGCACCACCGGTATCGGCGCCTTGATCGGGTCGATCCCGGCGAACTGGATCGAGATCTCGCGAATTCCCGGCAGGCGTTTCATGATCGTGGCCGGATCAAGGTGAGTGATGTCGAGCAGGACGAAATCCTTGTTCGGCCCACAACCACGGCCCTCGTTGATTTCGGTGACCATCGCCCGGGAAACGACATCGCGCGAGGCCAGGTCCTTGGCGTTCGGCGCATAGCGCTCCATGAAGCGCTCGTTGGTCGAATTGCGCAGGATGCCGCCTTCACCGCGCACGCCCTCGGTAATCAGCACACCGGCACCGGCAACGCCGGTCGGGTGGAACTGCCAGAACTCCATGTCCTCGAGGGCAATGCCGGCGCGCGCCGCCATGCCCAGACCGTCACCGGTATTGATGAAGGCATTGGTCGACGAATAGAAGATTCGGCCGGCACCGCCGGTCGCAAAAACGGTGGCCTTGGCATGGAACGCGACGACCTCGCCGGTTTCCATTTCCAGGGCGATCACCCCGAGCACCTGACCCGACTCGTCACGAATCAGATCGAGCGCCATCCATTCGACGAAGAACTGTGTATTGGCGCGCACGTTGCGCTGATAGAGCGCGTGCAGCATGGCGTGGCCAGTGCGGTCGGCAGCCGCGCAGGCACGCCGGACCGGCTTCTCGCCGAAGTTTGACATGTGCCCGCCAAAGGGTCGCTGGTAGATCTTTCCCTCGTCGGTGCGGTCAAAAGGCATACCGAAATGCTCGAGTTCGACGACCACCTCGGGCGCCTTGCGGCACATGTACTCGATCGCGTCCTGGTCGCCGAGCCAGTCGGAGCCCTTGACCGTGTCGTACATGTGCCAGTGCCAGTGATCTTCCTCGGAATTGCCGAGTGAGGCGGAAACCCCTCCCTGTGCGGCGACCGTGTGCGAACGGGTCGGAAAGACCTTCGACAGGACGGCTGTTTTAAGGCCGGCTTCGGAAAGCTGGATCGCTGCGCGCAGACCCGAACCACCAGCGCCGACGATCACGGCATCGAATTTACGTACCGGAATGCTTAGCTTGCTCACTTACATTCTCCAGAGAATCTGAACCGCCCAGCCGGCGTAGCCGACGAGCACCGCAGCTGTTGCAATCATCATCAGCAGACGCAAGCCATCGGGCTTGACGTAATCCATCCAGATATCCCGGACACCAATCCAGGCGTGATAGAAGACGCTGACAAGGAACAGGAAGCTGGCAAACTTCATGAAGCCGTTGGCAAAAATGCCGCGCCAGGCCTCGAACGAGTCGGGTCCGACGGCGCCGACGACGACCAGGAAAATGACCGTGTAAACCGCCATGATGATGGCCGTCGCACGCTGGATGACCCAGTCCTTGAGGCCGTAATGGGCCCCGACGAGGATGCGATTTACCATAGCACTTTCGCTCCGATGATCAGGGTCAGCGCAATGCTGACCGCGAAAACGATCTTGCTCGACAGGCGAGCGGCCTCGAGTTCCACGCCCTTATGCAGATCGAGCAGGAGATAGCGGATGCCGGCACAGAAGTGGTGCATGTAGAACCAGATCAAACCGAGCAGGATGATCCGGGCCAGGGGATGGCCAACCACCTCCTTGGCGCTGGCGAAGGTTTCCGGAGAGGCAAGACTGCTCTGGAACAGCCACAACAAGAACGGCAGCAGCAGGAACATCCCTGCCCCGCTGATCCGGTGAATAATCGAAAGGATACCCGGAAGGGGTAGCCTGATGGTAGGCAAATCCAGATTCTTTGGACGCCTCTTCTTGATTGCCATCTCTGCCATGAACGTCATCCCTGATGTGTGATGTGGCCGAATGGACGCCACCCGACCCCTGCGATACCACGCTGGATTATAAACCATCCAAGCGTGCCCCAATTGCCCACGCTGACTCTCAGGAGCTCTCACCCCAGCTCATTGTGGTAATGATAGTTGCGAGTTGAATAGAAACCCCGCCGCCATTCGACCGGCTTGTGACCATAGGTGAAGGTGACCCTTTCGACCAGCAGCAGCGGACTCCCTTCGGCCACCTGCAGCAGTTCTGCGCTGACCCGGTCAGCCGATACGGCGCGCAGCCGCTCGTCGGCACGAATCATGCGGACGCCATAGCGTGTCTCGAACAGGCTGTAAAGCGACTCTCCCGACCTGAGGACCTCCAGCGACAGATCGGGGAAGAGCTCGCTCGGCAGGTAGATTTCGTCGAAGACCACCGGCTCCTCGCCCAGCTTCAAGAGGCGACGAAGAATGGTGATCGGCGCACCGGTTTCCAGCGCCAGGGTACGAGCGACATCGGCACCCGCCTTGGCCCGCCAGCATTCGAGCGGAACGCTCTGGGAGACCTGCAGATCGCCCTGGTTGGGGACCAGACGGAGAAAGCGGAAATAGGATCCCGGATCCTTGTGGGTGGCAACGAAAGTGCCTTTCCCCTGCTGGCGCACGAGGAGATTCTCGGCCGCCATTTCGTCAATCGCCTTGCGCACCGTCCCCTGACTGACACCGAAGCGCGCCGCGAGATCAGACTCACTCGGGATGTGGTCGCCAGGACCCCACTCGCCTGACTCCAGGTGACGCAGGATCAATTCCTTGATCTGCCGATACAACGGACTGAAGGTAGGGGAATGCAATGACAAAGACCTGCTCATGGAGCGCAATTTCAGCATAATTTTACCGTCGCGTCCATCCCGTTCTTATTATTAATATCATATATAAGACATAAGATATATTTGACACTCGGTCGCCTTGGATCTTATGATTGCCCCGATTTGCTGCCCCCGCAAAGAGGGTTTCCCGGGGGCGACGCCGATCGATTTCTGCTCACTTCTTGCTAATTACTCACGACAGGAGCCGCATCATGTCCAAAGCCCCCATGCGCGTCGCGGTCACCGGCGCCGCCGGTCAAATTGGTTACAGCCTGCTTTTCCGGATTGCCTCCGGCGAAATGCTCGGCAAGGATCAACCGGTCATCCTCCAACTGCTCGACCTGCCGCAAGCTCAAAAGGCTTGCCAAGGCGTGATGATGGAGCTTGAAGACTGCGCCTTCCCGCTGCTCGCCGGCATGTTCGCCACCGACGACCCGAATGTTGCCTTCAAGGACGCCGACGTCTGCCTGCTGGTCGGCGCACGTCCGCGCGGCCCTGGCATGGAAAGGGCCGACCTGCTGACCGCCAACGGCGCGATTTTCACCGTCCAGGGCAAGGCCATTGCCGAAAATGCCAGCGAGAACGTTCGTGTGCTGGTTGTCGGCAACCCCTGCAACACCAACGCCCTGATCGCCGGCGCCGCCGCCCGCAAGGTTGGCCGAACCAATCCGGCCAACTACCATGGCATGTTGCGCCTCGACCACAACCGCGCTCTCTCGCAACTCGCCGCGAAGACCGGCCGGCCGGTCGCCAGCTTCAAGCAACTCGTCGTCTGGGGAAATCACTCGCCGACGATGTATGCCGATTACCGCAACTGCACCTCCAGTGGCGACAACGTCAAGGCACTGATCAATGATCCGGTATGGAACAACGACGTCTTTCTGCCGATGGTTGGCAAGCGTGGCGCAGCGATCATCGACGCCCGCGGCCTCTCGTCCGCCGCGTCGGCTGCCAACGCCGCGATGGATCACATGCGTGACTGGGTCCTCGGTTCCGACGAATGGGTGACCATGGGCGTCCCCTCCGACGGGTCCTACGGCATTCCGACCGGCATCGTCTTCGGCTTCCCGTGCGAATGCAAGGGCGGCTCGTTCAAGATCATCCAGGGACTCGAGATCGACGACTACTCGCGCGACAAGCTGAACAAGACCCTCAAGGAACTGACCGACGAACGTGACGCCGTCCAGCACATGCTGTAAGCCTCTCCAGACCGGCAACACGGAAGCCGCGGCAGGTCCGCGGCTTTTTTTCGCCGGCCAGCCGTCGTCGAGTCGCGCTAGAATACCGGCCTACGCAGACCACCCCTTCAAGAATCCCATGCGCCATCCCACACAGGTTCTCTTCGCCGGCAAGAGGCCGTTTCGCATGATGCCCGCCGTCGACCATTACGCGGGGTCGGAAAAGCTGTTGCTCAAGGCACTCCAGTTGCAGAATGAACTCGGACCGATCTTCGACGTCACCTGTGATTGCGAGGATGGCGCACGCGCCGGCGCCGACCGCGAGCATGCCGAAATGGTCGCCGAGATCATCATGAGCAGCGCCAACCGCTTTGGCCGCGTCGGCGCCCGCATCCACGACATCGCCCACCCCGGCTGGCAACAGGATATCGAGACCATCGTCGCACGTGCCGGGCGTCGCCTGGCCTTCCTGACATTGCCCAAGGCGGGCAACAGCGACGACGTCCGAAGCCAGCTGCGAGCCGTGAAGGACGCCGCCGCAGCCGCCGGCCTCGAGCGGCCGATCCCGGTGCACGTACTCATCGAGACGCATGGCGCCCTGCGTGAAGTGTGGCAGATTGCCGCAATCCCCGAAGTCGAGTCACTCGACTTCGGCCTGATGGATTTTGTCAGTGCCCACCACGGCGCCATCCCGGGCTCGGCGATGAAAAGCCCGGGACAGTTCGAGCACCCGCTGATCGTCCGCGCCAAATGCGAAATCGCGGCCGCCGCGCTGGCCAACGGCGTCGTACCTTCGCACAACGTCACCACCGAACTGAAGGATGTCGCACTGATCCGCCACAATGCCCAGCGGGCGCGGAATGAATTCGGCTATCTGCGCATGTGGAGCATTCATCCCAATCAGATCATGCCGATCTTCGAGGCCATGCGCCCTGATTTCTCGGAAGTGGAAAACGCCTCCGCCATCCTCATCGCCGCCCAGGATTGCGGCTGGGGACCAATCCAGCACCACGGCCAGCTGCACGACCGGGCGTCCTACCGCTACTACTGGGAACTGCTCGCACGGGCACACGCAACTGGCATGCAGCTGCCGGAAGCCACCCGGCAACGCTTCTTCGCCTGAAGCCGTGAGCCTGCCAGCGCTGACCACGGAAGTGCTCGCATTTCGCGATGATCGGAACTGGGCGCAATTCCACAGCCTGCGCAACCTGATCGTTTCGCTGAACCTTGAAGCGAGCGAGCTGCTCGAGCTGACGCAGTGGAAAAGTGACGCTGAGATGGCTGCGATGTCGGCCAGCAGCGCAGCGCAGGAAGCCCTGCGCGACGAATGTGCCGACGTCCTGATCTACCTGCTTCTGATCGCCGAACACACCGGCATTGACCTTGAACAGGCCGCACGCGCCAAACTGAGCAAGAACGCTGCCAAGTATCCGGTCGAACGGAGCTATGGATCAAGCCGGAAGTACTCACACGGACCGGTGGCGGAAGACCCGCCACAACCCTGATTTGCCGCCCGCGCGGCCTTACACCTCCTGGCTGTCGAGCGTGAACCCGGCGCCCGCATCCAGTCCCAGCACCTCGACCAGATAGGGCATCACCTCCTGCAGGGTGGCCTGCAGCGTCCATGGCGGATTGACCACGAACAGCCCGCTGCCATACATCCCGAAGCCATCGGCGGCCGGTGTCCGGACGCGCAGCGTGACGTGCAGCCAGTTGCTGGCCGGCAGGCGCTTCAGGCGCGGCGGCAAGTCGCGAGCCTCAAGCCGGGTCAACTGGGGATACCACAGCATGTAGGTGCCGCCCGGGAAACGCGGCAGGCACTCCTTGAGCGCATGGACAACCCGTTCGTAGTCCCGCCGCTCTTCGTAGGGCGGGTCGACCAGCACCAGGGCCCGCCTCGGTGGCGGCGGTAACAGCGCCTTTAGCGCGGCAAATCCGTCGGCCTCCTCAACCATCACCCGTTTGCCGAAAGCCTGGAAATTCTCCCGCAGACGAATCACCTCCCGGCTGTGCAGTTCGAACAGCCACAAACGGTCCTGCGCACGCATCGTCGATAGCGCAAGGGAAGGCGAACCGGGGTATTTCTTCAGGCTGCCATCGGCATTGAGCGCGCGCACCGCATTCAGGTAATCGCTCACTGCCGATGGCAGATCCTTGCGTCCCCACAGGCGGCCGACACCCTCCCTGTACTCCGAAAGCTTGGCCGTCTGAGCCGAATCAAGGGCATACAACCCTGCCCCGGCGTGGGTATCGACGTACCAGAAAGCCTTGTCCTTCTGGCCGAGGTAGCGGGTGAGCTGCACCAGTACCAGATGTTTGAGGACATCGGCGTGGTTACCGGCGTGGAAAGCGTGGCGATAGCTGAGCATCGGTCAATGCCCCCTCGCGCTCGCGGCAGCAGTTACCGGGTAAGCCCGCGGCAGGCGCACTATTCCGGCACCTGGACCTTCCCGTCAGTACTGAACTGGTAGTCGTGGAAGATATGCTCCGCGCTCAGCAAACGGTAGCTGCCGTCCGGCAAGCGGGTCGTCGTATCCTTCAGGCGGTAGGCGTAGTGACCGCAGGTCCAGCAGTCAAAGTTGCGCATCTGCGTGCAAAGACAGGTCTTGTCCTTGACCGAAATCCTCTTCACGCCGGGATTCGCTTCCACCTCGCGGTTGTAGGCGCTGATGTAGGAGCAATTGCCAGTGCTGTCGAGCAGGTAACCATACGCCTCGCAATTGGGCCGAATCCCGTCGCCAATCGCCGGGCTGTTGCTCAGCATGCGCATCGGGTAGCCGGTGGGGGAAATCTGGTTGACCTCGATCTGCTCTTCGCTGGCTTCGAAGTAACGCTGTTTGACATCTTCCGGCAGGCCGCACTCCCTCGACACGGTGAAGCGAGTCGCCACCTGCACGGCAGCCGCGCCCTGATCGAGAAAGGAGACGGCGTCGCTGCCGGTGAAGATGCCGCCGGCGGGAATCAGCGGGATGTTCAGTTGCTCGGCCTGCAGATACCGATGAATCTCGGCAAAGATGGTCGCCAGATCGTATTGCGCCCAGTCCATGCCGAAACCCAGGTGGCCACCAGCCAGCGGCCCTTCGACCACGACATAGTCGGGCAACCGGTTGCAGCGGGCGGTCTTGCGCAGGAACAACTGCAAGGCGCGCAAGGAGGAAACGATGATCCCCAGCTTGGCATCACGAAAGCGCGGATGATCCTCGATCAGGGCGAAGGAGCCAAGATGTAGGCCGGCAGCCAGCGTGATGCCGTCGACCCCGGCGTCGAGCGCAGCCGCCATGCGCACGCGCAGCGTTTCGCGCGGCGCATTCATGGTCAGCTTCTCCATGCAGTTGACGAAGATCAGACCGTCACCACGCTTCGCCTCCATGGTCCGGCCGACGTGCATGTGCGTCGCCTCGGTCAGTTGCCCGAGATCAAAGCGAACCATCGACTTGTCGGAACTGGCAACGTTGAATTTGTACTGTCTGAGCTTGTCCTTGACGAACTTGGCGTTGAACCGGCGATCCGCCACGGTATTGACCATGGCATCGGAGATGTGTCCGATGCCACCCAGTCGAGCCGCTTCGAGTGCCAGTTCGGCGGTCGAAATATCGACCCCCATGCCGCCGATCACAATCGGCACCAATTCCTTGTTGCCAAACCGCAGACGGAAATCATCAACGCTCTTCATCAACGTCCTTCCCAATCCAGGCCAGCATCCTCAGCCCGCCTGACAGGTGATCATGAAAATCTTTCAAGCGGGCCATTATCGCTCATCACAAGCCTGCATGGCTGGCTGCGTCAAGCGAAATCACAAGCAGCGGCGACAGCGTGGTGAATCCACAACCGGCAGCCACCAGCCGACTGCTGCGACCCGCCACCGCGTGTATGATGACCAGCCCGACCGCCGAAAATCGAAGCACGCCATGTCCGACTGCAGCAGCCACGACCAACCGACCGACCCCGCCTTCGACATCGGCATCCCGCGCCACAACGGTTTCGACGGAGCCGCCTTCGAGCGCGCGGTCGGCGACCTGCTGAGCGCCTGTGGGATTGCCCCGGACGACGCGCACATGGCGCGCACACCGCAGCGCGTGCGGGAACTCTGGCAACGCCGCCTGCTTGGTGGCTACGACCTCGACCCGGCGGCGGCGCTGGGCGAGGGCTTTGCCGATCAGCGCAGCGACCTGGTGGTCGTCCGCGGCATCGCCGTGCACGGCGTCTGCCCGCACCACCTGGTACCCTTTCGTGGCCTGGCCCACGTCGCCTATCTGCCCGGCGGCCGCCTGCACGGCTTTGGCCGCATCGCACGCCTGGTCGATGCGATCGGCCATCGCTTCACCTATCAGGAATGGATGACGCGCGACATCGCCGACGCACTGATGGTGCACGGCAAGGCACGCGGTGCCGCCTGCGTCATCGAGGCCGAGCAGTTGTGTCTGCTGCTCGGTGAAGACCGGCGCGGCGACGAACGTGTGATCACCCAGTCCTTCAGCGGTGAATTCGAGCGCTCGGCGCAGTTGCGCAACGAGTTCCTGCGCGCCACCGGTGGCCGCCGCGGCGACTGAGACGCCGCCGGCAAATCAGCGGCCGGTCAGCGTCAGGGCCAAAGGCGTGGTCAGTGCCGCCAGCGCCGTCGACAGGACCAGGCTGCTCGCCACCGGCCCTTCGAGCGTGTTGAACTGACGCGACATCAGATACACATTGGCGCCGACGGCCAGCGAGGCGAGCAAGACCACCACCTGCGTCTCCATCGCCGGCAGACCGATCAGACGGGCCAGCAGCCAGACCACCAGCGGCTGAACGACCAGCTTCAGACTACTGATCGCCAGGCTGATCCGCCAGCCGGCACGAATGCCGTATTCGGCGAGTCCCATGCCCAGCGCAAGCAGCGCCATCGGCGCCGCTGCCTGTCCGACCATCGCCAGTGGCAAGGCCACGAAAGCGGGTAGCGGCAGCCCGGTGAGGCCGAAAAGCGTTCCCGCGAGAATGCCGGCGACGATCGGATTGGTCAACACCCCGCGCGTCGTCTTGGCATAGCCGCGCAGTGAAAAACTCCCGTGCCGCGCCCACTCGATCGACACTGTCAGCAGCGTCCACAGAATCAAGGCGTTGAACACCAGCACCAGGGCCACCGATGGCAGCGCCGCGTCACCCAGGGCGACTTTGGCCAGCGGCAGGCCGAGCAGCACGTTGTTCGAGAATACCCCGCCCAGGGCAAAAACCGACTGGCCGACGCCATCAAGCGCGAACAGCCGCCAGGCAACCAGACGGCCAATGACGAAAACGATCAGGCAGCCACCAAAGAAGGCCAGCAGCAGGCGTGCGTCCACCGGCGGCAACTGCGAAAGATCACTCATCAGGCGAAAGAGCATCGCCGGCAGCGCGACCGAGAAAACGAAACGCGACAGGTTCTCGGACATCGCTTTCGGCCAGCCGCTGATGCGCATCAGCAGATAGCCGGCCAGGACCAGGACGAACAGCGGCGCCGCCAGTTCGACGTGATGAACGAAGGTGTTCATTGCCCGAGCCGGCGCCCGTCTGCACCCTTCTCAGTCAAGGAAGCGGGGCGGACGCCGTTCGCGCATCGCCGCCATCGACTCCTCGAGATCGGCCGACATCAGCATCGCCGCGTTCCAGGTCGCGATGTAGTTGAGGCCATCGGAGACCGAGTGGTCGCGCCCGTAGTTGAGCATTTCCTTGGTGCCGCGAATCGCCAGCGGCGACTTGGCCGCGATGCTCTGCGCGATCGCGCGCACACCGACGAGCAGCGCCGCAGGCGTTTCGAAGACCTGGTTGGCAAGACCGATCTGCTTTGCCTCCACCGCATCAACGCTGCGCCCGGTATAGGCCAGCTCGCGCGCGATGCCATCGGGCACCAGCCGCGGCAGACGCTGCAATGTGCCGACATCGGCGGTCATTCCGACGTCGATTTCGCGCACCGAAAACTGCGCATCGGAGGCCGCGTAACGCATGTCGCAACAGGTCACCAGGTCGATCGCACCGCCAATGCAGGCGCCCTGAATCGCCGCCAGCACCGGCTTGCGGCAACGCTCGACACTCGCCAGGCAATCCTGCAGGTCGAGGATCAGCCGGCGCAGCGCCTCGCGGCTGCGCGCCGAGTCGGCGTGCGCGACCGCCTGGCCGACGCCGGCCAGCATCGCCAGATCGATGCCGGCGCAGAAATTGCGCCCGGCGCCGCTCAGCATGGCGACGCGCACCGCGGCCGTCGCGTCGGCCCAGCTGAAGGCAGTACGCAGTTCCTGCCACATCGCTTCGTTCATCGCGTTCGAACGTTCGGGACGATTGAGCCGGATTTCGGCGATACCCTCGCGCAACTCGATGGCGATCGTCGTCAATTGTGGAATGGCCATAGCCAGATGCTTCTCCTGTAGGGATTGGTTCCTGCCAGCGCCAGCGGCGCAGGATACCTGCAAAGTGTAATTGAATTGCCGAGCGCTGCGCCGGCGGGCAAAAGGCGCGACAATTCGGCGACCGATCCGACTCCCCGCCACATGAGCCCAAGCAGCGCTTCACTCCTTCCCGCCCTCGCCTATACCGCCCCTCCCGACGGCGGGCTGGACATCGTCTACCTCGACGCCGCCGTGCTGCTGGTGAACAAGCCGACCGGTCTGCTCTCGGTACCCGGTCGCGGCGAAGAGAAACAGGACTGCCTTTTCCGGCGCATCCAGTCCAGCTATCCGGAAGCACTGATCGTCCATCGCCTGGACATGCACACCTCCGGCCTGCTGCTGCTGGCCAGAGGCAAGGAAATGCAGCGACGGCTGAGCAGCGCCTTCGCCACACGGCAGGTCGAGAAACGCTATCTGGCGGTGGTTGCCGGACGACCGCCATCGACCTGCGGCGAAATCGACCTGCCGGTCGCTGCCGACTGGCCGAACCGCCCGCGCCAGAAGGTAGACCGGCAGGCCGGCAAACCCTCGCTGACCCGCTACCGGGTGTTGAGCCATGACCCAGCCGGCAACACCTCCCGCCTGGCGCTGTGGCCCGAGACCGGTCGCACGCACCAGTTGCGCGTGCATCTGCAGGCGCTGGGCCACCCGATCGTCGGCGACGTACTCTATGGCAGCGCTGCTCTGGCAGACAAGGCTGAGCGTCTGCTGCTGCACGCCGATCATCTGGCTTTCGTCCACCCGGCCAGCGGGCGGGCGATGTGCTTCAGCTCGCCGGCGCCGTTCTAGGCTTGCCTGACGACAGGCCACGGCCGCGCCGCTATACTGTCCGCCTCCCATCACCAATCGCCCTAGCCACCGAGGACGCCGCCGGCATGCGCTTTGCAACCCACCCGCTGTGGCTGGTCGGCTTTCGACCCTTCTTTGCCCTTGCCTGCCTGTCGGGACTCAGCCTGCCGGTGCTCTGGGCGCTGATCTTCTCGGGCACGCTGACGCCGCCACCGGCACCCTTCTCACCCAGCCAGTGGCACGCGCACGAGATGTTCTTCGGCTTCGGCTGGGCCGTCCTCGGCGGCTTCCTGCTCACCTCGACCAAGAACTGGGTGAAGGTTCGCGGCTACCACGGCACGGCGTTGATCGTCCTCGTCGCGGCCTGGCTGCTCGAACGCGCCGGCATGTGGTTTGCCGGCGAATTGCCACCATTGATCTTCCGCCTGGCCAGCAACCTGTTCCTCGCCACCATTGTCGCCATGCTGCTGTGGACGCTGATCCGCCACCATCGCGACGACGCGTTCCGCGACAACTACTTCTTCCTGATCATCCTGCCGCTGTTCCTGGTCGCGAAAAACCTGCTGCTCAGTGCCGACCACTTCCAGACCGGCGCCGCGATGACCCTGGCGCTGTTCCGCGTCGCCTTCCTGGTGATGCTCGAACGGACGCTCACCCAGTTCATGAAGAACGCCCTGCAGGCCGACATCCTGCGCAACCGCGTGCTCGACACGGCGATCAAGCTGCTCGCCCTGCTGCTCGTCGCCGCCAGCCTGCTGCCGGCGCAGATCTCGTCCTGGATCGCGTTGCTGCTGGCGCTGCTGCTCGGCGTCCGCTTCGCTTTCTGGCAGCCGCATCTGGCCCTGCGCCGGCTCGATATCGGCATCATGTACCTCGGCTACCTGGCGATCGTCGCGCAGTTGCTGCTGCAGTTCGTCGAGCAGGCGGGGCAGCCGGCCTGGCTCGGTTCGCTGTCGATGCACGTGTTCACCTTCGGCGCCATGGGCCTGATCATCCCCGCGATGCTGATCCGTATCGCCAACGGCCATACCGGCCGCAAGGTCGTCTTCGACCGCCTCGACAAGAGCGTGCTGTGGATCATGATCGCCGGCTTCGTGCTGCGCATCGTCGTGCCGCAGATTGATCCGGCCGGCTACCTGCGCTGGATCAGCCTCGCTGCGGCATGCTGGTTCGCCTGTTTTGCGATTCTTGGCTGGCGCTACATCCCCTACCTGCTGCAGGCACGGGTGGACGGCAAGGAACACTGACCCCCCGAGTTCGACACTTTTCGCGTGCCAGACGCATAATCGAGGCATCAGCCGCAATGAAAACAAGGAGTTGGCGCGCAGCCAGAAATTCGTTGTAGTGACACGCCTGGCCTGGAAATCTATTGCGATCATGGCAGTATGTGGATACAGTAGCGACATGTTCGTGAAGATCACCACGTCCGGCCCGCGCCAGTACGTCAAGCTCGTCGAGTCCTACCGGGACACCGCCGGGGTGCCTCGCCAACGGGTCATCGCCACCCTGGGGCGCATCGAAGCAGTGCGATCTGGCGAGGCTGACTCGCTGCTCAACGGTCTGCTGCGGGCGGCGGGCAAGCTCTCCCTGGAGGAAGGGACCGGCGAGGTCGCCTTTGCGCCAGCGCTGTCGGTCGGCGACACCTGGCTGCTGACCGCCTTGTGGAAGGAACTGGGCTTTGCCGACGCCTTTCGCCGGTTGCTGCGCAACCGCCACCAGTTCGACGCCGAACGTCTCCTGCGGGTGATGGTGTTCAACCGGCTGTGTGATCCGGAATCCAAGCTGGGGATCCTGCGCTGGCTGGAGGGCACCCGGGTTCCCGAGGTCAGCGCCGATTCGGTGAACCACCAGCACCTGCTCCGCACGATGGATACCCTGGCGGAGGGTGCCGACCGGGTGGACGACGCCTTGACAGGTCTTCTGCGGCCGTTGATCGATCAGGAGTTGGCGATCGTCTTCTACGATCTGACGACGATCCGTGCCGAAGGCAGCACCGACGAGTCGGAAGATCTGCGGCACTTTGGCCATGCCAAGGAGGGCGGGACAGTGCGCCAGGTGATGCTCGGGGTGGTCCAGACAGCGGAAGGCCTGCCGATCCATCACGAGGTCTTTGCCGGCAATACCGGCGAGACGACGACGCTGGTGCCGACCATCGAGAAAGTGCTGGCACGCTATCCGATCAAGCGGGTGGTGCTGGTCGCCGATCGCGGTCTGCTGAGTCTCGACAATCTCGACGCCATCCGGGCGCTACGGGTCGGCGATCAGCCGCTGGAGTTCATTCTGGCCGTCCCGGCGCGGCGCTACGGGGATTTTGACAGCCTGCTCACCCCTTTCCACGAGAAGAGCTGCCAGTCGGCGACGGCAGAGGTGTTCGGTGAGCTGAAGTGGCAAGGGTTTCGTCTGATCGTTGCCCATCGCCCCGACAGGGCCAGCGAACAGAGTCGCGTACGCGATGAGCGCATTGCGGCGCTGGAGGCCGATGCCGCGCAGTGGGCGGAGAAACTCGATGCGCAGGAGGCCGGTCAGACCCATCCGGGCAAGAAGCTGTCAGACGCCGGTACGATCGCCCGTTTCTACAAGGCGGTCGCTGACGCGCATCTGGCGCACATCATCAGGGTCAATCTCGCCTCCGAGGTATTCACCTACGAGATCGACGAACGTGCGCTGAAGCGCGCGCGGCTGATGGATGGCAAGCTGATCCTCGTTGCCAACGTTCCGGATTCTCCCCCGGCCGAGATCGTGGCGCGCTACAAGGCGCTGGCCGACATCGAACGGGGATTCCGTGTCCTGAAGTCCGAGATCGAGATCGCGCCGGTCTTCCATCGCCTGCCGAACCGAATCCGGGCGCATGCCTTGATCTGCTTCCTGGCGCTGCTGCTTTATCGGGTGCTGCGCCTGCGCCTGAAAGCGAAGGCCAGTCCCCTCTCCCCGGAACGCGCTCTGGAGATCGCCCGCCGGATCCAGTACCACCAGGTCACGCTGCACCAACGCCAGTCGGCCTCCGGCTTGTCCGCCATCACCCCCCAACAGAAGGAGCTGTTCGAAACCGTCGCCCTGCCCGAGCCCTCCGCCAGACGCTTGTAGTGCCAATTTCGAACCCGTGAATTGAGCACAAACAATCACTTGGCCGTATTTTTGTCGAACTCGGGTGACCCGCGCGCAGTCGACGACTGGCCCGCGCCATGTCGCCGCGGGATCGCCGCAAGAGGTCAGGAAGCCAGGAGACAGAAGGTCAGAGCGTCCTGGCGAGACGGAAACCCTGGCTGTCGTTCCGGATACCGGGCCCATCCCTGAAGCGGAAGGCCGCCCGCGCGAGCACCGGAGGGACGCTCCAGGAGCCGCCGCGCACCACCCGCCGGCCGCAGTCGCCGCGCTCCCATGACCGCCCGTCATCCGGTGCACCCGTGTAAGTCTCGTTCCAGCAGTCCTGCAGCCACTCCCAGACGTTGCCGATCATGTCGCACAGGCCGAAAGCGTTGGCCTCGAAGCTGCCCACCAGGGCCGTCTCGGCGTAACCATCGTCACACTCGTGGATCGGCCACGGCCATTTCGGATGCGCTGCCTTCAGGCTGCGGTCGGCGACGTTGGCGTAACGGAAGGCCTGGTTCGGGTCGTCACCCCAGAAGCGGGCAGTGGTCGTTCCCGCCCGCGCGGCGTATTCCCACTCGGCTTCGCTCGGCAGCCGGTAAGCCCTGGCGGTCTTCTCACCCAGCCATTTGACGTAGGCCAGCGCGTCGTTCCAGCTCACCCCGACGACCGGATGGCGATCGTCCTGAGCAAAGCCCGGGTTCCGCCAGCTCTTGCCCTTCGACCAGTTCCACTCACCCTTGCTGTCGTCCCAAGCTTGGATTCCCTGCTCGGGATTCCGCTCGGCTTCGGTCTGGTAGCCGCTCACGTGGACGAAGCGACCGAACTCGCCGACCGTCACCGGATAGCGACCGAGGGCAAAGGGCTTGGCGATCCGCACCCGGTGCTGTGGCCCTTCGTCGTCCGTGCGGCCCGCTTCGGATTTCGGCGAACCCATGACGAACTCGCCGGCCGGGATGACGACCATCTCCGGACCCGCATCGCCGTCTCTGAACACCTTGCCCGACGGCCATTCAGCGGCTCGGACAGCAGGCGGCTCCGGGTCAGGCTTCGACCCACCGGCCAGCGCAGCGACTGGCTTCAACGCCTTGACGAGCTGGGAGAGATCGTAATCCCAGCGCTTGTCGCTGATCTCGTGCGCGTTGCGCCGGGCCAGCAGCCGCAGCGAGGCAGGCAGATCAGCCGCCTTCGGCATCGTCGCATTGCCGACCAGCAGCGGCACGACGCGCAGCCGGGGGCGTTTCAGACTCTCCTCGATCTCCAGCCGCACCCAGTCCTCTGGGTCGTCGAGCCGCCGCTGGCCGTGGTCATCGCGCACGTCCAGCCAGCGCGGGCCGATCAAGACGATCGCGACGGCACAGCTTTCCAGCGCGCGGCGCATCGCGTCAACGAAATCCTCACCGATGCCGATCGACGCGATGTCCTGGAAAACCTCAGTCTGCGGGAACTCACGCCGCAAATCGGCCGCCAGCCGGCCTGCCCAGCCGGCTGCATCCTGGCGACGGTAACTGATGAAAATGCTGCCCAACTCCCCCTCCCCCACGCTGCACGGGCATCGAGCCCCGCCACCTGCGACATTATGCCAGCATCGGCACCGGCGGCGCCCTGACCGACCAGCCAACCACCGCGAAAGGTGCCGCAGCCCGAGTAGTCGAGGTAATGCAGCTCGGCGCAGACACGGAACAGGAAGCGCAGTTTTTCGAGACCGAGGTTGGCGTCGCTCAATGGGCGCTCACGCGCCTTGCTGTACGTCGCTTCGATCAGGCGCTCGAAGACGTCGAGCGCCGTCGCCTGCATGCGGTCGCCGAGCAGGAACTTCTGGCTGCGCGGCAGCTTGTCGAGCGTCGGGATCAGCCAGACGATGAAGCGGAACATCGCTTCGAGCGCCGGTCCCGATCTGCGCGCCGCGTCGCTGGACTGGCGAGGTTCTTCACCTGGCAGAGAAGTGGTCATGTGGTGGATGCAAGAGGTAAAGAGTCAAAGACTCAGGAGGTCAAAGCGTCCTGGCGAGACGGAAACCCAGGTAGTGGCTCCGGCCTCCGGGCACGTCCCCATTGCGGTAAGCCGCCCGCGCGTCCACCGGAGTGCTGTACCAGGAGCCGCCGCGCATCGCCCGCTGGCCACAGTCGCCCTTGATCCATGGCGATCCATCGGCTGGTGCACCGAAATAGCTTTCGCTCCCGCAGTCCTGTGTCCATTCCTCGACGTTGCCGATCATGTCGTACAGACCGAAGTCGTTCGGCTTGAAGCGGCCAACCGGCGCCATCTGCTTGCCGCTCCACTCGCTGCCTGAATTAGAGAAGTTGGCCCGGTTGGTCCCCGGCTCCTGGCCCCAGGGATACGCCGTCGTACTTCCAGCGCGGGCGGCGTACTCCCATTCAGCCTCGGAGAGCAAGCGGTAGCCCTTGCCGGTCTTCTTTGCCAGCCAACTGACGTAGGCCTGCGCGTCATCCCAGCTCACATTGATCACCGGCTGCCTGCCGCGTCCCCAGCCTTCGTCGTCGGGCTTTTGCTGACAGCCGCCGGCAGCCACGCAGGCATCCCACTCGTCGAAGGTGAGCTCGTGTTTCCCGACGGCGAAGGGCTGTGCCAAGGTCACCCTGTGTTGCGGTCCTTCGGCGGAAGATCGCCCCGTCTCGGTATCCGGTGAGCCCATCATGAAACTGCCCGCAGGAACAACCACCATCTCCGGGCACTGGTCGCAGTCGCGAAAGACCTGGCCTGCGGTCACGTTCGTCGGCAATCTCGCCACCGGTTTTTCGCCTTCAACCGGCGACTTGGCCGGTACCGGCACAGGCTCGGGTTGGCTCTCCTGCCCTGCATACTGGACGAAAACGACGAGCGCAATGGCTACCGCCGCGCCGATCGCCGCGACCGGCTTCCACCCCGCCGCGGCTCCCCCGCCCGTTTCCGGCTCGCCTGCGCCGGTGGCACGCTGCCGTGGCTCGTCCCGTGGTCCCTCATCCTGGCTACCGAGTGCAGTGCGCGGCACACTTTGAGTCACACTTCGATGGGGGGACGGCTGAGCCTCGAGCGCCGGCTCCCGGACAGCCGGCGTCTTTCGCTCAACCGCGCTGAAAACAGCAGCCGATGGCACTCCGCCCTCGCGCTGGATTGTCTCGTCTGGCGACGGTCTGACCTCGGTGCGACTGTCGAGGCCCGGCACCCGCTGCAGATGTTCGACCAATTCCGCGACGTCCTTGCCCCAGTGGCGGACGGTCAGCGGAAACGCCTGCCGCCGCGTCAAGGCATGCAGGTCCTCGGGCAGGTCCTCCAGGCCGGGCATCTCGGCATGGTCCAACAGCACGGGGAAAACGCGCACGCCCGGGCGGCGCAGGCTCTCGGCGACCTCGTGCCGGACCCAGTCGCCGGTAACATCGAGGCGTCGTCGCCCCTTCCTGTCGACGACGTTGAGCCACTTCGACCCGATCACCACCAGGACCGCTGCACAGGTATCGAGCCCGCGCTGCACGGCGTCGACAAAATCGGCGCCGGGATCGATGCTGGCAAAGTCCTGGAACACCTGCTCGGAGGCGAAGTGCCGGCGCACGTCCTCTGCCAGCCGGCTCGCCGCGAGTTCGCTATCCTCGCGGCGGTAGCTGATGAAGATGCGGGAAGCCTGCATTGACACGCTGTCGGTCGTCACCCTGCGATCCCCCCGGTCGAAGCCATGGTGTGAAGCGGATTATGCCATGGCAGCGGCCAGCGGGCCGGCGATCACGGAGCCGCCGGCACGGGGACGAAGTCGCTGCACGTGGCCTGACATCATGCGAGGCAAAGATGGGCACCAGCGACCCCGCGAGCAATCGCATGCGCACAACCCTAGCCCTTCATGACTTGTTGATCGCCAAAGTGCAGGCGCTGACCGGCATTTCCGAAAAGTCCGCCTTGGTCGAGGAAGCGCGGAAGGCGCTTGTCGAACGTGAAAGCGCCCGTCGCCTGGTATTGCTCGGCGGCAGCGAAGCCGCACTGTCCGATCTGCCAAGGCGGCAGACCCCCGCTGCGTGACCTGGAGTTTTCCCGGTGAGCGGCTGCCTCACCCCGGCAATGAAGTCATCGGCCCGATCATGCGTCGCATCGATCGCGCGAGCCGGCGTACCCGCCCCGTTTCTCCGCACAATCGCCGCAAGAGGTAAAGAGTCAAAGAAGCAAGAGGTCAGAGCGTCCTGGCGAGGCGGAAACCCCGGTGGCTGTTCTGGAGCCCGGGCCCGTGCCTGAAGCGGGAGGCCGCCCGCGCGCCCCCCGGACTGCTGTACCAGGAGCCGCCGCGCACCACCCGCCGGCCACAGTCGCCCTTGAGCCACGGCAAGCCGTCCTTCGGCGCACCGGTATAGCTGTCGTTCCAGCAGTCCTGTGTCCATTCCCAGACGTTGCCGATCATGTCGCACAGACCGAAGGCGTTGGGCGCAAAGCTGCCTACCGGCGCCGTCTGCTTGCCGCTCCACTGGCTTCCCGAACCATCGAAGTTGGCGCGGTTTGTTCCCGGCTCCTGGCCCCAGGGATACGCCGTCGTGCTTCCGGCGCGGGCGGCATACTCCCATTCGGCTTCGGAGAGCAGCCGGTAGCCCTTACCGGTCTTCTGCGCCAGCCAGGCGACATAGGCCTGCGCGTCGACCCAGCTGACGTTGATCACCGGCCGCCGGCCGCGACCCCAGCCTTCGTCACCGGGCTTCTGCTTGCAGCCCCCGGCAGCGACGCAAGCATCCCACTCGTCGAAGGTAACGGCGTATCTGCCGACGGCGAAAGGGCGGGCGATCGTGACCTCATGCTGCGGCCCTTTGTCACCGCTTCGCCCTGGCTCGCTCTCCGGCGAGCCCATCAGAAAGCGGCCTGCCGGGATGACCACCATTTCGGGCAGATCGGCTGCGTCGCGAAAGCCCGTACCCGCGGGCAGTTCTGCCGCGACGACCTTCGATTTGACCCAGGTGTCGCCGCGCAGGACCTGACAGGTGTCGGTCGCGGCGGCACGTTGAGGCGACGCTGTCGGGGGCGTTGTTGACGGCGAAGGAACCGGGGGGTGATCCGGATCGACCGGGCTACTCGTGCGATCGAGACCGGGAACCCGCTGCAAGTGCCCGATGAGTTCCGCGACGTCCTTGGTCCAGTGCCGGACAGTCAGCGGAAACGCCTGCCGGCGGGTCAAGGCCTGCAGATCCTCGGGCAGGTCCTCGACGTCAGGCATCTGCGTATCGCCAAACAGCACCGGGAAGACGCGTACACCGCGACGGCGCAGGCTCTCGCCGACCTCGTGCCTGACCCAGTCTCCGGGAACGTCGAGGCGGCGGCGCCCCTTCCGGTCAACGATGTTGAGCCACTTCGGCCCGATGACCACGAGCACCGCCGCGCAGGTGTCGAGCCCGCGCTGCACGGCTTCGACGAAATCCGCGCCGGGGTCGATACTGGCGAAATCCTGGAACACCTGCTCGCGGGTGAACTGCCGGCAGAGGTCGTCGGCCAGCCGGCTCGCCGCAAGTTCGCTATCCTCCCGGCGGTAGCTGATGAAAATGCGGGAAGCCTGCATCGACGCGCTGTCGGTAGTCACCCTGCAATCCCCTGGCTGCCAACATGGTGTCCGGCACATTATGCCATAGCGGCGGCCAGCCCCGACCATAGACGCTTCCGCCCGCGCCGATGCCTCCGCAAACGACAGCGGCTGATCGGGGCACGCGGCGTGATTGACGCCGCCGGGTGGTGGCTCTATGCTGCTTCTGACATCGCCGGGTTTTCCGGGCATCGGCACTGGCACCGCCAGTCGCGATGCTTCCCGGCTGCCGTGGGAGCGCTGCAGCCGGGAAGCCACGCCGTAGAACGCGAGTGACGCCGGCAATTCGGCGCGCAGCCGGCGGCTGTGCTGCCAACCCTTTTTGCTTTCAGAATCGCCAGAGAGGTCAAGAATGCGTCCGCCAGCCCTGCTCTTCGCCCTGCTCGCCGTTGCCACGGCGGCATCGGGCGCGGGGGTCTACCGATGGGTCGACGAGAAGGGGGTCACCCACTTCTCGGAGTTGCCGCCGCCGGGGCAACAGGCACCGAAGCCACGGAAGCCGCCCGAGGTGCCAAGCCAACCGCAGCCTGCTTCGCCAGCCAGCAGCGATGCCGGCAGACCGGCAGGCAAGAGCTGGCAGGAGAAGGAGGCGGAGTTTCGCCAGCGCCAGATCGACCGTGACGCGGCTGCCCGCAAACAGGAGCAAGACGAGGCAGCGGCAAAGCGCCTGCAGCGCGACTGCCTCATCGCCAGGAAACGCCTCGAGGACATGCAGAACGCGAACACCGTCGCTCGCCTCGACGACCGGGGCGAGCGCGTTTATCTCGACGACAAGGCACGCGCCGCCGAGGTCCAGCGGCGAAAGCAGGAAATCGAGGCGAACTGCGCCGGCCGCTAGCGACGGACGGGACGTCGCCCGCCGCCGCGCAGATCCCTACCCCGTCAGCGTTAAACGGATCGCAGGCGCAGCAGCAGGACCAACGCCGCGCCCCACATCGCCACCGGCAGCCACTCGAGCAGCGATCCGAAGTCAGCCGCGCCCGAGGCCGCCAGTCCCAGGCGCGACATTGCCGCGACCGCCAGCGTCGCCATCAGCGCGCCGGTATTGCGGCCGGTCTGCAGCGGATAGCCGCGCTCGGCCGCGACGCCGATCGACGCGCAGAGAATGAAGCCCCAGAAACCCCCGGCGGCGAACTGGCTGGCCACCAGCAGCGGCAGCGAGCCCGCGATGGCGGTGATGCTCAGAACCAGCGCACCCGCTGCAGACGCCAGTTGCAACACCGGCAACGGCCCGCGCCCGCGCACCAAGCGATCGACCAGCAGTAGCCCGAAGCTGAAGCCAACCCAGAAAACCGGCAGCAGCCAGGGCAGCAGCACGGGGTCGGCGAGACGCCTGAACTGCGGCGCCGAATTGATCGCCGTGTGCAACTGCTGGCCGAAGGCGAGCAGCAGGGCGATCAGCAACAAGGAGCCCCAGGTCGGCCCGCTCGCGCGGTGTACGGGCACTGCCGTTGCCACCGGGGCAAGCGGCTGCGCCGCGGGTACCGAGCGCTCGACCCGGACCAGCGCCAGTGCCGAAACGCCGACCGCCAGCGCGCTGAGCGCAAAGGGCAACGCCGGGTCAACGCCCTTGAGGACGATCGCCAGATACGGCGCCAGTGCCGCCGCAACCGCCAGTCCCAGCAACTGGATGCCGGCCAACCGTGGCATCGCCGCCCGCGCAGCGTAACGCGACAGCAGCACGTAAGGCGGCGCGCGCAGAGCAGCCGAAGTGACCACCCACAAAGCCGTCATCGGCAGGAACAGGGCCGGCGTCGCAGCCAGCCAGGGCAGCAGCAGCATCGCCACAGCCGATACCGCCGACAGCAGTACCAGCAGCGGCCCGATCCGGCGCAGCGCCGCACGCGCGCGGTCCACTGCGACTCCCACCGACCAGTCGGCGAGCGCGAACAGCAACTGGTCGGCGGCCAGCAGCCACGGCAGGTAGCGCTTATCCACCCCGCCGCGCGCCAGCAAGTCGGGCAGGAAGATGACGTAGACCACCCAGCTCAGCGAGAAGAAGAGTTCGACGCCGGCCAGCAGCCAGGCGGCGCGGGTATCGGCAAGCGGCGGGGAAGTGTCCATGGCCACTATCGTGGCAGCAAATGCCGCTCGTGCAAAGCCATTCGCCGCGACGGTGCCGCGACCCTTGCGGTCGTGCCGAAAGGCCCTATAGTCTGCGCTGCGCGGCCGCTCGATTGCCGGCACCCCATTCCACCACAAAGGAGCAACGGCATGAAACTCTACTTTTCCCCGGGAACCTGCTCTCTCTCGCCACACATCGCGCTGCGCGAAGCCGGTCTCGACTTCGAACTCATTCGCGTCGACATCCGCCAGCGCAAGCTGGCTGACGGCAGTGACTTCACGGCGATCAACCGCAAGGGTTACGTGCCGGTGCTCGAACTCGACAATGGCCTGCGCCTGACCGAAGGCCCGGCGATCGTCCAGTACATCGCCGACCGCAAGCCCGCGAGTGGTCTCGCGCCGCGTCCCGACACGATCGAACGTTACCAGCTGCAGGAGTGGCTGGGCTTCATCAACTCCGAGTTGCACAAGGGTTTCAGCCCGCTGTTCCGGCCCGCTACGCCCGATGAATACAAGCAGGTCGTGCGGGAAAACCTCGCCGGCCGCCTGGGCTATGTCGCCGACCATCTGGCCAGTAACGACTACCTGATGGGCGACCAGTTCACCGTCGCCGACGGTTACCTGTTCACGGTCCTCGGTTGGGGCCGCTGGGTCGGCATCGACATCGCCCGCTGGCCGTCGCTGCTCGCCTTCCAGCAACGCGTCGGCGAGCGCCAGAGCGTGCGCGACGCACTGGCTGCAGAAGCGTGACCTGAGATCGAGGTCCGGTGAGCGGGCTGACGGCGGTCGCCACGTCCGCTCACGTCCTCGTGAGCGCCCGGATGACCCATGCATCCACGTTGAGCGTGCATCGATTTGTGCATGCAATGACGCCATGGAGATTGAGTTCGATCCAGACAAGGCCGCCGCCAATCCGTTGAACCATGACGGCGTGACCTTTGACGAGGCCAAGACCGTGCTGCTCGACCCTTACGCGTTGACACCGGAAGACCGCGATGTCGTGGGCGAGCAGCGGTTCGTCAACTTGGGCATGGGCGTCATGGATCGGATTGTGGTGTGGACGTTGCTGGGTGAGACCGTACGTCTGATTTCGGCCTGGAAGGCCAAGCTACCCCAACGGAGGCGCTATGAACAACCGTTCTAACCCCATCTTTGACCGCTACGCCGACCTGGATTTTACCGACGCCAAGCCAGTCGCCGAGGTGCCCGCCTTGGCCAAACTGCAAGCCGCCCATGGCGGCAAGTCGCGCATCACCATACAATTGGACAACACTACCCTGGCGGTGTTCAAGGCCCGCGCCGAGATGACCGGCGGCAATTACCAGACCATGATGAACGAGGCCCTGCGCCAGTATGCGGAAGGGCTGACCCTGGCCGACGTGGTGCGCGACACCATCCGGCAGGAACTGCACCACACCCGGATTGATCGGACCGGTAGCTTGCACGCCTTGCGGCAGGTGGCTGCTGCGTGCCACGCAAGTTGACGATCACTTTTGAGCGACCGGTTGGTCGATCTGCTCAAGGAAACGTACGGGCGGCCGCGCTACTGGGAGTTGCGCCAAGGCGCCACCATGACAAGATCCGTCTGGTGCGCACTGGCTGCTCTGGCCTGAATGCGGCAGTGAACGACGACAGACGGTTGCTCAGGAAGCGCCAAACCGTGCCACAACGGGTCGCTCATTGACTGCAGCCGTCGCGACGAGGAATATCTCTGCAGCGGAGGTTGAATTGTCCGTTTTTGGAGCTATTCTTGTTGCATTAGGCCTTTCCCCATGAGCGGCGACTCTCGCACCAACACTGGCACCAGCATTCGCGCCGTCCTCAGCGCCATTGCCGGGTTTGCTGTCGTGCTGCTCATGATCTGGGGGGTCAACCACCAGATCGTCCAGCCTGCCTTCGTTGAGTTGGAGCGTGTGCAGGCGCTCGAGGATAGCACGCGGGCGCGGGCGGCAATCCAGGGCGAGTTGCGACAACTGGACCAGAAACTGGGTGACTGGGCGGCGTGGGACGACGCTTACGCGTTTGCCGAGGACCGCAATCCGGCTTTCGTTCACTCCAACCTCGGCGACTGGCGCGTGCTCGAGAAAAGCACCCATGTCAATCTCTGCCTGATTCTCGACCGCCAGGGGCAACGGCTGTACGCCGGCGGCTACGACTCGGACCTCGGCGGAGACCTCCTCCCGGCAGAGTTCGCCGGCGCTCGGCCGGCGATCGGCGCCCTGCTCCACGCCGCACTGGAACGGGAACAGGCGCGCGCCGGCCTCCTGCTGACCGAGTACGGGGTACTGCTGCTCGCGGCCCGTCCCATCCTGACCACTCAGGGAAAGGGACCAGCGCGCGGCGCCCTGCTCTTCGGCCGGTTTCTCGACGAACCGTTGCGGTGGGCGCTGGTTGAGCAGACGCAGGTCGCTTTCCATCTGCTCGCCGCAAACGATCCCAGTCTGACGGCGGCGGAGCGCGAAGATCTGAAGACTCTGCGCGCGGACGAGCCCGAACTGCGAGCGGACCCGGCCGGTGCCGGGTTCGTCTCTCAAGTACTGGTAGATTTGGCCGGTCAACCGGCGGTCCTGCTGCGCACCCCGATCCGGCAGACGATCTCCGCGACGGCACAGCAGACCAGTCGAACGCTGGCGGGAGTTCTGGCGCTGGCGGCTCTGGCGCTGCTGCTTGGTCAGGCGGTGTGGGAGAACCGGGCGCAGCGCAGTGCCTCGGAAGCGACGGCGGCGGCCTGGAGAATCGCCACACTGACCTTCGTCATCGGCCTGACGCTGACTGTCGGCATGGGCTGGGAACTGCATCGGCACAGCGCGTCCACTGCGCAGGATTTCTGGCTCCCGCTGGCGATTGGCGCCACGATCACACTGCTGCTGGCGCTGTACCTGTTCGTCCTGGTCGCCCGTCGGCAGCGGGCAGAAATGTTGGCGGCGACGCGTACGGCCGAATTGCAGGCCAGCGAGGAACGGTACCGGATCGTCGCGCTGCTGACCGGCCAGATGATCTACGACTACGACTGCCTGACTGGACGGATCCAATGGGAAGGCGCGATCATGACCCTTACCGGGCACGACCCCGCGGACTTCGCCAGAGTGGACATCGACGCCTGGGCAGCGCTGATCCACCCGGAAGACCGGCCGCAAGCTCTCGACCGGCTGCGCCAGGCGATGGCGGCCGGCGCTCCGTACATGTTCGACTATCGTTTCGCGCGCAGCGACGGCGCGTACTGCTGGGTCGAAGACCGGGGCGCGTTTCTGCTCGACGAACGGGGAACCGCGCGGCGAATGCTCGGCACGATGAAGGATGTCAGCGAACGTAAGCAGGTGGCGGCGGCACTCGAGGCGCGCGAAGCACAATTGCGCACGCTGATCGACGCCATGCCCGATATCGTCTGCTTCAAGGACGGCGCCGGGCGCTGGCGGGAAGCCAACACTTTCGCCCTGCGGTTGTTCGGCCTGGACGGCGTCGCTTATCGGGACAAGACCGAGGCCGAACTTGCAGCGTACAGCCCGCTTGACCGGCAGACGTTCCAGCGGCTCGAAGACCGCGACGAAGTCGCCTGGCAGCGGGGTGAACCCAGCCGGAGCGACGAGCGCCTCCCGCAGCCAGACGGGTCCGAGAAAGTCTTTGACGTCATCAGGATCCCTCAGTTCGACGATCGGCGGCAGCGCCAGAGCCTGCTGGTGGTCGGCCGCGACATCAGCGACCGCCAGTACGCCGAGCAACAGTTACGGCAATCCGAGGAGAAGTTCGCCAGGATTTTTCAGACGACGCCGAACGTGGTGGTCATTTCGCGCGTGCACGACGGCGTTTTGCTGGACGTCAACCCGGGCTTCGAGGAGATCACCGGCTATTCTCGGGTCGAGGCGGTCGGTCGGTCCACCCTGGAATTGAAGCTGTGGGCTGATCCAGCCGACCGGGACCGGCTGGTAAGCGACCTGGGTCGGTACGGCGAAGTCTTGTACCGCGACTTCACTTTCCGGCGCAAGGACGGCGCCGTGCGCGCCGGCCAATATTGCGCGCGTCCCCTCGCCATCGACCACCAGTCCTGCCTGCTGTTCCTCATGCAGGACATCACCGAGCGTCAGCAGGCCGAAGAGGCGTTACGCCAGCGCGATTGGCTGCAGCAGGCCACCGCCGACGCGCTGGCGTTGCTGCTATCCGGGCGCGACCTGCGCGACACCGTCGGGGCAGCTCTGGCGACGCTGGGCCAGACGGTGTCCGCCGATCGGTCGTACATCTTCGAGAACCACACCGACCCGGCCAGCGGCGCGCCGCTCCTCAGCCAGCGCTACGAATGGTGCGCCGACACGGCCACTCCGCAGATCGACAATCCCGAGATGCAGAATCTCTCCTACGACGCTACCCTGCCCGGCTGGTACGCTGTCTTGCGCACCGGCGCAGCGATTGCTGGCTTGGTCCGGGATCTTCCCGAAGCCCAACGCGCCTTGCTGGCGGCGCAGGAGATCCGCTCGATCCTGCTGCTGCCGATCCAGGTGGACAGCGACTTCTGGGGGTTGATCGGTTTCGACGACTGCCATACCGACAGGGTCTGGACTCCGGTCGAGGAGAACATCCTGCGTACCGCCGCCGCGGCCATTGGTCACGCCTACGTCCGGCTACGAGCCGAGGCGGCACTACGGGTCAGCGAGGAACAGCATCGAACGCTGGTGGATAACCTGAACATCGGCGTCTATCGCAACACCGGCGGGGCCCAGGGCCGATTCCTGCAGGCCAACCCGGCGATTGTTCAGATGTTCGGTTTTGCCACCGACGCAGACTTCCTGCAGGCACAGGTCTCCGATCTCTACGCCGACCCGCAGGAAAGACTTCGCTTCATGACGGAGATTCTGAGCCAGGGCCAGGTCACCAACAGGGCGCTCCACCTGCGCCGCAAGGACGGCACGACCTTCTGGGGCGCCGTGACCGCGCGCGTCGCCTACGACGACCAGGGCGACGTCAAATGGCTCGACGGCGTCCTCGAAGACGTCACCGCGCGCCGGGAGGCCGAAGCGCGCCAGAGGCTGGCGGCGGCGGTCTTCGAGGCGACACATGATGCGATCATGGTCACCGACGGCCAAGGAAGGATCATCGCCGTGAATCCGGCGTTCAGCACGCTGACCGGCTACCCCGAGGCCGAGGTGCGCGGAAGAAGTCCGCGCCTGCTGTGGGCAGAGCGTCAGCCCGAGGCATACTTCGAGGCAATCTGGCAGACCGTCGCGGACGAGGGAGTATGGCAGGGCGAGTTCTGGGCCCGACGCAAGGATGCCGAACGCCGCGCGACGCTGGCCAACCTGAGTACAGTTCGGGACGGCACCGGTCAGGTCACCCATTACGTCGGGATCGCGACTGACATCACCGAACTCAAGTCCGCCGAGCGGCGAATCGAGCGTCTGGCCCACTATGACGCACTGACCGCGCTGCCCAACCGGGCGCTGCTCGCCCAGCGGGCCGAACTGGCGCTGGCGCTGGCTGCCCGCCGGAGTGAGACGCTGGCGTTGCTGTTCCTCGACCTGGACCGCTTCAAGGACGTCAACGATTCGCTGGGCCACGCCGCGGGCGACGCGTTGCTGGTCCAGGTGGCAGGCAGACTGCAGGCGCTCCTCCGCCTTGAGGACACGGTGTGCCGTTTGGGCGGCGACGAGTTCGTCCTGCTGTTGCCGGAAGCTGACCAGCAGGGTGCGCTACGGGTCGCGGACAAGGTGCTGGCAGCGCTCCGCGAACCGTTCGCCTTAGTCAGCCATCACCTGGGAGCCAGCGTCTCGATTGGCATCGCGCTCTACCCGCACGACGGCACCAGTTTCGCCGATCTGCTGAAGAACGCCGACACCGCGCTGTACCGCGCCAAGCAGGACGGCCGCAACACCCGGGTGTTCTACGACCGGGAGATGAATGCCGCGACACTGGCGCGGCTGGTACTGGAGGCAGAGCTGCGTCAGGCCATCGCCGCCGGGCACCTGCGCGCGCACTACCAGCCCAAGGTCCGGCTGGCGGATGCCACCCTGACCGGCGCCGAGGCACTCGTGCGCTGGCAGCATCCGGCGCGCGGCCTGGTGCCGCCGGCGGAATTCGTCCCGGTGGCGGAGACCAGCGATCTGATCGTGGCGCTTGGCGACTGGATGCTCGACGAAGTCTGCCGGCAACTCGCCACGTGGCGCCGCCAGGGCTTGCCCAGGCTGACGGTGGCGATCAACCTCGCAGCCCGCCACTTCCGCCAGCCTGGGCTGGCCGACCGGATCGCCGCGGTGCTGGCAAACCACGACCTGCCGGCCCAGGCGATCGAGCTGGAGCTGACCGAGTCGACGCTGCTGGAAGCCGGCCCGGATACGGCAACGAACCTGGCGCAGTTGCAGCGGCTCGGGGTGAAACTGGCGCTGGACGACTTCGGCACCGGTTATTCCAGCCTGAGCTACCTCAAGCGCCTGCCGCTGGCCGCACTCAAGATTGACCGCAGCTTCGTGCGCGATCTGGTTGCCGACCCTGACGATCGCGCCATCGCTGCGACCATCGTCGCCCTCGGCCACCACCTGGGCCTCGTCGTGGTGGCCGAGGGGGTGGAGACCGATGAGCAGCGCCGCATCCTGCTGGAGCAAGGCTGTGATCTCGCTCAGGGCTTTCTGTTCGATCGCCCGCAGCCGGCGGAAGAATTCGCCGCTGCCTGGCTAAACCACGCCGCGGCAACCGGCGAGCCTAGCCCGACACCAGCATGAACCCCCAGGTTCCCAGGATGTAGATCAGCAGCGCCGCCCAGGAATCCGCGCCTAGCCCCCAGTAGCGCCGCGGTTTGCGCAGCAGGATGCCGGCCACGTACACCGCGGTCATCACCAGCCCGATCATGCCGATCCACGCATTGGCGCGCCCCTCGTGCGGCAGGACCGGTTGCCCCGCAAGCAGGTCGGCGAGCACGAACAGGATGAGCTGGAAGGCGTTGCCGCCAAAGATGTCGCCGAAGACCAGCGTGTAGGCCTTCATCTTCACGCCGGTGATGGCGGTACTGATCTCCGGCAGGGCCGACGCCAGCGCCAGGACCGTCGCGCCGAACAAGACGCCGTTGATGCCCATCAGGTCGGCAAGGCGGTCGCCGCTCTGCTCGAGCACGACACCGGCGACCAGCGTGACCACCGACGCGGCGAGAAAGATCGTGACGTTCTGGGCGGTGCTGGCATTGTGCAGGCCGTCGCTCCTCCCAGGGCTGTCCGCAGCCGATGCCGCGGACAGTGCGCCGGTGTCGGCGGGCACGGCAAGGTCCATGTCCTTCCGGTCGCGGTAGCGACCCAGGGCCAGCATGCCGACCAGCCAGACCACGAAGATCGCGATGCTCCCGACGCCGAGCGGACCGACCGCGGCGGTGGCGGGAAGCAGGCCGCTCATGACGGTAATCCCGACCACGCAGATGACGAGCGTCCCCTCGAGGGCTGGCACGAGCGATGCCGATGCTGTCGATAGGGGGCGCGAACCGCACATGAAGCGGTCGGCGATGACGAGCACCAGTGTCTGCATCGCCACTCCGCCGATCAGGTTGCCCGCCGCGATATCGAGATGCCCGCTGCTGACTGCGCTGACCGTGATCGCCAGTTCGGGCAGGGCTCCGGTGATCGACAGCAGGACCATTCCGCCGATGGTCTCGCCAAGACCGAAGCGATCGTCCAGCACGTCGGTGGCCTTCGCCAGCCAGACACCAGCGATCCACGTGGCTACTGCAGCGCCCGCGAAGAGAAGTAGCAGCGCGGGTATTCCGAGATCGTTCATCCAGAATTCCTTTGTCGAGCCCCGGCCGAAGTGGCCGAAAGCTAGGATTGGCAAGCCTTTATGGACAAAAGTATATGGACCTTCAACAAAAGGCGTCAATCTCGCATTTGGACCCGGGAGCCCCTGAAAGTCATCCGATTCCCGCCCCCCTCAGTGCCTTGGGCCGCACCTCGCCACCACCGCGTGGGCACGGGAGCGGCATGACCTCACGGATGCGCGCGAGCAGCAGCGCCCAGCCGTAGCGGGCGATGCGACGGTGAATCGCTTCCTCTGCCCCCTCTGCTTCCTCCTTGCGCTGCGCGATTCAGTCCTTGGCACCGGCGCCGCATTTCCGGGCACGCGGCGTCAATTTCTTCGGCTACAGCGAGGATCACCACCATGAAACCAGACATCGACGGCACGGTGAGCAAGCGCCAGAAGAGACTATCCAAGTCCGTCTACAGCACTTCGCACGTCATCTCGCTGGCGGAAGCCGAGGTCATCTAGCTGCTGAGGGCGCGAGCCGGTCCGCCATCTTTGCAAACTCCGGACAGAAGGACATGCCGCGCGACATCAAGCGCGAGATCGCGTATACCCGGCACGAAATCGGCAGGGACACCTTCGCGCCGCGGGTCATGGCCGCCATGGCGGCGGTGCGCCGCGTCTGCAGGACAGCATTCTCGAAATCGGCACCGGCTCGGGTTATCAGGCCGCCGTGCTGGCCGAACTGGTGCGCCAGGTCTATAGCGTCGAGATCATCGAGGCGCTGGCGACGGCCACGGGCCAGCGGCGGGGCCGTGCAAGCGGCGGATCAGTCTTCCCGGGGAAACTGCGACGCCGCCAGGCCGTAGATGGCCACCGCCGGCACCATCAAACAGCTGGTCAGCGGCCTGACAGCGGGCGCCACTCCACGCGCGTACCCTCGCCTGCAGCGACTTGCCGCCGGATGTGCGGAATCGCACGGGGGCCGCGACGAATCAATGTTCCAATCTGTGCATGCTGATGAAAGACAGTGCGCTTCGTTGAATGACCGCACGGCACGCCGTTACCACGGACCGGATGACCGAAATTGTCCCAACGGACAGAATCAAGGAACGATAGTGAGAAACATGACTGAACCACTCAACGGAAAAATCCTGACCGCCATCGTAGCAGCGGCCCTGGCTGCGTCGGTGGGCAACGCCTGCGCCAGCACGATCACCGTCGAGACCGGCTACTCGACGGCAGGGTCACAGGCCAGCGCAAACGATTACCGGAGCGTGGTCGAAGCTGCGGTCGCCGTGGCGACGGCTGGCTATGGCGTGACCCATCCAACGGCGTTCAACACTGTTTCGAACCACGGTCTATTTGCTGGACCCACCACGAACATCGCCTTCGAGTTCACGATCGCTTTTGGCGTGACCGCAGTGCAGGCAGGCGAATGGGAATTCCGTGCCGGCACCGATTTCGGTCACGGCGGCGCGGTGTTCCTCGATGGCGTTGCCCTGGGTTTCAAGTCCAATGACATGTGGTGGGCTGGCTCTTACGGAAACCCCAGCCAGCATTTCGATTACACATCAATACTGGCCAGCGGCAACCATGTCCTCAGCATTTACGGTCTGGAAGGTTGCTGCGACGGCGGCCAACAGGTCCAGTTCCGGGCGCCAGGGACAAAGCAATTCACGAGCTTCAGTTCGACCGATGGCCTGGCGGAAGTTCCCGAACCCGCCACCTACGCGCTGTTCGGCGTCGGCCTTCTCGGCCTGGGTTTTGCGCGCAGGCGCAAGACTTAGCCATCCGGCGCGACCCAGCGCGAAGCCCCGCCGCGGCGGGGCTCTGTCATTCTGGCGACGCTTGCTTGCCGCGGGTTGTCATGGTTTTTGCCAGCAACCTGGCAGCACGGATGCCGCTGCGCACCGCGCCGTCGAGGGCTCCCAGGCAATCCACCCTCGCGCAGTCGCCGGCAAGAAACGGGGGCATGGGCGCGGCGGCGCAGGCCGGCAGCGAGTACCCACCACGGTTGCGCGGCGAGCGCCTGACATTGAGGAAGTCGCGCGCATAGGCCGCTGCCGGCCCAGTCCGCCACGTAACGTGTTGAGTCCCTGCGATCAACAGGCGCCGTCAGGCACCAGCGTGAGGGTATCCAGTTGAATCGCGAATTCGCAGCGCCAGCCGCGTTTTTCGGCCAGTTCGGTGCAGCGCAGCGGGCCTTGTGTCTTGCTGCGCGAGCCGTCGTCGAGGCAGATGTCGCGCTCGCCACGGCCTTTCAAACGACGGTACAGGTCACGCGCGGCCCCACCTTCAAGCACCAGTCCCAAGTGGCTGTCGCGTGCCTCACCGGGCGGCGGGTCGATCAGCGTCTTGCCATGAAAGCGGTATTCGCCGCGTAACGGTCCGGCGCTGCCGCCCGCCCAGACAGATGCGGCAAGGCACAGGATGGCGACAGCGGCGACACAACGGGGGACAGGCACAGTCATGGAAAGAGTTCTCCAGGCAGGTGGTGCGTCTGGCGCAGGGTGGCAAGCCGCTGCTCAAAAGCCGCCAGTGAAAAGTGGTCGTTTCCGGGCAGGGTCCACAGGACTTCGACCCGCCAGGCTGATCCACTGTGGACCAGCAAGGCTTTGACGGTCAAGTCGGTTTCCTGCCAGCTGTGGTCATCCAGGAGGATGACCTCGTTGCCTTCAAAATAGGCCCAGTTTCCAGCGCGACGCAGGTGGAAGACGTTGAAGCGGCTGGCGCCTGTGTTCAGCCGGAGCGCGCTGCGCACGGCACTCAGCAGGGCGATACGTTCCGGTGTCCCGGGTGGTGGCGTATGGGTGGCAGCGGCCTTGTCGGCATGGGCGGTCCGCCACACCAATGCCAGACTGGTGGCAAGAAACAGGCGGCGTCCTGGCGTCATGGCCGGAATATCGGGAACGGGGTCTTCCAGCCGCGCCGCGTGTCGGGCACCTGCATGGCCAGCGAGGTGATGTCCAAGCCGGATTGCGCGCCGTTGTAGAAGATCAGCAGATCATCGAGGAAGGTCTGGCGGTCCGGCCACTTCTGCAGAAAGCGCAGCAGATCGGCGACGAAGCGCGTGTCGGTAGGGAGTTGCGGCAATAGTTCAGCCAGTTCGTCACGCTTGTCAGCCAGCCTGCCAGCCGTCGATACGGCCATCTTTCGCGCTTTCTCCGGCGTTACGCCACGCGCAATGTGACGGTCGCCGAACTCGTGGTGCAGTTCGCTCATTTCCCACAGCAGCGCACCGGCCCGACCCAGTGCGACAACGTCATCAGCCCCTGCCTGGAACGGCAGCGCAAGCAGGCCAGCCGCGAAGCCAAAAACACGCCAGAAACGGTGAACCCCAGGCATGCCTTCTCCTTTCATTGGGGGGTGGCCCCGGCTTCGACCCAGCGTCCCTGCACGCGTCGCTGCCAGTGTTGTCCATCCCGGCTCCGCCAGGTGCCGTCGGTGGCGCAGCAGCCGCCCGCGCCCAACGCCTGACGGCCAAGCTGGACGAGGACGTATTCGGAATCGGCAGAGACCTCCTGCCGCTGGCAAACGCTCAGCATTGGGTAGAAATCCGTCGTCAGCACCCGCTCCCGCCGGCCATCCGGTAGCACCCGGAACACCTCGCAATCATCGAGCGCCAGATGCATCGATACCCCATGCAGTTCTGCGCGGAAATGTTGCGCGGTATCCGGCGGCGGCTCCCCCTGGCATCCGGCCAGAAGGAGCAGCAGACTACAGCGTCGCCAGCAGCGCATCCCGGATGTCGTCATCGCGGATCATGCCGCTTGTGCCCATGGGGTGGGCGCAAAGTCGGCGAAACGGGCTGCCGGCAGGGTGTTGCCGGTGGGAGCATGGCCATCGGGGCAGCCAAGGCCTGGCCCACCACGATGGCCAAGCTGCGGCTCATCGCACTGCCTCGCCGTCGGCAGCGAATTCCACCAGCCGCCAGCTGCCCTGCACCGGTCGAAAGTAGAACGTGTAGGGAGAGCAGAAGATCACCTGGGCCCCGTCTTCGGCAATGGGTTGCGCCCGCGCCAGACAGCGGCGGACAGGGGCCTTGAAAAGCTGGGGGTAGATGGCCAGAAAGGCGGCATGGTCACGTCCCCGACCTTCATACAGGAACGGTAACCGGGTCAATGCGGCCACCCGGGCGCCGTCGTTCTCGGCCAGAGCATGGCGAAAATCCGCCAGAAAGCGGGAAAAGTCGGGGCCGGCATGGCTGGCAGGCGCGTGGCACCCCATCGCCAGCAAGGCCATGAACAGGCAGCTGCGGCTTATCGGCAAGGTTGCAAGCTGTGGCAAGGCCGCGTCCTTTCGTCGAAGTGCTTATTTCCTGGTTTTGATCTGCTGGTAAACGGCAATTTCCCGCTCGCCGGACTCGCGCAAGAACAGGCGGTTTCCAGTCATCTTCAACAGGGTGTATCGACCATCGAAGCCGCTGTTTGCGTCCTCAACATGCAGTTCGCAGCCGGCGACTCGCCACTGCGCGCCGGAGAGCTCCGGGCGCTGGTGGAGCCAGGAATCAAAGCGGTTTGCCGTGAAGGCCATTTCTTCAAAAGGGCCACCGTCCGAGACCAGTTTCCAGGCGCCGAGCAGTGCCTCCCTGCCAGCCGGGCACGCGCCCGTCTGCACGCCGGGGGGTAGACCACAAGCGGGTTGCGCGAGTTGCTGGAGACGATTTTCGTAGGCGGCGATCAGGCAGGGTTCGTCGGTGCAGCGATTGCGCTGTTCGCGCAGCCAGTGGCGCTGTGCGTTCACAACATCGGCTGCCGGGCACATGCGTTTGGCCTTTGCAAAGGCCTCGCCCATGCGGCTGTCGAGCCGGTTGAGCCTTGGGCTGGCGCAAATCTGCTTGTCAATCTTCGAGGCCGCCTGGGCGCAGTCAAAGCTCGCCGCATTGGCAGCGTTTGCTGCCATGTGCAGCGCTGTCAGGCAAAGCCACAAGCACTGACGTTTCACTTCAGCAAACCTTGCAGGGCTTCGCCTTGTTCGTAGACCAGGTCATCCAGCCGCCAGACGCCACGCTCTCGCACCAGACGGTACGTCACATTGCGGTTACGGTAGGCATCGGCGAAACGCACCGGCACTTCGGCTGAACTGCCCCTTACGCTGGCCTTGTTAACGGCGAAACGGGTGGGATATTCCTGGCTATCGGTGAACGGGTCGCCGTTGATGACGGGGGCTTCATCAGCCGATACGGGCTTGGCGAAGTAGTGCGCAACGCGGTGCTTGAGCCGCTTCGACAGCCACTCCCGCTTGCGCTCGGTGCTGGCGGGGGTAAACCCCATGTCGCCCTTGAAATGAGCCTCGAGCAGCCGCTGCACCCGGCCTTCCGGCGAGTTGGCCTCTGCCAGCGCGCCCGGTGCCTTGCTCAAGATGAACACCTGGTTGTCCAGGCCGAGTAACAGGGTGTCGGCATCAACGCGGTGGAACTCGAACATGCCGGTGTCGCAGGTCAGACGCACTCCGGCCAGGGGCAGCAGCATGATGCCCAAGGCCCGCGCCGCCGTTGCGGCCGGGGCCGGCAAGCTGCCCTGAAACAGGCCTTCGGCCGGATAGTGCGTCGGTTCGATGACGGCATGGCCGCAGGTCAGCACGCCGGGGCCGCGCACCGCGTTGGTCTGAAACGTCAGCGCATGGCCCACCCAGGCGGGCTGTGCCATGTTCGGGCTTGCAGCCGCAGGCGCCCAAGGCGCCGTGACCGTGTGCGTGATGCGCCAGTGAGGTTCGATGCGGTGGTCCGCCTGGGCACGGACAGCCTCGGAGCCCAAGACCATGCCGAGGCAAACCAGGGTGATGGCAAAGCGATTTGTGTGGTTTTTCATGCCAGTGCTCACGGTATGGAGGTCAGCGGTCAGAACAGCACGTCGCGGCACGCTTGATGCCACCCTGCAACTGGCCCGGACCGTGCATAAGTCCGGTGAGATACAATCGACCTGCTTGATATATCCATTTATCCAGCATCCAATGGGTAGAAATGCCCACCTGATCTCGCCCTCCTGCTGATTCTACCCCGGAGCAACGCCGATTTCCGACTGCTGCGCGCTTCACAGTCCGTGCCGACTTCTGCGACGGAGAGGCCTCCTCGGAGCTGGGCGCGTAACTGCGTGCGAGGCCATTCGCCGCCTTAAGACTGCCGTAAGCTTTGACCGTGATAGTCATGCGGGCGTCTGGGGTATCCCTGACCGTCAGTCTCACCGACCTGATTGATGTTCGAACTTGCTCGCCATGCTCGATCGAACAAACGAGGTAGGCGCTTTTTCTTCTATGGGGAGTAAACGATGTCATTGAAGACGATTTCACCACGATTCCTGATACCTGTCGCTCTGGCGCTGGCGGTCTCCCAGGGCGCGCAGGCAGCACCACCGGCAGGTCAGGTTCTGGCTTCCCAATGCGCCCAATGTCACGGCACCAACGGGAACGGCCCGGGGTTTGACGAAGTGGCGGGCAAAAGCGCCAGCGAACTGCAAAAAGACCTCCTGGAAATGAAGCGCCGACCAGTCGAGGGCATCATGGACCGCCAGGCCCGTGGCTACACCGATGCCCAGATCAAACTCATCGCCGACTACCTCGCTGCACACAGCGGTAGCGGCCACGACAACTAACCAACAGGAGACGTCAACATGATGCACACCTTCAGTAGAAGACGATTCCTGCAGCTGGCCGGCATGGCCTCAGCGGTTTCCGTTTTGCCCCGAGCATTTGGCGCTGCGTCCCCGGCGCGCGTGGTCGTCGTTGGCGGGGGCTTCGGTGGCGCTACGGTCGCCAAGTACCTTCGCATGTGGGGCGGCGACAAGGTCGCGGTTACCCTGGTGGACCCTAATCCCAGCCACATCGCCTGCATTCTTTCCAACCTCGTGGTCACCGGCGCCCTGACCATGGACCGTATCACGCTGGGTTACAATGCCCTGAAAGAAAAGCGTGGTGTCAAGGTGCAGCAGGGTCGAGTCATCGCGATCAACTACGGGAGCGGTACCGTCAGCCTTAGTGACGGAACGGCTTTGGCCTATGACCATCTGGTCCTGTCTCCCGGCATTGACTTCGTTCCTCCACCGGAGGGGCCCTGGGATCCGAACGTCACCCCGCATGCCTGGCAGGCCGGCCCACAGACTCTCTTGCTGAAGCAGCAGCTGGCAAGCATGCGCGATCGCGACACCTTTGTCATGACCGTACCCAAATCGCCCTACCGCTGCCCACCCGGCCCCTATGAGCGCGCCTGCGTGGTCGCCGATTATCTGAAAAGAAAAAAACTCATTTTTGCCAAAGTCGTCGTTCTTGACGCGAACCCCAGCATTCAGGCGGAGCCCGTGGCCTTTGGCGAAGCCTTCAACTTCATCTACAAGGGGATGATAGAGTACGTTCCCAATGCCGCGGTGACAGCGGTGAATTCGACGACGCGCAGCATTCAAACCAGCGCTGGCGACTGGTCTAACGTCCGCGTCCTGAACTACATCCCCAACCAGAGGGCTGCCGCCATTGGCCCGGCCAGCAGTCTCAATCGCGGATGGCCGGTCTTGAACGCACAGGGATTTGTGCCAGTCGACCCGCTGACCTACGGCATCAGCGGCTACCCGAATGTCCACGTGATCGGCGATGCCTGCGCGGTACCCGCCAGTGAGGGCAAGGCAGTGCCCAAGTCCGGCCACATGGCCAACGCCGAAGCCAAGGTCTGCGCCGATGCCATCCTGCGCTCCTTGAACGGGGAGTCACCCGATAAGAACATCACCACCAACTCGGCCTGCTTCAGCCCGATTACCGCCACAATCGGCTCCTGGCTGTCGGCCAACTTCAACTACGGCGACATCTACGATGCCGCTGGCAAGGTAAAGGGCAAGGGGATGCACCGCGTCGATCTCGGCGAAGCACCCCGGACCAACGGCGACAACTACCAGGACATGTTCACCTGGGCCGAAGGACTTTTCGCGGATAGCTTCGTTTGAGCAAGCGGGCTAGGCGACAAGCCTGGCCCAGGCGCTGCAAGGAAAAGGCGACGGGGCCTTGAGGTGGCAAGGCACCCGTCGCCCGCGGCGATGAAACCAGGATGCTTGTGGTGAGGAAGCTCAACTGGATGCATGTTCCGGCCACCGTCACACTGACCTCGATCGGGTGCAATCCGAACCTGGAACGTATTGCCCATGTCCGTGCCCTCCAAGACGAGATTCTCAGCAAGGGCGAAGCCGCCAACCCACGCTCGCCACCGTCTGGCGCACGCGGGCGCACCGAGCCGGGAAACAAGCCCGCCTGACGATCGCACCGGAGCGCCGACGACCTCTCGCATCCCCCTGACCAACCCCACACCACTCGCGCCGCAAGCGCGCCTTTGTCGCTAGCCAACCCCCATCTGACCGCCTCGGCGGCGAAAGCGGGCGTTACCGGCCAACGGGTCCGATTCGGCAGGGTATGCGTCAGGGCTGCAATACGGGCATTGCGATTGACCTTGGAGGCGGGCGGGCGCTATGCTCGCCCGGATACTTGGCCGCTGCGAATGACTGGACCACTCACCTGCGTCGGCCACGGCCAGGATCGAGAACTTCCACCGGGGGAACACCACATGCCACGCACTGCCATCTGTGCCGGGGTACAGCACAGCGTGCATCACGCTGCCGGCTACGGCACTTTCGATGCAGCGGTCGCGCGTGCATCGAGCGTTGCCTGAGCATGGACCAGGCGACCCACAACAAGATTGTCTCCTTCATCTGGGGCATCGCCGATGACGTCCTGCGCGATCTCTTCAAGCGCGGCAAGTACCCCGACGTGATCCTGCCCATGTGCGTCATCCGGCGCATGGACGCGGTGCTGGAGCCGACCAAGCAGCAGGTACTCGACACCCGCAAGATGCTCGACGAGGCGAGCATCACCGAGCAGCGCGCCGCGCTCTGCGATGCCGCTGGCCAGGCCTTCTACAACACCTCGCGTTTCACCCTGCGCGACCTCAAGTCGCGCGGCAGCCAGCAGCGACTGCTGGCCGACTTCGAGGACTATCTCAACGGCTTCTCGGCCAACGTCCAGGACATCCTCGACAACTTCAAATTCCGCAACCAGTTGCAGACGCTGTCCCGGGCCGACGCCATCGGCACGCTGATCAACAAGTTCCTCGACCCCGACATCGACCTCTCGCCGGCTGGCATCGACAACCATTCGATGGGCACCGTTTTCGAGGAACTGGTGCGCAAGTTCAACGAGGAGAACAACGAAGAAGCGGGCGAGCACTGGACGCCGCGAGACGCGGTGCGCCTGATGGCGAACCTGGTGTTCCGGCCGATCGAGTCCACGATCCGGTCCGGCACCTACCTGCTCTACGACTGCGCCTGCGGCACCGGCGGCATGCTCACCGTCGCTGAGGAGACGCTGACGGCGATCGCCGCCGAGCGCGGCCAGCAGGTCAGGTGCCTCCTCTACGGCCAGGAGATCAACCCCGAGACCTACGCCGTCTGCAAGGCCGACATGCTGCTGAAGGGCGAAGGCGAGAGCGCCGACCACATCGTCGGCGGTGCCGAGTGGTCCACGCTGGCGCACGACGCCTTCCCCGCCCGCGAGTTCGACTTCATGCTCGCCAACCCGCCCTACGGCAAGAGCTGGAAGAAGGATCTGGAAGCCATGGGCGGCAAGGACGGCATGCGCGACCCGCGGTTCAGGGTGATGCACCAGGGCGAGGAGCTTTCGCTCGTCACGCGTTCGAGCGACGGGCAAATGCTCTTCCTCGCCAACATGGCGTCGAAGATGAACGGAAACTCGGCGCTCGGCAGCCGCATCGCCGAGGTGCACAACGGCAGTTCGCTGTTCACCGGCGACGCCGGCCAGGGCGAGAGCAACATCCGCCGCTGGCTGATCGAGAACGACTGGCTCGAAGCCATTGTCGCGCTGCCGCTCAACCTCTTCTACAACACCGGCATCGCCACCTACATCTGGGTGCTGTCCAACCGGAAGCCCGCGCACCGCCAGGGCCAGGTGCAGCTCATCGACGCCAGCCAGTGGTTCAAGCCGCTGCGCAAGAACCTCGGCAAGAAGAACTGCGAACTCTCGCCCGAAGACATCGAGCGCATCAGCCGCAGCTTCCTCGACTTCCAGGAAACGCCCGAGTCGAAAATCTTCCCGAATGCCGCTTTCGGCTACTGGAAGGTCACCGTCGAACGCCCATTGCGCCTGCACAGTCAGCTTTCGCTCAAGGCCATCGAAACGCTGCGCTTCAACTCCGGTGACGAGGACCTGCGCGCCACGCTCTACGAGGAGTTCGGTGACGACCTGTTTACCCGTTTCTCCGCGGTTTCCGCCACGCTCGAGAAGCGCCTCGCCGACTGGGGCAGCAGCGACGACGAAGGCGAAGGCAAAGGCGAAGACGAAGAGGGTGGCAACCCGAAGAAGGGCCTGCCCGAGCGGCAGAAGAAAAAGCTGCTCGACGCCCGGACCTGGGAGCGCGACGGCCGCCTGGTCGACGTGGCCACCCGGCTGCGCGCGTTGCTCGGCGAGACGCTCTTCGACGATCACAACGTCTTCCGCGACCGCGTGGACGCCGCGCTGAAGGCGGTCGGGATCAAACTCGCCGCCGCCGACCTCAAGCAGATCCTCAAGGCCGTGAGCTGGCGCGTCGACACCGCAGCCCCGGTCATCGCCAGGGTGCACAAGCCGGGCAAGACCAAGGCCGACCCCTTGCGCGGGCTCTACGAGGCGGCGGTGGACGGCAGGTCCGCCACCGTCGAGTATGAGCCCGACGCCGACCTGCGCGATACCGAGCAGGTGCCGCTGCTCGAAGACGGCGGCATCGAGGCCTTCATCCGCCGCGAGGTGCTGCCGTACACGCCCGACGCGTGGATCAGGGACGACGCGACCCGGATCGGCTACGAGATCAGCTTCACGCGCCACTTCTACAAGCCGCAGCCGCTGCGCACGCTCGAAGAGATCAGCGCCGACATCCTGGCGATCGAGAAGGAGGCCGAAGGCTTGCTGGATGGTCTGCTCAAGGTGGGCGCCAAGCCATGAAGAAGAAGGCCGACCCTTCAGCCAGAAAGCCCGGACCCTCCGCGCTACAGTCCGAGCAGCGCCGCGGCTTGACCGCCGAGACGGAAACGCCCGCAGTCGTTGATGCGGCGGGCCTTCTCTCGGACTTGCGCAGCCTCATCCAGTCCGTACGCCAGCGGATTGCCACCGTCGCCTATTCCACCCAGACATTGCTCTGTTGGCATGTGGGACGACGGCTCTTGAACGAGAGTCTACAGGGCGCTCGGGCTGCCTATGGAAAGCAGATTCTCGTGACCGTGTCACGAGAATTGACGGCGGAGTACGGGCGCGGGTTCAGCTATGCCGAGATTGCCCGCATGATCCAGTTCGCACAGTTGTTCCCCGATGAGGCGATTGTCGTGACGCTGTCACAACAATTGAGCTGGTCGCATATTCATGCGCTGCTGCCGATCAAGGATCCGCTGGCCCGAGACTTCTACGCCGAGATGTGCCGCATCGAGCGTTGGGACGTGCGCACGCTGCGGCAGAAGATCGGCGGCATGCTGTTCGAGCGCACCGCGCTGTCGAAGAAACCGCAAGCGGTCATCGCGGCTGAGATCGACAGACTTCGCGACGGGCAGATAAGCCCCGACATCGTCTTTCGCGATCCCTACCTGCTCGACCTGCTGGGACTCAAAGGCGCCTACAGCGAACGCGACCTCGAGAGCGCCATCCTGCGCGAGATCGAGGGCGTGTTGCTGGAACTGGGCACCGGCTTCGCCTTCGTCGCCCGGCAAAAGCGCATCAGCGTCGGCAAGGACGATTTTCATCTCGACCTGCTTTTCTTCCACCGCCACCTGCGCCGGCTGATTGCCGTCGAACTGAAGCTGGAATCCTTCCAGCCAGGCCATGTCGGGCAGATGGAGCTGTACCTGCGCTGGCTGGACAAGCACGAACGCGCTCCCGGCGAGGAAGCCCCGATCGGACTCATCCTCTGCGCGTCCGCCGACGCCGAGCAGGTCGAGCTGCTCCAGCTCGATGCCAAATCCATCCGCGTCAGCGAGTACCTCACGGAGTTACTGCCGCTGCCGCTGCTGCGCGAGCGGCTGCATCAGGCGATCGAGCACGCCCGAGAGAGCACCGCCCGGCGAGCGGTGGATGAGGAACAGCCATGATTGACGACCTCAAACCGTATGCGGAGTACAAGGAGTCGGGGTTGCCGTGGCTTTGCCAGGTACCAGCGCACTGGCAGATCGCACGTAGCAAACGGCTGCTCACGCCGAGACAGGAGCTGGCACGGCCCGATGACCTGCAGCTTTCGGCGACACAGGCCTATGGCGTCATCGCGCAGTCGCTCTACGAGGAGCGTACTGGTTACCGCGTAGTTAAGATTTCGATGCACCTTGACAAGCGCCGCCATGTCGAGGCAAACGACTTCGTGATCAGCATGAGGAGCTTTCAGGGCGGGCTTGAGCGCGCATGGACAACAGGTGCCATCCGCTCTTCTTACGTTGTCTTGAAGCCTGATGCCCAGGTCGATGCGACTTATTTCAGGCATCTTTTCAAGTCGGCACCCTACGTCGGCGCTTTGCGCGCCACGGCGGACTTCATCAGGGACGGCCAAGATCTGAACTACAGCAATTTCTGCGATGTCGACCTTCCACTGATACCGCATACGGAACAGGCTGCGATCGGGCGCTTCCTAGACTGGGCGAACGGGCGGCTGGAGGGGGCGATCCGGGCGAAGCGGAAGGTGGTCGCGCTGCTCAACGAGCAGAAGCAGGCCATCATCCACCGCGCCGTCACCCGCGGCCTCGACCCCTCCGCCCCCCTGAAACCCTCCGGCATCCCCTGGCTCGGTGACATTCCGCATCATTGGGAGGTGCGGCGTGCAAAGTACCTCTATCGCGAAGTCGATGAACGTTCCACGGATGGCAGTGAAGAACTTTTGTCCGTGTCTCACCTCACTGGAGTCACGCCACGCAGCCAAAAGAACATCACGATGTTCAAGGCCGCCTCTTATACGGGGCACAAGTTATGTCGGCCGGGGGATCTTGTTGTCAACACTATGTGGGCGTGGATGGGTGCGCTTGGCGTCTCAAAGCATGCGGGAATCATCAGCCCCGCGTACGCTGTTTACCGACCACGTCGACCCGGTGGCATTATCGGTATCTACATGGATGGCCTGCTCAGAAGCAGGCCGTATGTGTCCAACATTATCTGCCGTTCGACAGGACTACGCGCTTCGCGCCTCCGTTTGTATCCCGAGGAATTCTTCCGGCTCCCAATCATCCAGCCTCCGGCTAACGAGCAGCGGCTGATCGTTGAAACGATTCGGGAGGAAACTACTGAACTGGATACCGCCACCTCCCGCCTCGAACGCGAGATCGAACTCCTCCGCGAATACCGCACCCGCCTGGTTGCCGATGTCGTGACCGGCAAGCTCGATGTGCGCGAAGCAGCGGCGCGGCTGCCCGACGAAGCACCGCTCGACGCCGCCGAGGACGACACCGACCCCAGCCTCGATCCCGAAGCCGCTGAAGGGGAAACTGCAGCGTGAGCCTCGCGTATCCAAAACTCAAGCGGAACCAACAGCGCGGGAGCAAGCCGCGCTGTCACCTACTGACACACGGAACCCCGGAGATCGTCGCGACACGCCTGACCGATCTTGTGGCCCCATTTGCGAGCATCGCGCCAATTGATCACTGGATGCCGCAGGGATTCGACCAGACCGACGAAGCGACGCTGCCGGAAGCGGCTCGACTCTTGCCGGAGGAGGTGCGCATCGAACTCAAACGGTGGTGGCTTGCCGTTGCTTCGAGCACTACGCGTACGCCCAACTGGGACATGGCCAGCACCTGCACCATTGAGGGTCAACCCGGTATCCTCCTGATCGAGGCCAAAGCGCACGCCCAGGAACTCATCAAGGAAGAGACCGGCCGTAAGAACATCCAGCCGCCGGTCTCTGGAAGCGCGCGTCGCAATCTCCTGCGGATCGACTGGGCCATTCGAGACGCCAGTATTGCCCTGTCCGAAGACACCGGGCTCCCATGGGCATTGTCCCGAGACTGGGACTACCAGATGTCCAACCGCTTCGCCTGGAGCTGGAAGCTCGCGGAGCTTGGCATCCCGGTGGTCCTGGTCTACCTCGGGTTCCTAAAGGCGAACGACATGTCCAAGCCCGGAGAGGTGCCGTTCGCACATGCGGACGCTTGGAGCACCTTGGTGAGTTCGCACAGTGCGTCGTTGTTTCCAAGCGAAGTCTGGGGCCGCCGTTGGTCCGTCAACGGGGTGCCGTTCATCCCGCTGGTTAGATCGCTTGAGGTGCCATTGAAACAAGAGGCGCAGTCATGACCGCTACAGACACCAGCGAGAAGGGCCTGGAGAGCCTGATCATGCGCCACATGACCGGGGTGGACGGCCTGGCCGTCGCGCCGAACACGGCTGCCGAGGTGCGCGCGCCCTACGGCGGCACCGGATACATCGCCGGCAGCGCGCAGGACTACGACCGCGCGCACGCGCTCGACGTGCCGCAGCTCTTCGCCTTCCTGCGCGCCACCCAGCCCGATGCCTTCAGGAAGCTGGCCTTTGCCAATGCCAACGACGCCAGGGACATCAACCGCCTCAAGTTCCTCGCCCGCCTTTCTGCCGAGATCGGCAAGCGCGGCGTCATCGACGTCCTGCGCAAGGGCGTGGCGCATGGGCCGCTGCACTTCGACCTGTTCTACGGTACGGCCTCGCAGGGCAACGCCAGCGCCGAGGCGCGGCACGCGCAGAACCGCTTCTCGATCACGCGCCAGCTCGCCTACAGCATCGACGAGACGCGCCGCGCGCTCGACCTGTGCCTGTTCATCAACGGCCTGCCGATCGCCACTTTCGAGCTGAAGAACAGCCTCACCAAACAGACGGTCGAGGATGCCGTCGAGCAGTACCGGCGCGACCGCAACCCGCGCGAACGGCTGTTCGAGTTCGGCCGCTGCGTGGTGCACTTCGCGGTCGACGAGAGCGAGGTGCGGATGTGCACCGAGTTGCGCGGCCGGGGCTCGTGGTTCCTGCCGTTCAACAAGGGTCACCACGACGGCGCCGGCAACCCGCCCAACCCGCACGGCCTGAAGACCGACTACCTCTGGAAGGAGGTGCTGACCCCGGCGGGTCTGACTAACATCCTCGAGAACTACGCGCAGATCGTTGAGGAGAAGGATCCGCGCACGGGCAGGAAGAAGCGCCGGCAGGTCTGGCCGCGCTATCACCAGCTCGGCGTCGTGCGCCAGGCGTTGGCCGATGTGCGCGCCCATGGGGTGGGCAAGCGTTACCTGATCCAGCACTCGGCGGGCAGCGGCAAGTCAAATTCGATCGCCTGGCTGGCGCACCAGCTCATCGGCCTGCAGCGCGACGGCGATCCGGCGGATCAGGCGAACAGGGAGGTCTTCGACTCGGTGATCGTGGTCACCGACCGGCGCCTGCTCGACGACCAGATCCAGACCACGATCAGGCAGTTCATGCAGGTGGGCGCGACCGTGGGGCACGCCGAGCGCTCGGGCGACCTGCGCCGGTTCATCGAACAAGGCAAGAAGATCATCGTCTCGACGGTGCAGAAATTCCCCTTCATCCTCGACGAGCTCGCCACCGAGAGCGGCAGGACCTTTGCCATCATCATCGACGAGGCGCATTCGAGCCAGGGCGGCAAGACCTCGGCGGCGATGAGCCAGGCACTCGGCGCGCCGGGGGAAGACGACGACGACGCGGGGCCCGACCCTGAGGACACGGTGAACGCGGCGCTCGAAAAACGCATGGCGGCGCGCAGGATGCTGGCCAATGCCAGCTACTTCGCGTTCACCGCGACGCCGAAGAACAAGACGCTGGAGATGTTCGGCGAGCCGCTGCCGCCCGACCCGGAAGGGCGCGTCAGGCATCGGCCCTTCCACAGCTACACGATGAAGCAGGCGGTCGAGGAAGGTTTCATCCTCGACGTGCTCAAGGCCTACACGCCGGTGGACAGCTACTACAGGCTGGTCAGGAAGAGTGAGGACGACCCGGAGTTCGATACCCGCAAGGCGAACAAGAAGCTACGCCGCTACGTCGAGAGCCACGAGCACGCGATCCGCCTGAAGGCCGAGATCATGGTCGACCACTTCCACGCGCAGGTGCTGGCGGCGGGGAAGATCGGCGGGCAGGCGCGGGCGATGGTGATCACCAGTGGCATCGAGCGGGCGATCCAGTACTTCCACGCCTTCAAGGCGTATCTGGTGGAGCGTAAGAGCCCGTACCGGGCGATCGTCGCGTTCTCGGGCGAGCACGAGTACGGCGGCGCGAAGGTGAGCGAGGCGTCGCTCAACGGCTTCGCGAGCAGCGAGATTGCGCGGAAGATCCAGACCGACCCCTACCGCTTCCTGATATGCGCCGACAAGTTCCAGACCGGTTACGACGAGCCGCTGCTGCACACGATGTACGTGGACAAACTGCTGGCCGGCATCAAAGCCGTGCAGACGCTGTCGCGGCTCAACCGCGGGCACCCGCAGAAACACGACTGTTTCGTGCTCGATTTCCAGAACAACAGCGAGGCGATCACTTACGCCTTCCAGGACTACTACCGCACGACGCTGCTGGCCGACGAGACCGACCCGAACAAGCTGCACGACCTGAAGGCGGCGCTGGACGCGGCGCAGGTTTACTCACCGGAGCAGGTCGAGAAGGTGGTGGCGATGTTTCTCGATGGCGCCGACCGCGACCAGCTGGACCCGATCCTCGATGCCTGCGTCGCCGTTTATGTGGACGCGCTCGACGAGGATGGCCAGGTCGACTTCAAGGGCAAGGCGCGGGTGTTCTGCCGCACCTACGCCTTCCTCTCGTCGGTGATTCCGTACACCAACGCGGCGTGGGAGAAGCTCTCGATCTTCCTCGACCTGTTGACGCCCAAGCTGCCGGCGCCGCAGGAGGAAGACCTTGCTCGGGGCATCCTCGAAGCGATCGACATGGACAGCTACCGCGTCGAGAAGAAGGCGGCCATGCACATCGCCCTCGCGGACACGGACGCCGAGATCGAGCCGGTGCCGACCGCTGCGCGCGGCCACAAGCCGGAACCCGAGATGGATCGGCTCAGCAACATCCTCAAGACCTTCAATGAACAGTTCGGCACGACCTTCGTGGACTCGGACCGCATCTTCAAACACATCCGCGACGACATCGCCCCCAAGGTCGCGGCCGATGGCGCCTTTCAGAACGCGAAGGCAAATACCCCGCATACCGCCCGCCTGGCCCACGATCAGGCTCTCGGCAAGGCCGCGCAGGGTTCGGTCAAGGACTTCACCCAGTTCTACAAGCAGTTCGTCGAGAACGAGTCGTTCAAGCGCTTCGTCGGCGACATGGTTTTCGCGATCACCAATCCGTGAGTGCCGGTGCCTTCTGCGAGCAGCTCTGTCCAGTCCTGACGCTGGTCTGGCAAGGCTTTGCCGACGTAATCGTCGGCACCGAGTTCCAGACCGACGATTCGGTCCACCTCGTCGGACCTCGCAGTGAGAAAGATGGCCCCTCCGAGCGCCACCCGCTGACCGCTGCGACCTGCCCGCAGCATCGGGCAGCAAGCGCCGCGTCTGGCGGCCAAGCGGCAAAAAGAAGGACAATGGCAGCTACGACGTACGGCATGCGAATGCGGCGGGCTCCCCCGCCCGTTCGTTTTGGCGCCAGCCTGGAGGTCACCACGCATGGAACGTTTCACCATCTCGCTCGACACCCAGCTCGCCGCAGCCTTCGATGAGCTGACCCGCACCAAGGGCTATCGCAATCGTTCGGAGGCGGTACGCGACCTGCTGCGGCAGCAGCTGGGCGAGCATCAACTGCAGCGCGACGAGGCGCCAAACTGCATTGCCGCCCTCTCGTATATCTACAACCATCATGAACGCGAACTGGCGGAGCGCCTGACGACGCTACAGCACCGGCATCACGACCTCACGCTGTCGACCATGCACGCGCATCTTGACCACGACGATTGCATCGAAACGGTATTCCTGCGTGGCCCGACTCCTGCCGTACGCGACTTCGCCAACTTGCTGCTGGCCGAGCGAGGCGTGCGCCACGGCATGCTCAATCTGATACCGGCAGACATCGAGCACGGCCACCACCCGCATTCGGCAACCACCGGCGACATGCGCCAAGCGCACGTCCACAGCCGGCCGAAGACCTGACGCGACGGCGTTGCGCCCGGCGCCGGCTAGCCCGGCGGGCTGCACACCGGACAGCCCTGCAAGCCCAACGGCCTTTCCAGCTGGCCGGCAGCAAGCAGCGCCGCATCCTGCAGGATTTCCCGACTGGGGCCATCAGCGAGGATTCCCCCTTCCTTGACGACAATCGTCCGGGCACAGAGATCGAAGGCCATGTCGAGATCGTGCGTGGCAACGATGATCGTCTGTTCGAAGGTCTTCAGCAGCTCGATGAGTCGCCGCCGGGCCTGGGGATCCAGATTGGACGTCGGTTCATCCATGACCAGGATCGTCGGCGACATCGAGAGAACCGAGGCGATGGCCACCGCCCGCTTCTCTCCGCCGGAGAGCCTGTACGGCGGGCGATCCTTCAGATGAACTGCGCCGACGATGGACAACGCATGCATGACCCGGCGATCCACTTCCTCGGCCGGCAGCCCCAGGTTCAGAGGGCCAAAGGCGACATCCTCATACACCGTCGGCATGAACAGCTGATCGTCCGGATCCTGGAAGACCATCCCGACAGTTCGTCGCACATCCGGCAGGGTCCTCTTGCTCACGGGGAGATCACGAATCCGCACTGTGCCGGCCTGCGGCATCAGGCAGCCATTGAGATGCAGGAGAATCGTCGATTTCCCCGCTCCGTTGGCGCCGACAATGGCCACGGTCTCCCCGTCAGCGATGCTGAACGAAAGACCGCGCAGAGCCGGGTGGCCGTCGGGATAGGCGTACTGCAGATCCCTGACTTCGACGACGGGTTGGCTCACCGCATCAACACCATCGTCGTATCGCCCAGCCATCGAGGTACATCATGCAGCCGCATGAAGAGAAAGAGTGCCGAGCAGCCGACGAGGAAGAGGAGGTCTCGGTAGCCGAGCCTGAGCCGGCGCGCGATCCGGATTTCCCCGTCGAAGCCTCGACAGCGCATCGCGAGGTGGATGCGTTGCGCACGATCCAGCGTGCGCAACAGCAACTGTCCGATCATGAGCGAGGACACCTTCAGCTCCGTCCCACGCCCGCCAAAGGATCGAAGCGACCGAGCCCTGACCATGCGCCAGGCCTCATCGGCCAGAACGAAAATGTAGCGGTACAGGAAGAGCAGTTGCACGGTGAAGGCGATTGGCGCTCCCAGTTTTTCCAGGGCCACGCAGACTGCGTTGAAGCCGGTGCTGGCGACGAGAATGAGGGCGGCGCTGACCGTCAGGACGAAACGGAGCATGATCGAAGCAAAGGAAACCCAGCCGCCGGAGATCTCGACAGAACCGAGATGGATGAGAACGGCACGATCGAGAAGCGGGTTGAAGATGCCGATCAGGAGGGCGAACGGAGCGGCCAGCAGGACCTTTTTCACGAGGTAGCCGAGCGGCAGGTTGCCGAGAGCCACCAGAACAACAGGGTAGATGACAAAGGGAAGCAGCGCCGACAGCTCGTACTTGTTGAACGAGACGACGCAGACGATGAAGAGCAGCGTGGTGAGCACTTTGACCCGTGGGTCGAGCCGATGGACAGGCGTATCCTGATACGAAAGGGTGTCCAGGTAAGTGACGTCAAGCAGGGACGACCCGGTTTTCTCCATGAGTTGCCGGCTTATCGCTTCTGCTGGGACTTTCTCAGCCCGAGGCCGATCAGCCCGGCCAGGAGCATGGTCATCGCTGCGCCGAGCAGACCCGAAAGGGATTTCCCGGCGCTGACATCAGGCCATTCCTCCGCCTTGCCCTTGCCGGCTTCGGCCGCCGCCCCTCCCTCGCCTGACGTCGCGGTTTCTTGCTCCACCGGCCTGAAACCGTAATCCGGCAGGAAGGCGGTCTTTTCCTGTAGCCTGGCAGCCAGCGCGTAGGGACCCTGGTCGGCGGCTTCCAGCGCCTCCTTGCCGCTTGTGTGGAACATCGACCACTCGAGGCCATCCGGGTTGGCTGACGCAAACCAGGACAGTGCGCCACCGGTCACGACGGTCACCACAAGCAACCCGGCAAGAACATTGTTCATCGCAGGGCGCGCTGGCGGCCGGGGTACGGCAGCCATCTCCAGGATCTCGGGACGCGCCTTGCAAACGAAAGTCACAACGGCGGCGGTGACCAGTCCCTCAACGACCCCGATGGCGAGGTGGATGGACAGCATCAAGAACAGGAAAGTGCTGAAGGGGAGTTCCGAGATACCCGAGAACAGGGTCTGGAGAACGACGCCCAAGGCTCCCATCTGCAGAGCCAGAATCGACGATGCGACCGCCCCCACCGCGAGCCGCCGCCGGGTCGGGCGCTCGCCGGCAATCTTTCTGTAGATGAACGGGTAAGCGATGAAACAGGGAAAGAACGCGAGATTGAAGATGTTGCAGCCCAGCGCCAGCAGACCGCCATCGGCAAAAAACAGCGCCTGGACCGTGAGGACGGACGCCATGGTGAGGAAGGCAGCGTAGGGACCCAGCAAGATGCTGAGGATCATGCCGCCGCCGAGGTGACCACTCGAACCGGTACCGGGAATCGTGAAGTTGATCATCTGTACGGCAAAGATGAATGCCCCGAGGACCCCCATGAGCGGCACCATGCTGTCGTCCGCTTTCTCCTTGAGCTTCCTGGCGCCATAGGCCGTGAGACCGGCAGTGGCCGCCCACATCGCGCCACCGACGAGCGGAGAAATCAGCGCGTCTGCCATATGCATGAGACAAGCCTCCCTTGATACATTGGTGGTATGGTCGTAGCGGAACGAATCTGCAGCGGTTTCTTGCCGCCCTCGAGCGCTTGCGAGCTTGCACGCCCCGGCGAACTTGGCTCGCCGATACTCACAGGGTCAGTTGCAGGCGGACGCCTGCGACGGTCGAATCCGGCAGGTAAAAACCCGGGTTGAAGATGCGCTGGATGAGCGGCTGCACCGCCACGCCGGGCAGAACCTGCGCCTGGTAGGTCAGCTCGACGACCGTTTCGTTGTTCGACGACAGCGGAACACCGGCGTCGCTCGACAGCTGCAGCCGCCCTTGAGGGTCGGCATGGGCGCGTGTCGCGGCGAGACCAAAAGTGTCGTTCTCGCGGCCGGCGAAGGGCCCGCGGAAGCTGAGACCGGCGCTGACCGAATAGCCGAGTGTGCTGGTCCGGCCGTCGGTGAATCCGTAGCGGGCGAAGACTGTCAGGTCGCGTTGCGTTTCCGGCACGCGATAGACCGTCTGTTCCGCCAGCAGATAGGCACCCCAATGGGTCGAGGAGAGGGGTTCGCCGGCAGCATCGACGACTGACAGTTGCGGGAAACGTGGCGAGAAACGCCAGAGCCCGACGGCCAGCTTGCTGATCGGCGAATAGTCGCCATCGTCGTCAGCGCCGCCGGGCGGGTCGACGAGCAGTCCGGACTTGAGCGGACTGAAGCCGACTTCGCCAATCAGCATGCTGCCAACGCCGCGCTGCCAACTCATGTTCGGGCCGGCCGTGTCGATGCGCTCGCTCGCGATGCCACGCGTGACCGCCAGCATCGCATACCAGGCGGGATCGGGATCGAGGCGCAGACGTGCGCCATAGCTGCTGGTCGCATAGATCGATGGGCCGGCGAGACTGCCGAAGTCGGCGGCTTCGGCCGCCATCCCGAACGACGGATGGACAAAGACAGCCGACGAATCGGTGACGTAGAACTCGCTGTCGATCGGGTAGAGACCGGCACGCAGCGACGCCCGGTCATCCAGGAACGATTGCTGCAGCCAGGCCTCGAAGACGCCGCTGCGGTTAACCGGCGCCTCCAGGTTGTCGACGCCCATGAAGCTGCCGACCTTGTTCAGGTTGAATCTGCCGCCGCTGTTGCTGATCAGCGCGAGATACGCCGAACCGCCCTGCCAGCCGATCAGCTTCTCGCCATCGAGCTGCACGGCGAGGTTGAGGTTGCCCATGTAGGCCCCGCCGCGCTGCAACCCGCCGCTGTGGTTGCGCAGGTAGTCGGCGGTGTACGCCAGGTCCACCTGGACACCGGCGTCGAAGAGGCGCTGACGGGCGCCGCCCCAGTCGCCGCTGAGCGTGGATTCCGGCCAGGCGGGCGCCTCGGCGGCGACGCCAGCGGTCTCTGCCGCAGCGTCAGCCCGGACGGCACTGGCAAACCCCGACGCCAGTAGCACGGCGAGCAGCAGGGTGACTGGTCTGGCTACAGTGCCATTCCGCCGAATCAGCATTTCTTTCCCCCCTTCTGGTGACGAGGACCGGCCGGAAAACAGCGTCCTCGTCGATCAAGCGCAAGACGTCTCGCCGCGCCAGCTTACCAGGCTGGCCGTTCGGCATGGCCTTGCGCGAACACGGTTTTGCCGCCTCATCCGTGTGAACTTTAGTAAAACTATCTTACTCTGGCCCCGTTGACAAGGCCTGCCTAGCTCCCGACATGGCTTCTGTCGCCTGCGCGAGACTTTCCGGTTAATCTTCGCTCTCGTCAACCGGCCACGGTCTGGCCAGTTGGCCAACCGTTCGGCCGGCAACCGATATCGCGCTTTCCCGGCGCAACGACCCGGTTGCCGCACATCTGACGCGAGGCAAGGCATGGCCGACATCTTTCTTTCCTACCGCCGGCACGATAGCCAGAGTGCCACGGGGCGGCTCAGCGATCGCCTGGCGGCGCACTTCGGACCCGCCCGAGTGTTTCTCGACCACGAGTCGATTGCCGCCGGCGACGATTTCGCTGAAGCGATCCGACGTGCTGTCGGCACCTCGGTCGTCCTGCTCGCCATCGTCGGACCGGACTGGCTGACCGCTTGCGACGTGAACGGCAAACGCCGCCTGGACGACGAGGCGGACTTCGTCAGACTGGAGATCGAATCGGCCTTGCTCGGTGGCGTGCCGGTCATCCCGGTGCTGGTCGAGGGCGCCGTGATGCCCACGGCGGCGGCGCTGCCGCCAACGCTCGCCCGGTTCACCCGCTGTCAGGCGATGGAACTGTCGGAAACACGCTGGAACTATGACGTCGACCGTTTGATTGCCACGTTGCAGGCACGTTTTGCAATCGAATCAGAACAGGCGATTCCCGGCTCCAGCGGCGCCAGCGATGGCCGGATCAACTTCTTTGCCAGGCTGGCGCTCGATCTGCTCGAGCTGACGGCCCACCCGACGCGCCTGATCGCCAGACAGCAGACCGGGCACGCGCTTGACCACGTGCGCGCCTTCATGTTTCTGCTGTCGGTACTGGTTCTGGGAAACCTCGCTTTCCTGCTCGGCATCGGCGTCACTTCACTGGCTGAATGGATCGCTGTCGGGGTGATCCTCGGCGTCCTCACCCTGACACTGCTCACCGCCCTGCTGACGCTCGCCTGGCGACTGGTCGGCACGCGCATCGAGTTTCGCCAGGTGACGCTGATTTTCGCCTACATCTATTCGGGAAGCTGGATCGGCTTTTGCGCCGGCGCCTTGCTCGCAGCGACCGGCGTGCAACTGGTGGCGCCACAGGTGTTCACGGATTACCTGGCGATTGTTCGTACCGGCGCACCCTTGGCACAAAGAATGGCCGAGGCGCGGACCCTGCTCGAGAATGCCCTGCATGGCCCGGCCGCGGCGCTCTTCGTTTTCGCCTGTCTGGTGTGGGGTTCTGCTGTCGTCTGGACCATCGTCGCCTGGGGAGCCTTTCGCAACAGTTTCGGCTGCGGCCGCGTCAAGGCGACTCTGGCGACCGTCTTGTGGGCCGCGATGCTGCTCATCCTGATGCAGCTGGCAGCGTGGGCGGCACGCAATCTGTAGGACCGCCGAGCCAGAAGAGTGCAGCCGCCGGGGCTCAGGCTGATTCTGCCAGCCAGGCATCTCGCGGCAGGTCGGGTACCCCCGGATTGATGACAAAACGGGTCATGGCATGCGGATTCATCAGGCCGATCCCGCCTTGTGCAAGCCGATAGTTGATCACCGGGCGTTCAAAGAGACCGGTCAGGTTCATCAGCCGCTCAGCCAGGGCGGCCTTACGGACACCCTCGGCGGTGGTGTACAGGGAATAGCCGCCGACGAAGAAGAACTCTATCCGCACCTTGAAGTTGTCTCCTTCGAGGCCGCCTGCGAAGGGCTCGGTCCGCTGCTCGGGGGTCAGGGCGGTCAGCGTCAGGTTCAGCGGGCTGGGTACGTAGTCACTCAGATCGCGATCGGTTTCGATTTCCACGCAGGCAATCGCCGACGCCGAGAACACCTCCGTCTGAGCTGCCGACCCAATGATCAGCGGCTTGCCCGAGAAAAGCTGGCCGCTGCGCTTGAGGCTGTCGACTATCTGATCCATGCTGGCGTCGTCGCTCTGCGCAAAACGCCGCGCGCGGTTGGCAGTGGTAATGACTGTAATGCTGGTCGCCATGGTGACACTCCATCAAAGAGGGTGATTGCTCTCTGCAAATGCGCAGTCACGCGCTGCCACGATTCTTCCCTTGCACCCACAGCACGTCGCCGCAGCCGGCCGCCTGATTCAGCGCACGGCCCAGAACAAACAACAGATCAGACAGGCGATTCAGATACTTGCGGGCAAAATCGGAAACCGTTTCGGTACTCGCCAGGTGCACGATGCAGCGCTCGGCCCGGCGGCAGACGGTCCGGGCGAGGTGCGCGACGGCGGCGGCACGGGTACCGCCGGGCAGGATGAAGTCCTTGAGCGGCGAGAGATCAGCATTGAACTGCTCGACCAGGTCTTCGAGCCGGTTGACCTGCGCCTCGTTGATCATGCTCATTCCCGGAATGCACAACTCACCGCCGAGGTCAAAGAGGTCGTGCTGAACGCCGATAAGTGCCTGCCGGATCTGATCCGGCATGTCTTCAGTCAGCAACAGCCCGATCGTCGAGTTCAGCTCGTCAACCTGCCCCATCGTCTCGACCCGCAAGCTGTCCTTGGCGACCCTGGTGCCGTCACCCAGGCCGGTGGTACCGGCGTCGCCGGTGCGGGTCACGATTTTCGAGAGACGATTGCCCATGCCGCAATTCCTGATCAAAAAAACAGGATTATAGCTGAGCGTCCGGCAAAACTCCCTGGCGGGGAATTGTTGCGGCACAGCATTAACCGCCGGGAAGAGGGTCCGGTAGAAACAGAGCCTCTTTGGCTAACCAGCCGGGCTGTTGGCAATTTCTTTCCTGGCTTGCTGTCTGCTCGAAACACGCGTGATCAGTTGCTGCCCGCCAGCAGGAATGACCGCTCCCATTCGCCCATCTGGCCGGTGGCGATGGCCTCGTGCGAGCCGTCTGCCGTCACCGCTCCATCACGCATCAGCAGCACGCGGGCACCCAGTTCGACGGCATCTGCCGGATCGTGGGTGATGATGATCGCCCCCAGGCCGGTGGCCAGGCGGGCCTTCAGACGTACCAGCAGATCAGCGCGGGTGAGGCGATCGACATTGCCGAAGGGCTCGTCGAGCAGCAGCAGCCTGGCATCTGCGGCGAGCGCCCGGGCCAGCGAAACACGCTGCGCCTCGCCGCCGGACAGGGTGGCTACATCGCGGCCGTCCATCGCCGTCAATCCCATGTCGCGCAACACCTCGCGGGCCCGTGCCTGCCGCGTCGCCTTGTCGACCGCCCGGATGGCAAAAGCGGCATTGCCCACCGCATCGAGGTGTGAAAACAGGGTGGCATCCTGGAACGCGAGTGCCACCTCCCGGTGCTCGGGCGCCACGCGCACTTTGCCGGCGGTTGAAACCTCCTGGCCATGCAGGCGCACGCTGCCACGGGTGGGCGCATCGAAGCCGGCGATCATGCGCAGCAGGGACGTCTTGCCGCTGCCCGACGGACCCAGGATGGCGAGAATCTCCCCTGGCGCCATATTGAAGGACACCTCCGACACCACCGCCCGAGCGGCGATCACCCGCGATAGAGATCTGACTGAAAGCATGTCGCGAGTGCTCCGCAAAAAGTTCGATACAACCGTGCCAAAGCCATCACGCCCCGGCTGACTGCCCGCTGCCGGCACGCCCGGGAGCCCCGAGCCGGTCCATGCGCCAGCACAGAAGAAGCAGTGGCAGCAGCATGAGAACCTGGGTGATCAATACCCAGACCGCCGCGCGGTCCATATTCTGGTTCCGTGAGAAGGCGTAGATCTTCAGCGCTGGCGACGTATAGCCGAAAGGCTGCAGCATCAGGCTCATGTCCAGTTCCTTGAGCGACTCCATGAACACCAGCGCGCAGCCCAGCAGGAGAGCCGGCCACAGATGCCCGGCAAAGGCCACCATTCGCGCACGCACCGGCCCGGCACCAAACGTGCGTGCGACCTCGATGGTAGCCTGCGGTGTGCGCCTCAGAGCGTCGAGCACCGGCAGCATGGCGAACGGCATGAAGCGCAACGCCTCCGAGACGACGACCAGAAGGCGGCTGTCGCGCCACGAACCGAGCCACTGCGCGCCCAGCGATCCGTCCGCACTCATCATCACGAAAGCCAACGCCAACACCAGTGAAGGCAGAAAGTAGTTGCTCAGGAACAGCCAGGGCACACGCTCGGCCAGGCGTGAGCGGCCACCCGAGCGCAGCAGCAGGGCGGTGAGGGCGCAGACTGCCGCCACCACCAGCGCGGTACTCAGCGACGTGCCGGCCGCGTTGAGCATGTCGCCCGGAATGGCGGCAAAGCGGGTACGGTCCCACTTGATCCAGGCCCAGCGCACGGTGAGGGCCTCGGGGATCCAGAAGGCAGGCAGCGAGCACAGCAGGCTGAAGCCCACCAACCCCCAGGCCAAAGGCCGGGCGAGCGGCTTGCGACATGCGGCGGCGGCGGCCGGCGGAATGGGATTCTGGCTGATGATCGAAGTGGCTGCCCAGGCCGCCACAGCCACCGCGAACAGCGCCGGCACGATCATCACGACCGAGACGATCGCTGCCACCGAGGAACTCTGACTGGCCAGCCAGAGGTTATGCACGCCGACGCTCAAGGTGTCGATGCCCAGGCGCTCGGCCGCCGCATAGTCACCGATGGTCTGGGCAAGAACGATCATCAGCCCGGCCGCAACCGGCACCGCATGGGTCGGCACGTGCACGCGCAGCAGCCGCTGCCATGGGCCGAGACCCAGCGCTGCCGCCAGTTCGGAAAAAGCGCTGGGGATGCGTGCTGCAGCGACTCGAAAGATGATGAACAGGTAGGGCGAACAGGCTAGCCCGTGCTGAATGGCGAGCGCATGCCGTCCTTCAAAGAACGCCGACGAGAACATCACGGTCCACGTTCCGGCGGTCACGTAGGGCGCAAACAGCAGCGGCAACAAGGCCAGCACGGTGACCAGCCGGCGGCCGCGAAAATCGAAGCGCGACACCGCCACCGCCGGCAGCGCGCCAACGGCAAAAGCCACCACAGCGGCCTCCAGCCCCACCCACAGGCTGGTGCGCGCCTGGTGGGGCAGTGTCGTGCTGGCAAAGTGGGCCAGCCACCCGCCATCGAAGAGTACGGGCAGCGCCGCCAACAGCAGGTAGCCCGCCGGCAGCAGCGCACAGCCAGCCAGCACCAGCGTAAAGACCAGCCGTGCCAGGCCGGCAGCGCTGATGTCGGCCCACAGCCTGCTCAACCTCCCGGGCATCGGCAGGCAGGTCGCGTTAGCGTTCGGCGTCAAAGCGGATCTCGTTGACGAACCTGATGACCTCTTCCCGCTTGCCGGCCATCAAGTCGAGCGGCACAAAGTCGATCTTGAACCGACCGTCCACCAGCCCTTGCTCGGCGCCCAGCTTGACCATGAGCGGGTGCACCGCGACGTCGGGCCGCACCGAGTACTGCTTGGTACGGTCGACGATCAACTGCTGGCCTTCCTTGGAGACGATGAACTCCAGCAAGGCGAGCGCCAGGTCGCGGTTGGCAGTGGCCTTGGTGACGCCGGCCGCGGATCGCATGATGAAAGTCCCCTTGCCGGCCTGACTGGGGAAGTACACGCCAACGGCATCGGCCCAGGCCTTCTGGGTGGGCTCGGCGGCCATCATTGGGTGATAGTAGGTGTTCATCAGGGCGATGTCGCACTTGCCCTCGTAGATCGCCCTGGCCTGCTCGCGGTCATTGCCCTTGGGTGCGCGGGCCAGATTGCTGCCAATGCCCGAGATCACGGCCTTGGCCTTGGCCTCGCCGAACGAGGCAAAGAACTGCCCAAACAGCGCCAGGTTGTAGTCGTGGCTACCCGAGCGCAGGCAAATGCGGCCTTTCCACTTGGGGCTTGCCAGATCTTCGTAAGTTGACAGATCGCTGGGTTTGACCCGCGCCTTCGAGTAGAAAATGATTCGCGCCCGGTAGGCATCGACGAAGTACCGGTCGGCTGGGTCCATGAACTCCGACGGCACGGCGGCACGAATCTTGGCCGACTTGAGCGGATCAAGCAGGCCTCGCTGTGCCGCAATGTCAAGCAATTCGGCGTCCTTGGTGATCACCACGTCGGCCTCGGTGGGTCTGGATTCCAGCCTGTTCACCAGCCCCTGGTCCATGAACACGCCTTCCACCTTGGCGCCGCTGCGGGCCTCGAAGGCTTCCAGAATGGGGCGTACGACGCCCTGGTCGGTGCGGTCAGAGATGACGCGCAACACCCGCTCCTGGGCGATGGCGCTTGTCGAGGCAGCCAAGGTGAACATCAGCAGCAGGGATGCAATCGGTCGGCACTTCTGGTCAGCCACGGTTGATCTCCTAGAAAAGGTGAAAACAAGAATTTGGCAAGAACTTGCCCAGAAACTGGCGCAAGTATGATGGCGCAAGTGCGGTTCTTTGAAGGATTTGACGGAGAGAGATTCCAACACCGCCACACCGAGTATATGAGCCCCGGCCAAACAGCGTCAATCTGGCACCTGGGCTCGCAGCCCTGACGCATGACCGTACCGAATCGGACCAGTTTGCCGGAAGCCCGCGCTTTCGCCACTGGGGCAGCCAGATCGCTGGGTGCTGGCGGTAAAAGTGAGCACTGGCTGCGCGGGGGCTGCGGTGTAGTTCCAGGGCATCCCGGCCGCCGGATCCAGCGCCACCTTGGCCGAGTGGCGCAGCAGGGAAACGAGGTAGTGAAACGGCTCGATCTTGTGGAGTTCGGCCGTGGGCCACTTTCCTTCTGGTGACGGAGCAGGCGCTCGGCGAGCTCGGTCGCTTGCGACCACAGCTCCTCCGGAATCTCAGAAAATGTAAAGATCTGAGCCATAAGAGACTTGAACATTTAGGGTGACTGGCCTATGGTTTCGGCATGGAGCAACAGTTAGCCTTAGAAGCCAGGTATCAAGCGCTGTGTGGGAGGCTGGATGAGGCCGCGCTTCGCCTTTGGGCGGCGACAGAGGCACGGAGCCTGGGGCGTGGTGGCGTCAGCTTGGTCGCCAAAGCGACTGGGCTGTCGCGCACCACGATTCATGCGGGTTTGAGTGAACTGAATGCGCCGGTGTCAGCCGGGGAGCAAGGCGTGCAACTCGTATCGTTCAAGTTAGTTTTGCTTGCGTCCTTGATGAACTTCACCAGAAGGGCGTTGAGCATTTCGCTCCAGTGACCGCCGCTGTGCGTATTCTCCACGTAGTCTCGATCGCCCATACCGAGACTGGCAAAAACCAACGTTCCAGGCTTAAGGCATTGCTGACTCAGGGCAGTAAGCCAGCACCAATGGCGAGGTAGATGTTTTGACAAAGATGCTGAACGAATACCAACAGTCTGCCCTGTATTTGCAAGCTGAGCGCAGCCCCTTTCCCGGGATCGCAAATCCGCAGCCGCATCAACTTTACCGCAACCCGCAACTGGACATCAGATCCCGGCAGCTTGGCCCAATCTTCCCGGGGCATATACGCGTCCAGATGATCTATGCGGGCATATGCGGGACGGACATTCATCTCGTTAACCCGGACCTGATCACGGGTTATGTCCAGTCTTCGGCACCAGCTTATCTTCCCGATGAGGGGAGATTAATTGGTCACGAGGGGGTGGGGAAGATATTGGAAGTCGCCAGCGATGTTACCGGATTGACAGTTTGCCAATTCGTCGCGTTCGAGTCGATCCAATCTTGTCACGCTTGTGAAGCGTGTCGCCAGGGCCAATTTAATCAGTGCCTCAATTCCAAACTGATCGGGATGGAGGTAAACGGGATTTTTGGTACGGTTGTGGATATCCCTGCGATATTGGCATTCGATGTTTCGCGGTTTGGGAATTCTGATCGATCGCTCCAGGCCGCTGCCTGCCTGGAACCCGCAGGCGTTGCATTCCTGGCCTGTGCTAACGCAGCAGTTTCTGCGTCTGATCGTGTCGCCATTCTTGGTGCCGGGCCCATTGGTTTGCTCACGGTCATGCTGTGCAGACTGGCCTTTGGGGCGTCCTTCGTGTGTGTGGTTGAGCCGTCTGAATACCGCAAGAATCTTGCCCGGAAATGGGCGGATGAGAGCCTGACACCGGATCAGTTCAAAAGCGATCATGGTGTCTTTGATGTCCTAATCGATACATCTGGCGACCTTGATCTCGTTTCAGCCTCGATTACACGCCTTCGGCATAACGGGAGGGTCTGCTTGCTCGCGCGTAGCGGGCGTGCATTGGTTGTCGACAGTGTCGACCACATTATTTCAAGTAACATTTCCATAATGGGTTCTCGGGGGCACTTGGGGGGTATATATGAGCGACTCGCCGCGCTATATGAAAATGGCCGCTTGCCAATAGACGAGATTGTTACCAAAGTGATTAGCGGTCTTTCCGAATTGGCCGAACACCTGAAAACCCCCGATCTGGTTACCCAAGACAATTGCAAAGTGCTTTGCCGTTTTGATTGACGCCCACATGGCCAGAAATTCGCCATGCATGTGCATGTAATGATTTATTATCCTGGCCGAAGTGTATGGTGTACAACGTGATGTCAAATCCTTCCCTCCTCAACAAAGAATATAGAACTTGGCTTGTCGATAGCCGACGCTGGGCAGGCTATGTCCCGAAGAAAGGGGACGTCATAGTTGCCACCTACCCAAAAAGCGGTACCACATGGCTTCAGCGCATAGTTAGCCTGCTGATATTCCAGTCGTCACGGCCGATTGAGCTTGACGGGGTTTTCCCATGGTGGGAGTGCCGGACAGGTCCCTCAGTGGAGTCCTTGGCTATCGAGATCGCCCGCCAGTCCCATCGGCGATCTATCAAGACACATCTGCCACTAGATGGGTTGCCGATTTTTGACGAGGTAAAGTACATCCATGTCGCAAGGGATGGCAGGGATGTCTGCCTCTCCTACCATAACCATTGTTTGGCGCACACAGATCGGTCACTCGATGCGATGAACAGAGTCGGCGCTCAGGACTTGACGCTGCAACGCCCTTATCCTGAGATTCCGAAGGATCCAGCCGAGTTCTTCCATAACTGGCTTACGCGTGGTGCTATTGATGGCCAGGAAGACGGTTCCCCTTTTCTCTCATATTTTGCTTTCGAAAAAACTTATGCGTCAGCTTCGCACCGGGATAACTTGCTGTTTATTCATTATGCTGACCTAAAGCAGAACCTCATTGAGGAAATGGCCAGAATAGCCGATTTCATGGAGGTGTTGGTTGACCGTGCAATTCTTGCGAAACTGGCTGATAGCGCCAGCTTTGAGAAAATGCGCGAAGAGGGCATGGCATTGATTCCACGGACCGCCAAACTGTTCCGGGGGGAAGCCGAGAGGCTGTTTTACAAAGGTCGAATCGGGGAGTGGAGAGGCTTGTTCAAGCAAGAAGACCTGGAACTGTTTGAGAAAAAACTCGGAGCATTGCCAAAGGAATATGCAGCCTGGCTGATTGCAGGACGTAGTGGATTGCCCCTGAAATAGCAAAGCCTGAGCCTCAGTGCGCGTCCGTTCGCTCTCAAGGGAGCGAACTCCCTGTTTCTGATCGGTGCTAACGGTCATTGCAGTGGCGGCCGCCCCGGATGATGAAAGAAGATGCGGGTTGGGAAGCGGCGGGTAGGGGTCGCGCAATATTTTGGCGGTTCGACCCCGCAAGCTAACGTGACCCGCTGAACCAACTCGTACCCCGGATTCCTGCCATCAAGCGCACACATTAAGGCGGGGATGAAGGACCGGTTCGACGTTCTGGATGTATCATGGTCCTGGATGCGCGGGACTGCCTGATAGCACTGACCGAGCAGACGGTTGCCCGCTGAAGGGATTACATGCTGCGACTGAAGAACACGAAGACGGCCCAGCTGAAGGATTGCGCATGCCCGCCCCGCCTCTGAATCTGAGCGCCAACCTGAGCTTCCTGTTCACCGACGTCGCCTTTCCGGATCGCTTCGCGCGCGCGGCCGGCGCGGGTTTCCGCGGCGTCGAGTGCATGTTTCCCTACGCCTGCGACCGCGACGATCTGGTCCGGCTGCTGCGTGAGAACCGTTTGGTGCAGGTTCTGCATAACCTGCCGGCAGGCGACTGGGAAGGTGGCGAGCGCGGCATCGCCTGCCTGCCCGGGCGAGAGGCCGAGTTCCGCGAGGGCGTCGAACAGGCCATCGACTACGCCCGCACGCTCGGCTGCAGGCAACTGAACTGCCTTGCCGGCGTACGCCCTGCGGGCGTCCCGGAGGGCGAAATCCGGGCGACCTTCAAGGCCAACCTCCGGCATGCGGCTCAGCGCCTGGCAGCCAACGGCATCCGGCTGCTGATCGAGCCGATCAACAGCCGGGTCGACGTCCCCGGCTTCTGGCTGGATACGCCGGCGAAGGCCCTGTCCCTGCTGGCCGAGATGGCCGAGACCAACCTCTGGCTGCAGTACGACATCTACCATGCGCAGATCATGGAAGGCGATCTGGCGCGCACCATCGAGACCCACATCGCCCGCATTGCGCACTTCCAGCTGGCCGACAATCCGGGACGGCATGAACCGGGAACAGGCGAGATCAACTACCCCTTCCTGTTCGCCCTGCTCGCCCGTCTGGGTTACCATGGCTGGCTGGGGTGTGAGTACCGACCGTCGCTGGCCGATACCGAGAGCGGCCTGGGCTGGGCGAGGGACTGGCTGAAGCGCTAAGCAGCCGGCCAGGAACGGCCCGCTGAGCCCGGGCTTACCAGAACTTCCACCACCATTTTTTCTTCTTCATCGTACGTTCAACGTCCTTGCTCCAGTGCGCGTACGCGGCCAGGCCCACCTTGTCGAAGTGCGCGCCAAAACGCTTGTCGCTGTCGTTGATGTGCTGGATGAGCCAGTTGCGAAGGAAATGCAGCAACTCAAAACTGATCGCAACGTCTTCCTTGGTGAGCTTGTGCTGCAGCGCCTCGACCTGGTGCATCAAGTCCTGATGCTGTTGCTTGTGGATCTCGAGACCTGGGTAGTGCGTCAGACGCATCAGGCTCTCTTCGAGCAGAAAGTGCGTCCGTGTATATTCCGCCAGACGGTTGAGGATTTCCCTTGAGGTCGCCTTGCCGTGGTGCTCGCGAATCGCCTGGTGCAACTCGTTGAGCAGGCCGACGAGCACCTTGTGCTGCTCGTCGATTTCCTGGATGTTGACGCTGAACTCATCGGACCACTGGATCAGATCTGCTGCACTCATGAGCTGTCCTCAGGAACTGGTTATCTTGGACACTCAAGCGTACGCAGACGGCAGCGTGACGTTTTGATATCGATCAACAATTCGCAACGCGAAGGAGAGGGTCCTCGCCTGACGACGCGGAAGTCCGCTTCCTGAAGAGCCTGTGCGCGGCCGCGACGGCCGCTGCTGCCCGGCCCGTTACCGTCCGCCTCACCTGCCCGGCGAGCGCACCGGGCGGATGCTGGTCGTCGGCGCTGGCAAGGCATCGGCGGCATCGACGGCTCGGAAGACAACGCCGGCGCCGTGATCGGTCCGCAGACGCTGCCGCGGGCGGCCGCGCTGGGGCTGAATGCGCGCGCCGCACTGCTCGACAACGACGCCTACGGTTTCTTCTCGGCGATCGACAGCCTGCTGGTCACCGGACCGACGCTGACCAACGTCAATGACTTCCACACCATTCTGGTGAGCTGAAGAAAGAGCCCTGGCAAGGCCGCCACCTCAGCTGCCGGCAAACGCCCTGCAGAAACGCAGATCTTCGGGGTAGGGAAAGAAATCCTCGACGTGTCCGGCGCGGATATTGTCCTGCGCGGTCTGCCAGAACTTCACGTTGAGCAGCGCCCGATGGTACTTGAGGAAGGCCGAGCGCACCTTCGGCGAGCCCAGCAGGAAGCTGGCAAACTCCTCCGGAAAGACATCGTGCCGGCCCACCGAATACCAGGGCTCGCCCGACATCTCCATTTCCGGGTACGGCGCTTCCGGGATGACGCGAAAGTGGGTGTCCGTCATGTACTCGATTTCGTCGTAGTCATAGAACACGACCCGGTTGTAGCGGGTGACGCCGAAGTTCTTCCACAGCATGTCGCCCGGAAAAATGTTGGCGCAGGCCAGTTCCTTGATGGCGTTGCCGTATTCGAGCACGGCGTGGTCGATCTGCTCCGGCGTCGCCGAGTCGAGATAGAGGTTGAGTGGCGTCAGGCGACGTTCGATGTAGAGGTGCTTGATCACCAGATCGTCCCCCTCTTCCTCAAGCAGCGATGGCGCCAGGGTATGCAGCGCTTCAAGGAGTTCAGCCGAGAAGCGCTTGCGGGGCAGCGCCACCTGCGAGAACTCAAGCGTGTCCGCCATGCGGCCGACCCGGTCGACCTGCTTCACCAGCAGGTATTTCCGCTTGACCGTTGCCCGGTCCATTTCCTTCGAAGCACCGAAGACATCCTTGATCAGCTTGAAAACGTAGGGATAGGATGGCAGCGTGAATACCAGCATGACCAGACCGGCGATCCCCGGGGCAATGATGAACTGATCCTCGGAATGGCGAAGGTGCTGCTTGAGGTCACGGAAGAACAGCGTCTTGCCCTGCTTGCCAAGACCCAGCATGGTGTACAGCTCTGATGTCGGCTTGTTCGGCATGATGCTGCGCAGGAAGTCGACGTAGCCCGAAGGCACTTCCATATCGACCATGAAGTAGGCACGCGACAGCGAGAACAGCACGCTGATCAGCCAGCGGTCGAGCAGGATCGTGTCGAGCACCAGCTTGCCTTCCGGCGTGTGCAGCACGGCGATGGCAAAGGGAACTTCGTCGTGGCCGTTGATCGCCTTGCCAAAAACGTAGGCCCCCTTGTTGCGGTAGAAAGCCGAGTGCAGAACCTGGATCTGGGCGTTGGCCTCGGCTGCTGGCCACTTGCCAACCCGCCTTTCCGCCGTGCGCATGACGTAATCCACGTCCCGGTCGAGATCCTCGAAGCGGCGTTGCCAGTCGAAATCGACGACGATCTGCCGGATCGTGTTGCGCAGGCCGCGCTGCGCTGGGTAGTAGCTGCGGTAGGTCGGCGGGTAAGACTGGATGTAGGCGGTCGATACGGCTGGACGGGCAAAGATATAGTCGTTGTTGAAGTACGTCCGGTGCAGGATCTTCGAGCAAACCGAGTTGAAAAAGGTCTCGGCGAGTTCAGGCTGCTTGTGGTTGATCAGTTGCCCGATGTAGAACAGCTTGAGCTGCTGCCAGGTCGCATCGTCGAGCGAAGCGGCAGCGAAGTTGGCGCACAACAGCTCGGCGGTTTCGCTGACCCTTTCGTCGTAGGAACGGATGCGCTCACGCACGGCGTCATGGACACCCCTCCAGTCAGCCGCCTCGAACAGCAGCTTCGCTTGCTGGCCATAGGACCGAATCAGTCGATAGTGCCGATTGAAGCCATCGATCATCGCCTCGGCAATGCGTTGGGCAAGCACGTTTGCAACAGTCGAAATATCCATGGAGCAAGCCTGATGGTCTGGGGTGGCAGGATTGTAGCATTCGGCCTGCCGCACCGCAGCAAGCCACAGCGGCCTTTTCCAGGCAGCCATTCGAGACCCTTGCGCGGTACTGAATGTGCTGGCAGCCCGCCTGTATTTGCGACATAATTACGCGTGGTGCCGCAGGCGAATTTGCTTCAGACAGATCCCTCGTGCCCACGAATGCAGCATCGTCCGATCTGCAGCTTCCGAGCGACCGCCGTGAGCGGCAAGGCACCGGTGCTGGCACCCGAATCGGATACCACCAAACCACACTATATGGAGTTGGCATGAGCGCAAGTCTGATCAAAGTCCCGCAAGGCGGCCAGAAAATCGTTCCGGGGCAAACCATCCCGGATAACCCGATCATCCCGTTCATCGAAGGTGACGGTATCGGTATCGACATTACACCGGTGATGATCAAGGTCGTCGACGCCGCGGTTGCCAAGGCCTACGGAGGCGCCAGGAAGATTCACTGGATGGAAGTCTATGCCGGCGAAAAATCCACGCAGATGTACGGTTCAGACGTGTGGCTGTCGGCCGAAACGCTCGACACGCTGAAGGAATACTCGGTTTCGATCAAAGGGCCAATGACGACGCCGGTCGGTGGTGGCATCCGTTCGTTGAATGTCGCCCTGCGTCAGGAACTCGATCTCTACCAGTGCGTCCGTCCGATCCAGTACTTCCGTGGCGTACCCTCGCCGCTCAAGGACCCGTCAAAAACCAACATGGTGATCTTCCGCGAGAACACCGAGGACATCTACGCCGGCATCGAGTGGGAAGCTGGTTCCGACGGTTGCAACAAGGTCATCAAGTTCCTGCAGGACGAAATGGGGGTCAAGAAGATTCGTTTCCCGGCCACCTCCGGCATCGGCATCAAGCCGATTTCGAAGGACGGCACCGAGCGCCTGGTGCGGGCCGCGATCAAGTACGCAATCGCCAACAAGCGCCGCTCGGTGACCATCGTGCACAAGGGCAACATCATGAAGTTCACCGAGGGTGCCTTCCGTGACTGGTCCTACGCGCTGGCCAAGAACGAATTTGGTGGCGTCGAGATCGACGGCGGACCGTGGCTCAAGCTGCCGAACGGCATCGTCATCAAGGACTCGATCGCCGACGCCTTCCTGCAGCAGATCCTGCTGCGTCCCGCGGAATACGACGTGATCTGCACGACCAACCTCAACGGCGACTACATCTCCGACGCGCTGGCAGCACAGGTCGGTGGTATCGGGATCGCGCCCGGCGCCAACATCTCGGACCTCTACGCCTGCTTCGAAGCGACCCACGGAACCGCACCGAAGTACGCCGGCCTCGACAAGGTCAATCCCGGTTCGCTGATCCTCTCGGCCGAGATGATGCTGCGTCACCTGGGCTGGATCGAAGCCGCCGACCTGATCGTCTCGTCCATGGAAGCGGCGATCGGTGACAAGGTCGTGACCTACGACTTCGCGCGTCTGATGGAAGGCGCGACCGAGGTGTCCTGCTCCGAGTTCGGCGACGCAATGATCGCCCGCATGTAGGCAGGCGCGTCACCTGGAGAACTGAAAAAGCCCCCGCAAGGGGGCTTTTTGTTGCAGGAAGTCGATGACCTTACATCTCGGGCGTCGTACCCACCGGCACGACGCCCGATCTGTCGTCTCACTCAGCTGTTCGTGCCCGGGTTTTCCGCTTCAGGTAACTCCGGGCCGCCAACCGAGTCTGCCGAACCACTGTCCGGCGCATTCTTCGCCGCGAGGTCGCGCAGGCGCTTCTCCTCCTGCTTCCTTTTTTTCTCAAGCTCTCGCTGACGCTTTTCGAACTGATAGTTTGGTTTTACCAAGTTATGTCCTCTCATTGCCGCAGCAGCGGCCAAACCGGTTGGGGGTTCGCAGGGGTCGCATCATTCAGGCAAGCGTCGCGGGATGCCGGCCACCGCTCACATCAATAGCGGCCGCGACCGCCACCACCACCACCGCCACCGCCACCAGGGCCACTACGACGGGGACCGCCAAAGCCGCCACCACCACCACCACCACTTCGGCCTTCCTGCGGCCGGGCTTCGTTCACGGTCAGGCTGCGGCCATCCAGGCTCTTGCCGGCAAGTGCGCCAATGGCCGCTTGCGCCTCCTGATCGGAGCCCATTTCGACAAAACCGAAGCCCTTCGAGCGTCCGGTTTCGCGGTCGGTGATCACTTGCGCGGAGACGACGGTACCGTGCGCGGCGAACATCTGTTCGAGCTCGCTCTTGCCGACGGTGTAAGCGAGGTTGCCAATGTAAAGCTTCTTGCCCAATTTGAGTGCTCCAGTGTAAGGATGTGAAAGGCGTTGCGTCGATCAGAATAGCAACCGGAAGCGCCGGAGTCGAATGGTTTTGCCAAGATCTCGCTTTTGACGCCCGGCAAGCGCCACTCACACACGCAGATTGCCGAGCGAGACCAGGCCTGGATGTCCGTACCGAATGGTGAGGGCAATCGAGCCAGGCCAGGCTACCGGGCCGGCGGCCGCCGCCTCACCCCGTGGTCGGAGCATCGTCGGTTTCAGCCTGCGAGTGGTGGGCATAGGTTGGCCAGTCGGGCGAGTAGTCGTCGGCCTGGTGGCCCCAGCTCATCCAGCCAGCACGCGAGCCGCGGGCGAACATCTCGAGAAAAGGGCCGGACGAGCACGACTCGATCAAATCGTAGGCATCGTCGGGCTTGCGAGAATGCTCGCGTTTGCGGCTCTTGATGATATTGACCTGGCGGCGGCCGGGAGCGAGCGTGCGGGCGTTCTTTCCCCGGACACCGAAAAGGACCAGTTCGGTCGTGTTGCGGAAATAGAAGCCGACCCCGCGCCCGTCCGGCCCGCCGTCCTTGCGGATCTTGTGCCAGACGATGTTGCTCTTGTATTCGAAACCCCAAGCGGCGAGGACCCGCAGCCCTTCCGGCAGCAGCGCGTTCGGCACCCACAGGTAGAGGTGTGCCGGATCTTCGACAACCTGTGCCACCGGCAGCGCCAGGATGTCGTCCAGCGTCATCGTCGCGTAGCGATTCAGGCGCTTGTGCTCGGGCGCCATCTTGCCAGTGCGGTTCTGGAACTGCCACGGCGGATCCACGAGGACGGTGTGGAATTTTTGCCCACCGACGCGTCGGAGCAGGGCGGCGCCGGCCTCGGGAAAATGCTGGATCATTGTTTTCAATCTTCAGGGCAAAGGAAGTGGCTGCTGCACGGGGCGACGGACGGAGCGTTTCCCGCCCGCCGCCACGCCGGATGATAACGTCAACCGCGCCGGTGGGCAGTGCCAAACAAGCGGCTATGGCCGGCAGGCGGCATATCGGGATACCATCGCACTCAATTCCAGACATACGCCGAGAGATGCCCACCGCCAGCGCAAGCCGCCGCCAGTCGCCATTCAGGTCCTGCCCGCCACCAGCCGGAGCGACTTTCGCCACAGCTGCGACAGGTCAGTCCGCTTTTCGGCGGCACCGCCTGCCCCGGCCACCGCTAGGCCGGCCAAGCGTGTTGGGCCTGGGCTTTTCCTGCCAGCGGCCAGCCGATGCTTAAACGCGAACTCGAATACTTCTTCGGCGCGCTGCGCTTTTTCACGCGGCTGCCGGTCCCGGCCTGGGTGGGTCACAGCAGCGAGGCGCTCGATCGGGCGACGCGCTACTTTCCCGCCGTCGGACTGCTGATCGGCGCCATCGCCGCGCTGGTCTTCGTCCTCGCTTCCTGCGTCTGGCCGACGACGCTGGCAGTGCTGGCGGCAATGGCCAGCTCGCTCTATCTGACCGGTGCATTTCACGAAGACGGCTGGAGCGACATGGTCGACGGTTTCGGCGGTGGCTGGGACAAGGCGCAGATCCTGACGATCATGAAGGACTCGCGCATCGGCAGCTTCGGCGCCGTCGCGCTGGTCATGCTGCTGCTCGCCCGCTTCTGCGCACTGATCGAGCTCGACCGGCTGGCGATTCCGCTGGCCCTGCTGGCCGGTCACACGCTCTCCCGCTTCGCGGCGACGACGCTATTGCGCGGCCTGGACTATGTGCGCGACGAAGGCAAGGCGAAGCCGCTGGCGACGCGCATCAGTTGGGGCGAACTCGGCTTTGCCGGGTTGACCGCCCTGCTGCCGCTGCTGCTGCTGCCGCCGCTCGCGGCGCTGCTCGGCAGCCTGTTTGCCGCACTGGCCACACTCTGGCTGGCGCGTCTGTTCCGGCAGCAGATCGGCGGCTATACCGGCGATTGCCTCGGCGCCACGCAGCAGCTCTCCGAAGTGGCGTTCTACTGCGGACTGCTGTGCAACTTTTCCTGATCCGCCACCCGCGCCCGCTGCTGGCCGCCGGTATCTGCTATGGCCAGCTCGACGTCGAAGCCGAAGATCCACAGCCGATCGCCGAGCGTCTGAGGCCGCTGTTGCCCGCCGACACGCCGGTGATTGCCAGCCCCCTGCAACGCGCACGCGGCCTGGCCGAGGCCTTGCAGCCGCAGGCGCGATGCGACCGCCGGCTGCTGGAGATCGATTTCGGCGCCTGGGAGGGCCGGCCCTGGGACCAGATCGACCGCCGCCTGCTCGATGCCTGGGCGGCCGATATCCTGCACTTCGCCCCGCCGGGCGGTGAATCGGCGGCCGCACTGCAGGCGCGCGTCGTCGACTGCGTCCGCGGTCTGCGCGGAGACTGCGTCGCGCTGGTCACCCACGCCGGCGCCATCCGTGCCCTGCTCGGCTACTGGCTGCAGTTGCCGATCGGCGATTGGAGCCAGCTGCCGCTCGCTTTCGGCAGCATCACGTTGCTAGAAATCGACGCCACCGGCGACGATCAGTCGCGACGGATGCAGGGCCAGCCAGCGACGCCGGGCGTCCTGCGCTACCTCAACCGCTGAGAGGAAAGCCCTGGCAAGTCGGCGCCCAGCGAAGCAGGCCGTCGTCAGCCACGCGGATGGTGCTGGGCATGCAGAACCTTGAGCCGCTCGCGCGCGACGTGGGTGTAGATCTGGGTCGTCGAGATGTCCGAATGGCCAAGCAGGAGCTGGACGACGCGCAGATCGGCGCCATGGTTGAGCAGGTGGGTGGCAAAAGCGTGGCGCAGCACGTGCGGTGACAGGCGGGCGGGATCCATTTCCGCCTGCAGCGCATAACGTTTGATCAGCTGCCAGAAAGCCTGCCGGGTCATCGCCGAGCCGCGACCGGTGACGAACAGGTCGTCGCTCTGGCGTCCTTCGAGCAACGCCGGCCGACCGTCAGTCAGATAGCGTCGCAGCCAGTCACGCGCCTCCTCGCCCAGCGGCACCAGCCGCTCCTTGCCGCCCTTGCCGAAAATGCGCACGACGCCCATGTCAAGATTCAATTCGTGCAGCCTGAGCCCGACCAGCTCGGTCACCCGCAGGCCGGTGGCGTAGAGCGTTTCGAGCATCGCCCGGTCACGCTGCCCGAGCATCGTTTCGACCTGGGGCGCGGCGAGCAGGCGCTCGACCTGGGCTTCGGAAATCACTTTCGGCAGTCGCGAGGGCCTCGCCGGCATGGCGATCTTCAGCGTCGGGTCGCTGCTCCGCCCGCCATGCGCCAACTGGTACCGGTAGAAGCGGCGCAGGGTCGACAGGTAGCGGGCCTGCGACGACGCGCGTAGCGTTTGCGCGAGAGTGGCGACGAAACGCAGCAGGGTGGCCTCATCAATGCGGCACAGGCTGCCGAGTTGCTGCTCGCCGAGCCAAGTCGCCAGTTGTAGCAGGTCGCTGCGATAGCTCGCCAGCGACGCCCTGGCCAGGCCGTCTTCCAGCCACAACGTGTCGCAGAAGGAATCGATCTCGGCGAGATCGGCGGGGTCGGGCTCAGCGACCTTCATGCGCCAGCAACCAGCGCTTGACATCGAGCAGAAAGCCCGCCCTGTGCCGTGCGAATCCGCCGAGTCCGCCAGCTGCCGCCAGGACCCGATGGCAGGGAACGACGACCGGGAAGGGATTCGCGCCACAGGCCTGGCCGACCGCCCGCGGGGCATTGTGCAAGGCCCTGGCAATGTCGCCGTAGCTGCGCGTCTGGTGCGTCGGGATGGCCGCGATCTGCTGCCAGACGCGGCGCTGGAACGGTGTCCCCGATGGTCGCAGAGGCAAGCTGAAAGCAAATTCGGCGTCCGCCAGGTAAGCGCCGATCTGACGCGCCGCTTCCGCCGCCAGGGCATTGCGCGGAGCGACTTCGGCCGTCGGCGGCAGGAAATCGATCCGGTGGATTTCGTCCTCGTCGCAGCGCACGCCGAGACTGAAACCGGCAGCAGCGACCACCGCCTGGTAGTCGGTCGCGGCGGGCTCGGCCAGCGGGCGCATCACGGCCGGCAGCAGCCCTCAGGATGCCTTGCCAAGCAGCGCCTGCTTGAGGTCATCCTGCACCGGCTTGTTGCCGAGCCAGATCTTCAGCAGCGCCTTGTAGAAATCCTCGCCGGCGATGTCCTTGCCCTTGACCTGGCCGTTGATGGTTAGTCGTGTGCCGCTCTCCGGCAGCCAGTCGATGACGACACTGGTACCGGTCTTGGGCTCACCGGCGGCAAGCAGCGTGTCGGAAAACTGCTTCAGGCGATCCTTGAGCCCCACCATTTCAGCTTCCGAATGGTTGTTGGCCACCCCTTCCTGCAGCGCTTCGACGAACTGCTGCGCCGAGAGGTCGCGCAACAGACTGATCGCAATCCGCTTGCTCCCCTTGGCCGCCAGCACCGCATCGGCGTCGCCGCGCCTCTCGGGCAGGTAGAGAGCGATCGCATAGACCTTGAAGACCGCTTTCTTGCGCAAACCGGCACCATTGACCACCAGGTCGCCAGTGCCGACGTGGATCTTGTCGTCGAACTTCACACCGGCCACTTCGACAGCCGCCGCCAGATTGAGGGACAGGGCGGCAACGGCCGCCATCAGCAAGCGCTTCATACAATCTCCTTTGCTTTTTGGGTCAAGCTGCTTTGATGAATCTGGAGAAACCGGCAACGGCTAGCGGCGCACCTCGCCGTTGCCCAAAACGATCCACTTCTGGCTGGTCAGCCCTTCCAGACCGACCGGGCCGCGCGCGTGAATCTTGTCGGTCGAGATGCCGATTTCGGCACCGAGACCGTACTCGAAACCATCCGCGAAACGGGTCGAGACGTTCACCATCACCGAGGCCGAATCGACTTCGCGCAGGAAGCGCAGCGCCGACGTGTAATTCTCGGTGACGATGGCGTCGGTGTGATGCGACCCGTACTGATTGATATGCTCGATCGCCTGATCAAGTCCGGCTACCACCTTGAGCGAAATGATCGGCGCCAGAAACTCGGTGGCGTAGTCTTCTTCGCTCGCGGCCTTCGCCTCCTTGACCCAGCTGACGGTCTCGGGACAGCCTCGTATCTCGACGCCCTTCTGCGTCAGCATCGCGGCGATCGGCGGCAGCAGGCGGGCGACAACGGAGCGTGCCAGCAACAGCGACTCGGCCGTGTTGCAGGTGCCGTAGCGCTGTGTCTTGGCGTTCTCAACGATCCGCAGTGCTTTCTCGCCATCGGCCGCGTCATCGACGTACACGTGGCAGTTGCCATCGAGGTGCTGGATCATCGGCACGCGCGCCTCGGCCAGCAATCGCGAGATCAGCCCCTTGCCGCCACGCGGCACGATCACGTCGACAAACTCGCGCATCCTGATCAGGTGCCCGACGGCCGCGCGGTCGGTGGTCCCGATCACCTGTACGGCATTGGCCGGCAAGCCGGCGCCGGCCAGTCCCTCCTGGACCAGCGCCGCGATCGCCTGGTTGCAACGGATCGCTTCGGAGCCGCCGCGCAGGATCGAGGCGTTGCCCGACTTCAGGCACAGGGCGGCGGCGTCGGCGGTGACGTTCGGGCGGGCCTCGTAAATGATCCCGATCACCCCGAGCGGTACGCGCATCCGGCCGACCTGGATGCCACTCGGCCGGAACTTGAGGTCGCTGATCTCGCCGACCGGGTCGGGCAAGGCGGCGACCTGCTCGACGCCCTCGGCCATCGCCGCCACGCCCTTCGCTGAAAGCGTCAGGCGATCGAGCAGAGCCGGTTCGAGACCGGCAGCACGCGCCGCGGCAAGATCATCCTGATTGGCGGCAACCAGCGCGTCGTTCTCCCGCCGGATCGCCGCCGCGACGGCGCGCAAGGCGCTGTTCTTGGCATGGCTGTCGGCGCGGGCGATGAGGCGCGACGCCTCGCGCGCGTTCCTGCCGACGGTTTGCATGTACTGCTCGATGTCCATGAGACTTGCCCGGCGCTGCTGAAAGCCCGATTATAGTCACCGACGGTGCGCGAGCGTCAACGGAACCTCTGGAAAAAAACACACTCTTAGCCTGATCCTGCCTATTACCTTTGCCGACCATGAAAAAACTGATCCTGCCCGCTGAAGTGAAGGTTTGTGCCACCTGCAGTTACTGGGACGGCGAGCGAAGGGTCGATAGCGAACTGCGCCTGGTGGTCGTCGGCGAAGATTGTGAGGGTGAGTGCCTGGTGCAAGCCAAGAACAGCCGTGGCCTGAACGACGTGCGTGGCGAAAAGGCCGGTTGTCTCTGGGAGCATCTGGCTCCCGACGCGCCGGCAGCCGACCCGGACACCGCCAGTTCCTGAACCGGCGCCCGGCCTGACCAGCACCGGTTCAGGCAGCCGCGATCTGCAGCCCCAGTTGCCGGAACTCATCCCAGGGGTCACCGTCAACCACCCCCTTGATCATCCGGTCGATGGCCGCAGCATGCGCCAGCGCCGCCTCCGCCCGCTGCCCATCGAGCCGCTGCAAGGCGCGCCTGATCAGCGTCTGACGCGCTCCCCATACCCGCGCCTCCTTGAGCAGCGCATCCAGCGGCTGGCGTCTGGCCAGCCCCAGCCTGATCTGCGCCAGGGCGCGCAGGTCTTCGGTCATCGCCCAGAGAACCAATAGCGGCGCCTCCCCCTCCTGCTGCAGACCGTCAAGGGTGCGCATCAGGCGCGCCACGTCGCCGGCAAGCAGCGCTTCGCGTAGACCGTCGAGGTCATAACGGGCGACATTGAGCACGGCGTTGCGTATCTGCTCGACGCTCAGAGCGCCCTCCGCGTAAAGCACGCCAAGCTTGAGAATCTCCTGATGTGCGGCGAGCAGATTTCCCTCGACACGCTCGGCAATGAAGAGCAGGCCGTCCGCGCTGGCGCTTTGCTGCTGACGACCGAGGCGGCCGGCAATCCAGGCCGGCAGTTGGGCCAGACCTGGCGACACCAGCTTGACGACTGCACCGGCAGCGAGCATGGCACTCATCCAGGCAGCCTTTTCCTCCCGCCAGTCGACGCCGGTCATACTCACCAGCAGCAGCGAATCCGGCGACGGGCGCGTGCAATACGCCTGCAGCGCCGCGCTGCCTTCACGCCCAGGCTTGCCGCTCGGCACGCGCAGGTCGATCAGCGTGCGCCCACCGAACAGCGACCGGCTGCCAGCTGCATGATAGAGATCGTTCCAGTTGAAGCCGGCGATCGCGGTGAGCACTTCGCGCTCGTCGAAACCGCGACGGCGGGCGGCCGCGCGAATCGCGTCGGCAGCTTCGATGACCAGCAGCGGTTCGTCGCCATAGACCAGGTAGACCGCCTGCAGCTCGCGTTCGAGATGCGCTGCGAGCTGTTCACCCTTGATCTGCATCGCCAGCGACCCTGTTCGCTATTCGGCAGCGGCCTGAAACACCGGTTTGGCAGCCGCCAGCCGGCGCATCAACTGCTGCACCAGATCACTCTCCATATCACGCCAGAGCAGTGTTTCCTCCTGCTGCTTGGCAAGCACGTTGGAGTCGTCGTAAGTCAGATCACGGATCAGTTCGACGCTACCCGGCGCCACCAGATCGCGGCCCTTGTCGTCGGTCAACCGGTAGGAAAAGAGGTAACGGAGACGCAGTTCGCTGACTCGGCCGGTACCCGAAACCGAGAGGACCACCCGGTCACGATACTCGGCGCCGGGCAAAAAGGTGGCCTGCGCGTCGCTCGCCGTCAACGCCAGCCGCGTGGACCCCGAGGCGCGGATGGCGCGCTTGAGGTGCGCACCGACCACCGAATAGTCGGGCACAGCAATGTACAGGCTTTCGAAAGGCAGGGTGTAGGCACCCCGCAACTGAAAGCCGCAAGCGGCGAGCAGCGCCAGGGCAGGGACCAGCCAGATCGACCGCAGCGCAGCACGCATGATGCTTTTCCTCGAAATCTCAGGCAACAATGTTCACCAGGCGGCCGGGAACGACGACCAGCTTCTTGGGCGCGGCACCGGCCAGATGCCTGGACGCCGCTTCGCAGGCCAGTGCGGCGGCTTCGATGGTCGCCCGGTCGGCACCTGCCGGCACCCGCAGGCTGCCGCGCAGCTTGCCGTTGATCTGCAATACGAGCTCGATTTCGTCCTGCACCAGCGCGCTCGCATCGGACTGCGGAAAGGCCTGGCCGGTGGCCGTGTGGCCTGGCCTGAGCGCCGCGTAGAGTGCTTCGCAGATGTGCGGAACGATCGGGTTGAGCATCAGCGTCACCGCCTCCAGCGTCTCCTGCCTGACCGCACGAGCGGCCGCCGAGTCGTCGACGATCCGGCCATGGGTGTTGAGCAGCTCCATCACCGCGGCGATCGCCGTATTGAACTGCTTGCGCCGACCATAATCATCGGCGACCTTCGCTATCGTCTGATGCAACTGCCGACGCAAGGCCTTCAATTCCGCCGACAACACCGCGTCCGTGGTCGGCGCGACGAGACCCGCCGAGACGTGCTCATGAACGATGCGCCAGAGTCGCTTGAGGAAGCGGAAAGCCCCCTCGACGCCGGCATCGGACCACTCGAGCGACTGGTCCGGCGGACTGGCGAACATGATGAACAGGCGCGCCGTGTCGGCACCGTACTGATCGATCAACGCCTGCGGATCAACGCCGTTGTTCTTCGATTTGGACATCTTCTCGATGCCGCCGACGACCACCGGCAAGCCATCGGCGCGCAGGCTCGCGCCACTGGCGCGACCGCGTTCGTCATGCACGGCATCGACCTCGGCCGGATTGATCCACTGCTTCTTGCCGTGACTGTCCTCGCGGTAGAAAGTCGGCGCGACGACCATGCCCTGCGTCAGCAGATTGGCGAACGGCTCGCCCAGCAGGTGATCGCCAAACAGGCCGACGTCACGCATCAGCTTGGTCCAGAAACGCGAGTAGAGCAGGTGCAGGATGGCGTGTTCGATGCCGCCAATGTACTGGTCGATGCCACCCTGGCACCAGTAGGCCACCCGCTGGTCAACCATCGCGCGCTCGTTGTCCGGGCAGCAATAGCGCAGGAAATACCACGAGGACTCGACGAAGGTGTCCATCGTATCGGTTTCACGCTTCGCCCTGCCACCACAGCGGGGGCAGCTGGTTTCGTAGAACTCGGGCATGCGGGCGAGCGGCGAACCGGCACCGGTGATGGTGACGTCCTCTGGCAGAACGACCGGCAGATCCTGGTCCGGCACCGGCACGTCGCCGCAGCTGGCACAGTGAATGATCGGGATCGGGCAGCCCCAATAGCGCTGCCGGGAAATTCCCCAGTCGCGCAGACGGAACTGGACCTTCTTGCCGCCCAAACCCTTGACAGCCAGGTCGGCAGCAATCGCATCAACGGCCGCTGCGCTGGTCAGACCGTCGTATGGACCGGAATTGACGCAGACGCCCCGCTGCTTGTCGGCGTACCACTCCTGCCACGCGTCCAGCGAGAACGCTTCACCGTCGACCGCGATCACCTGCCGGATCGGCAGGCCATACTTCCTGGCGAAGGCGAAATCGCGTTCGTCGTGCGCCGGCACCGCCATCACCGCGCCGTCGCCGTAGCCCATCAGCACATAGTTGCCGATCCAGACCTCGATCTGCTCACCGCTCAGCGGATGGGTGACGAAGATGCCGGTCGGCAGCCCCTTCTTCTCCATCGTCGCGAGGTCCGCTTCGGCGACGCCGCCGTGCTTGCATTCCTCGACGAAAGCCGCCACGCTCGGGTTGCGCGCCGCCGCGTAGCTGGCCAGCGGATGCTCGGCAGCAACGGCGCAGAAGGTGACGCCCATGATCGTGTCGGCACGGGTGGTGAACACCCACAACTGGCCGGGCTCGCCATCGAGCTGGTAGGGAAAGGCGAAGCGCACCCCGGTGCTCTTGCCGATCCAGTTTTTCTGCATCAGCCGGACCTGCTCGGGCCAACCCTCCAGCTTGTCGAGGTCGGCCAGCAGTTCTTCGGCGTAGGCGGTGATCTTCATGTAATACATCGGGATCTCGCGCTTCTCGATCAGCGCCCCCGAACGCCAGCCGCGACCGTCGATGACCTGCTCATTGGCCAGCACGGTCTGGTCAACCGGGTCCCAGTTGACCGTTCCCAGCCGTTGATAGATCAGGCCCTTCTCGTAGAGGCGGGTGAACAGCCACTGCTCCCAGCGGTAGTACGCCGGCCGGCAGGTGGCGATTTCGCGCTCCCAGTCGATGGCGAAGCCCAGGCGCTTGAGCTGGGTCCGCATGTAGTCGATATTGGCGTAGGTCCATTGCGCCGGCGGCACGTTGTTCTGGATCGCCGCGTTCTCTGCCGGCATGCCGAAGGCGTCCCAACCCATCGGCTGCAGAACGTTGTAACCGAGCATCTGATGGAAGCGCGCGAGCACGTCGCCGATCGTGTAGTTGCGCACGTGCCCCATGTGCAGCTTGCCCGAGGGATAAGGGAACATCGACAGACAGTAGTATTTGCGCCGACCCGGGTCCTCGACGGCACGCGCCGCACCGCTGCTGTTCCAGAATTCCTGAGCGGCGACTTCCACGTCCGCGGGTTGATACTTTTCCTGCATGGCCGGTCATGATCCAGAGATGGGCGAAGCCCTGAATTATACGCATACGCGCTTTGCCCTGCTCCGCCGCCGCCTGGAAAGTCGCCTGGTCAACTGCGGGGATCGGGGGTGAAGCCACCCGGGAAGGGATTTGGCAAGGGATTCGGCGTCGGCCTTGGGCGAGGGATGATGCCCTGGGCAAGAAGCCGGGCACGGCTGTCGTAGTAAATGGTGAGCATCTCGGCAGGCGAATCGCTGGCGCGGCGAAACTCGGTGTACTGGGTCGGCGCGCTGATCCGTTCCCCATGGCCGGTGCCCAGACGACTTGCCGCCTGCCGGTCGCGAGCTTCCTCACTGGCCGGCGCGGCGGCCTTGGCGGCTGCGTTCGGCGAGGCGCTCTCGGCCTTGCCCGCGGCGTCCGCTTCACGTGACGGCATCGTCACCTGTGGCGGCGGTGGCGCGGCTTCCCGATAGACCGCGACGCCAATCACGCCGACGTTCTGCGGCCGGTCGGTGCGGCCGGCATAGCTGTCTTCAAGGCGGGTGAAATAGAAGGCGGCGACGTCGTCCATGCTCTTGCGCCAGCCGGCGATCTCCGCCGATTGCCCGGCCGACAGGACGTAGCCGGATTGCGAAGTGGCGGCGGTCTGGCCGTTGAGTGCATTGACGCCGTCCACCGAGAGCACGGTCAAGACGCGGCCGGAACCCTTGTTGCGCAGGACCACGGCGTAACGATTGCCGGGCTTCCCGGCGACGTAGAGGCGGCCGCGGTGGCGGTAGACCTCCAGTTCCTGGCCACTGCTGCGGTCGAGGACGCTGACGTCGACCAGAGCACCGGCGTCGGCCAGGCTGATGCAGCCGGCAAGAGGAAGGGCGGCGAGCAGGGCGGCGAAGTTTTTCATCACGGTCTCCTTGAGTGAGGTGAGTAGATGACCGTGTAAACGCCGGCTGCCAGCAAATGGGGTTAAGCGCAGTTCAGATCACTGCCGAAACTCTTCCGGCAACGGGTAATCGGGGTGCACCCGACGGAACTCACGGAGCTGCCGTTCGGCCTCGTCCGTCTGGCCCGCGCGGCGCAGCGAACGAATCTCTTCGAGCCAGACTGCTGGCGTGCGAACGCCTTCCGCCCGCGACCTGGCGGCGGCCGGTGGCGCAGCCGCCGGCGTCGCTTCGAAGCGCTCGCGCGCCTCGCTGCCGGCCGTGCCGACCGAAGCCGGGGCAGGCGCAGCGGGGGCGGCAGGAGAGTTTTCCTGGGTTATCGCAGCCGGTGCCGCCTTGCGCTCCGCGGCCGCTGATCGCCCCCCGGCAGCCGCGTTGTCAGCGGTCACGGGAGCATCACGCTCAGTCTTCTTGGCAGCAGGCGGTAGCACCTCGGCACGGCTCGCCGCCGGCAAGCTCGCGGGCCCGGCGGCGGTGGCGGGTCTGGCGGCTTTCGGGGCGGCAGCGGAAGCCGCTTGCTCTACCTTGCTGCTCTGCGGTTCATCGCCACGCACTTGCGGTAGCGACTGCCGCAGCCCCCGCTCCGCAGGCAGTTCGGCGGGCTGCCGTTCATGCAGCAAGGAAAGCGTGACGGTCAGCAGCAGCGTCGTCGCCAGAGCCAGGGGCGTACGCCAGCGCTGCCACCAACCGCCGCGGGGGTTTGCCGGCCGCCCGGCCAGCGCCGCCCGCGCCGCAGCCAGAATACGCTGGTCGACGGCCGGCGACGGCTCGTCGGTCGAATGCTGCCGATAGAGTCGCGAGATCTCGGGATCGCTTGGAGAATCCGGGCGCGGCTCGGTCATAACAGATCCTGCAGCGACTGCCGGAGTTTGCTCAGCGCGTAGCGCAGCCGGCTCTTGGCCGTTTCGCGGCCGGTGTCGGTGGCGACCGCGATCTCCTCCAGCGTCATGCCGCCCTCTTCGGCGAGTAGAAAGACTTCGCGCTGGACAGGCGGCAAAGCGGCCAACGCCAGACAGATCCGTTGTGCCGTTGTCTGCCGCTCGTGCAGGGCGTGCGGCGTCTCGTGGCCCGGCGCAGGCAGCATCGCGATCATTTCATCGGCGCCATCCGGGTCGTCATCACCAGGGTTCGGCGCAAACTGCGCCAGCAACTGGTGGGCGTGCCTGCGGTAGTGATCGATCAGCCGGTGATGGGCAATGCGGAAAATCCAGGTTGAGAAGCGGGCCAGCGGTTCATAGTCGGCGCGCGCGTTGACCACCTTGATCCAGATATCCTGGTAGAGCTCTTCGGCAATTGCCGCATTGCCGCATTGCCGCGCCAGATAGCGATAGAGCGAGCCGCGATAGCGCTGGTACAGTGCCGTGAATGCCTCGGCGTCACCCGCACGGTAGGCCAGCATCAGTCGTTCGTCGCTCCAGTCTGCTCGCATGGCGGCAGTCTAGCCGCCGTGCGGACGCGTGCAGGCCGGCACTGCAACAGCAGAATGCTCGCCCATCGGGCAGTGTGCTCGGCGCCCCTTCTCAGGCAGCGTGTTTCTGTCCGCCGAGCAAGTCGCTGAGGTTGGCTTGCCATAGCCTGACGAGGTTATGCGCCGCGATCAGATTAAGCTTCGAGATCCGGTTCTGGTGGCGCCACAGCCAGGAAATGCATGTCCTCGAACCGACCGTCTCGCGTACCACCGAGCGATTGCCTTCAGCTTCCGCGAAGTCGATAAAACGTTCGACGGCCAAGCGGTAATAGTCTGAACTGTTGCAGCAGCCCGCGATGACTTCAGCTTCGCCCGCTGCCCGCCGCCACAGCTTGAGCGCGAGCTCCTCACTGATGCCGGTCTTGTGGGCGATCCACGGTAAGATCTTTGGTGCTTTCATGCGAGTACTCCAGAAATACCAACGAGGCCAAGGACTGCGACAGACCAAAGGTGACCTCGTCAGCTGGCTATTGTTGCAGCGCAACATCATTATAGAGAAAGTCCATACCAAAAGTTAGGTTTTTCTTCTAAAAGCGGCACTACGGTCAGAAACAGCGGTCTCCGACACCTACCCTGCAACATCCACCTGCCTTTGACTCAAAACCAGCTTAACAGCACCGCTTCCGGAATACCGTGAAGGAATCCACGAACCAGGAAATACAGGTAAATTCAGGTAAATTCGGGGACAGGTAAATTCGGGGACAGTATAGTAAATTAACGCCAGATCGCTCGTCCAGCAAATCCCCTAAGCCTCGCAGCCCGACCGTCCCCAACCATGTGGACACGCTCATCGCGGGATGGTTTCGACTAAGATCCTCGTTTCTGTCCCTGCCGCCTGCGTTCCCGTCGAGCTTCCCGTACCCTGACCAGCGCATCCGCGCCCAGCGGCCGACCAGCCCACGTGTGTGCATGCCGTTTTTCCGCCAAGGATTCGTCGGCTACTTCGTGCAAATGCTCTCGCGAGATCGCAATTAGATCGACCATTGGCGCCACCCGCACCATCAGATCATCCTCGCCGCTCAAGTGCAGGCGGGATCGGGACCGCGGCCAATCCTCGGGGAGAGTGCGCAGCCCGCCTCGAACCGTGGTTGTTCCCAATACAATCCTCCCAAGTTAGCATATAAGCATAATCACTTATAGGCGTGAGACAGGTGGGGTTTCGGCTGAGGTTTGCGAGGTTGCGAACGGTCGGGAACAAACTTCTGGAGGTTCAGAGCGATTTCTGCGAGGAGCGGTTTGAGGCGGCGAGTGGTAGCCTGAGCGGCCAAAAGCCAGCGACCGAGTTGCCGCTTGATCTTGTCGATCGCGAGGGTGCGGTTGATTTTGTACAAGGATTCCGGGTCCAGATGAGCCGCCGTGGCGACATAGGCCGCCAGGGCGTTGAGGTTGTCGAAGACCGCCTTGGCACCAAAGTCCTGGCGCGCCGCGTGCCAAGACAGGCCGGAGGTATGCTCCAGTTGGAGGCGATGCTTGACCCGCTTGTATGCCTCCTCGATCCGCCACCGACCGTGGTACAGATCGGCGAACTCGGCGGCGGGAAACGCCACCGGATCGAGGAGCGAGGTCATCACCACATGGATCCGTCCATTCGGTGTCACTACCCGCACCAGGCGAACAGTGGTCGGCGTCGCCGGACATTCATAGTCTTTGGCATCGCGGGCATTCGGGGCGCGCAAGACGACCACCTGCTCGCTTTGGCCGGACCGCAGGAACTCACGTACCACCTTGAATCCTCGCGACAAATCGCAACGAATACAAAAATGGAGCTGGCGCGCGGTCAGTACCGACACCAGCCAACGACACGGAAAGCCTCGATCCATCAGCAGCAGATCGTCGGGGCGCAGACAGTCGATCGCCTCGAAGAACATCTGGCGCTCATTGGACAAAGGCTCATGCAGCCGGAAGTCCAGAAACAGTTCGATCCCTGGCAAGTACAGGCCAAACGCCATGCCTTTAACGATCGACCGGACCCCGTCCTTCATCATGGTCAGGCGAACGTCGCTCCCATCCGCGGCGACCACGCGGAGCCCTTTCCATCTCGGGAAGGGCAGGTGCTCCTCCGCCAAGCGGATCAGCTCCTGATTGACTTCGCCAAACACCAGCGCATTGATCTTGTAGCGCGCCTGCGAAAAGGCTTGTGCCGTTACTTCGCGCACCGAGTCGGCGCGATTGCGCAGATTGGCGAAGAACTGATCAAGTTCGGACTGTACCGCGGCCTGGACTCCGGAGAGCAGAAAGCTCAGGACGGTCGGCAGCGTCAGGGTGCGTTGGCGGGTAAAGTGTTTGGGGTCGAGCCGAGCTACTTCCATGAACTCTCTTGACAACAGATAGTTAGAGAGCTTCATAAGCATATTCGAATATTCAGGCTGTCATGTGGTTCTCCTTTATAAACAACGCTTTATACCGCCATTATGCAAGACAGGTGCGATCGGCGCAACCGCGCACAATAGTTATGCTTTGGTGCTAACTTGCGAGGATTGGTTCCCAATACACCAGACGGCGGCCAAAAGGTAAGGTTCAGCCAGCAAGAATGAGGGGAAGTGTTCCTGCCAGAGTAGGCCCCTTCACGGTGATTGATCAGCCGGCTGAAACGTCGGGGGGCTTCGCCAATGGCACGGCGCAGCCCATCGGTGTCTTGCGGCACCATGATCAGCTGAACATGGTAGCGCATCAGGCAGTACGCCCATACTATTGGTCCCGGACCGAACTGACGCAGGAAGCCTACATCAGGCCAAGTACTCCCGATAGTCATCATCAGAGAAAAAAGCCTGCTGACAGCGCTCACTTTGTTGTGTCGCCTGATGAGGACAAACCCCCTGCAACCACCCGCGTAAGCCTCGTCACTTTCGTCCTCCCCGCCATGCTCGTCAGAAATTCCGAATACTGTCCCTTTATCTCTTTGTCTTCTTTGCCCTGACCGCCGCGGCTACAAGGCCAGGAGGCTGCTCGATGGGCTGGTTCACGCTCAACGTGCTGCTCGCTGCCGCGCTCGACAAACTGAGGGAGCCTGGGGGTCGGTAACCTTTTCTTCCAGAAATATGAGCAGAACCATCTTGCCTGCACATGCGTCAATCCGGTTCTTTCATGCATCTATTCCCGACTCTTCGGGAGCAGCATGGAAACCGGGCCACTGCCAATGGTCTTCCACGGGCAATACGATGATTAGAGTGATTGCAGCGCGGAATTCATCACGAATGTCGAAAAATTTTACACTTGGCAGCAGGGTTTTTGCGGCGTTTCGGAAACATCTTGTTTTATCAACAACCAAGAAAACTTGGCACGAACAATGCTCGCAATTGGATAACAGTCATTCCGGTCACTAACCATGGTGGGTCTTGCTTTTGGGCTTCTGGATTTCTTAACGGCAGTGCTTCCTAAAACGCGAAGGAGAAAGCAGTGAAAAGGATTTTGTCGGCGCTTCCACTGGCCATGGCTGTTCTTGCCTCACCGGTACAAGCGCTGGTTATCAGCAATAGTGACGCTTGGGAGTACACAAACATTCAATCGTCTTCAGCCAGTACAATTCACGGGGACTCGAATGCCCTTAACATGTTTGGCTTCACTTCAAACAATACGGAAAAGACCAACACCGTATTCAACGATAGCTCCGCGAAAGGTACGTGGCACACGGTCGAATGGACGTTGAGTTCACCGATGACGCTGGGGAGCTTCAATCTGGTTGCCTCGCATGATGGCACCAATTACAACCCCAATGACCCCTATACCAACGGCTACCGTGACCAGAATTATCGCGGCTTTGGTGCGATCAAGCTTGAATACAAAGACGCCACCAGCACCTGGCAGACGCTATATTCCAAGGCAAACATTGGTACAACGGCTGTTCTTGGCGATGGTGTAACGCACCCGGTCTATGGTGGAGGCCTGAATTACCCGGCCAACTGGGTGTATGAGTTATACGATGTTGTCGCCCCCACGACGGCGCAAACCTGGCGGGCGTCATTCGAACAATTTGGGGATGCCAATTTTCATGCCTCAGGCCCACGAATCCTGGAACTGGATGGCTATGCGTATAGTCCTCAGGAAGTTCCCGAGCCAGCCACGTGGATCTTGTTGGGACTGGGCTTGCTGGGCGTCCTCCTCCGGAAAGACAGACCGTAACCACCAGACCACTGCGTTCAAGCGAGAAAGGCGGCCCGAAAGGGACCGCCCTTCTCTTTCGATCATTCCATCGGTTAATTCGGGGACAGTATCCTAAATTGACGCCGAATTATTGCGCCGTGGCATCCTCAACTCATTCCCGCCCCATTTGTCACTAAAGCCACTAAAGCCATGGACACTCTCAGCGCTGAATGGTTTCGACTCCGCTTGCTTCTGCGCCTGCCGCTTTCGTTCCAGTCGAACTTCCCGTGCCTTGACACACGCGCTTCCGCGCCCAGCGCGCCGTCCTGTCCGCGCGTGTGTAGCCGCTATTCCGCCAGGCAGTGCAACTTCTTTTCTGCAAAACGGCGCGAGGCGATTTATTTCGGGTGAGGTAATCACGGTTGCAGGTTGAGATAGATTTTCCCGGTCATCCATTCCTCGTCGCATTCTGCCAGAAGCGCGGAGACAAGGCGCAGGCAGGATGCCGTGTTCGGAAAGATGGATGCCATGCGGGTCAGGAGTTAAGGATACTGTCCCTTTAATTCGTCCCTTTAATTCCGAGATTTTCGGGCGCTTTTGTATTGGCAAGTGAGTATTGCGGGGAGTATTGCGGGGACAGTATAGTAATTAGAGGGAAAGGAGGGAAAAGGGAGCAGCATCGAGATGTCGTGCGCAGCTGAACGCAAAAAAGCGGCTGCCCTCTTGCAATTCCCTGGCAGATAAGGTGAAATTCCCGGTGTCGCCTTAGGGTTTTTCCGCTCTGAAGATTGGCCGCTGACAACAGCGAACCGGAGACCGGATACCCTCGGGCTGCTCAACAGCGCCTCAGGGAAAACGCCGCAAACTGCTCACCCACAGGACAGCCAGCTCCAGACGCCAGGACCCCCAGGATGAAGAGACCCCGCGCCCCGTCTCCGACCATACCGCGCTGGCCCCACTGGACCCCCCGTGCCCTTCTCGCCATCGCCGCCCTGCTCGGCGCCCCGGCCGCCTGGAGCGCCACCTGCAGCTACCCCAACTTCGCAATCGGCTTCGAGATCTCCGCTCGCCAGGGCCCTGACAGCACCGGCAAATACCTCTTCGCCGTCTCGCCCCTGCGCTGCAACGCCAGTGGCAGCGTCATCCACGACAGCGGCCTCGGCTTTTCCGACGGCTACGAAATGGGCTGGTACACCCCGACCGCCATCCGGGAAGCCCTCCAGAAATCCTTCCTCTTCAACCTCAAAGCCTTTGAAGGCTGGTGCCGCCTGCACTACCTCGGCATCCACCGGACGTACCGCGGCGAAGTCGCCGGCGTCGACGTCAACCGCTATCCCGTCCAGCCGACGCCCCACCTCGGCGTCTTCCCCAGCCCCCTCCACCTGCCGCTCGGCGACACCCCGCAAACCTACCTGCGCGATGCCGTCGCCGAACTGGACAGTAACCTGTGCCATCTACCGGCCCAGATCAAGGAAGCGCAAAGCTGTATCGGCAACCCCATCGTCCCCGGCCAGGGCTGCAAGCGCCAGCAAGAAACCGACTACCGCGCTGCCGGCACCTCACCACTCGACTTCGTCCGCCACTACGACAGCCAGAACCCCTACCACGACTTCAGCGCACCGCCGCGCCCGCTCGGCAACCGCTGGCGGCACAACCACGAAGTCAGTCTCAACCCCAGCGTCCCCGGCCTCGTCGTCGTCCAGCGCGAAGACGGCCAGATCCACCACTACCGCCAATCCGGCAATGGCCCATGGACCGCCGACGCCGACCTCGTCGGCCAGCTCAGCCAGACCGGCCAAGGCTGGACCTGGCACGGCCCCGACGACGCCCGCGAAACCTTCGACCGCAGCGGCCGCCGCCTCAGCCGCACCCTCGCCGACGGCCGCCGCCTCAGCTACACCTACGACGCAACCGGTCGCCTCAGCGAAGTCAGGGACCCGGCCGACCGCCGCCTGCAACTCACTTACGACCCCGACGGTCGCCTGAGCACCCTCACCGACCCCGCCGGCCAGGCCACCACCTACCGCTACGACCCCGACGGCTCACTCGACACCGTCCGCTACCCCGATCACAGCGAACGACGCTACACCTACACCCAGGTCACCGTCGCCGGCCAGCGCCAACCGGCCCTGCTCACTGGCCTCATCGACGAAAACGCCACCCCCTACGCCAGCTGGACCTACGACGCCAACGCCCGCGCCACCAGCAGCGAACACGCTGGCGGCGTCGACCGGCACCAGCTCACCTACCAAACCAGCGGGGACCAGATCACCGGCGTCACCCTCACCCACCCCCTCAACGCCGTCAGCCAGCACAGCTACCAGGCCATCCTCGGCGTCAACAAAGTCAGCCGCAGCAGCCACCCCCTGCTTCCCGGCCTCAGCCAGACCTACACCTACGACGCCAACGGCAACCTCAGCCGCCGCACCGACTTCAACGGCCGCCTCGACACCACCCAGCACGACCTCAGCCGCAACCTCGAAACCCGCCGCAGCGAAGCCACCGGCCAGGCCGAAATGCGCACCGTCTCCACGCAGTGGCACGCCACCTGGCGCCGCCCCGTCCAGCGGGCCGAACCGAATCGCCTCAGCACCTGGACCTACCACGGCGACCCCCTCGCCGGCAGCCCCGTCAGCTGCGCCCCCGATCCCCAGCCGCTCGCCCTCGTCTGCCAGCACAGCGAACAGGCCACCACCGACACCGACGGCAGCAGCGGCTTCAACGCCACCCTGACCGGCCAGCCCCGCACCTGGACCTACCGCTACAACGAGCAGGGCCAGATCCTCAGCGCCGACGGCCCGCGCATCGACCTCGCCGACCTCAACAGTTACCGCTACTACGACCTCGACGATCCCGACCCCGGCCGGCGCGGCCAGCTCGCCAGCATCACCAACGCCCTCGGACAACGCACCGAGATCACCGCCTACAACGAACATGGCCAGCCGCTCACCCTCATCGACGCCAACGGCAGCGTCACCACGCTCGGCTACGACCCCCGCCAGCGCCTCACCAGCCGCAGCGTCGACGGCGAAGTCACCACCATCACCTACGACCCCGCCGGACAGATCACCCGCATCACCCTCCCCGACGGCAGCCACCTCGACTACACCCGGGACCCCGCGCATCGCCTCACCACCCTCAGCGACGGCCTCGGCAATCAGATCCGCTACACCCTCGACGCCCAGGGCAACCGCCTGCACGAAGCAATCCACGACGCCACCGGCCAGCTCGCCCAGACCCGCCAACGCCTCTACGACAAGCTCGGCCGTCTCGCCCAGGAGATCGGCGCCCGCGGCCAGATCACCGCCTACGAACACGACGCCCAGGGCAACCGTAGCCGCATCACCGACCCGCTCAACCAGCAGACCGTCCTCGCCTACGACGCCCTCGACCGCCTGCGCCAGGTCACCGACGCCGCCGGTGGCCAGACCCACTACCAGTACGACGGCCAGGACCGCCTGCGCCGCGTCACCGACCCGAGAAACCTCGCCACCACCTACACCATCGACGGCCTCGGCAACCGGACACAGCAGCACAGCCCCGACAGTGGCCTGACCAGCAGCCGCCATGACGCCGCCGGCAACGAAATCAGCCGCACCGACGGCAAGGGCCAGACCACCACCTTCGACTACGACGCCCTCAACCGCCTCAGCCGCATCCACTACGCCGACGGCCGGCGCAGCGATGTCCTCTGGGACCAGGGCGCCAACGGCATCGGCCGCCTGAGCCGCATCGAAGACCGGCAGAACGACCAGCTCATCAGCCGTCTCGAGAACACCTACGACCCGCCGGGCCGCCTGATCCGCCAGACCCGCAGCGTCGGCCAGGCGAGCCACACCCTCACCTGGACCTGGTCAGCCGGCCGCCTCACCGGCTTCACCACCGCCAGCGGCCGCCACCTCGCCTACAGCCGCGACAGCAACGGCCGCATCAGCGCAATCCACCTGACCGATAGCGCCCCCGGCGGCGACGGCCGCACGCGGCTGATCGCCAGCGAAATCAGCTATCACCCCTTCGGCGGCGTCCACAGCTACCGCGACGGTGCCGGCCAGAAGCACACCCGCAATCAGGACCAGGACGGCCGTCCGAGCAGCTACACTCTCGGCAACGAGCACTGGCTGCTCAGCCACGATGCCGCCGGCCGCCTCAGCGCCCAGTTCGACGCCGCGCAGGCAGCGCGCAGCGCGACCTACGGCTACGACAGCCTGGACCGCCTGACCAGCGCCAGCCTGCCCCACACCCGCTACGGCTACACCTGGGACGCCACCGGCAACCGTCTGAGTCACACCCTCGGCGGCACGACCCGCTCCTACACCCTCGACCCGGCCAGCAACCGCCTGCAGCGTGTCGACAGCACCCCGCCGAAGCACTACAGCTGGGACGCCAACGGCAGCCTGGTCAGCGATGGAGCCAGCCAGTTCGCCTACGACGGCCAGGGCCGCCTCGCCCAGACCACCACCGCCGCCGGAATCACCCGCTACGAGTACAACGGCCTCGGCGAACGCGTCCGCAAGATCGACGTCACCGACACCGTCTACGGTTACGACCCCGAAGGTCGCCTGATCGCCGAAAGCGCCGCCGACGGCACCGTCCAGCGCGAATACCTGTGGCTCGAAGACCTGCCCGTCGCGGTGCTGCAATGAAGCCGAACGACTGCCTCACCCCCGCAAGCTCCCTGCGCCGGTGGTTTGCCCGCCTGATCGGTGGCCTTTGCTCCCTCTGCCTGGTCCTCCTGGCCGGCCAGGCCTGGGCCACCCCCTGCGACCTCGACCAGGATGGCGACGTCGACCTGGACGATGTTACCCAACTCCAGCGCTCGCTACCGGGCCGTCCCAAGGTCAGCGGCCCGGACGATCCCCGCGACCCGGATCGCAACGGCCGCATTGACATTCTCGATGCCCGCGTCTGCGTCCTGCGCTGTACGCTACCTCGTTGCGCCCGCGTCAGCCCGACGCCACCGACCGTCAGCCTCACCGCGCCGGTCGCTGACGCACGCTACCTCGCGCCGGCGACGATCACGCTGGCGGCGGATGCCAGCGGCGCCACGCCGGTGACCCGGGTCGAGTTCCTGGCCGACGCAACGGTCATCGCCACCGTCGGCAACAGCCCTTATACGGTCGACTGGCCGAACGTCGCGGCGGGGACTTACCAGCTGAGCGCGCGGGCGACCGACCGTGCCGGCGCGGCGACGACCAGCGGCGCGCGCCGGATCATTGTCGACAGCCACAACACGCCGCCGACGGTCAGTCTCACCGCACCGCTCGACGGCGCGGCCTATCCCCTGTCAGCGACCGTGACCCTGATGGCGACGGCCAGCGACGTGGAAGTCAACACCCCGATCAGCCGGGTGGACTTCTACCACGGTCAGACGCTGATCGGCGGCAGCACGACGGCTCCCTACCGTCTTGACTGGACGCCGCCCGCGGCGGGGGTCTACCGCCTCACCGCCCGGGCGACCGACAGCGCCGGCGCGACGACCATCAGCGCGGCGCACGACCTCACCGTCCAGGGCAACCTGCCACCGACGGTGAGCCTGACGAGCCCGGGGGCCAACCAGAGTTTCATGGCGCCGGCGACCGTCACGCTCACCGCTGACGCGAACGATCCCGACGGGGTGGCCCGGGTCGACTTCTTCCACGGGGCGACGCTGATCGGCAGCGCGGTGAGCAGTCCGTACCGCGTCGCCTGGAACCACGTTCCAGCCGGCCGCTACCTCCTGACCGCGCAGGCGACCGACCGTCTTGGGGCGAGCCAAACCAGCGCGGCGGTGCCGATCACGGTCAATGCGCCGGCCAGCGCCGGCCTGACGATCCTCTATCTGCACGCGGACCATCTCGGGACACCGCGCGTCGCGACGGACGAGAGCCAGACCGTCGTCTGGCGCAACCCGCCCACCACCGAGCCCTTCGGCATGGCCTTGCCGGAGGAGGACCCCGATGGCGACGGCCGGGTCACGACCATCAACCTGCGTTTCCCGGGGCAGTACTTCGACCAGGAGACGCAGGCGCACTACAACTACTTCAGGGATCATTACTTCCCGGAACTGGGAAGGTATGGGCAGAGTGATCCGATTGGGTTGGCGGGGGGGATCAATACTTACGGCTATGCCAAAGGGAAACCGCTCAGTTATAGTGATCCTTTGGGGCTGTGGGTCTATGGGGTCTACAACAACGCCACTGGGCAAATAAATATCAACGACTTGGAGACCGGTCAATCAATATCGGGACCGTTTGTCTCAGGCGGGCGTCCTTTTGGAGATGCGATTCCCAATGGCATTTACGACATTCTGCAGCATCCAGACTCTGATTTCTACCGCTTGGAGCCTGTAGATGACTCCTATGGTGACGATACCAGTGATCGGACCGCGCGGAACAACTTCCGATTGCACCGGCCGGGTCGGACTATTGGCTGTATCGCGGCTGAGGACGTCGACAACTGGACTCAGGTACGAGATCTAATTCGCCAGACCCAAACTGATCATGTAACCGTCCAAAGTAAGTCACGACGTCCATGGTCGCCATCGACTGAGCAACTGAGGCGGTATGGGCGAATCGTTGTGATCAATTCGAATTGAGCGGAAGACGATGACGGTGCCGAGTTCTCTCCGGCTATTCGGCCTTTGTGGCCTTGTGCTGGCATCATTTCAACTTGTCCTGGTTCTGGAACGAGCCGGAGCTGCGTTGTTCAAAGCGTACAAGTTTGGTTTCGATGGCGCTTCACCCATCATCCTGAACAGGGAGACAGTCCTTTTTTTCTTCGTCGTAGCAACCGTGTTTTTGGTCATTTGCCTCCTTGGCATTCTGGTATCCAAAAAGCAGGACCCTTGTGCTGAGAAGCTTTTTCGTGCATCCGTTGCCCTCAATATCACGGGAGCAGTGATCGTCACCCTTCTGCTCGTGAGTTCATTTGCTCGTATGTCCCCGTAATTCCGTTGAGGATATCCGTCGTGATGGTCGGGGCGTCATTCTTCGGTTGACGCCGGCCGAAGAAACCTGGTTGGTCGCTTGCTTGTGTCGTGAGCAACGGTCGTACAGCAGCGTCACGAACAACTGCGGTAATCCCTGGCTGTGTTGTTTGGAAGCGTTGAACCTAGTCGACGCAAAGGACAAGAGGCGCGTTCTCCCGAGTGATGTCATGGATATCATTGAAAGGTCTCCGCGTGCCGATGGTCAGACGGCGTATGAGGCCCCAGGTAACAGAACTTTCGCCATACCTCCGGTTCGGCCGATCTTCGACGCCATTCGGCGTCGATTCGGGGAATGAGATGCGCGTCTCATTGTTTCTGATACTCACTGCCTCGCTGTGCGGCTGTAGTGATTCCGGTTCAAGAACGGAGGTCATTTCATTGATCGCGATCGAAGAGGTACAACTAGTTGATCCAGATACTGTAGCTGGTCGGTCGATCCAGGTCCTTGGAACGTTACCGGCTGGAAGCAGCCTGCCCGTCCTGGGATGCAGACCACGCAAGAGCGATATTGACGTCCTTGTCCTTCACGACGGCAAGACAGCAGTAGCGTGGCAAGGCAAGTACACACTGAGTCGCCGGCTCGCAGATCTGAGCAAAGACCGGCCAGCGATCGTAACCCGATCATGCTGGGGCCTGTTGAGTGGCCAAGAACATTCGTAATTGCGGTGACAGTATGCTAATTAACCGTGACGATATGCACTGCGCGAAACGCCTGTGACCCACGTCGAGTTCCTGGCCAACACCACGGCCATCGCCACCGCCGGCGACAGTCCTTAGGCCGCCGACTCGCCGAACGCCACGGCCGAGGCTTACGACCTGGCCGCCCGGGCCACCGACAGCGCGGCGCACGACATTACCGTCCAGGGCAACCGTCCGCCGACGGTGAGCCTGACGAGCCCGGGGGCCAACCAGAGTTTCACGGCGCCGGCAACCGTCACGCTCACCGCTGACGCGAACGATCCCGACGGGGTGGCCCGGGTCGACTTCTTCCACGGTGCGACGTTGATCGGCAGCGCGGTGAGCAGTCCGTACCGCGTCGTCTGGAACCTCGTTCCTGCCAGCCGCTACCTCCTGACCGCGCAGGCGACCGACCGTCTTGGGGCGAGCCAGACCAGCGCGGCGGTACCGATCACGGTCAATGCGCCGGCCAGCGCCGCACTGACGATCCTCTATCTGCACGCCGACCATCTCGGGACGCCGCGCGTCGCGACCGACGAGAGCCAGACCGTCGTCTGGCGCAACCCGCCCACGATCGAGCCCTTCGGCATGGTGCTGCCGGAAGAGGACCCCGATGGCCACGGCCGGGTCACGACGATTCACCTGCGTTTCCCGGGGCAATACTTCGACCAGGAGACGCAGGCGCACTACACTTGCTCAATGGGCGGAAGACAATCTGCCCGAGGGCTTTACAGCGTTCGATTCGCCTCACGCGCAACGTATGCGTCTGCGCACGACCAACGGTCTCGAACGGATCAACCGCGAGATCAAACGCCGGACCCGCGTGGCATCCATCTTTCCGAACACGGCATCCTGCCTGCGCCTTGTCTCCGCGCTTCTGGCAGAATGCGACGAGGAATGGATGACCGGGAAAATCTATCTCAACCTGCAACCGTGATTACCTCACCCGAAATAAATCGCCTCGCGCCGATTTACAGAAAAGAAGTTACACTGCCCGATCCCGACGGGGTGGCCCGGGTCGACTTCTTCCACGGCGCGACGCTGATCAGCAGTGCGGTGAGCAGTCCGTACCGCGTCGTCTGAAACGACGTTGCCGCCGGTAGCTACCTCCTGACCGCGCAGGCCACCGACCGTCTCGGGGCGAGCCAGAGCAGTGGCGCGGTACCTATCACGGTCAACGCTGCCGCCAGCGCCGGACTGACGATCCTCTATCTGCACGCGGACCATCTCGGGACACCGCGCGTCGCGACGGACGAGAGCCAGACCGTCGTCTGGCGCAACCCGCCCACCACCGAGCCCTTCGGCATGGCCTTGCCGGAGGAGGACCCCGATGGCGACGGCCGGCTGACGACGATCAACCTGCGCTTCCCGGGGCAGTACTTCGACCCGGAAACGCAGGCGCACTACAACTACTTCAGGGATCATTACTTCCCGGAGCTGGGGAGACCCCAACCCCGATACAAGACCACGACGGTCTGCCCGCGCCATTCCTTGACAGCCTGGACAGAGCAGCACAGGCTCAACCCTAGGCCAGAAGGAGAGGAGTCCGTCATGATCAATGAACGCCACGTTTCCCTGTTTCGCAATGGGCGCAACCAGGCCATCCCGATTCCGCGCGAATTCGAACTGGCAGGTACCGAAGCGATTATCCGCAAGGAAGGCGAGCGTCTGATCGTTGAGCCGGTACCACCCCGCAAGCAGTTGCTGGCACTGCTGGCAGGCTGGGAGCCGCGGGACGAGGAATTTCCCGACGTCGCCGACCTGCCGCCGGCACCCGAGGACGCGTTCTGATGCCAGCGCGCTACCTGCTCGACACCAACATTCTGTCGCAACTGATCCGGGCTCCCCGCGGACCGGTCACGCAACGCCTGGCCCGGCTGGAGTCCGAGGAGATCTGCACCATGCACCAGGACCGTGGTCGCCTGCAAGCTGCGCCATGGCGCCGCGCGGCGTGACTCTCCACCTCTGACACAAAAGGTCGAAGACCTGCTCGCCCGCATCATTGCCCGGGTGGCTGAAGCAAGCGCGCCTGGTCTTCCAGGTCCTTCTGCCGTTGCACAACGCGCCGCTCGAAGCTCGCCTGGTTCTTGGTGCAGACCAGCGCATGCGGGCTGCCACGACGCTCGGTCTCGTGGCTAACATCGCAGTGGTCGCGACGGATCGAATACTCGACGTGGCTTCGATGCTGCTGCGCGGCCTTCAAGACCCAGACGGAGCGCAGCGGGTCAGCGAGAAACGCCGCGAGATCCCGGCAGTAAGCACAACTGCAATCGACACGGCTTTCGCGAGCGAAGTCGACTGGCGGGACCAGCGGCTGGGCGATTCGTCGCGCAAGATGATCCAGACAATGATCTCGTAGCCGCCGCGTCGGCGGCCAGTCGCTCGCTGGCCAGCCCTGCTCGGTCAGCAGGCAGGTGGCAGGGACGAGAATGGTGTCGACGGCGAAGGGGTCAGGCCAGTTCAGCAGATGGTCCACCGCCTGCTCGCCAAGCGATCGGACGCCGAGATGGCAAAGCGCGGTCAGCAGGTCGACGACGAGAGCCGGTGTCACCGGCAAGGGGCGTTGCCAGCCTGCCATTGGAATCGCCGCCGCCGGGTCTCCCGGCAGCGCGGCAAGCAGAGTTTGCGCAGCGGGTTCGAGCAGCTCGCTAGAACAACCCGCGCCGGCGGCCGAACGGGCGAGGAATCGCGCCGCCATCCGTTGCAGCAGCTCGGCGCAGGCGGTGATCTGCCGCGGCGCATTTCGGGCGATGATGCGCTGGACGAGCTCGGCGGCCCGCTCTGCCGGGAGCAGCATCGCGGCGTCGGCCAGCGCCTCGTTGTCGCCGGCGTCGTAGCAGCCCTCGGCGCTGACTTCGGCGAGTAAGGCTTCAATATTGCGGGCATCTTCCGTCCGGCGCAGCGTCGTCAGCAGCGGAGCGGCGTTTCCTGTCGGGCTGGACGACAGCCAGCCGGAAGTGGGCCAGTCTTCCCGCCGCGCGATGATCAGCCGGGCGAGTTGCTGCGCCTCGTGCCATAACGGTGACGCCTGACCGCCGCCGTACTCGACCCAGCGCTCGGTCAGCGCTGCCAGGTAGGGCAGCGACACCCCGTGGCCGGCGGCGGCGATCACCTGCAGTTTGCCGGCTTGTGGCCAGAGCACCAGAGCGGCTCGCCGATAGCTGCGCTCGAAGCTCGCGCCCTCGTTCCCGGTGGCTTCGAAGAAGTGCTGTTCGTCGGGCTCCTCGTCCTCCATCGCGCCCGGCGGGCAGAGTTCCGCGTCGGCGAATGACATTTCGCCGAGACTCGGGCGGCTGCCGTCGGGCGCTTGCCAGCCGGAGAGCGTACTCGCACTGTCGCTGATCTCGAGCACCTCGAAATCATCGTCGTCCGGCTCCGAATGGCGCCTGCCACGCGACCACGAACCGTAGTACTCGGCACTGCCACTTTCCCTGATCGCCAGAAAGGCAAGGTAGACTTCGCAATTCGCCCGGCCGGCGGCGCTGACGAGTACCGAGGCAACCGCGGCATCGGCGCCCTTGAGCGTCCGAAAGCCGATTTCTGCCGGCGTGTAGGCATGCTCGAGCGGATAGATCAGCTTGCTCGGGGACGATCGCTCGGCTGCGGCCGGCTCGGCGTCCCAACTTCGGAGGAGATCGCTGATCCGCTCGATCTCTGCATCGTACGCCGGCGGCCCGAGCGGTCGGCCCGAGCCCTGGCGAATCAGGTTGTAGACCAGGACCAACCGGCAGCCGGCAGTAATCGGGCGGACCTCGTGCCGGCAGTCGGCGTAGAAAGCGGCGTAAGCGACTTCCGACGGCTCCGGCGAAGAGAGGTCGAGGCAGACCTCGCGCTCGCGGTGGCGGATGCACAGCTCGCCGCCGGTGTAGATCGACGGCAGGACGACCACCAGGGTGGCGAACATCCCCGGCGCCTTTTCGGTATCACGATGACTGACGAAAAAACTGCCGGTATCGTAGACCAGCAGCTTGTACAACTCGGCCGAGACGGGTTCGCTGACACCCAGACCGGCTTTGCAGCGCGCGACGATATCGGCCAGGTGCTTGTCCCAGTGACGTCCGCCGAGGTGCACACGGTCGGCACCGATCTGCCACGTCCGGCGCACTGCGGTGTCGATCAGGGTATCGCCACCCCGGCCATACGGCGCCTGTTCGGCGACGGCGACAAGCGCTTCGGCCTGTGCCGGCAACAGCGGCAGCGCAATGAGGCCGACACCGTCCACTTCCAGCCGCGGCGCGAAGATCTCGCAGCGGCCGGTGGTGGAGAAATCACCAGGGCGGCAGACGTTCTTGAGGATGTCGGCGAGGTTGCGGGTAAGGTGGGTCATGGCTTGAGATGTTGCGGATGAGAATGGGATCGAGGGCTTCGGGCTGTTGCGCCCGGCACGTCAGGCACGCTGTGCCGTATTCCGACAGGCTCGCGGCAGCGCGATGAGGATGGACGCGGACGAGCCCGAGGTCGAGTGCGGCGGTTTGGTCCGGCTGTCGCTGGTCCAGCAGTCGCCGCGTGACATGCGGTGAGGACCTTGGCACCGCCCGTATCGCCGCCCCCATTCAGCCGACGCCCGCCTCCCTGAGGAAATGCTGCCGCTGCTCTGCGCTATCGATGTGCCTGGCCAGCGCCCGGCAGAGGACATCGAGGTCGCCGCCCTGGCTGGCCTCGCGGCGCAGCAGCACCTTGGCCATCGGGCCGATGTAACGGGCAAAGAGCTTGCCAATGCGATCGAGGTCTGCATCGGAAAACAACACACCGGTCGGCAACCCGGAAGCTGCGGCAGTCACCGGCGCCGAAGGCGACGCGTGCAAAGAGGCAGCCGCGACCCGGGCGCTGTTTGGCCCTGCCCCGGTCGAGTGCGGCTGCGCAGGGAGCGCCACGCCGGCGAGGAATGCAGCCCGGGCTGCCGGATCGGGGATCATCGCCGCCAGCAGGCGATGCAGTTCTTCGCGACTCGCGGCGCGGGGCAGCGTCTTGCGCACGAGGATCCGGGCCAGCGGACCGATGTGCCGCGTGAGCAGTCGCTCGGCAGTGTCGGCGACCTCGGGCGAGATGTCCGAGCCGGTCGTTGACAGATGACCGCCCGAGACCGGATGCGATGATGCGGCCATCTGGCTGTCGCCGGTATAGTGGTAGAGATCGTGCTCCCGGTCCTGCGGGTCGCGGCGCTGGCCGAGGAGGCTGAAGCCGGCGGAGGCGCTGCGTCCGAGTTGGGCGATGAGTTCGACGTAGGCGCGGGTGACCAGCACCTGCCCAGGCTCGGACAAGCGCATGACGCGGAAAGCCGTGGCGACGCCGTCGCCGAGCAAGCGCGAGCGTCCGCTTGGCGCTGGTTGCACCAGCACCGGCCCGAGATTGATCCCGATCTGCAGCCCGAGCCCTCGTTCGGTCGCCGACGCGCCCAAAAGCGTGGCAGTGCGAAGTGCATCCTCGGGATCGCCAACGTAGCAGACGGCACAGCCTTCGCGGGTGTTCGCCGCCAGGCGACTACTCGCCGGAACCGTGGCGACCGCCTGGCTGACGATCGTCGCCAGCCGGCTGCGTTGCTCCTGGTGCTCGGCCTCGTCAGGGGGGTCGGCGACAGCCACGTCGGCGAACAGGACGGCACCGATGAAGCTGCAGCCCTCGGCCAGCGAGATGCCGGCGGGCGGCTGCGTCGCCGCCGGCCCCCGCGGAGCGCCGGCCAGTGGCGGCGCATCGCCACCCGCCGCCGGCAGACAGGCACGGCGAAAATCCGCCACGCGCAGCGGGCGCTGGTTCTCGTCCGGCGTCAGCGCCCAGTCGATGGCTCGGAGCATCGCCTTGCCGAACACCTCCGGCTTGCCGATCGCCGACGCGGCGGGCATTGGATCCTCGCGCAGGCGCGCCAGGCTCTCGGTTGGCAGTTGGCCGGTGACCAGCCAGTACATCACGCCGGCCAGGGCGTAGAGGTCGGTCCATGGCCCCTGCTTGCCGTCCGGCTGATACTGCTCGGCGGGGGCAAAGCCGGGCGTGACCACCGCAGTCAGCAAGTGCTCTTGCCCCGCCAGGCCAAGACGGCGCGCGGAGCCGAAGTCGAGCAGCACCGGCGAGCCGTCGGCCCGGATGTAGATGTTGCGCGGCTTGATGTCGCGGTGCAGAAAACCCGTGTTGTGGATGGTCTCGAGACCATCGAGCAGTGGCCGCACGATGCGCAGCAGCGTCGCGCTGTCGAGCGCCGGATGGCCGGCCAGCCATTGGTCCAGCGGCTCGCCGCTTTCGTACTCCATGACCATGTAGGCGGTATCGTTGGCGCGGAAATAGCGGAGCACGCGCACGATGCCCGGATGGTGGAAACTGGCGAGCGCCCGGCATTCGAGCAGGAAGCGCTCCAGCCCCCACCCGAACGACTTGGCGCTAGCGCCGGAATGCGGACGTACGGCGAGGCCGGGATCGCGTCCGGCCATTTCCCGCGGCAGGTATTCCTTGATCGCCACCGGGCAGTCGAGGTGGGTGTCGTGGGCCAGGTAGGTGATGCCGAAGCCGCCGCAGCCAAGGACCCGGTCGATACGGTACTCGTTGATCGCATAGCCCGCCGGCAGGGCCAGCAGGTCGCCGCCGGCAGGACGCTGCTCGTCGGTTGCCTTGCTCGGCGGCCTGTCGGTCGACTCGCTCACCGGCCGCTCAGCCATCGATCATCTGCATCGCCTTTTCCAGGCTGCGACGCATGCGGTTGAAGGATCTGGCAAGCACGGCAACCTCGTCATTGCCCGTCTCGGCAAACTCCGGCTGGTCGAAATCGCCGGTACTGATCTTGTCCGCCGCCGCCGACATGCGCGACACCGGGCGGATGATCAGCCACGAGAGCAGCAGGTTGAGAGCGACGAAGACCGCCGCGAACACCGCCGCCAGCGAGATCATGAAGGTCCGGAAGGCCTGCGCGGCGTTCGCCAGCGGCACCGACATCGGCACCGAGACCACCTGCGCACCGACCACCTCGTCGAGCTTCCAGCCGAAGCCGTTGGCCGAGCCGTAGATCCTGATCATCGACGGCGGCGCGGCGTTCGGCGTGCTGTGGCACTGCAGGCAGGCCGGCGACTCGATGCGGATCGGATGCGCAATGTAGAGCACCGGACCGGTCGGCGTTTCCCGCTGACCGGTGATTTCCCTGCGCCCGCCGTCGTTGCGAAAACTGTGGATCAGATCCGCCTCCCAGTCGGCAGGCCGGTCGCGCAGATTGGTCGGATTGAGTGTCGCTTCCTTGTAGGCGTAGTTGCTGTACTTCTTGCGCAGCTCGTTGAGCGTCTCGGTGGCGGCAAAGGCCGGCACTGTCTGGGGCAGGAACTGCCTGTCCATCTGGTCGATCAGATGCGGCCGAACCTTGTCGACAGTGTAGCCGCGCACGGCCAGCGCAGCCTCCATTACCAGGCGTGCCTCGCCGAGTACCTGCGCGCGCGCATGCCGGTCAAGCAGCGTGCGCGAGACATAGCCGGCAACGGCAAAGCCGGCCAGGAAGACAGCGAACAACACCAGGTTGAACTTCAGTCGCAGACCCATCGAGACACCTCCCAGTCAGGACCGTCACGGCCACAGCGGGAAGACGGCTGCGTAGCGGCAGCGTCTACCGGCTTCCCCTCCCCTGCGTCGCCGCCATCCCGCCGCCGACGCCGCGAGTATCCCGACCTTGCCGCCGCGAGTCAATCGCCCTGCCTTGCAACGTCCTGAGCAAACCGTCATGCCGGCGCCGGCAGCCTTCTGATCCGTGGACCCCTGGTTCCCGAAAACATTCGCGCCAACGCGGTGATTCCCCCGGGCCGCTGCTTTCGCGAGGGGAAAATGACAGCGTCCGACCTGGGAGACGGGTCGGGTGCTTCGAGCACAAGTCAGCGCTGCGGGACCGCGGTTGGCGAAGTTTTCGCCGAGCGCAGTGAGCTTTGCTTACAATCCCCGCTGTCACCAGGCCGGTGGCAAGAACAGGCAAGGAAAAGTGAATGGCGAAGGCGGCGAAGGCGAGATTCTGCTGGCAAGACCCCCTCCTCCTCGAGGCACAGCTGAACGAGGACGAGCGCCTGCTGCGTGATGCGGCGCGCGACTACTGCCAGGGCAGTCTCCTGCCGCGCGTGCAGGAGTCCTTCCGGCACGAGCGAAGCGATCCGGCAATCTACCCTGAAATGGGTGAAATGGGCCTGCTCGGTCCGACGATTCCGGCCGAGTATGGCGGCGCCGGGCTCAACTACGTCAGCTATGGCCTGGTCGCCCGCGAAGTCGAGCGCGTCGATTCGGGTTATCGCTCGATGATGAGCGTGCAGTCCTCGCTGGTGATGCTGCCGATCTTCCAGTTCGGCAGCGAAGTACAGCGTCGCCGGTACCTGCCGAAACTGGCGACGGGTGAATGGATTGGCTGCTTCGGCCTGACCGAGCCCAACCACGGATCGGATCCCGGCAGCATGGAAAGCCGCGCGCGCGCGGTGGACGGCGGTTATCTGCTCTCCGGCAGGAAGATGTGGATCACCAACTCGCCGATTGCCGACGTCTTCATCGTCTGGGCCAAGGACGATGCGGGGTCGATTCGCGGTTTCGTGCTCGACCGGGAGATGCCCGGACTGTCGACCCCGACGATCCACGGCAAGGTCGGGCTGCGTACTTCGATCACCGGCGAGATCGTGATGGACGAGGTCTTCGTGCCCGAGGAAAACGCTTTCCCGGAAGTGCGGGGACTCAAGGGACCGTTCACCTGCCTCGACTCGGCGCGCTACGGCATTGCCTGGGGGGCGCTCGGTGCCGCCGAGTTCTGCTGGCACACGGCGCGCCAGTACACGCTCGACCGCAGACAGTTTGGTCGTCCGCTCGCCGCCAACCAGCTGGTGCAGAAAAAGCTGGCCGACATGCAGACCGAGATCACCCTCGGCCTGCAGGGTTGCCTGCGCCTCGGGCGAATGAAGGACGAGGGCACGGCGGCGGTCGAGATCACCTCGATCATGAAGCGCAACTCCTGCGGCAAGGCGCTCGACATCGCCCGCACGGCACGCGACATGCTTGGCGGCAACGGGATATCGGACGAATTCGGCGTCATCCGTCATCTGGTCAACCTCGAGGTGGTCAACACCTACGAGGGAACGCACGACGTGCATGCGCTGATCCTTGGCCGCGCGCAAACCGGCATCGCGGCCTTCTGACCGGCCGACCGTACCGACTGCGCGGCATCGGCGGCAGGCGCCAGCCGACCGCGTGGAGACCGACAGCGCCCGCTTCCTGAGCTAGAATCCGTGCCATTGCGAACCTTCCCGGAGATCCCGATGTTGCGTCACGTCGCTGCCTTCACCGCCGCCCTGCTGCTCGCCAGTTCCCTGCACGCGGCCGATCGGATCAAGGTCGGGCTGCTTTCGACGCTCTCCGGCGCCGGCGCCGGCCTCGGCGTCGACATCCGCGACGGCTTCAACCTGGCGGTCAAGCAGCTCAACGGTCAGTTGGGCGGCCTGCCGGCCGAAGTGATCATCGCCGACGACCAGCAGAGCCCGGACGTTGCCAGGCAGATGACGGACAAGTTCCTGAAGAAAGACAAGGTTGATTTCATGACCGGTATCGTTTTCTCGAACATCATGCTCGCTGTCGGGCCGACGGTGTTCGAGAACCAGACCTTCTACATCTCAGCCAATGCCGGCCCGTCGCAGTACGCCGGCGAGCAATGCAACCCCTACTTCTTCAACGTCGCCTGGCAGAACGACAACCTGCACGAAGCCGTCGGCAAGTACGTCCAGGACAAGGGTTTCAGGAAGCTGGTGATCGTCACCCCGAACTATCCCGGCGGCAAGGACGCCGTCGCCGGCTTCCGGCGCTACTACAAGGGGATGGTCGCCGAGGAGATTTACACCCGGCTCGGGCAACTCGACTACGCTGCCGAACTCGCGCAGGTGCGCGCCATCAAGCCGGATGCGCTGTTCTTCTTCCTGCCCGGCGGCATGGGCATCAACTTCGTCAAGCAGTTCGTCGCCGCCGGCCTGTCGCGCGACACGCAGCTTTTCGCGCCCGGTTTCTCGGCCGACGAGGACGTGATCAAGGCAGTCGGCCCGGCGATGATGGGCATGTTCAATTCTTCGCACTGGGCGCACGACATGGACAACCCGGAAAACCGGCGCTTCGTCGCCGATTTCCAGAAGGAATACGGCCGCCTGCCCTCGCTCTACGCCTCGCAAGGCTACGACGCGGCCCGGCTGATGGACGCCGCCGTGCGTGACGTGCAGGGCAAGGTCGAGAACAAGGCGGCGCTGAGGAAGGCGCTGGAGGCCAAGCGCTTCAAGTCGGTCCGTGGCGAGTTCCGGTTCAACAGCAACCACTACCCGGTGCAGAACTACTACCTGCGGGTGATCGGCAAGGACGCCAGCGGCCGCGTCACCAACAAGAGCATGGGGACGATTTTCACCAATCATTCGGACGCCTATGTCGGGCAGTGCAGGATGAAGTGAAAGCCTGCTCGCCAACAGCCCAAACGTCCTTCCCGCGGCAGCGGGAAGCCAGGGACAGGCAAGGAATCGATTCCCGCTTTCGCGGGAATGACGGTGAGCGCGCATGACCCAGCTCATCCTCGAGCAAGCGCTCAACGGCCTGCAGTTCGGCCTCATGCTGTTCCTGCTGGCGGCCGGACTGACCCTGGTCTTCGGCATCATGGACTGCATCAACCTGGCGCATGGCTCGCTGTACATGGTCGGTGCCTACTTGGTCGCGGCTGCCACGCAGGCAGCCGATTCGTTCTGGATCGGCCTGGCCGTCGGGGTGGCGGGCGCGGCGCTGCTCGGGCTGCTGCTCGAGCTGTCGCTGTTCCGTCGGCTCTACCGGCGCGACCACCTGTCGCAGGTATTGGCGACCTTTGCCCTGATCCTGATCGCCAACGAGACCGTGCGCATGATCTGGGGCGCCCAGCCGGTGATGCTGAACGCACCGGAAGCTCTGGCCGGCCCACTTGAAATCGCCGGCTTCTCCTACCCGGCGTACCGCCTGGTGATCATCGCCTTCGGTCTCGCCGTCGCGGGGCTGCTTTACCTGCTGGTCGCCAGGAGCCGGGTGGGCATGTGGGTGCGCGCCGGCGCCGCCAACCGGGAAATGACCGAGGCCCTGGGAATCGACGTCCAGAGGCTGTTCACGGCGGTATTCGTCTTCGGCGCCGCGCTCTGCGCACTCGCCGGCGGACTGCTCGGGCCACTGCTGGCAGTACAGGTGGGGATGGGCGAAAGCGTGCTGATCCTCGCCTTTGTCGTCATCATCATTGGCGGCATCGGTTCGGTGCGCGGCGCGCTGGTCGGCAGCCTGATCGTCGGCACGGCGGATACGCTGGGCCGGGCGCTGCTGCCGACGCTGCTGCGCGCGACGCTGCCGGCCGACACGGCATCGACGCTCGGTCCGGCGCTGGCTTCGATCCTGATCTACCTGCTGATGGCAGCAATCCTGTTTTTCCGGCCGCAAGGCCTCTTCCCGGCGCGCGCCTGATGGCTTTCTACCAGCCTGCCCGCTATCAGAAGCCGGTCGCCGGCGCGCTGCTGCTGGCCCTGCTCGCCCTGCCGCCGGCGCTGGCGGCCCTCGGCCACGAATTCTATATCGGCTTCGCGACCCGCCTGCTGATCTTCGCCCTGGCGGCCAGCAGCCTCAATCTGGTGCTCGGCTTCGGCGGCATGTTCTCACTGGGCCATGCGGCTTTCTTCGGCGCTGGCGCCTATGCGGCGGCGATCTGCATGCGCGCCGGCATCAGCGAGGCCCTGCTTGCCCTGCCGCTGGCGATGCTCGTCGCCGGTGCGCTGGCGCTGCTGGTCGGCGCCATCAGCCTGCGCACGCGCGGGGTCTATTTCATCATGATCACGCTGGCCTTCGCCCAGATGGCGTATTACCTGTTCATCTCGGCGCGCGCCTGGGGTGGCGACGACGGTCTGCCGCTGCCTGGCCGGATGACGCTGGCCGGCCTCAGCCTGGGCAGCGACAGCGCCTTGTTCTACGCCGCGCTGGGCTGTCTGGCGCTGGCTGTCGTCTTTCTCGGCCGCCTCGCCGGGGCGCGTTTCGGGCGGACCATCCAGGCCATCCGCGAAAACGAAACGCGCATGGAGGCGCTCGGCTACCCGGTTTTCCGCTACCGCCTGGTCTGCTTCGCGCTCGGTGGTGCCCTGGCCGGGCTCGCCGGCGCGCTGCTCGCCAACCTGACCGGACTGGCCAGCCCCAACCTGCTGCAATGGACCCAGTCCGGCACCCTGCTGGTCATGGTCATCATCGGCGGTGTCGGCTATCTCTACGGCGGCGTCGTCGGCGCGGTCGTCCTGTTGAGCCTGGAAGAAGTGCTTTCCGGCTTCACGCAGCACTGGCCGATCGGGCTCGGCCTGCTGCTGCTCGCCATCGTGCTCTTCGCGCCGCGCGGCGTCGCCGCCCTGTTCGGAAAAGCAGGTGGCTGAGGTGCTACTCGAAGTGCGCAGGCTGTCGCGTCGCTTCGCCGCCGTCGACGCCTTGCAGGCGGTTGATCTGATCGTCGAAGCCGGCGAACTGCATGCCCTGATCGGGCCCAACGGCGCCGGCAAGACGACCTTCATCCAGCACGTCTCCGGTGCACTGCAGCCCGACTCGGGCAGTGTGTTCTTTGCCGGGCGCGACCTCACGCGCCTGTCGATGCATCAGCGCGTCGCCGCCGGCATGGCCCGCTCGTACCAGATCAGCAATCTCTTCCTCGGTCTCTCGGCGCTCGACAACGTCGCGCTGGCCGTGCAGGGGCGCCAGGATGCCGGCTCCAGCTTCCGCTTCTGGCAACCGGTGCGCAGCGAACAGCGGCTGTTCGACGAAGCGCGCGGCTTTCTCGAACAGGTCGGGCTGACCGCCCGCAGCGACCGCGTGGCCGGCAATCTCGCGCACGGCGAACAGCGCGCCCTGGAACTGGCGATGGCGCTCGCCACCCGGCCAAAGCTGCTGCTGCTCGACGAGCCGATGGCCGGCAGCGGCCCGGAAGAGTCGGAACGGATGGTCGAACTGATCGCGCGGCTGGCCCGGCAGGTCACCATCCTGCTGGTCGAACACGACATGGACGCCGTCTTCCGGCTCGCCGACCGCATTTCGGTGCTGCTCAACGGCCGCCTGATTGCCACCGGCACGGCGGAAGCCGTGCGTGCCGACCCCGAAGTGCGCCGGGCCTACCTCGGCGATCACCTGTGAACGGGCTGCTCGAAGTGAGTGACCTCGAGGTGGCCTACGGCCCCAGCCAGGTCCTCTTCGGCGTCGCCCTGGCGATGGCCGAAGGCGAGGCGGCCACCCTGCTCGGCCGCAACGGCATGGGCAAGACCACGACGCTGCGCGCGATCTGCGGCCTGCAGGCGGTCAAGACCGGCAGCATCCGCTTCGCCGGCGAACGGATCGACGGCTGGCGGCCGGACCGCATCGGCCGTGCCGGCATCGCGCTGGTGCCGGAGGGACGGCAGGTTTTCCCCAACCTGACGGTAGCAGAGCATTTGCTGGCCTTTTTCGCCAACCGGCGCGGCGTCCGCGACCCGTGGACGCCGGCCCGCGTCTGCGAACTCTTCCCGCCACTGCGGCTGCGCGCAAGAAACCTCGGCAACCAGCTCTCCGGCGGCGAACAGCAGATGCTGGCGATCGGCCGCGCGCTGGTCACCAACCCGCGCCTGCTGATCCTCGACGAGGCGACGGAAGGCCTCGCGCCGATGGTGCGCGAGGAAATCTGGACCTGCCTCACCCGCCTGCGTGTCGCCGGACAGAGTATTCTGGTGGTCGACAAGTACGTCGAGAAGCTGATCGCCCTCGCCGACCGCCACACCATCATCCAGCGTGGCCAGGTCGTCTGGCAGGGCAGCTCGGCCGCACTCGACGCCGATCACGGCGTCTGGCATCGCTACCTGGGCATTGGGTAGTTGCGGGAACAGTAATCGGATCCGGTTAAAGCCCGCATTCTTCCTGTGCAGAAAAGAGCGCGATCTGTGGCTTTCACTGGGCGCGCTGTTCCTGCTGCTGCTCGCTTTTCCCCTCGTACCTTTCTGGCTGGTGGCTCCGGCGAATGCTGGCTTTCTCGCTGCAAAGGTGCGTGTCAGACATTCGGCGCATTTGCTCAGACTTGCGTTCCAGCTGGGAAATGCGCCATGCCAGCCGATGCGCACGCCAGTTGTCCGCACTTGCATTTCTCTTTCCATCGCTGCTACTCGCCGTGAACCCGACGGCAGGGCGCAACAGGCAGGCTTGAACGCTCCGAACAACGCAAGTCCCGGTGATTTTTGAATTTCTGAATAGGCGCGTCCACCGGTTGGTCGCGCCTTCGTCTTGACCATTACTTCGGCCGCGGACGCGTTAGCTTCGCCTGTACCGCCTGAAGTCGCCCGGCACGCAGTTCGACGAGAGCGTTGGCCACGGCGCGCGCGACGTTGCGCGTCTCTTCCTGAATCAGTTCATCCTTGTCCAGGGTGTCGTGACTGGTGGCATATGGCTCGAAGTAACCGATGTAGCGATCGAGCCGGGCGTGCGCTCCGGCATCGATGAAGCCCATCCAGTCGAGCCAATCCGACAAGTTGCGGCGCGAGCCTTCGACCCCGGCTACATCGCCGTGCACGATCAACCCATAGACGCGACCGGCGAGGTGTTGTGGGTAGTTCCAACCGGCCATTTCGAGTTTTTTCGCCTTGTCGGCCTTCTTGCCCGAGGTCAGCGTCGGGTCAGGGTTGCCGCCGTCGGCGCAGACCAGGCGGTCGATCATCAATTTCAGAGGGCCGGGACTCTGGTACCAATACACCGGAGTGACAATGATCACAGCGTGTGCGGACGTCCAGCGTTCGTAGATTTCGGCCATCCAGTCATTGGTCTGGTTGAGAGAGTGATTCGGGTAGCAACTGCACGGCCAGTGGCACAGGGGCATGGCCGTCGATACGCAGCCCTTGCACGGATGGATGTTGCGAGCGTATTCGGAGGTGAGCAGACTCAGGTCGAGGACATCGGCCTCGATGCCGGCATGCTCCAGCGTTTCGCGGGCGATTCCCAGGAGACGAAACGATTTCGAGATTTCGCCCGGGCAGGTGCCATCGTTGCGTGCCGAGCCGCAGATCAGCAAAACACGAGAGGGAGTCGAGGGCTGGGACCAGCGCTTTTGCGCTTCGTCGATACGCTGTTTCGTGGCAATCCACTCGCTTGACAGGTCATAGTCCGGATCGCTGTAGCCAGGCCCGCCTTCTGCGTGAATGGCGCCTTGCGGCCACCCGTATACGCCTGCCAGGCGATTTCTTCAAGACGCTCGATGGACCGGTCTTCGCCGCGGAATGCAGGATCGATGAAGGCGGCACGAAAACGGACGCTGAACTCTGCACGTGCGAGACGTCCCGGCGCCTGGCCTGTGCGAATTTCAATCACCGTCGACTCCGCTGTTTGCTTGGCCGGAATGACAGGGTTGGATTGACGGAATTCCATGGCTAGCACCTTTTTGGATGAGAGGTGGCGACGACGAACAACAAGGATGCAACACGGTACACTCTCGACTGGACCCACTGATCTGCTGGACCAACGCTAATGCGCTGGCGAGTAACCGTCTGTGCGGTGGGTAACGCAGTGCGGGTGTGCGCTACCCACCGCACCGACGGCCACTCTCTTCGCCGATGACCGGAGCTTTGAGCCATTGCTTGATGAGGTGCGGGATCCCCCGTCGCCAATGCGCTCGGGCAGTATATGAATTCCCCTGCCGGCGAGGGCCAGAAGCTTAACCCCGGACCAGACCAGCTGGACTCGGCGCGTCGGGGCATTCGGCGAACTGAGCGGCGACTATTCCGGGTTGAGTTCTTCCCAGGCACGGGCGTGATCGTTCTCCAACAAGTGCCGGACCTGGCCAGCGGCACACTGCAAACGACCAAGGATGGACAATGGAACCCGTCGCAATGCCTCCTCGATGGCACCGGGATGCTTTTCTCCAAGCACGGCAAGAAGCACCGCGGCCTGGAAGAGGTCCTTTTCCGATTTGCCCCCTCGATTTGCCCGTAGCTGGGAAACCATCAGCTTGTGCAGGGCAAAGCGCTCTGGCAAAGGCACCCGAACCATGCAGCACCCCTCCCTTGCAATGAGGAGGGTCATTTGCGAATCGGCCAGCAGATAACTCAGGTAAGGCAAGGCCGTGGCGTGGGCTTGCAGCTCCGGCACCGGTACCACCTGAAAATCCTCTGCAGCGGAGGGCACCAGGAGGTCCACATGGAAGCGGCTTCGGCCCCTCTCCTTGAACGAGGTGGAGGGCTGTCGAGGATCCATTTGCGGTAGTTCGACGAAGGGAATGCCGGTGGATTGCAGCATCTGCAGGAAGCTGGCTTCTGGAAGTTCGGGAAAGGCCAGTTTCTCGCGTCGTGCGATGTCTATGTCTTCCGTGGCATAGGGTGCGCCGGCCACTCCCAGTTGGTTCAGGAGCAAGCCGTAAGCATGCGAGCCAATGAGCACCCCACCCGCCTGAAATACCCCGTGGTTATGCAGGCTGGCCAGGGTCGCGTAAGTCTTGGCGTCGGCCAGCGCAAACCCTTCGCGCCCTAGAAGCCGCAGCGAAGTCGAGGCGGCTTTGGTGTCGGCGATGGCCAGCCGCATAGCCTGGGCCATCGCATCCGCTTCGGGTGCCCCGACGGGGCCAGCCAGGTAACGTTCCCGCTTCTTGCCGTCGCCGTCGTAGAACTGGTGGGCGAAAAAGCGAAACCCAGCCGCATTGCTACGCTCCAGCACGCTCCCGGGCGTGCCGACGAAGACCTTGGACTGCCCGCGGGCGTGGTTTTCCAGGTCGGCGAGAAGCACCATCAGGGCTGATGGATGGGAGCGGTACAGTGCCGGCATCGGAAGTTCACAGAGTATCCGTCAAAGCATGAGCCTAGTGGATACGGCAAATGTTCGTCAAGGGTCAGCTCACGAAACAGTAGCACCCACAGTGACAAGGAGTGTACGCCCCAATCATCATCAGGATACCGTCCCGTCATGTGCCACAAGTTACGGGGACGGTATGCGAATTCCCCTGCCCTGCAGGCGAGTGCCAGAAGCCCGGACCAGACCAGCCGGGCTCAGCGCGTCGGCACCGTCGGCGAGGCGGTGGGCGCGCGACTCTGCCCTGGAGAGGGCGTTGGCGTTTGTGGCGGAAGGGAGCCAGGAACTTGCGCCGGGACCTGCCCCGGGAACAGAGCTGGCGTTGGCGCCGGCACGGAACCAGCACCCTGTGGTGAAAGCCCGGCCGGGTTTGCACCCGGTACGCCCCCGCCGCCAGCGCCTGGCGCCACGCCTCCCGCAGCCGGCATCGCCAGGGCGCCGAAGGCCCATTCCGAGTAACGCAGTTTTCCTTCGAACAACTGGTTCTCGGCTTCGAAACCCGCAATCTTGATCGGCTTGGCTTCGGAGAGACTGTGCACCGCCATGATCCCGCCACCGGGCGCCGGGACCACACCCCATTCCTTCTTGCCGGTGATCGGATCCGGGTAGAGCTGCCGCAAGTGACGGCGAACGCCAGGATAGCGAGGATCCTTGAGCAGGTCGTTGAGCGAGCCGGGGTAACGGCGGTTGCCCCCCGGGCTGCTGTTGAGATAGCTGGTAATCGCCTGACGATAGAGGTCACCGACCTCGAGCAGGCGCTGCTCCGCCTGACGCCGCTGGGCGATGCTGCCCAGCGTCACCGTCGCGCTGGTCGCCAGGGCCAGGATGGCGACCAGGATCATCAGCGCGAGATAGGTGAAGCCGGCGTGACGGCGGCCGGCGCGCGCGGCAGGACGATCGCGCGACACGGCTAGAGATCCGCGAAGGGCCGGCCATCGCGGGTGGACCCGGGCGCACCGCTCTTGATGTCGTAAACGTTTCCCTTGGCTTCGGGGGTCTCGGGGGAAATGATCGTCCAGGTGCTGGTGCTGTCGGTGATCGGGTCGCGCGGCAATGATCGCAGGTACCGCTCGCTGACCAGTTCCTCGAGACTCTCGGGATAGCGGCCCTTGTCGCCGTAGAACTTGTCGATCGTTTCGCGGACCAGATGAAGGTTCTCGCTGAGCACGGCTTCCTTGGCGACGTCGACGCTGTGGATGTACCTCGGCACGGCAAGCGTCAGCAGCAGGGCGATGATCGACAGCACGACGAGCAGTTCAATCAGCGTGAACCCGCGCCCGATCAGGCCCGCCCGGCGGCCGAAGACGGCGGCCGGGAAAGCGTGCTGCGCCGGTGGCTTCCTGATCCTCACCATTTGCGATAGGGGACGCCGTTCAGCCCGATGCCGCTCGATTTCGAATGCACGTCGTACACGTCATCGCCTGGCTGGGGATTATCGGGCTCGCTGGCGTAGGCGCGCAGGCTCCAGGTATCCGCCTCCGGCACCCGGGCATCAGGATGCATCGGATCGCGCGGAATCTGCCGCAGAAAGTAGATCTTGCGGTGCTTCGGGTCGCGCAGATCCTCTTCGCCATCGACCAGGATCTGAAGGTTCTTGGGATAGCCGGTGTCGGCAATCGATTTGCGGATGCGCCCCTCGTCGCTGGCTTTCTTGTACAGGTCGATGGCGCCGCGCAATTCGCGCAGCGCCAGCCTCAGATCCTGCTCCTTGCTGCGCTGCATGGCCGTCTGAGCCACAGGAACGACCACTCCGGCGAGGACGGCGACGACCGCCAGCGTGATCAGCAGTTCGATCAGCGAAAAGCCTCGCGGCCGCCGGCCAGCCGCCTGCCGCCGCCGGGTCTCGACAGGGAACGCGGGAAACGCCAGCGGCTGCTTCATCGCTCACGGGGCAATGGTCAGGGCGTACGCTGCCGGGGCGACGGCGTTGATCGTCGCCCCGCCCGCCCCGACCGGGGCAATGGTGATCAGCTCGACGCGCGCGGCGCCAGCCGCCAGCGCCCGCCATTCGATCGTGGCAATCGCATCGGCCGCACTGGCACCGCCGCTACCCGAGCGGGTGGCGGTCATCAGCACCTGCCCGGCCGGGTCAACGCGAAAGCTGAAGTTGGTCTGCGCGCCGCCCTGTCTGAGGAAGCCGCCCTCGTTGACGTTGGCCACCTGCAGCAGCCGAGGGTCAAAACCGATCGCCAGGGGCACGCTGACCACTGGCTGATCGGCCTGCATCACCAGCTGCAGGGCAAAGGTGTCACCGACCCTGGCCTGGGCCGGACCCTGCCAGAGAAGCTGCGCCGATCCGCCCACCTGAGCGGCCGCCTGGGTGCCGAAGGGCAGGGTCGCGCCGCCGACGGCGGCACCGCCGGCTGGCGCGGCCAGCAGCGGGTCAACCGCCGCGCCCTGCGGCGAGCCGAGCGCCGCCGGTGCCGACGAGGCCGGGTTGTTCTGCCCGCCGGCGGCTGCCGGTGCTGTGCCAGGTGCCGCGGCAGGCGCCGCGACGGCAGCAGGCGCGGCGGCGCCGCGGCCGCCAAGCCCGGCGGCCACCGGACCGGCGCCACCACCACCCTCGGGCCGGCCACGGAAACTGGTTTCGGTACCACCATCGAATTCGGCAAGGTAAAGCTCGGCACGCCGCAGGTTGCGCAGGATCCGCGGCGTGATCGAGAGCACGATCTCGGTCTTGATCCCCTCGTCGCTGTGACTGCCGAACAGCCGGCCGAGCAGCGGGATGTCGCCAAGGAACGGCAGCTTGCTCGCATTGCGCCGGTCCTCGTCGCTGATCAGCCCGGCCAGCAGCTGGTTCTCGCCGTCCTTGAGGCGCAGCACGCTGGTCGCGGTACGCGTGCCGATCTGGTAGGCGACCGTGCCGGTCTTGGTGGTGATCTTGTCGACGATGTTGCTCACTTCGAGCGTCACCTTGATCGCGACTTCGTTGTCGAGATAGATCGTCGGTTCGACATCAAGCTTGAGGCCGACGTCGATGTAGGTCACCGATTCGGAGGAGAAGCCCGTCGCGGTGATCGTCGAGGTGATGTTCGGTACGCGGTCGCCAATCAGGATCTTGGCCTTTTCGCGGTTGCGTGCGCGGATGCGCGGGTTGGCCAGCAGGTTGACGTCGGCGTCGGTCTGATTGGCGCGAATGGTCGTCGGACCAACCGTGGCGCCGATGGTCGAGGAGTTGAGGTTGCGCAGGTCCTTCACCGTCAGCCCGTCCAGCGGCAGCGGCCGCAGGGCTATGGCATCCGGCCAGTTGATCCCGAGCGCCTGCAGGCGCGAGCGCTTGACTTCGAGGATCTCGACTTCGAGCATCACTTCGGGTTCGGGGACGTCCTGCAGGGCGACCAGCTTGTCGGCCAGGCGGATCGCTTCGAGGCTGTCGCGGATCATCACCAGGTTGAGCTTCTCGTCGACGACGATGTCCTTGGTCTTGAGGATCGTCTTGAGCGTGGCGCCAACGGTCTTGGCATCCGAATTCGCGAGGTAGAAGGTCTTGACCATCAGTGCCTGGTAGTCCTTCTGCTTGGCCGGTGTGTTCGGGTAGATCAGGATGGAGTTGCCATCGAGCACGCGCTGTTCGAGCTGGTTGGTGAGCAGCAGGACGTTGATCGCGGCCTCGATGGTGCTGTTGCGGAGGAAGATGGTGGTCTTCTGGTCGGTGCGCACGTCCTTGTCGAAGACGAAGTTGAGTCCGGCGGTGCGTGAAATGACTTCGAAGACCATCTTCAGCGGGGTGTCCCTGAATTCGATGGTGATCGGTTTGCGGAACGCGGCAGACAGCGCCGAGGCCTTGGCCATCTGGGCGGTGTTTTCTTCGATCAGCCGTTGCAGGGCCAGTGCACGCTCGTGTTTGCCGTTCGCGGCGAGGATCGCGCGCAGCCGGCCCTGGGCGCCGTCGACGTCCCGCTTCGCCCAGGCGGCTTCGGCTTCCTGGTACAGGGTGTCGTGCCGACGGGCGGTCTCGATCAGGCGCAGGCCGGCCAGCGCCCGGTCATTGCTGGGCTGCAGCGCGAGCACGCGGCGGTAGGCAGCCTCGGCATCGCCGTAGCGCATTTCGATCAGGGCGCGCTCGGCCCGCCCGAGGCTGGCATTGATCTCGCGGTCCAGGGCTCGCACATAGGCGATGCGATACTCGGCGGAAGACGGGTCCAGTGCCAGCGCTTCCTGGATCTTGGCCAGTCCGGCATCGACCTGGTCTTCGGCGAGCAGCGTCTGCCCCTCCCGGTAGGCGTTCTGCGCCGCGCAGCCCGACAGCAGCAGCCCCGCTAGAATGCTCAGGCAGAAAAGCCGCCAGCCTGTAAAACCGGCCTTGCCGGATCTCCCCTTCGACACTATTGCGCTCCTCCGATCGAGATGGTCTGCGACTGCTTCAGCGGCAGGTACACCAGGGTCAACGTCGGCGGGCTGATATTCTTGACCTGGTAGATGCCATCCAGCTTCATGCCCTCGCGAACGATCAACAACTGTTCGCCGCGTGCGAGATAGACTTCCCATTGCCCGCCTTCGAGTTTCTTGCCAACGAATGCAAAGGGCACCGGTGGCGCCATCGGTGGTGGTGGCTTGGCCGGTGGCGGTGGCTTTGGCGGCGGCGGCGTCCAGCTCAGCGCGGGAAACAGATCGGGATGCTCCTGGCCTTCGCCAGCCTCCGGGATCAACTCGTCACGGGGAATCAAGGCCGCCACTTCGACTTCGGCAGGCCGGTTGCCGCTGCCACTGGCGGCAGCCGCCGGCCGGATCTCGCGAGCAGGCGGCGATGATGGCTCGGTGGCGGGGCGACCGCCAGCCGGTGCCGCCGCCTCGACGACCTCGCCGGTCGCTGACTCGGAGGGCGTCTTGTCGCCAAACAGCGCCAGCCACATGGCCACGATCAGGAGCGCCAGCAGGACCAGACGACGGGCACTCATGGGTCCACGTAGCCGGTCGGTATCCCGCCGCCGGCGCCTGCCGGTCGGTACCAGATCGTCAGGCGAACCTTGGCCTCGATCTGGTTGACGCCGATGTCCTCGCGCTTGAAGCCAAGTTCATTGACCGCCACAAAGGCCTGCGTCGCCAGGATTTCTTCGACCCATTGCCGGACATCGGTGTAACGCCCTTTCACCGGCACGGTCATCTGCAGGGTATCCGCCTGCGCATTGGCATCTCGCCCGCGCAGGTACTCGGCACGCGTGGCGATCAACTGATGGCTGGCTGCTGCATCGAGAATCGCCTGCAGGGTCCGCAGGACCTGCTCCTCGTCGGCCAGGGTCGCGCGGAAGCGATGGTAGTTGTCTACGCTGGTGGAGGTGGCAGCGGCCACCGGCAGCGGCTCGCTCGCCCGTGCCTGCAGGTCGCCGAGCATGGCCTGCTGCCTGGCCAGCTCCGCTTGCCGCCCCGGTATCACGAGCAGCGCCAGGGCAAGCAACACCAGGACCAGGACGGCGAGCAGCAGCCACCATGGACCATGCCGGTGTAGCCAGATGTCCGCCGCCAGCCGGACGCGGTCGCTACTCAGCCTGAACTCGTTCATCCGTCGTCCCCAGCCGGGCCGCGGACAGCCGCGTCGGGAATGGCGGGCTCGTCGAGCAGCGCCTCGAACATGAAGCGAAGCGGCCGGTTCACGTCCTTCTCGTTGATTTCCTGCTTTCTCACCATCGCGCCGGCGAAAGGATCGACCGCGCCGAGCACCGCCAGGTAGAGCAGCATCTGCTGATGATTCTTCGCCTCGGCAACACCCTTGACCAGACCGCGGCGGTGGTCGGGCTCGATCTGCAGCAAGGCGACTTCGCCAGTCGCGACGCGCTCAAAGCCGTCGAGAACCGCCGGCCACGGCGTATTGAGCTGCGCAATGGCGCTGTTGGTCGCCCGGGCCTGCAACTCGGAGAGCAGCAGTGGCGGCGCTGGCGGCGGCGTGCGCTGCACCAGTTCCTGCCGGGCAACGGCGATCGCCTGCTTCGCTTCGTCAATCTCGCGCGCCGTCTCGAGCCAGTGCCAAGCCAGCGCCACGCCGGCGAGCGCGGCCAGCGCGCTGAAGGCGAGCAGAAGCCGCCGGTCGCGCCCCGCCACCGGCAGGCGCCAGAGCGGTGGCTGAACGAAGTCGATGCGCAAGCGCCTCATCCGCACGCTCCGGCCAGCGCCAGTTGCCAGGCGGCTGAGCGATCGCCGGCTGCGGCCTCCACCGGCACGCGAATGACGCGCGAAGCGAGGCCGGCAATCGTCGCCGCTACCGGCAGCCAGTCGGCGCCGCCGGCCCACAACAGCGCCTGCGGCGGGCGCCCGTCACCCGGCACCGGCGTCCGCAACTGCTCCTGCTCGAGCAGCATCTCGAGTTCGGCGACGTCGGGCGCGCCCGGCAGGTGCAGGGTTCGCACGTCCGCCACCTGATCATTGCAGCTATGAACCACGGTCAGCGTCTGCCCATAGCCGACCAGCAGCCAGCCGTTGGCCGGAATCGACCGTTGCACGTGGTTCCAGACCCGGATCAGCGCCGGGCACACCGAGTCCAGTCGCCAGCGCTGCCGCCCGGCGAGTTCCTCGAGCGCGCCAAAGAGCTCCCGCGGCAACGCACAGGCAACGAATGGCACGGTCACCTGCCAGTCAGCGGCGAGTCGCCATTGCTCGGTCGACTCGCCATAGAGCGCGGCAAAGCGTGCCGCCGCACACGCCTGCAGTTCGCGTAACCCGTGGGCCCCGCTGGGCGGGGTCACGACAAAGCTGCGCGTCAGGCCGTCATCGAGCGTCACCGACAGGCCGGTCGTGCCGCGAGCCGGCGGCGGCGCGCCAGCTTCGAGGCCCTGCAGGACGCCACACAGGTTCGCCACGGCAGCGTTGCCCGCAGCGGTGACTGGCAGAGCGACGAGCGTCTCGACGAGGCTGGTCGCGACCGTTGGCGTCGTCGGCGCCGACAGCAAGGCGATGCTGCCGGCACTGCCGCCAAACAGCAGGCGCCTAGCCGGAGAGCGTGACACGGCGCAACTCTTCGAGCGTGGTTTCGCCCCGTGCCACCAGGCGCAGGGCGGCTTCGGTCAGACTACGGGTTCCGTTCCGGTAGGCCACTTCCTTCAACTGCCGAATCGGTCGCTTTTCGATGATCAGTTCGCGCAACTCATCGTTCAGATTGAGGATCTCGGCCACCGCCTTGCGGCCGCGATAGCCGGTGCCGCGACAGTCACCGCAGCCGTTACCGCGCCGGAAGGCGAAGCGCGCCAGGTCGCCGGCGTCGAGATGGAAGCGCTCGATTTCGGCCTCGCTCGGCGTGTAGGCTTCACTGCAGCGCTGGCAATTGACGCGCAGCAGGCGCTGCGCCCAGATGCCATTGAGCGCCGAGGCAAAGGCGTAGGGGTCGATACCCATGTGTGTGAAACGACCGAAGACGTCAAAGACGTTGTTGGCGTGTACCGTGGTCAGCACCAGATGCCCGGTCAGAGCCGACTGGACGGCGATTTCGGCGGTTTCGCGGTCGCGGATCTCCCCGACCATGATCTTGTCCGGGTCGTGACGCAGGATCGAGCGCAGGCCGCGCGCGAAGGTCAGCCCCTTCTTGTCATTGACCGGAATCTGCAGGACGCCGGGCAACTGATATTCGACCGGGTCTTCGATGGTGATGATCTTGTCGCGACCGTTGTTGATCTCGGAGATCGCCCCGTAGAGTGTCGTCGTCTTGCCCGAACCGGTCGGTCCGGTGACCAGCAGCATGCCGTAGGGTTCCTCGACCAGCCGCCGCAGCGCTTTCAGCGACAGTTCATCGAAACCCAGCGAATTCAGCGTCAGCGAACCATGCGCCTCGATCACGCCGCGCTTGTCGAGGATACGCACGACCGCGTCCTCACCATGGATGCACGGCATGATCGACACCCGCAGGTCTATGTCCCTCCCCGCCACCTCGACCCGGAAACTGCCGTCCTGCGGCGTTCGCCGCTCGGCAATATCGAGTTCGGCCAGGACCTTCAGTCGGGAAATCACCTGCTCGGCGAGCGCCACGCCGCTGATCTGCGCCACCGTATCGAGAACACCGTCGAGGCGGTACTTGATGGCGATGCCGCTGGGCGTGCTTTCCAGGTGGATGTCGCTCGCCGCCGCTTTGACCGCGTCATAGACGGTGGAGTTGACCAGCTTCACCGCCGGGCTCGAGGCTTCGCTGACCGAAGCGAAACTGAGGACCTCGGCCGTGCGGCGCTCGGGCGCGTTGCCCGCCTCGTGCACCAGCGAACGCACCGCGTGCACTGACTCCTCATGCTTCGACAGGTAGGCCTGGATGTCTGCGGCCAGCGCCAGGCAATAGTGCACCGGCGTGCCGGCCAGGCTGCTCAGCCAGACCATGCAGTCGGTATCGAAGGGGTCCGGGATGACGCCGATGATCTGACTGTCGGCAGCCGCCTGCGGCGAGCGCAGCAGCACGCAGCCACGCGTCTGTGCCTTGACCATCGGCAGCAGGTCGAAAGCCGGCGCGCAGGCCAGCATCGCCGTGGTATCCATCACCGCGAGGCGAAAACGCTGCGCCAGATGATCAACCACCTGCCGCGGCTCGATGCCGGTCAGCGCCTCGAGTTCGGTGACCACCGGCCGCCTCGATGCCAGCGCCAGACGCCTGGCCTGCTGCAGGACTGCGTCATCAAAGCTGTCGCGGACGCCAAGACCGGGTGCGTTCATTGAAGCGTCCCCGCCAGGTCGAAAATCGGCATGTAAAGCAGGATCACGATCAGGCCGACCAGCAGACCGATGGCGGTCATCAGCACCGGCTCGAAAACCTTCGTGAAGCGCTCGATCCAGCGTGAACTCTCGCCTTCGTAGAACAAGGCGGAGCGGGTCAGCATGGCTCCCAGTTGACCCGATCGCTCACCGACGCGCAACATGCGCAGGGCAATCGGCGTCGCCAGACCGCTGCTCTCGAAGCCCTGCGACAGTGTGCCACCGTCCGAAATGATGCCGCGCGCAGCGAGCAGGCCCGCGCGCGTATTCGGTGACACGGTGTGGCCGACGATATCGAGGGCCGCCAGGATGGGAATGCCGCCTTCGAGCAGCATGCCGGTGGTCAGGTACAGGCGTGACAGCTCGATGATCCGGACGCGTTCGCCGATGCCTGGCAACCGTGTCAGGAAAACGATCCAGCGGCCACTGCCGATGAAGCGTCGCAGCCAGTAAGCGGCCGCCAGCGCGAGCAGCAGCACGCTCGTGAACACGGTATCGGTATGCTGGCCAACGAACTGACCCCAGTCGAGAAGCAACTGCGACAGCCAGGGCAGGGAACGGCCGCTGCCCTGATACACCCCCGCGAAGCGCGGTACGACGTAGCCCATCAGAAACAGGGTCACGCCGCAGCCGACGACCAACAGGATGATCGGGTAGATCGCAGCACTGACCACCCGGTTGCGCACCGTTTCGAGCCGTGTCTGGTAGTCGATGTAGCGCGACAGGGCCCGCGGCAGGTCGCTGGTTCCCTCGGCGGCCCTGACGATGCCGACGTAGAGCGGCGGGAAGACGTCGGTCTGCCGCGCCAGCGCGGCCGAGAAACGCAGGCCCTCGCGCAGGTCGCGCATCAGGCGTTCGAGCACCGAACGCGCGGTCGGCGAGGACTCCTTCTCGAGCAGCGCCTCGAAGGCCTCGACCAGACTTAGCCCGGCTTCCAGCAGCGCCAGCAGTTCGGCGCTGAACAACAGCAGCGAGAACGACTTGTTGCTGCGACCAGGAAACGCTGCCGACTGGCTGGCTGACCCGCGGGCAGCCGTGATCGACAACGGCTGCAGTCGCTTCTGCTCGAGCAGCCTGCCCGCTTCCCCCGCGTCCGACGCCTCGACGCTGTGCGTCTCGATCAGGTTGTCGGCAGACAGGGCACGAACTTCAAAGCGCATGACGGCTCCAGCGCACGCTCATTGATTGCTGACGTCGGCCGCATCGCCGGTACCACCGGGCTGGCCATCCTTGCCATAGGAGGTGATGTCGAAGTCGCCGTTGGCGCCCGGAGCGCGGTACACATACGCCCGGCCCCAGGGATCCAGCGGCACGGCTTTCTGCAGATACGGCCCGTTCCACTTGGCGGCATTGGCCGGCTTGGTCAGCAGCGCGTTGAGGCCCTCTTCGGTGGTCGGATAGTGACCGACATCGAGCCGATAGGTGTCGAGTGCGCGCGCAAAGGCCTCGACCTGCGCCTTGGCCACCCCCTGCTCCGATTTGCCCAACTGCGAGAAGTATTTCGGGCCGACGTAGGCTGCCAGCAGGCCGATGATCGTCACCACCACCAGCAGTTCGAGCAGCGTGAAGCCCCGGGCGCGGCGCCCACCGGCGCGGTAGCGTCGGCCCGCGCCAGCAGCAGCCGGGTTGCCCGGGTGCGCGACCGCTTCTTCACTGTTCCGCCAAACAGTCCACAAGTCACCGTTTTCTGATCTATTCACTGCATTCGTCCCGTGCTGATGCCGGCAGAACTGCCGGCAGATGGCGCATCGTCTCGCGATTCGGCGGCCGGCACTCTCCCGTACGGCCGCGCCCTGGCCGGCATTATAGGCCTACCGGGCAAGGGCGAGCTTATCCCGATGCTGATTTAGCGAACTTTTGCCGTGTCGTTGCCGGTCTGCGACGTTCGGGGCGGCAGCGTCACGCTGGCTGAACCCGCAGCACGCAGCCTTGCCGGGCATCCCTGGCAGTTTGCCAGTAGCTCCCTCCGAGCTGCTTGCCAGCGTCTGCTACGAGGACAGCGCGCGCCCCGCGTACGCTTGGCCGAACGCATTCGCCGGGAAGGCCTGCCTGACCCCCTGGCCCGCCCTGCCGGCAGTACGCTCGCCGAGCAGCGTGATGCAGCGCTTCATCAGCGGGATATCGATTTCGTGCGCTTCCACCTTCCGGCCGATCCCCTCCAGCAGGGGGATCGAGAGGACGCCACCGAGATGTTCGCGGAACTCGCAGAGCGCTTTCTCGACATCCAGCCAGGACAGCGCCGGATGGCTGAGCGTAAAGCCCAGGGTGTCCAGCAGCGTCAGAATCCGATGCAGATCGATTTCGCCGAGGATGCCCAGATGCTGGGAGTACAGCGAGTCGAGCGCGATGCCGATGGCGACCGCCTCGCCGTGCTTGACTTCGCTGGCCGACAGTTCCTCCAGCCGGTGAGCCAGCCAGTGGCCGAAGTCCAGCGGCCGCGACGAACCGGTTTCGAAGGCGTCGCCACCGTGGCCAATGTGTTCGAGGTGCAATTCGGCGCAACGGACGATCATTTTGTGCATCGCCGCCGGTGCGAAGCGGGCCAGACTGGCACGTTCGTCATAGAGGAAATCGAAGAAATCGCGATCCCGGATCAGCGCCACCTTGACCGCTTCGGAAATACCTGCGCGCAGGTCACGCTCGGACAGCGTCTGCAGAAAGGTCGCGTCGTTGATGACCGCGAACGGCGGCGCAAAGGTACCGAGGAAGTTCTTGCGGCCGAAGGCGTTGACGCCGTTCTTGACGCCGATGCCGGCATCGTTCTGGGCAAGCACGGTGGTGGGCAGGCGGATCAGTCGCACCCCCCGGTGCGCGGTGGCAGCAGCGTAACCGGCAACGTCCAGCACGGCGCCGCCGCCGATCGCGATGATGAAGGAGTGGCGGCAGATCTTGTGCCGCTCGACGAGCGCGTGAATGCGCTCCATCTCGGTCGGCTCATGTTTGCAGATTTCACCGCCGCGGATCTGAAACGGCGGGCTGACGAAGGACATGACCGATCCATACGCCTCACCGTACTGGCTGATTCGCTCCAGCAAACCCGGGGTCAGGCGCACGACCTCGCTATCGATGACCACCAGCGCACGGTTGTGCTCGTGGCCACCCTGGCGGATCACGTCGGCCAGCAAGGAGTTATGCAAGTCAAAGACATCCTCGGCAAAAATGACCGGGAAAGAGTAATTGACGCTGAATTGCTGCTGGAGGACTTGCATGGCTTTCCCCAAAGGCGGAGGATCGGACCCTGACAGGGTCACAGGCTTGGGCCAGGCGCAGGGGGCCCAGGATGGGGGCGGTTTGGTGAACGGCTGCGCCTCGCCCAACCAACAACTTGACTCTGATCATGATTGACTTCCCGGCCGTGCGTCGGCGTCGAGGTGGCGATGCCTGCGTACGCGGGCCATGATCCCGGATCACCCCATGGCAGGGCGACTCACCAAGCACGAAGCATGGATCGTGCCAAAAATATAAAACGCCATTTTATTAGGGGCCTACGACGCGAGCTGGAGAAATGGACCGGGCCGGGTACAAGTGACTGTAAGAAAAATCGACACTCCCGGCAGCGTCCTGCGGTTCTCAGATGCTGGGACCGGCAGAACCCTGTGTCAACGCGTCGGCGTTTGAGTCGGCCCTGAAGCCCGCGACTGGGCGACAGCGAGTTTCCGAAGATTGACCGTCGCTCGGGCGAGAAGCTATACTCGCCGCGCTGCCACGGAAGCCTGATCCAGCCTTTTTCCGTCATGAGGTCGCCAGACACCCGCTGTCGATGCCCGATCAGGCTCACGAGGCCATCCTCGAGAGCGGGCGGCCGGTCGCTACCATCGGCCCGTGGACGGGTTTAATGCGGGGTCTATTCGGAGTCGCTCAATGCTGAAACCTGATCGCATCATCGGAATGACGAGTTCCTTCTTCGATTCCTGCGTGCTGTTTACCGCCTCGGATCTCGGCGTCTTCGCCAGCCTGGCTGAGTCGGGCCCGATGGATTCAGCCAGCCTGGCCTCGGCACTGCAACTCGATCAGCGGGGAACACGTCTGCTGCTCGATGCCTGCGTGGCGCTGGAACTGCTCAACAAGGAGGCGGAGATCTACTCGAATACCCCGGAGACCGCCATCTTCCTCGTGCCCGGATCGCCCGGCGATCTGTCCGCGGCGATTCGCTACAATCGCGACGTCTATGCCGCCTGGGGCAAACTCAATACGCTGGTCAGGACCGGCAAACCCGTTGAGAAACCGGAGTTCCACCTCGGCCAGGATGCGGAACGGACGCGAACCTTCGTTCTCTCCATGCATCATCGGGCGCTAGCCATCGGCCGGGCAGTCCTCGAAGAACTCGATCTGACCCAGTGCAAAACCCTGCTTGATGTCGGCGGTGGTCCCGGCACCTACTCCGTCCTGATTGCGCGACGTCATCCGGCCATCGCCTGCACCGTTCTCGACCTGCCGGATGTGGTCAAGGTGGCGGAAGAGCTGATCGAGCAGCAGGGCTGCGCGGCACAGGTCAGGACGCTTGCCGGAGACTATCGCAGCACGCCTTTCCCTGCCGGCAACGATGTCATCAACTTCTTTGGCATGTTCCACCAGGAGTCGCCGGACAGCATCCGTGCGCTTCTTGGCAAGGCCTATGCCGCCCTGAAGCCCGGCGGCATCGTCAATGTGATGGACATGATGACCGACAGCAGCCACACCAGACCGAAGTTCAGCGCGCTGTTCGCGGTCAATATGGCGCTGACCACCGAAAACGGCTGGGTGTTTGCCGATTCGGAATTGACCGGCTGGCTGCAGGAGGCCGGTTTCACCGACATCCAGGTGAAACCCTTGCCGCCGCCGATGCCGCACAGTTTCGCCACCGCCCGCAAGTAGTCGGCGAGACACCGCTCACTTTCGTCTGCCGAACAGGCAACACCCCCCGAGTTTACGCGACCAGGAGACCCCGTGAAGCCCGTCAGAATCGCCGTCAGTGCACTCCTGCTCAGCGGCGCCATCGCCTCCCTCTCATGCCGCGCTGCCGATGCCGCGGCGCCGGCAGCGCCCGCCGGCCCGGGGGACGCAGGCGCGCAGCTTGCCCCGGTCGAAACCGCCAAGGGCGTTTTTCGAATCGGTGACGTCCTGATCAACAAAGCCGAGCGCTCGATCACCTTTCCCGCCGAAGTCAACATGGACAAAGGCATGCTCGAGTACCTGCTCGTGCACCGGAAGGGAAAAACGCATGAAAGCCTGTTGCGAACATCGGTCGAACCCTACAACCTGAAGGTCGCTTTCCTGCTGCTGGGCTTCGAGGCGACGGACAAGCCGCTGGCCGGGCAAGGCGATCCAGCAACGCCCAGCGGCGAGCGCGTACGCATCACCCTCAGCGCGGATACCGGCTCCCGAAAGGAGGTCATCCCGGTTGAAAAATGGTTGATCAACCGGTTCGGCGGCGTCGCGCGAGACGTCGAGCCCCTGAACTGGGTCTATAGCGGGTCCGTTGTTTACCAGGACCGCTTCATGTCCCAGGAAACCGGCTCGATCGTCTCGATCTGGCATGACCCGGTTGCGATGATTGATAATGCCTCGCCGGGAGGCCACAGCAACGCCATCTGGTTTGTCAAAGAGGGAACTGCGCCCGCCGTCGGAACCCCGGTCCAGGTGATCATCACCCCTGCCAAGTAACCCCCCCACTGGAGATTCTCATGCGAAAGTACTCGGTCCTGTTGCCTCTAGCTGTGATGGCGTTCCTGCCCCTGGGCTCGATCGCCGCCGAAAAGGTCGTCGCACAAACCACGCCGGACCTCTCCCTGCGAGTCGAGGTCGAGAATTCGATCGGTAAGGGGCTCACTTGGCTGGCTGGCAAGCAGAACCCGGAAGGTTACTGGGCCCAAAGCGAGCACCCGGCAGTGACCGCGTTGATCCTTACCGCTTTCCAGGGCGACCCCTCGAAGTTCTACCAGAAGAAGTACCAGAAGAACATCAAGGCGGGCTATGACTATCTGGCCACCAACGTCAAGCCTGACGGCAGCATCTACAGCAAGGGCCTGCCAAACTACAACACCGCGATTTCGATGACGGCATTCATGGTGGCGAACAACAAGGCCTACGAGCCGATCCTGAAGAATGCTCGCAAGTATCTGATCAGCCAGCAGGACGACTTCGGCGAGAAGGGGATGGGCGATCATCCGCTGGATGGCGGCGTCGGCTACGGCGGCCGCGGTGCCAAGAATTCCGACATCAACAACACCACCGCCGCCCTCGAGGCGCTGTACTACACCCGCTACCTGAAGAGCGACGTGGCCAATGATCCGGACGCCAAGGACCTCAACTGGAAGGCCGCCGCGCAGTTCATCACGCGCAGCCAGAACCTGCCGGGCCAGAATGACCAGCCCTGGGTCAGCGGCGATGCCGAAAACAAGGGCGGCTTCATTTACTTCCCCGAGAACAGCAAGGCGGGAGAAATGCCGGTTGCCGATGGCAAGGTGGCTTTCCGCTCCTATGGCAGCGCGAGCTACAACGGTCTGCTAAGTTTCATCTACGCCCAGATGGACAAGAACGATCCGCGCGTCGTCGCCGTCAAGGAATGGCTGACCCGCAACTACTCGCTCAACGAGAACCCGGGCCTCGGCAAGGATGGGCTGTTCTATTACTACCACACGATGGCCAAGGCGCTCACCATTGCCGGCATCGATACCCTGGTGATGAAGGACGGCAGCAAGGTCAACTGGCGTCAGGAACTGGCCAAGCGTCTGCTCAATCTGCAGAATGCCGACGGTTCGTGGGTGAACAAGGAGAGCGCCCGCTACATGGAAAGCGACCCCCATCTGGTCACCGCCTACGCGACGCTGACCATGGAAATCCTCTATCGCGGCCTGTAAGTCTCTGACGGCCCGGAGCGATCCCGCCAGCTCCGGGCGTCAGCCCAACTAGCTCCCGGCGTCAGCCCGATCGACGTCGCACTCCAGTTGCATCGCGGCACAGCGGTGGCACATGAAGCCGTCCCAGATGTGCAGCCCGTGTTTCCGGCGGATGGCGTGACAGCCCAGGTTCAGGGTTTCGAAGTACTGGTGCAGGCGGTCAAGATAATCGGGATGATCGCGTCCGCCGACCGGCCAGTACAGCGAGTAGATCGGAATGATGCCGCGCGAGCACAGGGCTTCGGCGCCTTCCAGTGCCAGCGCTACCGCCTGCTCTCCGGACATCCCGTGCTCGGGTTCCAGTTCGATGCCGCCGACCATCGCGCTATAGACATGCCCCGCCCCCCAGAGCGCCACAGCCTGCTCGAGCGCGCGGATCCAGCGGTCATAGCCGACGAAATGGTGCTTGCCCGGAGAGATTTTGGCGAACAGGGCTTCTGACCAGACCTCCAGGTTGAAGCAGACATTGTCGACCAGTTTCTCGGTGTGCAATTCCTTCAGGATATCCTCGGGCAGGGCGCCGGAGCCGCACGACACCGGAATTCGCCGCTGATTGACCGCCTGCACCTGCCGGGCCACTTCCAGGTAACGGCGGCCCTCCTGACGCCAGTCCGGCAATGCCCCGCCGACCAGGTAAAGGTGGCGGATGTCGCTCTCGGCCAGCACGGCGCGCAGGGTTTCCTGCATGCGGGCATAGGTTTGCTCGGGCAAGGAAACCTGGCCCGTCTTCTGGCCGAGATGCGCCACCCGTTCGTCAGGCGCGCCGTAGGCGCAGAAGGCGCAGCGCATCGAAACGCCGTCGATCTTGTGCAGAAAATACTCGCACCCGGGCGCCAGGTTGATCACCGCCATGTCACCAAGCAGTTCGATGCCGGTCCGGGCCATCGGAAAGCCGTCGCTGGTCTTGGCCTGCATCCAGCGCGGCAGCGGCGTAAACTGCACCGGCACCGGCACCGCTGGCTCGCCGTCCTTGCACAGGCGGTAGCCCGCCTCCCGGTCGCCGCTCACCACCCAGGGCGAGTCACCGTTGCCCTTGATGCGGATCAGCGTGTCATCCTCGAGGGTCAGCAGGTAGGGAATGCTGGCCTTGCCAGTGCCGGTGGGATCGGGTTCGCCCGGCTGAAAGCGGTAGGGATAATAGTTCGGGAAGGCATGCTCGGCTGCCTTGCCCAGCGCCGCGCTGTAGCGGATGCCGTGAAACATCATCTCCAGCTTGAAGCGAGCGGAAGGGGGTAAAGTGCTGAGCGTCATGCTGCGCCTCGCTATCCAGGGTTAACGGTTGCTGTTAGAATCGCTGACGCTTTGCGTTGAGATGACTGCGGGAAACCGGCCCACCCCATGCCTGCGCGTTTGCGTCTGATTATAGTCGTTTTGCTGGCCGTGCTGATTCCGGTCGTGCCCTTCGTCCTGCTCGGCGAATTGCCGGGCGAGCGCTGGCTGTCGGCCGCCGACGACAACGCGCTGCAGTTCGCGTTGACCGGCGCCGGTTTGCTCGCCGCCGACGCGCTGCTGCCGGTCCCTTCCAGCATCCTCGGCACGCTGCTCGGCGCCCGCCTCGGTTTCCTCGCCGGCGCGCTCTCGGCCTGGCTTGGCATGCTCGCCGGCAATCTCCTCGCCTATGCCGGCGGCCGCTTGTTGTTGGGCCGCCTGCGGACGCCCCTGCCGGAGACGCCGACCCTGACGGTCCTGTTTCTCAGCCGACCGGTGCCGGTGCTGGCCGAAGCCGCGGCCATCGCCGCGGGGGCGGAACGCGTCGCGTTCTGGCCCTTCGTCGGCGCCTGCGCCGCCGGCAACGCGATCTACGCGGTGGTACTCGCCGGCAATGGCGCCGCTCTGCTGCCCGGCGCGCTGGCCGGTCCCGGTCTGCTCATCCCGATGGCCCTGCCTGCAGTCGCCTGGTGGCTGTGGCGGCGAAGAGCGCGCACCGTCAAGGTCGCAACATCCGACTGACCAATCCTCCTGGAGACACCCACATGTTCTATATGCTGATCAGCCGCACCCGCCCCGGCCTCACCGGCGACGATTTCGCGCAACTTGGCAAGCTGGCGCAAGGCTTCTACGATGGCATCCCGCCCGGACTCGTGCTGCACAAGGACTGGGCGGCCAACGACGGATCACGCACCTTCGCGCTGCTCGAAACCGAGGACCCGGCCCTGCTGGAAGAGATTCAGGCGCCGTTTCGGCCCTATGTCGATATGGAACTCGTGCCGGTGACGCCGGTGACCGGGTGGACCAAGTAGCGCCGTTCGGATCAAGCACACTCTGCATCGAAAGATAACGAGGCAGTCATGCCGCTAACGTACCTGATCGAGCATCTCGCTCACCTGCTGTCTGAAAGTGGCCGCGCTGGTCTCGGTGACCTTGGCGACTCCATTGGTATGACCATGCGGGTCATTGTGACCCGCTGGCCGATGATGATCAGCGCCTCTTGGAATTACGTATACTGTCCCTTTATTTCGCAATTCGGGGACAGTATAGTCAACTCTACCCATAGTGCCGATCAGAAAGGAACGCGCTACTCGCCGGTTTCCGATCTCGGCTTCGGAACGCGCTTCTGCGGCCGCAGCCGGTGGTCGAGGTGCGCTTCCAGTTCGCCGACGAAGGCTTCTCCGCCCAACAGCCAACCCGTCCGGGTGTGCGCATCGATCTTTTCGGCCAGAGACTGATCCGTCGCTTCGCTCAGGTACTCTGGCCAGTTCGCAACCGTAAAGCGCCGATGCGCCTCACTGATCGCACTTCGCACCGCATCGGGATGCTGCGGCACCATGACCAGGTGGACGTGATTCCGCATCTGGCAGTAAGCCCAGACCTCCGTCCCGGTACGTGCGCACGACGCTGACATCAGGCGCATGTACTCCCGATAATCCTCTTCGAAGAAAAAAGTCTGCTGGCAACGGTTACCCCGCTGTGTCACGTGATGCGGCTAGCCCGATGCCACCACCCTCGCAAGTCGCGCCACCTTCGTCCTCTTGGCCGTATTCGTGATCCCGGGCGGCTGAGTATACTGTCCCCGGATTTACTCCCGAATTTACTGCAGTCGCCGTTACTGTCAGCGTATTGCGCTGCCGATGGTAGGATAGAATTCGAGCGATTGATGGAGATCGCAGATGACAGCTTTGAACAGCCCGCACGACCGCTTCTTCAAGGCGGTGTTCGGGCGAACCGAGGTGGCGGCGGAGTTCCTGGAACGTTATCTGCCGGCGGCAGCAGTACAGGCACTGGACTGGAAAACCTTGCGGACTGCCAAGGATTCGTTTCTCGATCCTGAACTCGCGCTGCATCCCGCGGACCTGCTGTACGCGGTCGATCTCCGCGACGGCGGCCCCGGCTATGTGCACGTGCTGTTCGAACACAAGAGCTATGTCGAGTCGCGAATCGGCCTGGACCTCCTGCGTTACCGGGTGCGGATCTGGGAACAATGGCTGAACGCCGGGAATTCCGGTCGCCTACCCGTTGTCGTACCGGTCGTGGTCTATCACGGCGCGGCGACCTGGCGCGTCAGCCGGCAATTCGCCGACGAGGTCGAGGACGCCCCGGCGCTACGTGCCTATGTGCCAGCGTGTGTCTATCACCTGATCGACTTGAGCGGCTACCGAGACGACGAGCTGCGGGGTGCGGTCATGCTGCACACGGCACTGCTGACCCTGAAGTACATCTTCCGGGATGAGTTGCGCGAACGGCTGCCGGGAATTCTGGGACTGCTGCGGGACTTGGCGCAAAGCTCGATGGGGTTGGACTATGTACGTACGCTTCTACGCTACCTGGCGCAGGCGGCAAGTATCGACCGACTGAGCGGTGAGGAGTTGCGCCAGGCGGTGACGCAAACTTTGAACGGTGGAGATGAACTGATGCTGACGATTGCGGAGCAATGGGAACAACAGGCGACGGAGAGAGGGATCCAGAAAGGGATCCAGCAAGGGATTCAGAAAGGGATCCAGAAAGGGATCGAAAAGGGAATCGAGCAAGGCGAGGCACGGCTGCTGAAGCAGTTGTTGACTTGGCGCTTCGGCTCCCTGCCGGCCTGGGCCGAGGCCCAGCTCGCGGGCGCTGAACCGGAGCGCCTGGAGGCGTGGGCGAAGCAGGTGCTCGACGCACAGACCCTGGACGCCGTGTTCGTCGAAGGCAATTCGGGGACAGACAATAGTTAACTCGACCCGCGGCGCCGATCAGCAAGGAACGCGCTACTCGCCGGTTTCCGATCTCGGCTTTGGACCGCGTTTCTGCGGCCGCAGCCTGCGGTCGAACTGCGCTCACTGATCGCACTTCGCAGCCCATCGGAATGCTGCGGCACCATGATCAGGTGGACATGGTTTGGCATCAGGCAGTAAGCCCAGACCTCCGTCCCGGTACGCGCGCACGAAGCTGACATCAGGCGCAGGTACTCGCGATAATCGTCATCGGAGAAAAAAGTCTGCTGGCGCCGGTTACCCCGTTGTGTCACGTGATGCGGATAACCCGATGCCACCACCGTCGCAATTCTCGCCACCTTCGTCCTCCTGGCCGTGTTAGTGATCCCGCGAAGTTTCATATACTGTCCCTGAATTTCGACCCTGAAGTACATCTTCCGGGATGAGTTGCGCGAACGGCTGCCGGGAATTCTGGGACTGCTGCGGGACTTGGCGCAAAACTCGATGGGGTTGGACTATGTACGTACGCTTCTACGCTATCTGGCGCAGGCGGCAAGTATCGACCGACTGAGCGGTGAGGAGTTGCGCCAGGCGGTGACGCAAACTTTGAACGGTGGAGATGAACTGATGCTGACGATTGCAGAGCAATGGGAACAACAGGCGACGGAGAGAGGGATCCAGAAAGGGATCCAGCAAGGGATTCAGAAAGGGATCCAGAAAGGGATCGAAAAGGGAATCGAGCAAGGCGAGGCACGGCTGCTGAAGCAGTTGTTGACCTGGCGCTTCGGCTCCCTGCCGGCCTGGGTCGAGGCCCAGCTCGCAGGCGCTGAACCGGAGCGCCTGGAGGCGTGGGCGAAGCAGGTGCTCGACGCACAGACCCTGGACGCCGTGTTCGTCGAAGGCAATTCGGGGACAGACAATAGTTAACTCGACCCGCGGCGCCGATCAGCAAGGAACGCGCTACTCGCCGGTTTCCGATCTCGGCTTTGGACCGCGTTTCTGCGGCCGCAGCCTGCGGTCGAACTGCGCTCACTGATCGCACTTCGCAGCCCATCGGAATGCTGCGGCACCATGATCAGGTGGACATGGTTTGGCATCAGGCAGTAAGCCCAGACCTCCGTCCCGGTACGCGCGCACGAAGCTGACATCAGGCGCAGGTACTCGCGATAATCGTCATCGGAGAAAAAAGTCTGCTGGCAACGGTTACCCCGTTGTGTCACGTGATGCGGATAACCCGATGCCACCACCTTCGCAATTCTCGCCATCTTGGCCCTCCTGGCCGTGTTTGTGATCCCGGGAAGTTGAATATACTGTCCCTGAATTTACTTTAATTACTCTGTCGGAAAATCTTACACCTCAATCCGGTGCCGCTGCAGAGAGACTCCAGCCTTTTCTCTAAATCAATTACATAGATGGCGAAGAGAGAGTAGGCACGAAACATGCGTGGTCTTTTGGGAGCGCCGGTTACGTGCCCTGGCGGAGCGACGACGCGGGAACGCTGCCCATCAGGGCGGTCTTGAAAAGAAAGATTTGAGAGGGTACTTATCATGAAACAACGAAGCATCACCAAGGCGCTGGCCGCCGCGTTCCTTTTCGCGGGCGCGACGGGCGCACAGGCGCTGACCAACTTCGAGCAGGACGTCAACGACGCCATCGACGCCGGCCTGCAATTCGCGCGCGCCAATAGCTACTTTACCGCGTATACGGCAGGCAACGGATTGTCGCTGCTGGCTCTGCTGCAGAAGGAGACCATCCCCGCCGGCTACGCCGGGCTGACGGTACCGGGTGACCAGACGCTGGCGCAAAACGCGGCCTGCATCCTGATCGACGACGGCAGCTACGGCGACCGGGGCAGCTTTTACTCCTACTACGACGGCCAGGTCCTGATGGGTCTGTCGGTCTACCTGAGCACGGGCGGTCCCGATGTTCCTGCGGCGCCGGCGGGCTACAACTGTGCGGGTCGATCCGCGCGGGCCACGATCGACACGGTGGTCGACCGCGCTCTGGCGCAACAGAGTGCCGGCACGCCTGCGGCGGGATCGTGTGCGGGCTTCTGGAATTACACCAATCCGGGCTGTGACTCGTCCACCACCCAGTTCACCAGTGCCGGGCTGGCGGCGGCCAAAGCATTCTACAGCGCCATGGGTGAATCCGCTGACAAGAACCGGATTCCGGGCCTCGATGCCGCCCTGACCCGCGTCTCCGACGGCTACGCGGCGAACGGCAAGGTCACCTCGGGCTGCCTGTGGGAAGCGGCGACCTGCGGTGCCGGGGGCTGCGCCGGCCATGGCTACCAGGTCAACGGCTACGGCGCGTCGAGCCAGCAAACCGGCTCGGGTACCTTCGTACAGTTGATGGCTTCGGGGAAGGACGTCAACAATCCGGCGGTGCAGCAATACCTGCGCTGGCTGCAGAACGGTTACAACTACGACACCAACACCGTCAACCAGGGGTGGGCGGAGGCCTACTTCTATGCCCTGTGGTCGTCAGCCAAGGCCTTCGAGACCATCGAGAAGTCCAAGGTCGCGGCGATTGGCACGAACGTAGACCCGGCAGATATGGGCACCTTGCCTGCCCTGAACGCCTGCGGGTACGCACGTAAGGCGAATCGCGACCCGGCCACTGACACGCGGCCACTGACACGTGGCGCCGGCGGGGCGGGCTACTATCTCGGAACGTCGAAGGGCTGGTACTACGACTATGCGTATCGGCTGATGTCGCTGCAGAACGCGGGCGGGCAGTTCCCGAACCCGAATGGAACCTGGAACACAGCGGTCGACCATGCCTACGCGCTGCTGGTGCTTGAGCGTTCGACCGGCGGCGCCTGCTCGGATAGCGACGGCGACGGCGTCTGCGACGACAAGGACAACTGCCCGGCCGTGCCCAACCCCGACCAGAAAGATACTGACGGCGACGGCGTCGGCGATGCCTGCGACATCGTCCCACGTTGCGACGCGGATGGTGACACCGACATCGACCAGAAGGACCTCAGCATCATCAGCAAAGCCCGCGGCCAGAAAGCCAGCGGCCCGAATGATCAGCGAGACGCCAACGGTGACGGCCTGATCACGCCTGCCGACGTCAAGGTCTGCATCCCGAAGTGCACGCGGCCGAACTGCGCGATCGAGGCGCCGCTGCCGCCCAAGCCATAACCTTCTCTGCCTCCCCCCGGCCCCGCCGGGGGGTATTACAGATTTAAACCTTTAAGGAGCTACCCTCATGAAAAAAACTCTTCTCGCCCTGGCCCTGGCGGTTGCCGCCGGCGGCGCCCAGGCCGTTAACACAGTGCCAGGAGCGATTAGCCTGTATGACCTGATCTATGACGACCCCAATAACGTCACCAGCATCACTGCTGGCGACAAGGTGTTCAGCCAATGGAAGCAGACATTCTTCGGCGCGTCTGATCCCCAGGGCGCAATCCAACTCAACAACATCTTCGTGACGCCACTTTCCGACGGTGGAGACAACCCCGGGCCTGGCATCAATATCGACTTCACTGACCAGATGACGGTGACGGGCGACGGTGTCTATGCCTATCGCGATTTCACGATCGAATTCAACGTATCGACGATCGGGAGCAAGCAGATCAAAGACAACTTGCTCGACTTCGGCAATCCTCCCAGCGTTCTGACGTGGACCGTTGACGGCCTCAACGACCTCGGGATTGCGGTCGAGGAGTGGGTGTACGACCTCCAGGGCAACCAGCTGGCCCACAAGTTCATCGAATTCAGCGTATTGGACGACGTGCAGACTCGCAACTGGCCAGACTCGGCGGCGTTCGCGCCGCAGGACGAGATCCGGGTCAAGAAGAACTTCCTCGTCTGGTCCATGGACGTGACGGACACGGCCACCTTGGGCGGGATCGAGCAGCGCTTCTCGCAGCAGGACGTGCCCGAGCCGGCATCGCTCGCCCTGCTGAGCCTGGGTCTGTTCGGCATCGGTGTCGCTCGCCGACGCAGAAGCTGATTTCCTTCCATTGTCTCCGGTGCGGCGCGCCAGATCCGGGCGCGCCGCCCGTGCTTCCGGGTGGCCTGTCCTGGCTGCCTCAGCCCTGATCCCAACCCTGCGCCGCAGCCAACATCTCCGACTGGGTCCTCAAAGAGCGAAAAGGGTGTCGGAAAACCTTACACTTGAGTCGCGCACCGCACGATGACTAAACCACACTTCATCGTTAAATCAATCGACTAAATGTCGGAAACGAAATGGGCACGAAACTTGCTTTGACTTCCGGGAGCGCCGGTTACGTATCCGGGCGGTGCGACGACGCGGGAACACTGCCCACGAGGGCGGACTTCAGCAACAGGGACAGAAAGGGTAAATATAATGAAATCAAGTTTGAAGATAAGTGCGCTTGCCGCCGCCGTTTTGCTGACGGTGGGCAGCGGCGCTAACGCCGTTGTTACCAACTTCAGCACTGACGTGGCAACGTCCATCGACAATGGACTCGCCTGGCAGGACGCCAACGGCGCCTACACGGGCGGCGCCGGGGATGCCACCGGCTTGTCGCTGCTGGCTCTGCTCGAGAAGCGCCAGGGCAACGATCCCAATGCCCTGAGCCAGGGTTACGCCGCGGCGTCGGCGGCCGACAAGACGCGCATGGACAGCGCCGTGGCTTGGATTCTGGCTAATCACGTGACGGCAGCCCAGTATGCCTACCGTGACGGGGCCGACATGATGGCCCTGTCGGTCTACCTGCTCACCGGCGGCCCCAATCCGGGGGTTCCGGCGGCCATCAACACCATATTTGACCGCACGATAGCGGCTCAGAATGGAGGCGGTTACTGGTGCTATGGCGCCATCTACGGCTATCTGGATTGTCTCGACTCCTCGACTACCCAGTTGGTCGTGGCAGGCCTCGCGTCAGTGCGCAGTGTTTATTCCTCCGGGAGCTATGCTGACGCTGGCAGGCTGGCTCAGCTGAATACAGCGGCTACCGCTGCCAAGAATGCTTACGTAGCCAATGGCCTCGCCGGCGAGGCGTGCTCCGCTGGCGGAATCCTGACGCCGACGGAGCGCGGCCATGGCTATAACGTGGGGAACTGTAACTCCGCCCAACAGACCGCCTCCGGGACCTGGATTCAAATCGTCGGCGGCGCTACGCTGAACGACCCGAGCGTTCAGGGCTACCTGGAGTGGCAGCGCAACCGCTACCGCTACACGAACATAGAGCCGACCTCGACCGGTTGGCAGTCGTACTGGTACTACCTGTGGAGTTCGTCCAAGGCGTACTCCTTCATCGAGGATTCCGGTGCAACGCCGATTCCTGACACGAACCTCACCCCGGCCAAGATCGGCATTCTGCCGCCAGGCGCTGCGCCGGCTTTTGCAGATCGTGAAGTCCACCTCGATTGTAATACCATCCCGCGTGTGCCGCTGTTCGGTGCCGGTGGTAACGGCTATTACTGCGATGCGGCTGAGCCAAAGCGGGTTTACTTCGACTACGCTTACACGATCCTGACTCACCAGGTGCTGGGCGGACAGTACGTCGACGCCAACGGTACGAGCCGCTGGAATGATTATTCCGCCCAGGCCTATGCCCTGCTCGTGCTGCAGCGCTCGGTTGGTGGTGGCTGTGTCGACAGCGACGGCGACGGCGTGTGCGACTCCGTCGACAACTGCCCGGCCGTGCCCAACCCCGACCAGAAAGATACTGACGGCGACGGCGTCGGCGATGCCTGCGACATCGTCCCACGTTGCGACGCGGATGGTGACACCGACATCGACCAGAAGGACCTCAGCATCATCAGCAAAGCCCGCGGCCAGAAAGCCAGCGGCCCGAATGATCAGCGCGACGCCAACGGTGACGGCCTGATCACGCCTGCCGACGTCAAGGTCTGCATCCCGAGGTGCACGCGGCTGAACTGCGCGATCGAGGCGCCGCTGCCGCCCAAGCCATAACCTTCTCTGCCTCCCCCCGGCCCCGCCGGGGGTATTACAGATTTAAGCCTTTAAGGAGCTACCCTCATGAAAAAAACTCTTCTAGCCCTGGCCCTGGCGGTCGCCGCCGGCGGCGCCCAGGCCATCGACACTCAGACTACACTGCAGGCCCTGCTTGCGGGCGGCAGTATCACCGTCGGTGACAAGCGGTTCGACAATTGGACGGACAAACCGGTCATTTCGTCTGATGGCCGCCCCTTCAACACCGCCAACATCAGCGTTACGGCTCTTGACGACGGCGGTGACTATGGCCTGCGTTTCGCCCTCTCGGGCGATAACTTCTCGGTAACTGGCGATGGCGTTTATGCCTTCGTTGACTACTCGTTCGGTTTCATGGTCACCGCGCTCGATCCCAACCTGAAAATCGCTGGCGTATCCATGGACAACTATGGCGCCAGCTATGGGTTTTCTGCGCCAGGTCAGGGCAATGAGGATGTCGGCAGCTTCATCCTGGAGTCGGTCGGTACCGCCGCCGGGTCGGACGACCTGGCTGTCATCGACGTCGAGTTCAGCTATCTGGACGGGCAAGGTCAGACGGCCAAACTGAAAGACTCGGACTCCTTCGCCCGGCAGAGCTCGGTCTACGTCACCAAGAACATTCTGGTGTGGGCTACGGCCGGGACCGAAAATGCCAACCTTTTCTCCTTTGACCAGCGCTTCTCCCAGACCGCTGACATCCCCGAGCCGGCATCGCTCGCCCTGCTGAGCCTCGGTCTGGTCGGTCTCGGTGTCGCTCGCCGGCGCAGGAGCTGATCCCCTTGTCCTGGACGCGGCGCGCGCTTCGCGCGCCGCCCGCTACCCGCGTCACCCACCACTCCCGCCCGCTTGTCCTGGCTGGCTTTGCCTGACCCCGACTCCATGTACACGCCAATGCTCCGCCACACCCACCGTATATGCCGCCTGATCGCCCTGGGGCTGGCATTCGCCAGCGCCACGGCAGTAGCTGCGGGCAGCGATCCGTCGGGGATACGCCTCACCGGCGTGGTCATGGTGCCAGGCGAGTCCGAATGGGCCGTGATCGAGTTTCCGAACGGCGAGCAACAGATCGTCCGGGCCGGCGACAAGCTCCCCGACATTGGCTCGGTCGCAAAGATTCTGCCAACCGGGATTCGCCTGGAGACACCGAAGGGACCCCGCGTCGTGAATCTCGAGTGGGGAGCCGGTGGCGGCACCCCGCCGGTGGCGGCAGCCACGATTCCGGCTCAACCGGAAGGCCATCGCCTCCCGCGTGCGATCGAGGCAACGCCCGAAGTCCTGAAGACCATCGGCCGCGTTGCCGCCACTCCGGGGGCGAGCGAGGCCGAATTGAGTCAAGCCCTGATCCCACTGCTCGATTTGCCGGGCGACGCCCGGGTATCGGGCTTCTTCCCGGGCCAACCGGAACGCGACGCAAAAGGGCCCACCGAGGTCAGCGCGAGCCTGGCACGAGGAGAAGTTGTCCGCCTGCAGGTCGAGGCCGACGGGAAGAAGCAGATGGTCTATATCAGACCGGGGCAGCCCACCGGAGGCGCCTCGGCCGGCGCCACTGCCCAGAAGAAATAACCAGTTGGCGCGAACGCTCGAGCGTACCCCCTGCCCGCGCGCCGCGTCGAGGGCTGGCGTATTTTCCCAGAGGGTCGGCCTGGATCGGCCTCCGGAGAAGGCACCCGGCAACTGATCACCGCGGCGCCGTGGCGTTCGCCTGCCACCGGAGCCCATTTCGCCGCCTGATTGACCGGAGTCTTCGCCGCAGCATATACTTTTGCCCGCGTGATCGAATTTCCCATGCTTCACGCCAGACAACCACCACGCCGTTGACGGCCATGAGCCGCCTGCCAACTGCGGGTTTCATTTCCGGGGTGACCATCCGACCACGGCCGGCAGCGTCGGATCACCCTGCCCAAGGAGAACCCAGATGAATGACCCCTACCGTCCGCTGACGGCGCCTCAAGTGCTCGATCTATATTTCATCGAGAACCGCTCGCGAGTGCTCGATATCGCCTCGTTCCTCGACAGGATCGACCGCTACGCGGGCGCTGACGAGGCCCGGGCCGAATACCGCTACCAGGCGTTAATGCAGACGCTGCGACTGCTCGTCGAGTCGCCGGGCGAGCGGACCAGGGCAGTTCAGTTGTCGCTCAGCGATCCGACCAGCGAGCCGCTCGACAGCGCGGTCGGGCTGAAGGCCTGGGGCGCGTGGGAAGGAGCGCAGCATGAAGGCAATTGACCCGCACATTCACATGGTTTCGCGGACCACCGATGACTATCTGAAAATGGCCATCAGCGGCATCCACACCGTCGCCGAACCGGCTTTCTGGGCCGGGTTTGACCGCAGCTCGGCCGACAGTTTTCGCGACTATTTCCATCAGCTGACGGTGACCGAGCCGGCGCGGGCAGCGCGCTTCGGGATCAGGCACTATTGCTGGATCGGCCTCAACTCCAAGGAGTCGGAGAACCTGAAGCTTGCCGAAGACGTGCTGGCGATCATGCCGGAGTACATCGACCGGCCAACCGCGCTGGGCATCGGCGAGGTCGGGCTGAACAAGAACAGCCGCAACGAGATCGCGGTGCTGGAAAAACAACTCGCGCTGGCCGCCGAGCGCAACGAACTGATCCTGATCCATACGCCGCATCTCGAGGACAAACTGAAGGGGACGCGGATCATCATGGATATCATCCGCGCGGAGCCCAGGATTGATCCGGCCCGCGTGCTGATCGATCACGCCGAGGAACATACGATCGGCGAGATCAAGGACCGTGGTTTCTGGTTCGGGCTGACCCTGTATCCGAATTCCAAAGGCAGTCCCGAACGGGCGATCGACGCCGTCGAAATCTACGGCACCGACCGGATTTGCATCAATTCCTCGGCCGACTGGAGTGTCAGCGACCCGCTGTCGGTTCTCAAGTGCGCGAACGAGATGCGTCGCCGCGGACATCCGGAGCCGGCGGTCAATCAGGTCTTCTACGAGAATCCCAAGAGCTTCCTTGGCCAATGTCCAAAATTTCAGGCCGACTGATCACCTACTGCAGCAACATCCATCCCGGCGACAGCTGGGCGGAAACCTTCACCGCCTTGCGACAGCACGTCCCGGCGGTGAAGGCGGCGGTGTCACCGGAGCAGCCGTTTCCGATCGGCCTGCGGCTTTCGCAGCGGGCGGCAGTCGAACTGACGACGGGGGAAAAGCGGCGCTTCACCGACTGGCTGCGCGAGAACGACTGTTTTGTCCCGACGGTCAACGGTTTCCCCTACGGTTCCTTCCACGGGGAACGGGTCAAGGAACAGGTTTACCTGCCGGACTGGCGACGTCCGGAACGTGCGGCCTATACCATTTGCCTGGCCGACCTGCTCGCCGGATGGTTGCCGGAGGGCATGACCGGGTCGATCTCGACCGTCCCGGTCGGCCTCAAGGGCGGCTTCAGCGAGCAGGACTTGACGGCGGTCAGACAACAGATCCTCACCGTGCTCAGCCATCTGCAGGCGCTGCGCCGGGCCCGGGGAGTGCGGATCGTCCTCGCCCTGGAGCCGGAACCCGGATGCCTGCTGGAAACCACCGACGAGGTCTGCGACTTCCTTGCCGCGCTCGCTCTGCCGCCCGACCTGCGTGACCTGATCGGCGTCTGCTATGACTGCTGCCATCAGGCGGTCGAATTCGAGACGCCCGCCGCTTCGCTGGCGCGGCTGGCAGCTGCCGGAGTACGGATCGCCAAGGTCCAGGTCTCCTCGGCGCTCAGGCTCCTGGCGCCGACGCCGACAGCGCTGAAGCCTTTCGACGAGCCCCGCTATCTGCATCAGGTGGTGGTCAGAAGCCGGAACGGCGACCTGTCGCGTTACCAGGATCTGCCCGAGGCGATCGCCCGGCACCCGGTGGCGACCGGCGACGAATGGCGCTGCCATTTCCACGTGCCGATCTTTGTTGCCGAGGCCGGCGGCCATGGCACGACGCGTTCGTTCATCGAGGAGATCCTGCCGCTGCTGCCGCCACAGCTGCTGCTGGAGGTCGAAACCTACACCTGGGAGGTCCTGCCGCCCGAGCTCCGCAGCGGTTCGGTGACGGCGTCGATCATTCGCGAACTTCACTGGCTGGAGGCGCAGCTTGATGCACCGCACGGTCGTCCTTGACGTCGTCGGGCTCAGCCGGCGTCTGCTCAGCGGCCAGCAGACGCCGCGGCTGTCGGCCCTGCTGCCGAACAGCGCGCCGATCCGGACCATCATTCCGGCGGTGACCTGTTCGGTCCAGTCGACCTACCTGACCGGGCGGCTGCCGTCGAGCCACGGCATTGTCGCCAATGGCTGGTATTTTCGCGACCTTGGCGAAGTGCTCTTCTGGCGCCAGTCGAATCGCCTGGTCCAGGGGGAGAAGCTGTGGGATGAAGCGCGCCGTCGTGACGCCGCCTTCACCGTGGCCAACACCTTCTGGTGGTACGCCATGAACACCGACGCCGACTACACCGTCACGCCACGCCCGCTGTACTGCGCGGACGGCCGCAAGCTGCCGGACTGCTACAGCTTTCCGCTGGACTTGCGGGCGCGCTTCACCAGCGACTTCGGCCCCTTTCCCCTCTTCCAGTTCTGGGGGCCAGCCACCTCGATCGCTTCCAGCGAGTGGATCGCCAGGGCGGCCATGGCCATCGAAGAGCAGTTCCGGCCGAGCCTGCAACTGGTCTACCTGCCGCACCTGGACTACTGCCTGCAGAAACTGGGACCACAGGGCGACATCGCCAAGGACCTCGCGGCGATCGATGCGCTCTGCGGCCGCCTGCTCGACTTCTTCGAGGAGCGCAACTGCCGCGTCGTGATCCTCTCCGAATACGGCATCACGCCGGTCAGCCGGCCGATCCATCCGAATCGTATTCTCCGGCAGGCCGGACTGATTTCGCTGAAGGTCGACCTTGGCCGGGAGACGCTCGACCCGGGCAGCAGCCGCGCCTTCGCCGTTGCCGACCATCAGTTGTGCCATGTGTACGTGCGCGACCGGAAGGACATCGCGCGCGTCCGCGAGCTGTTCGCCGGCCTGCCGGGCGTCGAACAGGTGCTTGACGACGCCGGCAAGCGAGCCCACGGCCTTGACCACGAGCGTTCCGGCGAGCTGGTGCTGCTGGCGGCCGCGGATAGCTGGTTTACTTATTATTGGTGGCGCGATGACTCGATGGCGCCGGACTATGCCCGGACGGTGAATATCCATGCCAAGCCGGGTTACGACCCGTGCGAACTGTTCCTCGATCCGGCGATCGCGTTTCCCCGGCTGAAGATCGCCACGACGCTGGCCAGGAAGCTGCTGGGCTTCCGCTATCTGATGGAAGTGATCCCGCTCGATGCGACGCTGGTCAAGGGCTCGCACGGCCGCCTCACCGACGATGACGCCGACGGACCCCTGCTCATGAGCAACGCCCCGCAACTGCTGGGCAAGGACGTGATCGCTGCCACCGACGTCCATGATCTGCTGCTGCGCCATGTCTTTTCCGCTTAGCCGATGAACTCGTTCAAGGCCTATCTGGCGCTCTGTCGGGTCAGCAACCTGCCGACGGTATGGACCAATGTCCTGGCCGCCTGCCTGCTCGCTGGCGGCGGCTGCGAAGCCGCATCGTTCCTGCTGCTGGCGCTGGCGCTGTCGTGCTTCTACCTGGCGGGGATGTGCCTCAACGACCTGTGTGACGCCGGGCATGATCGGCAGCATCGACCGGGACGGCCGATCCCGTCCGGTCGGGTGTCGCTGAATGGCGCGCGCCTGCTCACGTTGACGCTCTTTGCCGCCGGTTTCCTGCTGCTCGCGGCGGCACCGAAGCCGAGCGGCCTGGCGGCCGCAGTACTCCTGCTGCTGGCGATCGTGGCCTATGACTTTCACCACAAGGGCAACCCCTTCAGCGTCCTGCTGATGGCTCTCTGCCGCCTGCTGGTCTTCGTCGTCGCCGCGCTCGCCCTGACCGGCCAGCTGGCGCCACCGGTCCTGGTCGCCGGCGGCATCCAGTTCGTCTATGTCGTCCTGATCAGCCTCGTTGCACGGCATGAGAACGCTCGTCCGGCCCCCTTCGCGTTTCCGGTCATCCCGGCCATGCTGGCCGGCATCTCGCTGGTGGACGGCATTGTCATCGCCAGCCTGGTGTCGTTTCCCTGGTTGCTCGCCGGTATCGCGGGCGCGCTGCTCACCTGGGCCGGTCAGCGATTCGTTCGCGGGGATTGAGCAAGCCCCTTCGGTCGGAATGAACAGCGCGCACGCTCCTGAACCCGGATAACACCCACATAACACCCAAATGCCACCCAGATACCACCCGGCAAGCCAGCCGCGACTGGGCCGGCCACTCCCCTGAAAACAAAAAGATGACTATCGATATTGAAACCGTGACCGCCGAGGTGCAACAGGAGGCTGCTTTCCTGGGCCGGATCATGGCTGCCCTGGAAACGGTGATCGTCGGTCAGCGCTTTCTCGTCGAGCGGATCCTCGTCGCCCTGCTGACCAATGGGCACGTGCTCATCGAAGGGGTGCCCGGCCTGGCCAAGACCAAGGTGGTCAAGGGCCTGACAAAGCTGGTCGACGCCCGTTTCCAGAGAATCCAGTTCACGCCCGACCTGCTCCCCGCCGACCTCATCGGCACCCTGATCTACAATCCGAGAGACGGTCTGTTCACCACCCGCAAGGGACCAATCTTCGCCAACGTCGTCCTCGCCGACGAGATCAACCGGGCACCCGCCAAGGTGCACAGCGCGCTCCTCGAAGCGATGGAAGAGCGGCAGGTAACGATCGGCGACAGCTCGTACCCGCTCGACGACCTGTTCCTGGTCCTGGCGACGCAGAACCCGATCGAACAGGAAGGGACCTACCTGCTGCCGGAAGCGCAGATGGACCGCTTCATGCTGAAGATCGTCATCACCTACCCCTCGCGCGACGAAGAGCGCGAGATCATGCGGCGCGCCGGACGCACCGGCAAGCCGGCCGAACTGACGCCGCTGATTCGTCCCGACGACATCATCCGCATGCGGGCCCTGGTCGACGCGATCTACCTCGACCCGAAGATCGAGAAATACATCATCGACCTCGTCTTTGCCACGCGGCAACCGGCGGACTACGGATTCGCCGAACTCGCGCGCTTCATCACCTACGGTGCATCGCCGCGGGCAAGCATCAACCTGGTCCTCGCCTCCCGCGCGATGGCCTTTCTGCGCGGTCGCGGCTATGTCGTCCCCCAGGATGTCAAGGACATCGCGCCTGAAGTCCTGCGCCACCGGATCATCCCGAGCTACGAAGCCGACGCCGAGGGGATCACGGTCGACTGGCTGATCAACCGGCTGCTGGCCGAGACCGAGGTACCGTGAGCCGATGGCCAGGAGCGAGCAGCCCCGCGAAGTGTCGTCCTGGTCGGCGGCCGACGTGCGCCGTCTGGAGATGCTTTCATCCCATCTGGTGACGAGCATCTTTGCCGGCGCGTATCGCAGCGTTTTCCGCGGACGCGGGATCGAGTTCGAGGAGGTCAGGGAATACCAGCCAGGGGACGACATCCGCAGCATCGACTGGAACGTCACGGCCCGCTGCGGGCGGCCGTTCGTCAAGCGCTTCGTCGAGGAGAGGGAAATGACCGTCATGATCCTCCTCGACCAGTCCGCCTCGCTCGATTGCCGTACTCCCCGGCGAGCAAAGAGTTCGCTGGCCGCCGAAATCTGTGCCCTCCTGGCGTTCGTCGCCGTGCGCAGCAACGACCGGGTCGGGCTGATCACCTTCACCGACCGCATCGAAAGTTACATCCCGCCGGCCAAGGGTTCGCGCCACGCGCAGCGACTCGTCGCCGCGCTGCTGCAATCCCCGGGCGGACAGGGAACCGACCTCGCCGCAGCCCTCGGCTACCTCGAACGTGTGCAACGGCGTGGCTCCCTGCTCTTTGTCGTCTCGGATTTTCTCGTGGGCGATTTTCGCCTGCCGCTGGCCGCGGTTGCCCGGCATTACGAGGTGATCGCCGTTTCGGTGAGCGACTCGAGCGATGACCAGTTACCGGCGGTCGGCCTGCTGCGCGTCGCCGACCCGGAGAGCGGCACCCGGCATCTGGTCGACACCGCTGCGGCCGAGGTACGCGAGCGCTATCGGCAGCATGCGGTGACGCGACGTATCCAGTTGAACCAGGTCTGTGCCGATACCGGCGTCGAGCACCTGATCGTCGACAGCGTTGTGCCGCCGCTGCAGGCCCTCGGCCGCTTCTTCCACAGTCGCCGGCAGCGGCTGAGTCGCTGACCATGCGGCGCTTTCTGATCCCGCTGGTGTTTGCGGCGGCCGGCCTCGGCGCCGCCGAGAGCCCGCCGGGCACGCCCGCGCCACCCGCGCCACCCGCGGCGGCCGCCATCCACGACATCCGCGGGCCGGTGGCGGTGGACAGTCTGCCGCCTTTCGCCCTGACCGGCGGCGCCCTGTTGTTGGCCGGCAGCGCGTTCTGGCTGCAACGCAAGCTGCGCCGCCGGCAAGCCACCGTCGGGTCGCCTGGGGCGGACGGGCAACCCGAGGCCAGCGCGGTGCTGGCACGCCTTGCCGCCGACTACCGACGGGGCGCCTGCTCAGGCAGCCAGTTGATCGTCTGCCTCGACGATCTGCTGCGCAGCACGCTCGCCGACCGGACCGGCATCGCGGCGCAGCGGCTCACTTCATCCGAACTGCTGCTGCAGGCCGCCGCTTTCCTCGACGATCGGGGACAAGGCTTGCTCAAGCCCCTCGTGGCGCTCTGCGACCGGGTCAAGTTTGCCGCCCATCAACCCGATGCGAGCGAAATCGACGGCGCGCTGACTTCAGCCGCCAGCCTGTTCGACGGCTCGCTGGCAGGACCGGCCTGATGCGGTTCGCCGACCCCCAGATGCTCTTCCTGCTGCTGCTGCTGCCGCCCTGGGCGCTGCTGCGCCGCCGCCGGGAGCGCACAGCGCCTTCCCTTCTGATGGCGACTGGTGCCCGGATCGAGGCGCTGCCCGATACGCTGCGCGCACGCTGCGCGCGAGCGCTTCCCCTGCTCCGCGTTCTGCTGCTGGCGCTGGCGATCGTGGCGCTGGCCCGACCGCAACTGATCGAACGCGAAGTCAAGGTGCACAGCGAGGGGGTCGACCTGGTGGTGGCACTCGATCTGTCGACCAGCATGCTGGCCGAAGATCTGGCTGGCGGCGAACCGCGGAAGAACCGGCTGACGATCGCGAAGGAGGTCCTGGCCGGCTTTCTGCAGGGCCGGCGGGGTGACCGGATCGCCCTCCTCGCCTTCGCTGCCCGTCCCTACCCGGCAGCACCGCTGACGCTTGACCATGACTGGCTGCAGACCGCGGTGGCGCAACTGCAGACCGGCGTGATCGAAGACGGGACGGCCATCGGCGACGCGATGCTGGCGGCGCTGAACCGCCTGCGCAGCGGGCCGGACGAAGGCAACGCCGGGCAGGCGAAAAGCCAGGCGATCATCCTGATGACCGACGGCCGCAGCAACGCCGGCAGCAGTACCCCCGAGCTGGCGGCGGCGGCAGCGAGGACGCTGGGGGTCCGGGTTCATACCATCGGTATCGGTGCCAGCGGTCCGGCGGTGATCCCGGTCGACGACCCCCTGGGCGGAACAAGCTACCGGGCGGTACAGGCCGACCTCGACGAGAGCACGCTGCGCGAGATCGCCAGCAGTACCGGTGGCAGCTATTTCCGGGCCGACGATCGGGACGTCCTGGCGAAAGCGTTTGCCGACATCGACCGGCTCGAAAAACGGCGCATCGAAGAGAAGGTCTTTTTTTCGTACGAGGAGCTGTTCCCCGCGCTGCTCCTCGTCGCGCTGGCGCTCGGCGTGGCCGAACTGGGCCTGCGCACGACCCTGCTGCGGACCTTGCCCTGAGATGAACTGGGCCGACCCTGCCTACGCCTGGCTGTGCCTGCTACTCGTGCCGGCAGCGATGCTCCTGCGCCGGACGGCCCGACGGCGACGGCTGGACCTGCTTCAGCTGGCCGGCGACGATTCGCTGGCGCAGCGCCCGGCCTGCCGACCGGTCCTCGGCGCCCTGTTGCCGGCGGCTGCCTTCCTGCTGATCGTTGCCGCGCTTTGTCGGCCACAGTGGGGGCTGATCGCGCTGCCGCAGCAGAGCACCGGGCTGAACATCCTGGTGGCGCTCGACGTTTCGCGCAGCATGCTGGCCGAAGATCTGCAGCCGACCCGGCTGGCGGCGGCCAAGGACGCGGTGACCGGATTGCTCTCGCAGTTGCAGGGCGACCGGATCGGCCTGATCGCGTTTGCCGGCAGCGCCTTCCTGGTCTGCCCGCTGACCAGCGATTACGGCACTTTCGCCGCGATGCTCGCCGAGGCCGGCCCGGACACCCTTCCCCTCGGCGGCACCTCGCTGGGCAGCGTCATCAGCGAGGCCAGGCGGGTCTTTGCTGCCCATCAGGGGAGCAGCAACACCTTGATCGTGGTCAGCGACGGCGAAGACCACGGCGGTGATCTCGGCAGCGTTGCCGGCCTGGGCGACGCCGGCATCACGGTGCACAGCCTCGCCGCCGGCACGCCGGCGGGCAGCGTGATCCGGCTTGCCGACGGCCAATTCGTCAGGAACCGCCAGGGCGCGCTGGTCAAGACCCGCCTGCAGACCGAAGCCCTGCAGCAACTCGCCGCTGCCGGCGGCGGCCGCGTCTTCGACCTTGCCACCGACCCGAAGGCACTCGAGACGCTCTACCGAAACGAACTGGCTGCCAGCGAGCGGCAGGCAAGCTCGACCACGCGCCAGCAACTCGCCGAGCGTTTCCAGTTCCCGCTCGCTCTGGCCTTGCTCCTGTTGCTCGGCGAACCTCTGCTCGCCTGGCGCCAGAAGCCATGATGCGGGCGCTCACAAACACGCTGCTGGGCCTGCTGGCGGTGGCCGGACTGACCGTCACGCTGCGCCAGGACCTCAGCAGCCTGGCCCTGTCTCAGGGCACGGCACGCCTGCAGTCCGGCGACCCGAGCGGCGCCGAGTCGGCGTTCAATCGGGCGATCAGCCTTGGCAGCGACGCCGCGCCGCTGGCTTACAATCTCGGCGTCAGCCTCTATCGCAAGGGGGATTTCGTGCGCGCGCAACAGCAGTTTGCCACCGCCCTCGCCACGGCTGGCCCTGATCTGTCCGCAGCCATCCACTACAACCGGGGCAACAGCCGGTTCCGCCAGGGCGAGCTTCTCGCGGCCAGTGATCCGCAGGCCGCCAGGAGTTTGTTGAGCGAAGCCATGGCCGACTATGGCCAGGCGCTGGCCGGCGAGCCGGACGCCACCGATGCTGCCGGCAATCTCGCCGCGGTCCGGCTGCGGCTCGCGGCACTGGACAAGCAAGTCTCGCCAGAAGGCAGCCGCCGGCCGCCGGCAAGCGACGAAAAACCGGCCAGTGAAGCGGCCAAAGACCAGGACAGCAAGACCGCGGGCGAGCGGACAAAGGCGGATTCGTCCAGCCCGCCGCAGGCAACGACGGCGGACGCCGCGCAAGCGGCTGACGGCGCCGATGATGCGCTCGGCAAGGGGAAACCACGCCGGGATCTGACGCAGCCGGAGGTCGAACGTCTGCTCAATGAGGCTCGCGGGCGCGAAAGGCCGGCAGGCATGCCGCATGCCGGGAATCCCGCCGGCAAGCTGGCGCAACCGGACAAGGACTGGTGAAGCAATGAGTCGATGGCTGAGCGGGAGGGTAATTCGCGCCATGCTCGTGGCGCTGCTGCTTGGCACAGGCCCGTTCGGCCAGAGCGCCGCGGCGGCATCGGCGAGCGATGCTCCCGACGACCAGTTCATCCTCGAGGTCCTTCCGAAAAAGACCCGGGCTTATGTGCACGAAGCGGTACCGCTGACCGTGACCCTGCTCGCCGGCCCGGTGTCGATTCGCAACGTCCAGTATCCCCGGCTGGTCGGCGAGGCCTTCCGGACCGCCGACTATGCCCCCCCGCGACAGGCCAGCACCACCCGCAACGACCGCGAATACGCGGCCTACGAGTTTTCGACGACGCTGGTGGCAAGCCGCAGCGGAGAAATCGAACTTGGGCCGGCCGAGTTGCAGTTTGACCTGCTGGCACCGGGCAGCGGTGCGGCCGCCTTTTTCGGTGACAGCGAGCCCCGCCCGGTGACCGTCCGCTCGCAGCCGGTCCGTTTCACCGTCCTGCCGCTGCCGGCGAAGGGGAAGCCCGCCGGTTTCGGCGGCGCGGTCGGGCGCTTCACCCTGGCCAGGGAAGTCTCGCCGAAGGCGATCCAGAGTGGCGATCCCGTCACCCTGACGACGCGCATCGCAGGGGCCGGAAATATTGACGGTTTTTCCTGCCCGGCGCTTTCCTTGCCGGGCGTGCGCGCTTATCCTCCGGTTGCGAGTTTTACCGAAAGCAGCCTGGTCTGTGAGCAGGTGCTCATTCCCGAAACGGCCACGGCGGTCGAGATACCGGTGCTGAGCGTCAGCTACTTCGACCCTCGGCGCGAGCGCTATCAGACGCTGACGAGCCAGGCGATCGAGATCCCGATATCGCCAGCGACGAGCCCGGTGAGCGCTGCCCCGACAACCGCAGTCACCGCCGCAGCCGCCGTCGTCGCCATGGCGCCGGAAACCAGCGACCCACCGCCGGTCAACGTAACGCCCCTGGCACCCCTGGCCGCCGTTGCGGCAGCCATCGTCGCCGCTGTGCTCCTGCTGATCGTCGTCATTCAGCGGGCGAGGCGTCGATCAGGGCACTCCCGCCAGCCACCGCCGGTCGCCTCGGCATCAGCAGGACCGTCCGTCGCAGACTGGCTTGCCGAGGCCGAACGCGGGATCGCGGCGAACGACCCGGCCGCCTTTCATACCGCGGTGTTCCGTGCGCTCCAGGGGCATCTGGCTACCCGCCATGGCGTCCACCCAGCGGCCATCACCGAAGAGATCGTGGCCCGCGTCCTGCGCCCGGCAGGGGTCGATGACCGCCGCCTGGAAGCGTACGCCATCCTGTTCGCCATCTGCAACCACTCGCGCTATGCACCCGGGGCAACGGCAGCGCAGCCGATGCCGGAAACGCTGCGCCGCGCCCGGGAAGCGCTCAGAGAAAACTAGAGCAGCGAGAGGGGCGACGCCGGCGACTGCTTCATCGCGCGGGAAGCAATGGTCAAGGGGCGCGCTCCGGGGCGTCTGGCGGAAGCAACGGGTCGCCCTGCGTGGCGCTGGCTGGCGACGGGAGCTGTCGATTGACCGCCGCGCCAGGCGGCGAACCGAGCGCCGCCGGTGCCGACGAGGCCGGGTTGTTCTGCCCGGCGGGCGCTGCTGGTGCTGTGCCAGGTGCTGTGCCAGGTGCTGTGCCAGGTGCTGTGCCAGGTGCTGTGCCAGGTGCTGTGCCAGGTGCTGTGCCAGGTGCTGTGCCAGGGGCCGCGACAGGCGCCGCGACGGCAGCAGGCGCGGCGGCGCCGCGGCCGCCAAGCCCGGCGGCCACCGGACCGGCGCCACCACCACCCTCGGGCCGGCCACGGAAACTGGTTTCGGTACCACCATCGAATTCGGCAAGGTAAAGCTCGGCACGCCGCAGGTTGCGCAGGATCCGCGGCGTGATCGAGAGCACGATCTCGGTCTTGATCCCCTCGTCGCTGTGACTGCCGAACAGCCGGCCGAGCAGCGGGATGTCGCCAAGGAACGGCAGCTTGCTCGCATTGCGCCGGTCCTCGTCGCTGATCAGCCCGGCCAGCAGCTGGTTCTCGCCGTCCTTGAGGCGCAGCACGCTGGTCGCGGTACGCGTGCCGATCTGGTAGGCGACCGTGCCGGTCTTGGTGGTGATCTTGTCGACGATGTTGCTCACTTCGAGCGTCACCTTGATCGCGACTTCGTTGTCGAGATAGATCGTCGGTTCGACATCAAGCTTGAGGCCGACGTCGATGTAGGTCACCGATTCGGAGGAGAAGCCCGTCGCGGTGATCGTCGAGGTGATGTTCGGTACGCGGTCGCCAATCAGGATCTTGGCCTTTTCGCGGTTGCGTGCGCGGATGCGCGGGTTGGCCAGCAGGTTGACGTCGGCGTCGGTCTGATTGGCGCGAATGGTCGTCGGACCAACCGTGGCGCCGATGGTCGAGGAGTTGAGGTTGCGCAGGTCCTTCACCGTCAGCCCGTCCAGCGGCAGCGGCCGCAGGGCTATGGCATCCGGCCAGTTGATCCCGAGCGCCTGCAGGCGCGAGCGCTTGACTTCGAGGATCTCGACTTCGAGCATCACTTCGGGTTCGGGGACGTCCTGCAGGGCGACCAGCTTGTCGGCCAGGCGGATCGCTTCGAGGCTGTCGCGGATCATCACCAGGTTGAGCTTCTCGTCGACGACGATGTCCTTGGTCTTGAGGATCGTCTTGAGCGTGGCGCCAACGGTCTTGGCATCCGAATTCGCGAGGTAGAAGGTCTTGACCATCAGTGCCTGGTAGTCCTTCTGCTTGGCCGGTGTGTTCGGGTAGATCAGGATGGAGTTGCCATCGAGCACGCGCTGTTCGAGCTGGTTGGTGAGCAGCAGGACGTTGATCGCGGCCTCGATGGTGCTGTTGCGGAGGAAGATGGTGGTCTTCTGGTCGGTGCGCACGTCCTTGTCGAAGACGAAGTTGAGTCCGGCGGTGCGTGAAATGACTTCGAAGACCATCTTCAGCGGGGTGTCCCTGAATTCGATGGTGATCGGTTTGCGGAACGCGGCAGACAGCGCCGAGGCCTTGGCCATCTGGGCGGTGTTTTCTTCGATCAGCCGTTGCAGGGCCAGTGCACGCTCGTGTTTGCCGTTCGCGGCGAGGATCGCGCGCAGCCGGCCCTGGGCGCCGTCGACGTCCCGCTTCGCCCAGGCGGCTTCGGCTTCCTGGTACAGGGTGTCGTGCCGACGGGCGGTCTCGATCAGGCGCAGGCCGGCCAGCGCCCGGTCATTGCTGGGCTGCAGCGCGAGCACGCGGCGGTAGGCAGCCTCGGCATCGCCGTAGCGCATTTCGATCAGGGCGCGCTCGGCCCGCCCGAGGCTGGCATTGATCTCGCGGTCCAGGGCTCGCACATAGGCGATGCGATACTCGGCGGAAGACGGGTCCAGTGCCAGCGCTTCCTGGATCTTGGCCAGTCCGGCATCGACCTGGTCTTCGGCGAGCAGCGTCTGCCCCTCCCGGTAGGCGTTCTGCGCCGCGCAGCCCGACAGCAGCAGCCCCGCTAGAATGCTCAGGCAGAAAAGCCGCCAGCCTGTAAAACCGGCCTTGCCGGATCTCCCCTTCGACACTATTGCCGCTTCCGATCGAGATGGCGAGAAAGACTTCGGAACGAAGTCAGCTGCCAGCAAGCCAATGATCGTCAACACCACCAGCAGTTCGAGCAACGTGAAGCCGCGGGCACGACTGCCGACGCGCGCGACCGTGTCACCCGGCTCTGCCGAACCGTCGCCAGGGGCCTGGTCACTGCCTGGCCCCGCGAGCTGCCGCCGCCAGAACGGCCGGGACATAAAGCATCGTCTCACGATACGGCGGGATACGGCCGCCGTGCCGGGCCACCGCTCCCTGGCCGGCGTTGTACGCCGCGAGTGCCAGCGCGACGTTGCCCCGGTGCTGCGTCAGCAAATCCTTGAGGTGACGCACCCCGGCATCGATGTTCTGCGCGGGATCTTCGGGGTTGGTCACCCCATAGCGCGCAGCTGTGGCCGGCATCAACTGCATCGCGCCGGTAGCGCCCTTCGGCGACACGGCACGGGCGTTGTAACCCGACTCGACGCGCACCACCGCCGCCACCAGTTCCGGCGTCACGTCGTGGAGGCGCGCGTAGTGTTCGATCAGTGGCGTCAATTCCAGCTTGCCTGCGGACTGACTCTCGCCGGCAGGCTTTCTTCCTGGCTTGCCACGACTCTCTGGCGGACTCTCACCACGGATGAACAGCCGGTAGCTGGAATCGAGGCGTTGACTGGCGTAGCTGGGAACGCCGTCGGCGGAGTAAGAGACAAAGACGTTGCCGACGGTGGCGGCGCTGGCCGGCGACAGCCCCAGTCCGCCGAGCAACACGGCGAGCACAAACTGCACCGATGAACGGCCGGAGCCGGCAATCGCCCTCCTTGCCGACCTAACTGGCGGCGCAGGGACCGAAGCAGGGGCTGTTACGACAACCCCGGGACTTGTCCCACACCAAGCAGTATTGACCCTCAGCACGCGCTTTCTCCCTCGTGACGACACGTTGGTGGTTTGGCGGACGGATTCCCGACCAGCACAAGGCCTCGCAGGATACCATGGTCGGCCGAAGGCTGGCGTGATCGAATGCACGACATCGGGTCTTTTCGGGACCCTGCTGAACGGACAGCCAGTGGCCGATGCAGATCAGACATCTGATCGGCACGAGCCTTTTCGCGTCGCTTAGCTCGCCCCCGCTTCGGCAACGGCTTCGTTCTGATCCGGCGAACCCAGCGCGGGAGCGAGAAACCGATGCCGTCCACAGGCAGACCAGTCGACGAGTGCTTGCGGGCAAGGAGCCAATGACCGATAATCCAACAAGCGATTGCTTGCTTAATTTTTAGTCACTGTCGGTCACTCGCTCCACGTTCAACCCGTCCCAGGAGACCCCTCGCATGCGTCACCACACCTATCCCCACCTGCTCGCCCCGCTCGACCTTGGCTTCACGACGCTGAAGAATCGCGTCCTGATGGGCTCGATGCACACCGGTCTCGAAGAGGCGCCGAAGGGCTTTGCCCGTCTCGCCGCCTTTTATGCCGAGCGTGCGCGTGGCGGCGTCGGCCTGATCGTCACCGGCGGCATCGCACCCAACCAGGATGGCGTGGTGATGCCCGGAGCGGCTGCACTCGAGAACGAAGCGCAGGCCGAAAAGCACCGGCAGATCACCGACGCGGTGCACCAGGCGGGCGGCAAGATCGCCATGCAGATCCTGCACACCGGCCGTTACGCCTACCATCGTGGCGCCGTAGCGCCGTCGGCAGTACAGGCACCTATTTCGCCGATCCGCCCGCGCGAGCTCAGTGAGGAGGACATCGAACGGACGCTCAACGATTATGCGCGTTGCGCCGGTCTGGCCCAGCTTGCCGGTTACGACGGCGTCGAGGTGATGGGATCGGAAGGCTATCTGATCAACCAGTTCGTCGCCCAACAGACCAATTTCCGCGAGGACGGCTGGGGCGGCAGTTTCGAGAACCGCAGCCGCTTCGCACTCGAAACGGTTCGCCGCGTGCGAGCGACGACCGGGCCCAACTTCATCATCATCTTCCGCCTGTCGATGCTCGACCTGGTCGAGGGCGGCAGCACCTGGGATGAAATCGTGACCCTGGCCAAGGCGGTCGAGGCCGCCGGGGCGACGATCATCAACACCGGCATCGGCTGGCACGAGGCCCGCATCCCGACCATCGCCACGATGGTCCCGCGCGCGGCGTTCGTCTGGGTCACCAGGCGCCTGATGGGCGAGGTCGGCATCCCGCTGGTCACTACCAACCGCATCAACGCGCCTGAGGTGGCCGAGGAGGTCATCGCCTCGGGCTCTGCCGACATGGTCTCGATGGCCCGACCCTTCCTCGCCGACGCCGACTTCGTCAACAAGGCGGCGGCCGGCCGTGCCGACGAGATCAACACCTGCATCGCCTGCAATCAGGCCTGTCTGGACGAGATCTTCGAGGGCCGGCTGACTTTCTGCCTGGTCAACCCGCGCGCCTGCCGGGAAACCGAACTGCTGATCGAGAAGACCGCCGCACCAAAGCGGATCGCTGTTGTTGGCGCCGGACCGGCGGGCATGGCCTGCGCGCTGACCGCGGCCGAACGGGGCCATTGGGTCACCCTGTTCGACGCTGCGCCGGAAATCGGCGGCCAGTTCAACCTGGCGCGCCGCATTCCCGGCAAGGAGGAGTTCAGCGAAACACTGCGCTACTTTGATCGCAGTCTGGACAGGGCCGGGGTGACGCTCGAACTGGGCAGGACCTGCACGGCGCCGGAACTGGCCGAGGCCGGTTTCGAGCACGTCGTTCTCGCCACCGGGATCGTGCCGCGGCGGCCAGAGCTACAGGGCATCGAACACGAGAAGGTGATCTCCTATGCCGACCTGATCGAGGGCTATCGCATTGCCGGCGAACGCGTGGCGATCATCGGCGCCGGCGGCATCGGCTTCGACGTCGCGGAGTTCCTGACTCACACCGACGATGACCAGGACGAACTCGAACGCTTCCAGAGCGAGTGGGGAATCGACGCGGAATTTGCCAACCGCGGCGGACTCAAACCGCCGACCCGTGCCACCGGGCAACGCCAGGTCTGGCTGCTGCAACGCAAGGCGGCCAAGGTTGGCGACGGTCTGGCCAAGACGACCGGCTGGATTCGCCGCACCCTGCTCAAGAAGCGTGGCGTGCAGATGCTCTCCGGGGTGACCTACGAGCGGATCGACGACGCCGGCCTGCATATCGTCGTCGACGGCCAGCCGCAATGCCTGCCGGTCAATCACGTGATCATCTGCGCCGGCCAGGAACCGCGCCGCGATCTCGAAGAGGGCTTGCGCGCCGCCAATGTGCCCGTGTCGCTGATCGGCGGTGCCGATGTGGCCAACGAACTGGACGCCAAGCGCGCCATCGATCAGGGAACGCGCCTGGCGGCGACGCTCTGAGCACCGTGCCGGCGGTCCGCAAGCGGCAAGGCGCAGCACTCGAAGCGAACCGCCGCGCGGCCCTGCTGAGCGCGGCGGCCCGCCTGTTTGTCGAGAAAGGTTTTGCCGCGACCACAACGCGTGACATCGCCGAGGCGGTGGGCATGCGCTCTGGCAGCCCCTTCTACCATTTCCGCAGCAAGCAGGAGCTGCTGAAGGCGGCGATGATCGAAGGGCTGGAGACCGGCTACCGGCGCCTGCAGGCCGCCAGCGCCGGCCTCGTCGACCCGGAGCAGCGCTTGCGGGTGATGATCCGCACCCATCTCGGCAATCTGCTCGAAGGCGATTGCCAGGTACCGATGCTGCTCTACGAATCGCGTTCGCTCGACGCCACGGCCAAGGCCGAAATCACTGCCGTCAGCGATCGCTACCAGTTGCCGTGGCAAGCGACGCTGGACGAGCTGGCGGCCAGCGGCCGGCTCCGCAGCTCGTCCCGGCCACTGAGGCTGTTCCTTTTCGGCATGTTGAACTGGACGAGCCAATGGTACCGTCCAGGTGGGGAACTGTCGCTCGACGAGATCGCCGAAGCTGCCGCCGACCTCTTACTGGGCTGAAGCAGCGGTCATCGGGCAGACCAGCGGCCGCGCCGGATCGCTGCACCACTCGCTCCACGACCCGGCATACAGTCGCGCTCCGTGCAGCCCCGCGATCGCCATCGCCAACAGATTGTGACAGGCGGTGACGCCGGAACCACAGGACATGACGACCTGTTCGGGCTCACCGCCGGCGAGCAGCGCGAGGAACTCGCGATGCAGTTCGGCAGCCGGACGGAAGCATCCGTCGGCATCGAGGTTGTCGCGGAAGAAGCGGTTGCGCGCACCGGGAATGTGTCCGCCAACAGGGTCGAGGGTTTCGTTCTCGCCACGAAAGCGATCCGGACTGCGCGCGTCAATCAGACAGAAGCACTGCTCGTCGAGGTTGCGGCGTACCGCCTCGCTGCTCACTACCCAGTCCCGCAGATCCACCTCCAACACCGTTGGCACGAAACCCGACAGATCGGTCACCAAGGGCCTGCCTTCTGCCAGCCAGCGATCGATGCCACCGTCGAGCACCGCCACGCGATCGTGTCCGAGCCAACGCAGCAACCACCACAGACGACTGGCAAAAGCGCCTCCGGCGTCGTCATAGGCGACGACCTGCGTCTCGGCCGAGACGCCCGCCTCGCCCAGCCTGTCGGCGAGAAGCAGCGGATCGGGCAAGGGGTGCCGCCCATTACGGCCATTCATCGGTCCCGAGAGATCCCGATCCAGATGCAGAAAGCAGGCCCCCGGCAGATGAGCGGCAGCGTAGGCCCGGCTACCGGCCTCAGGATCAGTCAGGAGGTGGCGGCAATCAAAGACGCGCCAGCCCGGATCGTCCAGGTGACCCGCGAGGACGGCCGCGCTGACCAGGGTTGAAAAGCTCACGCCGGTTCCTCTCCCGCCGCTTCCGCCAGCCAGGATCGCGCTTCAGGCTCCTCGTCGAAGACGCGCATCTCGGCGCGGACGAACATCTGTGACAACCACGCGCTCCAGGCAACCCACTGACTATGGGTGAGGACCGCGATGCGGTTGAAATCATTGGCGTGTGCGCGCGCGAAGACAATATCCTCCCAGGCCACGTCGAGCGTGAAATCGGCCATTTCACGCAGATCAAACAGCAGATCGACTGGCCCCTCGAACTGGATCGCGTCATTGGCCGCGCTTTCGAACTCCTGGTAATCAGCAAGCGTGAATTCCGCGTAGACTGTGATCTCGACGCGCTTGGGCTGGTGTTCTATGACAATCATGGCAGACTCCCCTTTTCCGATCAGCAAGTTTAGCATCAGACCCGCTCAGCAGGTCTGCAGCACGCAATCCGACCGCCATGGCGCTTCGGCAGCCAGCGGAGCGGCGCGGCTGGCATGCCGGGCAAAGCCTGCGCCTGCCCTAGCGCGATGGCGCCGTGCCGCGGTCTGCCGTGGTGCAGGCCGCGGCAGGCCGAGGGGACATACACCCCGGTATGTTTTTCATTTGACCGCAAGCCCACTAATAGGCTATTTTCGCCGGTTTGATCCGAGCCTTTCCCATGCTACAACCAACCTCTGAATCCCCTGTCGACGCGGTCACCTCCGACGAGGCAGGTGCAGCCATTGGCGGCCTGAAATTCGAAGCGGCACTTGCCGAACTTGAACAGATTGTCCAGAGCATGGAGGGTGGCCGACTGCCGCTCGAGGAGTCGCTCGCGGCGTATCGACGCGGCAGCGAACTGCTCAAGCACTGTCAGCAGCAACTCGGCAATGCCGAACGTCAGGTCCAGATCCTCGAGAATGGCACCCTGCATGATTTCGAGCCGGAAGCCGGCGACGCCAGATGAGCCAGCCACCCGTTCATCCGGCCAACCTCGTTCGTCCGTCCTTTGCGGACTGGATGCAGGGTGTCCAGGCGCAGGTGGAAGCGGCCATGGCTCGCTGCCTTCCCCCTGGCGAAGCGATTCCCAACCGTCTGCACCAGGCGATGCGCTATGCCAGCCTGAGCGGCGGCAAGCGGGTTCGCCCACTGCTCGTCTTCGCCGCCGGCGAGTTGACCGACAGCGCCGCGGAGCGACTGGAAGTCGTCGCCAGCGCGGTCGAACTGATTCACAGCTATTCGCTGGTCCATGACGATCTGCCCTGCATGGATGACGACGTGCTGCGACGCGGCCGGCCAACCTGCCATGTCGAGTACGACCAGGCGACCGCCCTGCTGGTTGGCGACAGCCTGCAGTCGCTGGCCTTCGAGATCCTTGCGCGCGCGGATTTCGGCGACAGCCACCGGCAGCTGGAAATGGTGCGCCTGCTGGCACGGGCCAGCGGCTCCTGTGGCATGGCTGGCGGACAGGCGATCGACCTCGAATCGGTCGGCAAGCCACTCAACCAGCCCGAGCTCGAACTGATGCACGCGCTCAAGACCGGTGCGCTGATCCGTTCTGCGGTGTTGCTCGGCGGCCTCTGCGGAACGGCGCTGACCACGGCTGAGCGCGACGCACTGGATCGCTTTGCCAAGCGTGCCGGCCTGCTGTTCCAGGTGGTTGACGACATTCTCGACTGCACGGCCAGCACCGCCACCCTGGGCAAGACGGCGGGCAAGGATGCTGCTGCCGAAAAGCCGACCTACGTCAGTCTGCTCGGGCTCCAACGGGCGCGCGAGCTGGCTGCCGAGCTCAGGCAGCAGGCATTGGTCCCCCTCGCCATGTTTGGCGAACGCAGCCAGCGCCTGGTCGAACTGACCGATTTCATCACTCAGCGCAAGTTCTGACTGCTCCTTCTGGTCAGCACCAGGCGCTTCTGCAGGACAAGAAATACCCATGAGCCGTTATCCTCTTCTCGACACCATCAACAGTCCGCTACAACTGCGCAAGCTTGACCGCCGACAACTGCCGCAACTGGCCGACGAGTTGCGCACTTTCCTGGTGGAATCCGTTGCCAGGACCGGTGGCCACTTGTCCTCGAACCTCGGTACGGTGGAACTGACGGTGGCCTTGCATCATGTCTTCGATACGCCGCATGATCGCCTGGTATGGGACGTCGGCCACCAGACTTACGCCCACAAGGTGCTCACCGGCCGTCGCGCCGGCATGGCGCGGCTGCGCATGCACGGCGGCATTTCCGGTTTTCCGAAGCGTAGCGAGAGCCCCTACGATACCTTTGGCGTCGGTCATTCATCGACCTCGATCTCGGCTGCGCTGGGCATGGCGCTGGCCGCCAAGATCAAGGGCGAGACGCGCAAGGTGGTGGCGATCATCGGCGATGGCGCGATGTCGGCCGGGCAGGCTTTTGAAGCGCTGAATAATGCCGGCGTGGCGGACGCCGACATGCTCGTGATCCTCAACGATAACGACATGTCGATCTCGCCGGCGGTCGGTGCACTCAACCGCTACCTCGCGCGCCTCTTCTCCGGCAGCAGCTTCAATGCCGCCCGCAAGGCGGGCGAGAAAATCCTCGATTTCTCACCCTCGCTGCGCGAGTTTGCCAAGCGGGCCGAGGAGCACGTCAAGGGCATGCTGACACCCGGCACCCTGTTCGAAGAAATGGGCTTCAACTACATTGGCCCGATCGACGGTCACGACCTCGAGTCGCTGATACCGACGCTGCAGAATCTGAAGAGCCTGAAGGGGCCGCAGTTCCTGCACGTCATCACCAAGAAAGGCCAGGGCTACAAGCTGGCCGAAGTGGATCCGATTCTCTACCACGGGGTATCGAAGTTCCAGCCCGAGGTCGGCATCGCCGGGGGGCCGAGCGGCGGCAAGCTGACCTACACCCAGGTTTTCGGCGACTGGCTCTGCGACATGGCGGCGGCCGACCCGAAACTGGTCGGCATCACCCCGGCGATGCGCGAGGGCTCGGGCCTGCTGCGCTTCAGTGAACGCTACCCGGAACGCTATTACGACGTGGGTATTGCCGAGCAGCATGCCGTCACCTTCGCCGCCGGCTTGGCCTGCGAGGGTCTGCGACCGGTCCTCGCGATCTACTCGACCTTCCTGCAACGCGGCTACGATCAATTGATCCATGATGTCGCGCTGCAGAACCTGCCGGTGGTCTTCGCGCTTGATCGTGGCGGCCTGGTCGGCGCCGACGGGCCTACCCATCATGGCGCTTTCGACCTCTCTTTCCTGACCAGCATTCCCAACCTGGTAGTGATGACACCGTCCGACGAAGACGAGTGCCGCAAGATGCTGACCACGGCCTACCGCCTCAACGGCCCGAGTGCGGTGCGCTACCCGCGTGGCGGCGGCGCCGGCCTGGCAATTGACAAGCGGCTCCTTGACCTGCCGGTTGGCAAGGGCGAAATCCGCCGCCGCGGGAAGCAGGTGGCGTTGCTTGCTTTTGGCAGCATGCTGACACCCGCGCTGGCAGCGGCCGAAGAACTCGACGCGACGGTGGCCAACATGCGTTTTGTCAAACCCATCGACCGCGACCTGATCCTTGGCCTGGCAGCGGAACATTCCCTGCTGATCAGCGTCGAAGAGAATGCCTTGATCGGCGGCGCCGGTTCCGAGATCGCCCGAGTGCTCGAAGAGATCGCCAGCCCGACTCGCCTCGTGCGACTGGGAATCCCTGATCGATTCATCGATCACGGTGACCAGGCGCTGCTGCTGGCTGAAATCGGCCTCGACCGGGATGGCATTGTCCGGACCGTGCGAGCGAGCCAGGACAGCATGGCGGATGCGGGCGAAGCAACGGGTCCGCGCACAGAATAACCACCAGGAGTAGCAATGAACGCCCCCGAAACCCCACAAACCCCGGCCGCAATGGCGGACGTGCAAGGCTCGGCCGATACCCGCCAGCTCGCGATCAACAAAGTGGGGATCAAAGCGATCCGTCACCCCGTCAAGGTACTCGACAAATCCGGCGGCATCCAGCATACGATCGCGATGTTCAACATGTATGTCGGCCTGCCACACAACTTCAAGGGCACCCACATGTCGCGCTTCGTGGAGATTCTCAACAGCCACGAACGGGAGATTTCGGTCGAGAACTTTCCTGCCATGTTGCGTGAAATGGTCGGCCGGCTGGAAGCCGAGACCGGTCACATCGAAATGAGCTTTCCCTATTTCATCAACAAGGCGGCACCGGTGTCCAGCGTCCAGAGCCTGATGGATTACGACGTGACGCTGACAGGCGAGATCTGCCGCGGCCGGATCGAGTCAAGAATCAAGGTGGCGGTTCCGGTCACCAGTCTCTGCCCATGTTCCAAGGAGATCTCCGAGCGCGGCGCGCACAACCAGCGCTCGCAGGTGACCGTCACCGTGAGCATCAACGACCACCTGTGGATTGAAGAACTGGTCGCCATCGTGGAAGGTCAGGCATCCTGCGAGCTCTACGGCCTGCTCAAGCGCCCGGACGAGAAGTACGTCACCGAACGTGCTTACGACAACCCGAAGTTCGTCGAGGATATGGTGCGCGACGTCGCGGCTTGCCTCAACGCGGAGCAGCGGATCGATGCCTATGTGGTGGAATCCGAGAACTTCGAGTCAATCCACAATCATTCGGCGTACGCGCTGATCGAGAACGACAAGCGTGTGAGCACAGGCGTCTGAGTCGCCAGAAAACAGGCGGGGGCAAAGTCTCCCGACTCTGCCCCCGCTTGGCTCAGTTCGGCAACGCAGCGGTTCAGCGCTGCTTGCGGACCAGCTTTTCCTTGATCCGCGCCGACTTGCCCGAGCGCTCGCGCAGGTAGTACAGCTTGGCACGCCGAACGTCGCCACGGCGCTTGACTTCTATCGAGGCCACCAGCGGCGAATAGGTCTGGAACGTGCGCTCCACACCCTCGCCTGACGACACCTTGCGAACGATGAAACTCGAGTTGAGACCACGATTGCGCTTGGCGATCACGACGCCTTCGTAAGCCTGCAGACGCTCGCGCGTTCCTTCCTTCACCTTGACCTGGACGACCACCGTGTCGCCCGGTGCAAATGGGGGTATTACCTTGCCCAGACGGGCGATTTCTTCCTGCTCAAGTTGCTCGATCAGATTCATTTTTGAACTCCATGCATGCGATTTACGCTTTATTTTCCTGACCGCATTGCTCCTGAAACTGCACCAGGAGTTGCGTTTCCGATTTTGACAACGACCGCCCCGCCAGCAAATCGGGGCGCCGCTCCCACGTCCGACCCAGCGCCTGCTGCAGGCGCCAGCGTCGAATTTCCTCATGGTGACCGGACAGCAGCACGTCCGGCACCCGCCACCCTTCGTATTCCTCGGGCCGCGTGTAGTGCGGGCAATCCAGCAGACCCGCGACAAAGGAATCCTGTTCTGCCGACTCGGCGTCGTTCAGTACGCCCGGCAGCTGCCTGACGACGGCATCCAGCAGAGCCATCGCCGGGATTTCGCCTCCCGAGAGGACGAAATCCCCGATTGAAATCTCCTCATCGACACAGCGGCCGATGAGCCGCTCGTCAATTCCTTCATAGCGCCCGCAAACCAGTACCACCGCTTCGCCAGCCTGTGCCAGGCGCAGCACCCGCGCATGCGTCAGCAGTGAACCCTGTGGCGACAGGCAGATGACGCGGCTGTTGACCGCGCCACTCGCCCGCTGACGGGCTTTTGCGGCGATAATCGCCGCCTCCAGTGGCTGCGGCATCATCAGCATGCCCGGCCCACCGCCATAGGGACGATCATCCACCGTGCGATGCCTGTCCCGGGTGAAATCACGCGGATTCCACAACTGCAGGCGCCAGCGCCCCAACTCCAGGGCCCGGCGGGTCACTCCCGAATGCGTCACGGCGACAAACATCTCGGGAAACAGGGTCACCACATCAGCAACAAACGGCCCCGCCACCGGTGGTCGCGCTTCGGCTGACGAAGTCACCAGTCCATTTCCCATTCAACGCGAACGCGCCCGGCTTCCAGGCCCACATCCAGCACCACTGCCGCGACAAAGGGCAACAGCCTTTCGGCACTGTCGCCATCGCCCACCCGCAAGACGGTGTTGGCCGGCGTGTCGATCAGACCAAGTATCCGCCCGAGGGATTGATCTCGGGTATTGATCACTTCCAGGCCAACCAGGTCGGCCCAGTAGTATTCACCCGCGCCCGTCGGCGGCAACGCTGCTCTCGGGGCCCCCACCAGGAGGCCACGCATCTCTTCAGCGGCAGTCCGATCGGCCGCACACGCCAAGCGGGCAATCAGCAGTTCATTGCGGACCCTGCACTGGATCAGTCTCGTCTGACGCCACAGATCGGGCGAATCGCCCTCCCGCCCGACCCACCAGTAAGGCAGTGCTGCCCAGCTCAGTGGATCATCGGCAAACGGGTAGACACGCAACTCGCCATGCAAACCGCAGGCTGCCGTGATCTTGCCAAGAACGATGATGTCGCTGGCCGGGGCATCGATTGCCAACACCGCCGACGCAGTCGTGTCTGGCGCGCAGCCGGCAGGCAAGGCTTAGGCTGCCACCTTGGCGGCTGACTGCTTGAGCAGGCGCGCGACGGTCGGCGAAGCCTGCGCACCCTGCTGCTGCCAATAACCAAGGCGGTCCATGGCAACGTACAGGCCCTGCTCCTTGCCTGAAGCGAGCGGGTTGTAGAAACCAACGCGCTCGATAAAGCGACCGTCGCGGCGCGCGCGTGAGTCGGCTACCACCATGTTGTAGAAGGGGCGTTTCTTGGCACCACCACGGGCCAGGCGAATAACAACCATGTCAGTCTCTTCCAAATCCAGGAAAAGGGAGGAATTATAGCAAGAAAGCACGAGAAATGAAGCGCATCTTCGAGCCGACCAAGGCTACGAGCATCTGCCAGCGACACCCTGGCTGTCGCAGCGCGAACTTCGCCGCCCCCACATGCGCACCTCGCAGGTATAATCAGGGCCACGGCAGTTGGCTGGCAAATCATTGATTTTATGACTTGCGCCCTGTCGGCAGCGCGGTTGCACTGGAGCGCCGGGAAGCACGCAACGGGAACACTGACAGTGTCACGACGCAAACCCTTTGGTAGGTGGCCTGATGACCGACACCGCTTTCAACACTTCTGGTACCCATAAGGACGCTGTGCCTGAGCCCGGTATACGAACGATTCTTCAGTGGCTGGAACTGCCCCTGGCGCCTCATCCTGCCGACGAACTCCCGTCGCTGCGATCGCATCTGAAGGCTTTGCGCGAGCTTGCAGGAACACCGCTGCAACACGCTCGAGCACTGGACGGGCTGTACGAGCGCAGCGCCACGGTCATCACCCAGCTGCTGCCATCGCTCGCCACCGACCTGGTGTTGCCGGTGCCCCGCAAGGAGCGCCGAATCGTTCGAAGCATTCTCGACCTGCTGCAGATGCTGGCGGATGACACGCTGGCACTGCTGGAAGCGGGAAAGGGCCAAGAGCTGTCTGACCCTCGTCAGGCACCCGGTCTTGCCGTCTGGCGAAGCCTGAATGCGATCGCGCAACAGATTCTGGTCAGCAGCCTGATTGCCGCGCCGGCTCGAAGCGGGGCCTGGCAGCAGTTGCACCAGACCTATGCGACGGCGCGACGGCTGCAATTGCACGCCTACGTTCCCAAGGACCTGTCACGCAGTGTACGGGACATCTACCGTTCAGCCATCCTGCTCGGCTGTGCTCAGCCACCGTCGATGACGCCACCGGAAATGCTGTTCCTCGCTGCCTACCTTGAACGGTTTACCGGCCAAATCGAACCGCTTCCGACGACTGCCGCAGCCGCTGCGGGAACGTTCTGGATCGATCCCGCGCGCGATGGACCGGCCATATCGTGCTTGCGCAGGCTTTCTCCTCCGACAGTGCCTCTGGATGGTTTTTCTTGCGCCCGCCTTTGCCTCCTGCTCAAGACACAGGTCGCTCAACTCGACGCCGGCATCCTACCGCAGGAAATCAACCTGCCGGCGTTCGCAGGCACGTCGGCAGGGCGTGGCGTTCTCCACCGATTGGCGGAGCGCTGGAGCGATGCCGGAAAACGTCGCTTTCCACGGCGCAGACAAGACCACCGGACACTGGTTGCAACAGGCATCGAAGGCGTGTGGCTACTGAGCCGTAAAGGTGAGGCGGCAGACGTTGAATTGTCGACCTGGTTGATTGGCAACGAAAGTCCCGATGGCTATGCTGTGATGCATGTTTCTGGCCACACCGGGGCGCTGTCGGTCGGCGATGTGGCCGCAGTCCGGACAGGCTCTGACCCGAACTGGCAGATTGGCATCGTTCGTTGGGGGGTATCGGAAAACCCGGAGCATCTTGAACTGGGGCTGCAGATCCTGGCGCCGAGGGCCGTGCCCGCCATTCTCGCGCAACCTTCCAACCAGGAAGGAACCGAGTACTTTCGAGTCCTCATCCTGCCGGCGATCCCGAGGTTACGTTCCAGCGAGTTGCTGGTGGTTGCATCAGGGGTCTTGCCAACACAGCATCAGAAACTGATCCTGGTCATCGAGGACGAAAACGTCTTCGTCCGCGAGGTCCATTGCACCCGTGTTCACGAACAGACCAGCAGTGTCGAGATCCTGTCAATCGAGTCTGATTAGCAGCCTTGCCTGGGGGGTGAGTGTGGTGAACGCAAGGCCGACGCTGATGCGGCCGCCCCCTCGCGCGAGCACCGCGAGACGAGTACCATGCAGCGAACCCACAGGAAGCGTAGAGTCCGGATCGGACGGATAAAATAGCGCCATGCCAGAAATTCTCGTTCTCTACTACAGCCATCGGGGGTCGGTACAGGCCCTCGCCCAGCAGATCGCCCGCGGCATAGAGTCTACAGGGAGCGCGGCGGCTCGTTTGCGAACGGTTCCCAAGGTCTCCACGGTGTGCACCGCCAGCGAACCGCAGGTCCCTGTTGCCGGAGCACCCTACGTCGAGGCAGCCGACCTTGAACAATGCATTGGGCTGGCACTCGGCAGCCCTACCCGCTTTGGCAACATGGCGGCGCCAATGAAATTCTTCTGGGACAGTACTGCGAGCCAATGGTCCGCCGGGGCACTGGCCGGAAAACCGGCCTGCGTGTTTACCTCCACCGCCAGTGCCCACGGCGGCCAGGAGAGCACGCTGCTATCGATGATGCTGCCGCTTCTGCACCACGGAATGCTGCTGGTCGGCCTGCCGTATACCGAAACCGCGCTTTCCTGCACACGCAGTGGGGGCACTCCCTATGGCGCCAGCCATCTGGCCGGCACGGAAGGTAGTCCGATACTCACTGACGATGAGCGCCAGCTCGCCTTCGCTCAGGGACGCAGACTCGCAACCATCGCCCTCAAACTTGCTTGCCGATGATCCGCAGCCTCTATCTGGCAGCCTGCAGCAGCCTGATTGCGCTGATTTTCCTGTGTCTTGCCTGGGAGCTACGCCTGGCGCCGATCCAGCCGGGGGGATCATGGCTGGCCCTGAAGTGTCTGCCGCTGCTGCTACCACTGTTCGGCATCCTCAACGGCCGCCGCTACACCTACCAGTGGGCCTCGATGTTCATCCTGCTGTACTTCACCGAGGGCATCGTGCGCGCCACCACAGAGCACGGAACAGCACAGGCGCTGGCGATCAGCGAGACCGTTCTTTCGCTGATCTTCTTTTGCGCCAGCGTCGGCTATGCCAGGCTTACCCGCCCATCAGCAGGGTGAGAGCGGAGAGCACGAGAGGAACCCGCACCCCTTCCGCACGCCGCCACCTCCGACTTCAGACGTCGCCCTGCGGGTCCAGCCGATCGGGAAACTGCAGTTTGTTCAGGGCGTTGAGATAGGCCTTTGCGGACGCAATGACGATATCGGTGTCGGCACCGTTGCCATTGACGATCCGGCCTTCCCTTGCCAGGCGGACGGTCACTTCACCCTGTGCATCGGTACCCGTGGTAATCGCATTCACCGAATAGAGCAGCAATTGCGCCCCGCTGCTGGCGATCGATTCGATCGCCTTGAAGGTCGCATCGACCGGCCCACTCCCAATCCCCGACGCCTTCCTCTCGACGCCACCGACCGTCAGCGTGACATCTGCAGCCGGGGTCTCGCCGGTTTCAGAGCAGACACGAGAATAGACCAGTTTGTAATGCTCGCCATCCGGCGTCAGGTCTTCATCAGACACCAGTGCCTGCAGGTCTTCGTCAAAGATCTCGTGCTTTTTGTCCGCCAGTTCCTTGAAGCGGGTAAACGCGGCATTCAGCGCCTCTTCACTGTCGAGCACGATACCCAGGGCCGACAACCGCGACTTGAAGGCGTTGCGCCCCGAGTGCTTGCCGAGCACCAGCTTGTTCTGTGCCCAGCCGACATCTTCGGCACGCATGATCTCGTAGGTTTCCCGATGCTTGAGGACGCCGTCCTGATGGATCCCGGATTCGTGTGCAAAGGCATTGGCACCCACAACCGCCTTGTTAGGCTGAACCGGGTAGCCGGTAATCTGCGACACCAGCTTGGACGCCGGAACAATCTGCGTCGCATCGATGCGCGTCTGGACCGGAAAAAGATCACTGCGGGTTCGTACCGCCATCACCACTTCTTCGAGTGAGGCGTTACCTGCCCGCTCACCAAGGCCGTTGATCGTACATTCGACCTGGCGGGCGCCGGCCAGCACGGCCGACAGCGAGTTGGCAACCGCCATGCCGAGATCGTTATGGCAGTGGGTGGACCATACCACCCGCTCAGCGCCCGGTACTCGCTCGATCAGCGTGTGCATCAGGTCGCCCCATACCCCCGGTATGCTGTAGCCAACGGTATCGGGAACGTTGATGGTGGTCGCCCCGGCCTCGATGACGGCGCCGAAAACCCGGCAGAGAAAGTCGACGTCCGAACGCACCGCGTCCTCGGCCGAGAACTCGACATCCGCCGTGTATTCGCGGGCCCAGTGTACCGCCCTGACTGCCGCCTCGACGACCTGATCGGGCGTCATGCGCAGCTTTTTCTCCATGTGAATCGGGCTGGTGGCAATAAAGGTATGAATGCGACCACGTGCGGCCGGGGCAATCGCATCGCCCGCACGACGAATGTCGTTCTCGTTGGAACGGGCCAATGAGCAGATCGTCGAACCCGTGATCACCCTGGCAATCGTCCTGATGGCATCAAAATCACCGGGTGATGCAGCTGCAAAGCCGGCCTCGATCACGTCAACCCGCATACGCTCCAGCTGGCGCGCTACCCGCAGCTTCTCGTCCTTGGTCATCGAGGCGCCAGGGCTCTGCTCGCCGTCACGCAAGGTGGTGTCAAAAATTACCAGATGCTCTTTCATGTCCTGACTCCGGATGGAAGGGTGTAAGACCCGGCAACGGCAGCCCTCGCTGGGCAACCGGCCGAAACTGCTCAAATTGGGAGAGGGTTCTCTTAGCGCTTGACGCGCAGCAGCGGCCTTGCCAGCAGCAAGACACGAAGCGAGATGCAGCAGGAGGGGAGGCGGTACAAAGTCATGTGGAGGACTATAGACAGTTTCGAATCACGGTGTCAATAGAGTGAAAACAGCTCGGCCGGGCGATTGCCGTTGTCTGGCCGAATGGCCAGCGCTGGTATCAGGTGACCGGCGGTGGCTTGCGCCTGACTATTCGCGTCAGCGCCAGGACATACCCCGAGAGGCCATAAGCCACGAAAAGACCAAACAGGGCAACCGGCGTGTCGTAGGAGACGACAGCAAACCCCAGAGCGATGGCGACAACAAAGATGAAGGGCACACTGCGTCGGAGGTTGATGTCCTTGAAGCTGTAGAAGCGGGTATTCGACACCATTGATATGCCGGCAAAGATTACCAGTCCACAGGCAAACCAGCGCACGTCAGCAGCCGCGATGTCCTTGTCAATCATGACCCAGAAGAAGCCGGTCACCAGCGCCGCCGCGGCCGGGCTGGGCAAGCCCTGAAAGAACCGACGATCCATCACTTCGAGCGTGGTATTGAAGCGTGCCAGCCGTAGCGCTGCGCCGACGCAGTAAATGAAGGCGGCGATCCAGCCGAGTCGCCCCATGTCCTTGAGCGCCCATGCGTAGATGACCAGCGCCGGCGCGACACCAAACGAGACCATGTCCGACAGTGAGTCGTACTCCGCCCCAAAGGCGCTCTGGGTGCGCGTCATGCGCGCCACTCGCCCATCGAGACCATCGAGCACCATGGCCACAAAGATGGCAACCGCGGCCTGCTCAAAACTTCCCTTCATCGCCTGAACGATGGCAAAGAAGCCACAGAACAGCGCCGCAGTGGTGAACAGGTTCGGCAGAACATAAATGCCTCGACGTCGCAACTCGGGGTTGAACAGGGTCTTGCGAGGCTTGATTTCGGGCATTGTGTGATTGACTGGAAACTGGCTCGGGCCAGTTCAAACCGAGTGAACCTCGGCACGGGCCTCTCCGTCGACAGGGACTACGGTCTGCCAGCCATGCGATCGGCTGGCAGACCGTAGAAAAACATGGGCAAGCGGCAAGAAGGCCGCGGACGGCACCTGGCCGCCGCCCCTGCGTCCTCGGCTAGCCAGCCACCAGGTCAGTTCTTGCTCTGATCGACCAGACGGTTCTTCTTGATCCACGGCATCATGTCGCGCAGCCTGGCGCCGACGGTTTCGATCTCGTGCTGGGCAATCAAACGGCGGCGTGCGGTCATCGCCGGATAGTTGGTTCTCCCTTCAAGGATGAACATCTTCGCATAGTCTCCGTTCTGGATCCGTTTGAGTGCCGCCCGCATGGCGGCCCGGGACGTTTCGTTGATCACCTCGGGTCCGGTCACGTACTCGCCGTACTCGGCGTTATTCGAAATCGAGTAGTTCATGTTCGCAATGCCACCCTCGTACATCAGGTCGACGATCAGCTTGAGTTCGTGCAAACACTCGAAATACGCCATCTCGGGTGCGTAGCCCGCCTCCACCAGTGTCTCGAAACCCATCTTCGCGAGCTCGACGGCACCACCACAGAGCACTGCCTGCTCTCCGAAAAGATCGGTTTCGGTCTCCTCACGGAAGTTGGTCTCGATCACACCGCCCTTGGTCCCGCCGTTGGCTGCCGCGTAGGAAAGCGCGATGTCCCTGGCCTTGCCGGAGCGATCCTGGTGCACAGCGATCAGCGATGGAACACCTCCACCCTTGAGGTACTCCGAGCGAACGGTATGTCCCGGACCCTTCGGCGCAACCATGATCACGTCAACATCGTCACGCGGCACCACTTGGTTGTAATGGACGTTGAAGCCGTGGGCAAAGGCCAGAGCAGCGCCTTTCTTCATGTTTGGCGCCACGTCGGCGCCATATACCTGCGGGATGCTCTCATCCGGGAGCAGCATCATCACCACGTCGGCGCCCCGGACTGCCCTGGCAACCTCCTCGACCTTCAAGCCGGCGTTCTCGGCCTTGCTCCAGGAAGCACCATCCTTGCGCAGGCCGACCGTCACCTTGACGCCGGAGTCGCTGAGATTCTGCGCGTGCGCATGGCCCTGTGAGCCGTAACCAACAATGGTGACTTTCTTGCCCTTGATCAGGGAGAGGTCGGCGTCCTTGTCGTAAAAAACTTTCATCGGGGTTTCCTCTTTTACTGGTCGTCTGATTAGACTTTTAGAATACGCTCGCCACGGCCGATGCCGCAGACACCGGTCCGCACGGTCTCGAGAATCAACCCGGCGTCGATCGCCTGAATGAAGGAATCGAGTTTCGCACCGCTCGCCGTCAGCTCAATGACGTAGGTCGATTCGGTCACGTCAAGAATGTGGCCACGGAAGATGTCCGCCAGACGCTTCAGTTCCTCACGATCCTTGCCGGTAGCACGAACCTTGATCAACATCAACTCGCGCTCGATATGGGCAGCCTCGGACAGATCGACGACCTTGATGACATCGATCAGTTTGTTGAGCTGCTTGGTGATCTGCTCCACCACAGCATCGGTACCCGAAGTGACAATGGTCAGCCGTGACAGTGAGACGTCCTCGGTCGGAGCCACGGTCAGCGTCTCGATGTTGTAGGCCCGTGCCGAGAAAAGACCAGCCACTCGCGACAGGGCGCCGGCTTCGTTCTCCAGCAGGATCGAAATAATGTGTCTCATCTTGCCTTTCCCCTACAGGTCTTCGGTCAGGATCATGTCGGCCAGGCCCTTGCCGGCGGCCACCATCGGGAAGACATTCGCCTTCTGGTCGGTGATGAAATCCATGAATACGAGATCGTCCTTGTGGTCGACAAAGGCCTTGCGCAGTGCGGCCTCGACGTCTTCCGGCCGCTCGACGCGGATGCCGACGTGGCCGTAAGCCTCGGCCAGTTTGACGAAGTCTGGCAGCGAATCCATATAGGACTCCGAGTAACGACTGCCGTAGAACATCTCCTGCCACTGCCGAACCATGCCCAGGTAACGGTTGTTGAGGTTGATGATCTTGATCGGCAGGCGAAACTGCTTGGCCGTTGACAGTTCCTGAATACACATCTGGATCGAGCCTTCGCCGGTGACGCAGACGATCTGCATCTCCGGGCGCTGCAGCGCCGCACCCATGGCGTAAGGCAGACCGACCCCCATGGTGCCCAGACCGCCGGAGTTGATCCAGCGACGCGGCTCGTCGAACTTGTAGTACTGCGCTGCCCACATCTGGTGCTGACCGACATCGGAAGTGACGATCGCCTTGCCACCTGTCACCTCGTAGAGCTTCTCCATGACGTACTGCGGCATGATGACGCTCTTCTTCATCCTGTACTTCATGCATTCCTTGGCTCGCCAGCCAGCGATCTGCGTCCACCAGGCTGCCAGGGCCTCGCCGTCGGGACCGGCGTTGGCAGCATCCAGCAATCTCAGCATCTCCTCGAGAACGTCGGGGACATTGCCAACAATGGGCAAGTCGACCTTGACCCGTTTCGAAATCGAAGAGGGATCAATGTCCACGTGGATGATCTTGCGCGGGATGGACGAGAAGTTTTCGGGGTTGCCAATCACCCGGTCGTCAAAACGGGCGCCAATGGCCAGCAGCACGTCGCAGTGCTGCATTGCCAGGTTGGCTTCCACTGTCCCATGCATGCCGGGCATGCCAAGGAACTGTTGGTCGGTTGCCGGATAAGCGCCAAGGCCCATCAGGGTATTGGTGATCGGAAAGCCGAGGCGACGCGTCAGCCTGGTCAGCTGCTCGGATCCGTTGCTCAGGATGACGCCACCGCCGGTATAGATCATCGGCCGCTTGGCCTCGAGCAGCAGGTGCACTGCCTTCTTGATCTGGCCAAGGTGCCCCTTGACGACCGGATTATACGAACGGAGCTGGATGGTTTCGGGATACTCGAACTTGCACTTGGCGGCGGTCACGTCCTTCGGTATGTCAATTACCACCGGCCCCGGGCGACCGCTGTTGGCAATATAGAACGCCTTCTTGATCGTCACCGCCAGCTTGTGCACGTCATTGACCAGGAAATTGTGCTTGACGCAGGGCCGGGTGATGCCGACGGTATCGCATTCCTGGAAGGCATCCTGGCCGATATACTCGTTCGGCACCTGGCCCGAGATCACAACCAGCGGGATCGAGTCCATGTAGGCAGTGGCGATACCGGTCACGGCATTGGTCGCGCCAGGTCCGGAAGTGACGAGCGCCACGCCCACCTTGTGCGACGAACGTGCCAGGCCATCAGCCGCATGCACTGCTGCCTGCTCGTGGCGGACCAAAACATGCTTGATCTGATCCTGCTTGAACAGGGCATCATAAATGTGCAACACCGCGCCGCCCGGATAGCCGAATACATATTCGACCTTTTCTTCCTGCAGGCACCTGATTACAATCTCCGCACCGGTCATCATCGTCATTGCCGTCGCCCCAGCAAGCAAATTGCTCGAAAAAAGGCTGCAACGTTAAAGCTTTGCCTGGGATTGGTCAAGGTATTCAGGAAAACCGGCAGCGGCGGAAACTGCTTCCGACCCGACAACAGCAAGGATTCTCGCTCTGGCCAGCCAACGCGAACTGTCAGATTTTCTGGTCGCAATCGAACGTCGTGCTTTCAAACAGGCCATGTTCGCGGTGCGCAACGAAGAGTCCGCGCTCGACATTGTCCAGGACGCGATGATGAAGCTCGCCGAAAAATACGGTGATCGCCCCGCCGCGGAACTGCCGATGCTCTTCCAGCGCATTCTGCAGAACACGATCCGCGACTACTATCGTCGAAGCAAGGTCCGCTCGCTTTGGACCACATTGCTCTCGTCGCTTTCGCCAAACGACGAGGAGGATCACGATCCGCTCGAAACCATCAGCAGCGAAGCTGGGTCATATAGTCCACAGACCCCGCACGACCAGTTGCAGCAGTCACAAGTCCTTGCTGTAATTGAGAAAGAAATAGAATTGCTGCCGGCCCGTCAACGGGAAGCGTTCCTCCTGCGTTACTGGGAAGATATGGATGTTGCCGAAACGGCGTCTGCCATGGGCTGCTCGGAGGGCAGCGTCAAGACGCATTGTTCGCGTGCCAATCACACGCTGGCAGCAGCACTGAAAGCAAAAGGAATCACCCTATGAACGAAATGCATTTTGCCTACAAGATCAGACAACAACTCAACCGCGGACTGCACGAACTGCCAGCGAGTTCCGTCAGCCGCCTGGAGGTTGCGCGGCAGTGCGCACTCGCCAGACAAAGGGTGGTGGTCCACCAGTCCGTACTGGCCGGGGCGGGCAGCTTCCTGCAGCAACACGTCGAGCAACTGCGTCTGAAGCAACTGTTGCTGGCCCTGATGGTTGTGCTCGGCATCACCGCCTACACCTACTGGTATGCGGAACAGAGCATTGCCGAGCTTGAGGTGATCGACAGCGCACTGCTCTCAGACGATCTGCCGATCGCTGCCTTCACCGACAAGGGCTTTGATGCATGGCTGAAAAGCTCAGCGTCGCAGTAATTCTCAGTTCTTTCCTTGCGCTTGCGGCCTGGGCAGAGGTGCCCAGCCCGTCCGCCATTGTCACCCCGCCGCAGCCGCAGTGGACCGAACTGACCGTGGAGCAGAAGTCCATCCTTGCGCCGTTGAGCGACGACTGGGATGCAATGGAATACAACCGCCAGAAAAAATGGCTGGGCATCACGCGCCGCTTCGCCAGCATGACACCCGAAGAGCAACGCCGAATTCAGGTTCAGATGCAGGAATGGGGCAAGCTGACGCCCGAACAGCGGCGCTTGGCACGCGAGAATTTCATGACCGCCAACAAGCTTCCAACCGAGAAGAAACAGGAACTCAGGCAAAAGTGGGAGCAATACTCCAGCCTGCCGGAAGAAGAAAAGGAAAGACTAAAGCAACAAGCCGCGAGCAAGCCAGTGCCTAGACCGGGACGGGCACCGACGAGCCCGACGCCGGCCGGCGCCCCGGTACCGACTCCCTACGCACCACCGGCAGCCAGCCTCCCCAACCCTCCTTCGACCACGGCAACGGCAGGTCCGCCGCCGCAGCCCGCCGCTGGAGCCACCCCTGCCAGTGGAACCTCGTCCTCATCCGAAGCGGAAACCAGCCGCTGATGCCGACGCAGCAACCCCTCAGACGGCCAAGCATTCTGCGTCGTCTAGCCAGCATGTTCTATGAGTCCCTGCTCCTGCTCGCTGTACTGGCCGTACTGTTGATTCTGCCGCACGTCCTATTGGGGGCCTTCGCCCATGTCATTGCAGCGCAGATCATCCTGCAGGCTCATTGTTTCATCGTCCTGCTGATCTATTTTCTCTGGTTCTGGAGCAATGGCGGGCAAACGCTGGCCATGAAAACCTGGCGAATCCGGCTGGTTTCCCGTGATGGCCAGACCGTGCGCCCAGCGCAGGCCTTTCTACGCTTTCTCTTTTGCTGGCCCAGCATCGTTCTCGGCGGAATCGGTATCCTCTGGGCCTTGGTCGACCGTGATCACCAGTTTCTCCACGACCGCTTGGCGGGTACCCAACTGGTGATGACCTGAGCGTCAATCAGCGCCTTTCGACCCACCAGATCATTGTCGCCGCCGCCAGCAGGAACAACGCCGATGGCGTTGCCGCGCTCATCAGCGGTGACCAGCTATTGATCGCCCCGAGATTCGAGAACAAGCCGTTCAGCATGTGAAACAGGATGCCGACCATGACTCCGGAAAAAATCTTGAGACTGATACCAGTGGCCCGGTAGTGTCCGCCGGCAAACGGTAGTGCAAGTGCGACCATGACCAACCCTGCCAGCGGGTAGATTACCTTTTTCCAAAAGGCGATGTCATATCGGTTGGTCTTTTGATGATTCTCCGACAGATGTTTGGTATAAGCCGACAGATGCCGCAGCGACATCCGGTCGGGCGAAACCATCAGGACAGCGAGAATGTCCGGATTCAGGGCTGATTCCCATCTCATCTCCGGAAGTTTCTCCACCTCGGCGCTGCCGTCGTGCAGGATAGTCTTGACCACCTCTGTCAATCGCCAACCGTCCGGCGCGACATACTCTCCGGCCGCAGCGTCTGTAACCGAGCGCAAATGCGCACGCTCGTCAAAGTCGAATATCCGGATGCCCTGCAAGCGCATGTCCGGCAGAACAAAGCGCACGTTGATGAAGCTCCTCTCATCCCTGACCCACAAACCAGACCGCAAATCCCGAACCGTTCGGCCTCTTTCCTTCAACCGCAGTTGATTCGCAGCCTGTTCGGCAGGTGGCGCCACATACTCGCCAATCAGGAAAGTGAGCAAGGCAAACAGGCCGGCTATCTGGAACAAGCCCCGCAGCAAGGCCGCGGTAGACAGACCGGAAACCCGCAAGACAGTGATCTCGGAATGACGAGACAGCGCCGACAATGCGTAAAGCGTGCCGATCAGGATCGCCAGCGGCATCAGTTCATAGGTACGCCCCGGCAAGCGCAGCATGACATACCCGAAAGCATGCTGGATCTGGTACCCTCCCTGGCCAAAATTCTTGACTTCGCCGAGCATGTCGAAAAAGGCGAACAGGGCCAGGAAGGCCAGCAGGACGAGCAGTATGGCTGCCGAAACCTCGCGCGCTATGTAACGCTGATAGATCTTCATCGAGACAGCCGCAGGAACGACGAAACCGCAATGCGATGGTAAAACATGATCGGGAGGAGGCAAAGCATGAGCAGATGGACGCCAATGACGCCGACGACAAACGAGATTTTCCCGTTCGCCACCCAGCCCTGACTGATGGTCACCAGGTTGTTGTAGATCAGGTAGGCCATAATCGCCAGCAGCATGTTCGCGGAGCGTCCAGCGCGCGGATTGACAAAGGAAAGTGGAATCGACAGCAAGGCCAGCACGACAGCCGACATCGGCAGGCTGAGACGGTACAGCAGTTCGGCCCGATGGTGCGGTGACTCGAGTGACAACAGCTCCAGGGTGGGCAGGTGTCGCGGCGTTCGCTCTATGCCGCGCGCCTCCTTGGTTTCCAGGCGAACAGCATAGCGTGCATACTCGAGGATTCTGAACTCTGCCGCACCGGGGGCAAACTCATAACGACGGCCATTTTGCAGAATGATGAAGCGATCGCCGTTTGCGGCGATTTCCTGATGCCCGGTAGCTGCCATGGTGACCCCCAGACGGTCTGACCGGGTTTCGCTGACGAACACATTGCGAACGTGACTGGTGTCATCAGCGATGCCTTCGACAAAAATCACGCGCTCGCCATTTGACGATTCCTGAAAGGCGCCAGGAGAAACCTGACCCGCATCCTTTCGGGTGCTCAGCTTGCTCCGGAATGCTGCACTCTCGGACAGCGCCCAGGGAGAAAGGAAGAATGCCAGCACGGCGATCGTCGCCACCAGCGGCGCAGCAAACGTCATCACCGGCCTAATCCAGGCCGTCAGCGACAGGCCGGAAGAAAACCAGACAACCATTTCGGAATCGCGATAGCCGCGCGAAAGAGTCAACAAGATGGCAATAAACAACGCCAGCGCCAACAGATGTGGCAGATAGTTCAGCGCGGCAAAGCCGAGCAAGGCAGCGACCGCATCTGGCTCGATGCTGCCCTGCACCGCTTCGTTCAGCAGCCGGATCAACTGGGTCGTCATCATGATGGCGAAAAGCGCAGTGAATACACCGGCGGCGGAGTGGGTGAATTCGCGCCGAACAGCACGCTCGAAGATCATTTTTTGACTTTGGTGAAAAACTGCAGTGATAATCGGCTTTTGGGGAAAAGCTCGCGTTGCCTGAGGAGGGGTCAGTGGAATTTAGCATAAAAAGTGGTAGCCCGGAGAAGCAACGTAGCGCCTGTGTCGTGGTCGGCATTTTCGAGCCGCGCAAGCTGACACTGGCCGCTGAACTGCTCGACAACGCGGCGCGCAACCATCTTTCCGACATCATCCGCCGCGGCGACATGGAGGGAAAGACGGGCTCCACACTGCTCCTGCACAATGTGCCGGGTACGCTCTGCGACCGGGTTCTACTGGTCGGACTAGGCAAGGAGAAAGAGTTCGGTGACAAGGAGTACTGTGACGCCATACGCAGTGCCGTACGCACCCTCAACGAAACTGGTTCGTTTGACGGCACCGTCTTCCTGACCGAGACCGCTGTCAGGAAGCGCAGCACCGCCTGGCGCGTACGCCAGGCCACCATGGTCGCGCAGGAAACAATCTATCGTTTTGATCAGTTCAAGAGCAAGAAGGACAAGGTTCGGCGCCCACTGCGCAAACTGACTTTCGTCGTCGATCGTCGAAACGAATTGGCCACTGCCGAGTTGGCACTGAGCCAGGGACAGGCGATTGCCGAGGGGGTGTGCCTGGCAAAGAATCTCGCCAACCTGCCGGCTAATGTGTGCACTCCCGCTTATCTGGCCGAAACGGCTCAGAAGATGGCTGCCGAACACAAGTTGGAGTGCCAGATTCTTGAGCAGGATGAGATGGCGACGCTGGGCATGCACTCGCTGCTTGCCGTCGCCCAAGGCTCGCATCAACCGGCCAAGCTGATTGTCCTGCAGCACAAGGGCGGCAAGGGCGATGACAAACCAGTGGTGCTTGTCGGCAAGGGAATCACCTTTGACACCGGGGGGATTTCCCTCAAGCCGGCACCGGAAATGGACGAAATGAAGTACGACATGAGCGGTGCAGCCGGCGTGCTCGGGGCGATCAAGGCCGCAGCGCTGATGAAACTGCCGCTCAACCTGACGGTGGTCGTGCCGACCGCGGAAAACATGCCCGGCGGCGGCGCCACCCGCCCGGGAGACATCGTCACATCGATGTCGGGCCAGACGATCGAAATCCTCAACACCGATGCCGAAGGTCGCCTCATCCTCTGCGATGCACTCACCTACGCAGCACGTTTCGAACCGGACACGGTGATTGACGTCGCAACGCTCACCGGCGCCTGCGTTATCGCCCTTGGCCACGTCGCGACCGGCCTGTTTGCCAACAACGACGCCCTGGCCCGCGAACTCGTCCAGGCTGGCGATGAGGCACACGACCGGGCATGGCAAATGCCGTTGTGGAACGACTACCAGGAACTGCTCAAGAGTCCCTTCGCCGACATGGCCAACATCGGCGGCCGCTGGGGCGGCAGCATAACCGCCGCCTGCTTTCTCGCCCGCTTCGCCAGAAAGTATGTCTGGGCGCACCTCGACATCGCCGGCACAGCCTGGAAGTCGGGCACGGAAAAAGGAGCAACCGGCCGACCAGTACCTCTCCTCATGCACTATTTGCTCAAGCGCGCAGGGAAACTCAATTGACGCGGGTTTTCTTCTATCACAATGCTGCGGACCGGATCGCGGCGACGTCAGCCCTGATCGGCAAGGCGGTCACCCAGAAAAAGGCTCTGCTGGTTTACGCACCCGATGCAGAGGTCGCCTCGGCACTTGACCGACAACTGTGGACTCACCCGCCGACAGGTTTCATCCCGCACGTGGATGTCAATTCGCCGTTGGCGGAGGAAACCCTGGTAGTGATTGCCGGCAAGCTCGACTCGGTCACGCAGGATGAACGTCTGGTCAACCTTTCTGCCGAGGTCCCTCCCGGGTTCTCCCGTTTTGCCAGCCTCATCGAGGTCGTCGGTCGGGGTGACGAAGAGCGCCTTGCCGGCCGCAAGCGTGCCAGGTTCTACACGGATCGGGGCTACGAGGTCAATTACCTCGATCTGTCGGGGAAAGCCTGATGAGCGACGACAGCGATCTGATCAGCCGTGCCAACTCCCTGATCAACGCTGACGCCGGAACGGCCGGCAGCAGCCGGGAGATCTCACGTCGAATGCGCCGGCGGCGCAGTTTCCTTGCTTCGACTGATGCGAAAGACACCTCAAACGTGTCGTCGCCACCTACCCGGGCGGCCAGCGACGATGACGACTTGCCCGTTCTCACCGAGGTTGTTCGGACTACCGGACCTGCGCCAGAGGAGGAGTTGGCCAGCATCGGCGACAACCTGCGTCCGGCCCTTGCCGCGGACCTCGCTGACCATATTGGTCGGCAACTGAGCAGCGAATTGCCGCTGCTGCTCGAAGTCACCCTGCTCAATGCCGCCGGGCAGTTGCGACATGGAATCGACACGGTCATCGAAACAGCCATGCAGGATTTCCTTGCCGAACGCGGTCAGCTTCGGTTGCCCCTGGAAGATCGTGTGACCGGCGACGAAGCCGCTGCTGATCAGGCGTAGGCGTCGAAGCGGGGCGCCACGGCGATCCGGTATAATGCGCGCTCCTGCCACCCTCGACGCTCCCCATGGAACTCGCCAAGACCTTTGAACCAGCAGAGATTGAACGTCGCTGGTACCCCGAATGGGAAGCCAGGGGCTATTTTGGCGCCGGCCTGGATCCATCCCGACCCCGCTCTTTCTGTATTCTGCTGCCACCGCCCAACGTCACCGGCACCCTGCACATGGGACACGGCTTCAACCAGGCGATCATGGACGCACTTACCCGCTATCATCGCATGCGGGGTGACAACACGCTGTGGCAACCGGGGACCGACCACGCCGGCATCGCGACGCAGATCGTCGTCGAGCGTCAACTCGACGCGCAGGGGATTTCGCGCCATGACCTCGGGCGCGAGAAATTTCTCGAAAAAGTCTGGCAGTGGAAGGAGTTCTCGGGCAGCACCATCACGCGGCAGATGCGCCGCCTCGGCACCTCGCCCGACTGGAAGCGCGAGCGCTTCACGATGGACGCCGGGCTGTCGCGGACGGTCACCGAAACTTTCGTTCGCCTCTACAACGAAGGTCTGATTTACCGCGGCAAGCGGCTCGTCAACTGGGATCCGGTGCTGCAGACCGCCGTTTCCGACCTTGAGGTGGTGCAGGAAGAAGAGCAAGGCCATCTCTGGCACATTCGTTATCCGCTAGCCGACGGCAGCGGCACGCTGACCGTTGCCACCACACGCCCGGAAACCATGCTTGGTGACACCGCGGTGATGGTTCATCCGGACGACGAACGGTACCGCCACCTGGTCGGCAGGATGGTCACCCTGCCCCTTTGCGGACGCGAGATTCCAATCATCGCTGACGCCTACGTTGACCTTGCCTTTGGCACCGGCTGTGTCAAGGTCACCCCCGCGCACGACTTCAACGACTACGCCGTTGGCCAGCGTCACAAGTTGCAGATGATTCCGGTCCTGACGCTTGACGCGAAGATCAACGACAATGCCCCACTTCGCTATCAGGGCATGGATCGCTTCGACGCGCGCAGGCAAGTCATCGCCGACCTTGAAATCGCGGGCCTGCTTGAGAAGATCGATCCACATCCATTGAAAGTGCCGCGTGGCGACCGTACCGGCGTCGTCATCGAGCCGATGCTCACCGACCAGTGGTTCGTCGCGATGACCAAACCGGCTGCCGACGGCAGCAGCATTGCCGCGAAAGCGCTGGCCTGCGTCGCCTCGGGAGAGATCAGGTTTTTCCCCGAGAACTGGGTCAATACCTATAACCAGTGGCTCAATAACATTCAGGACTGGTGTATCTCACGGCAATTGTGGTGGGGACATCAGATCCCGGCCTGGTACGGAGAAGGCGGACAGCTCTTCGTTGCTCATGACGAAGCAGAGGCCAGGGCTCAAGCGGCTGCGCAGGGCTACAACGGCCCGCTGACGCGCGACCCGGATGTGCTCGACACCTGGTACTCTTCGGCACTGTGGCCATTCTCAACACTCGACTGGACGCCGCAATGGCCCGGTGAAACCAACCCGGCGCTGGAACTGTACCTACCGTCGACCGTGCTGGTCACCGGTTTCGACATCATCTTCTTCTGGGTCGCACGCATGGTCATGATGACCCGGCATCTCACTGGCAGGATCCCGTTCCGGCACGTCTACGTACACGGGCTGATTCGCGACGCCGAAGGCCAGAAAATGAGCAAGTCGAAGGGCAATGTCCTCGACCCGATCGACCTCATCGACGGCATCGGTCTCGAGGCCCTGGTCGACAAGCGCACCAGCGGCCTGATGAATCCCAAACAGGCGGAACAGATCGAGAAGCGCACGCGCAAGGAATTCCCCGGCGGTATCCCGGCTTTCGGCACCGACGCGCTGCGCTTTACCTTCCTGTCACTGGCCAGTCCAGGTCGCGACATCAAGTTCGACCTCGGCCGCTGCGAGGGCTACCGCAACTTCTGCAACAAGCTATGGAACGCCAGCCGCTTTGTCCTGATGCACACCGCCAGTCACGACCTCGGCCTGTCCGCCTGCGCCCCCAACGACTGCGGATCGGCGCTCAGCTTCTCCTTCGCGGACCGCTGGATTGTCAGCAGGTTGCAGCGAACAGAAGCCGAAGTCGCGCAGCACTACGCCGACTACCGCTTCGACCTCCTGGCCCGCGCGGTGTACGAGTTCATCTGGGACGAGTTCTGTGACTGGTATGTCGAGTTGGCCAAGGTTCAGCTGCAGCAGGGCTCCGAGCAGGCAGTGCGTGCGACACGCCGGACGTTGGCGCGGGTGCTGGAAACGGTCCTGCGCCTGGCTCACCCGCTGCTGCCCTTCATTACCGAAGAGTTGTGGCAGGCGGTGGCTCCGATTGCTGGCCGCAAGACGCACGATTCGGTGATGCTCGCCGCCTATCCGCAGGCGCAAGCGGAAAGAATTGACCCGGAAAGCGAAGACAGGGTCCAGCAATTGAAGCACCTGGCTTACGCCTGCCGCAACCTGCGCGGTGAAATGAACCTCTCGCCGGCGCTACGCGTGCCGCTGCTTGCCAGCGGCAACAGTCAGGCACTCACCAGGTTCGCTCCCTACCTCAAGGCACTCTGCAAGCTCTCGGAGATGCAGATCGTTGACGAAGTGCCGGCCGACGCCAGCGCACCGACAGCCGTCGTGGGCGAAACCAAGCTCATGCTGCAAGTGCAGATCGACCTGGCTGTGGAATGTGAGCGACTCGACAGGGAGATTGCGCGACTGCTGGGCGAGATCGGCAAGGCGGAGGCCAAGCTCGCCAACGAAAGCTTTGTTGCCCGCGCTCCGACAGCCGTGGTCGAACAGGAGAGAAGACGTCTCACGGACTTCATTGCCACGCTCGGAAAACTCAAGCCGCAACGCGAGCGCCTCAGGAGCGCCTAGGCCCTCCCGGCGGACCTCCGCCCAGCCCGGCTCTGGCGCTCACAGTTCAAGCGATACCGGAATCAGGCCGCGCACGGCATTGCCCACATACAGGGCGGAAGCCAGGCGGAGGTCATCCAGCCGCAGCACCTGTTCAATGGCCCGACCCGACGCGAGCAACTGCCTGCGCATCACCCCCGGTAGCAAGCCGCAGCTTGGCGGCGGCGTCAGCAATATCCCATCGCGCTCGATGAAGACGTTGCTGCGAGCCCCTTCGCAAACCTCTCCGCGAGTATTGACAAAGATCGCATCAAAAACCGTTGGCCGGGCTGCCAGTGCTGCCAGCGCGCGATCATAGCGGGCGCGCGCCGTGGTCTTGTGGCGCAGCAGGTAGTCAGTGGCAGAAAGCGCCTCGGCCGCCAGCACCACCTGCCAGTGCGTGCCCTTGTCTTCGACCAGCGGCGACGCAGCAACCTGATGGCCACCGTCATGCGCCAGGGTCAGGCGAACGCGAAAGACGCCGGCCGGTCGGGCAAGCGCTTCGGCCGCTAGCGCCGACGACAACGCCTGCAACGGGCAGGCAAAACCCAGGCTGTGTGCCGAAGCCTGCAAGCGTTCAAGATGCAACGACAGCAGGGGATACCTGCCGGCTTCCAGGCGAAGCGTTTCCAGCAGCTCAAATCCGGGATCAAAGCCGGTGAGAAACCTCGCCTTCAGCAAGCACTCGGCATACTCACGGTCGGGGTCGGCGTCGGCGACGATGCCACTGCCAACGCCGAGCCTTGCGCAACGCCCGGGGTCAACCTCAACGGTCCGAATGGCGACGCTGAAACGACAGTCCCCCCCGGGCGCCAACCAGCCGAGGGCACCGGTGTACAACCCGCGCGGCGAGTCTTCCAACTCGGCAATGCGTTGCATGGCGCGTATCTTCGGCGCGCCGGTAATCGAACCGCAGGGGAACAGCGCGCCGAACAATTCCGCCAGGCCGGTCCCGGGCAACTCTGCCGCCACCGTTGACACCATCTGCCAGAGGGTGGGATAGGCCTCGGCCTCACACAACGCTTCGACGTGCACCTTGCCCGGCTGCGCCAGGCGCCCCAGATCATTGCGCAACAGGTCGACAATCATGATGTTCTCGGCGCGCTCCTTGGCCGAAGAGAGCAGCGCAGCGAGCATCCCCTCGTCTTCACGCGGGGTGTTGCCACGCGGCGCCGTCCCTTTCATCGGTCGCGTCCGCACGCGGCTGCCGTGGCGCTCAAAAAACAACTCCGGCGAGAAGGAAAGAATCGCCTCCTCGCCGATCTCGACGTAGCCGCCATAGCGAACCGGCTGTCGAGCGCGCAAGCGCGCATAGAGCGCCAGCGGATGACCGTAGATCCGGAAGGTCAGAGGAAACGTGAGGTTGACCTGGTAGCAGTCCCCGTCGGCAATCCAGCGACACACCTGCCTGACCTGCGCCGCATGCCTGCCTGGACCGACGGAGGCAAATAACTCGGCAATTCCCGCCGCCCGTTGCTCCTCGGGGATCGCCGCCAACCGCCCGGCCAGGAAAGCCTGGACAGCTTCCGCGTCGAGCCGTTCAGCATGGGCAAACGCCCAGGCCCGCAACACCGGCCGACCCGGAGGTACTGCCGCTATGGCCCGCTCGAAGCTGGCGCCGAGCGCATAGTCTGCCGCCAGAGCAACCCATTGACCAGCAGCAAGTGCCGCTTCCACCGCCACGAACACCGGCACCGGGTCCACCAATGTGTTCAGCTGAAACGAACGACAGCAGCTAGTCAGCAGCAGGGCACTTCCAGCGTCGCCGTCAAACAGTGCGAAACAGCCGCTGGCAGGCATCACTCTGCGTTCTGGCGGCAGGTGCATCGCGGCGGACGCCGCGACACCGCCCAGCGAATCCTGCCCCTACTTGCGCTTGAGGTAATACTCAAAGACCTTGTTCGCCTCAACGCTGGACAGCAGCTCATTTCCGGTCTGCTTGGCGAAGGCTTCGAAATCCTTGACTGAACCCGGATCGGTTGCCACGACGTGCAGGACTTCCCCTGGTGACATCTCCGATAACGTCTTCTTGGTACGCAGAATCGGGAGCGGGCAATTCAGCCCTTTGACGTCGAGTTCTCGGTCGAAATGCATGGCCTCTGGTCCAGAAAGAAACTGAGCGCGTATTTTAAACGCCATTCTTCTTCTGCTTCGCTTCTTCTGCCTGCAGCTTGCGCAATTCACGCAAGCGCGCGTCGACTGCCGACTGTTCGAAGAAGTTTCCATCGACCGCCTGTTGCGCGAACTGCAGTTGTTCGACGGCTGGTCCGAGCTGCCCTTGCAGGAGATAGAACTCCGCCTGGGCCCGATGCTGCTGCAGGCGCTTGCCGCTCGCGGCGAAGGTTCTGGCCTGCAGGCCATACAGCTTATAGTCCGAACCGTAGGTCTGGACTTGCGAGTCCAGAAAGCGCAAGCCCTGCTCGTATTGCCTTGCGGCGAGCAGCGCTTCGGCGTACCCATAGACCAGCGACCTGGACTGCGGGTAGCGCTGCATGGCATCGCGGTAGATCGCCACTGCGCCAGGCAAATCATCAGCCGCAATACGGATTGTAGCGGCCAGGCCAGCGATCATCGGCGACGACGCCTTGAGCGCAGCAAGCGCCTCGACTTCTCGCTGCGCGGCAGCCAATTGCTTCGCCTTGAACAGCGCGTAGGCCAGCCCGTAGCGGGTGGCGACCTCCGATCCGTACTTCTTCTCCTGCAACTGCTTGCCGAACTCGCTGGCCGCCTCTTGCGGCGTGCCCATTTGTGCGCGAAGCTTGGCCCTGACAAGCTGGAAGTCCAGGCTATCGGCCACCTGCCGATAGGGGGCACCCTGCGCACGGTTCTGCATGTCGGAAATGCGCTCGACGGTCAGGGGATGCGAGCGCAAATAGACCGGCGCATTGTTCTCATAAACCCGCCCCGCCAGCTGCAGACGGCCAAAGAATTCGCCCATGCCGCGTACATCATAGCCCGCCCCGGTCAGTGTCTGAAACCCCAGGCGATCCGCCTCCCGTTCAAAATCACGGCTGAAAGCCAATTGCGCCTGAATCGAACCGGCCTGGGCCGAGGCAATCGCAGCACTGGCCACTTGCGAATTCGAACGGGCAGCGAGCACGCCGATGGCCATTGCAGCCATCATCGCGATCGAGCTCTGCTTCTCCCGGACAATCTGACGCGCAAGGTGGTTCTGTGTGACATGCGAGATCTCGTGCGCAAGAACCCCGGCCAACTCGGACTCCGATTGGGCAGTGAGCAACGTCCCACTGTTCACGCCGATGAATCCACCGAACATCGCAAACGCGTTGACGGTGTTATCTCGGATAAGAAAGAAGTAGCAATCGGCAGCCGGACTGGCACTGGCTGCGACCAGACGACTGCCCAGTCGATTCAGATAGTCGGAGATTTCGGGGTCGTCAACGTAGCTTGGCTCGCGCAAGCGGATCTCGTTGAGAATCCGCTCGCCGATTTTCCGTTCGAGCTGCGGCGAGAACTCGGCACGCGCCGACTCGCCGAGATCTGGAAGGTCATCGGCCAGGATTGGAGAAGAACTGCCAAATGAAGCCGCCATGGCCAAAAAGACGGCGGCAGGGGTCATTCTGTTCAACAAGGCTCTCGCTCATGGACAAACAAGGATGATGGTATGATAAAGGCTTCAGGCCTGCTGCATTGTTACCAAGCGTGACCGGCTTGATGCCAAATACGAAGCTGCCCATCAGAGTTGGTGACCTTCATGCCTGCCAGTCCACTCACCCATTTCAATCCGCAAGGCAAGGCGCAGATGGTCGACATCGGTGCCAAAGCCGAAAGCCACCGTCTGGCGCGAGCCGCCGGCCATATCTCGATGCGGGCGGAGACCCTGGACCTGGTACTGCAAGGTACGGCCAGCAAAGGGGACGTTCTCGGAGTTGCGCGGATTGCCGCGATTCAGGGGGCCAAACGCACTTCCGAGCTGATTCCCCTGTGCCATCCGATCGCCTTGAGCAGGGTTACGGTCGACTTTGAAATCGACCGCGAGGCTAATTCGGTGCACTGCCTGGCTCAGGCGGAGTGTTTCGGTCGTACGGGCGTCGAGATGGAAGCGCTTTGCGCCGCCAGTATTGGCCTGCTGACGATCTACGACATGTGCAAGGCGATCGATCGTGGCATGCGGATCGACGGCGTTCGCCTGCTTGAGAAAACCGGCGGCAAGTCGGAACGCTGGACAGGGAGCTGAAACCGTGCCCGCAACTACCCGCAAGATCGACCCGCTACGCCGGATCATCCTGAAGTCGGCGAGCGCCAGCGGCGCGATTGGTGTGCTGCTGGCTTCCGGACTGCTGAGACCGACCGGCGTCCTTGCCGCCGACTGGAACCGGCCAGCTTTCACCGCCACCAGCCTGCCGGATGCCATCAAGGCCAGCGGCCTGACCGGTTCGGCCGAGAGCAGCGGCATCGTCATCAAGACGGTCGATATCGCCGAAAACGGGGCGCAGGTCCCGCTCGAGGTGGTCAGCAACATTGCTGGCAGTCAAACCATCGCTGTCTTCGTCGACAAGAATCCGCTCCCGCTGGCCGCCAGTCTGAGCTTCGCGAAAGGGGCCCTGGCGCGCGTCCGCCTGCAACTGAAGATGGCCGAGTCGTCGCGCATACGCATCGTGGTCAGAGCCGCTGACGGCAAGACTTATCACGCCAGTCGCGAGGTCAAGGTGACGCTCGGCGGCTGCGGCGGCTGAGAAACGGAAACCGACGATGGCTGAACCAATCAAGATTCGCGCCACTTTGCAGGGCGACATCACCGAGATTCGCGTCCTCATGCCACATCCGATGGAAACCGGTCAGCGCAGGGACCCGGAGAGCGGGAAAGTCGTCCCAACGCACTTCATACAGACCTTTTCGCTCAGCGCCAACGGCAATCTGCTGGTTAGCGGCCAACTGAATACCTCGATTTCGCGCAATCCACTTTTCGCCTTCCATGCCAAAGGCCTCAAGGCCGGTGACCGGATTGCCGTCGAATGGGCAGACACCAAAGGCGACAAGCGGCTCGATGAGGCGGTTCTCACTGCCGGATAGCCACTAGGCGAGCCCGCAACCGCGTTTCGCGGACAAAAAAAACCCGCCAGAGGCGGGTCCCTGTTGCACACCCGAAAAAATCAAGCGCGCGAGATGTTCGAAGCTTGCTTGCCCTTGGGGCCCTGCGTCACGTCGAAAGAAACCTTCTCGCCCTCTTTGAGGGTCTTGAATCCACCCATGGTGATCGCGGAGAAATGAGCGAAAAGATCTTCGCTACCATCGTCCGGAGTAATGAAGCCGAAACCTTTGGCGTCATTGAACCACTTCACTGTACCAGTTGCCATATTGCCACTTCCTTGAAAAAAGACTAAATCCGGGTATCGCCCGACTTGCATGCTTCTAATTCAACGACAACCAAGAGATGATTTCAGACATGCAGAACCACCACCCAGCGGCAGAAACTTAGAGCATGCATCCTTTTTACGCTAAACAAGCTGGACGCGTCAAGCATTTTCATCGTCCCAGCACCCAGCTCGCGGTCTCGGCACGGAAGATTGGCCAAGAGCGGTATTGCGCATCCCTATAGACTGGTTAGAATTCACGCATGGCAACAAAGCATCAAGACAGCTCCCTGCTCGAACCAAAACGCACGCAACTCGCGCCACCACCACTGTACAAGGTCTTGTTGCTGAACGACGATTTCACTCCCATGGATTTCGTCATCATCGTTCTGCAGAGATTCTTCGGGATGGATCGAGAACACGCGACGCGAATCATGCTGAAAGTCCACACCGAGGGTCGGGGAGTTTGTGGCGTTTACCCGCGCGACGTCGCGGCCACCAAGGTTGAACAGGTCACAGGATACGCACGCAACAACCAGCATCCCCTCGCGTGCGTAATGGAGGAAAACTGAATGATTGCGCAGGAACTTGAAGTCAGCTTGCACATGGCGTTTGTCGAGGCGCGGCAAAAGCGTCACGAGTTCATCACCGTTGAACACCTCCTGCTGGCACTGCTCGACAACCCCTCGGCAGCCGAAGCCCTGCGCGCCTGCGGCGCCAGCATCGAACAGCTGCGCAAGGATCTGAGCCGCTTCATCGGCGAACACACGCCCACCATCGCCGGTGACGATGAGATCGATACGCAACCGACGCTGGGCTTCCAGCGGGTCATTCAGCGCGCCATACTGCACGTCCAGTCTTCTGGCCGAAAGGAGGTGAATGGCGCCAATGTCCTGGTCGCAATCTTCGGCGAAAAGGACTCGCATGCTGTCTACTACCTCCAGAAGCAGGGAGTCACCCGCCTGGATGTCGTCAATTTCATCTCGCACGGCATCAGCAAGGTGCCACAGAACGCACCTCGCGGCGAGCCGGAAGCCGAGCCTGAAAGTGAGCAGCCAGCCGCAGCCGGCCCGCTCGAGAGCTACACCATCAACCTCAACGCGCTGGCTCTGCAGGGCAAGATCGACCCGCTTATCGGCCGTGACCGCGAGCTTGAAAGGGTAATCCAGACGCTCTGTCGTCGGCGCAAGAACAATCCGCTGCTGGTCGGCGAAGCCGGCGTCGGCAAGACGGCAATTGCCGAAGGGCTGGCGCGACGCATCGTCGAGTGTGACATTCCCGAGATCCTGGCGAAAGCGAACGTCTATTGTCTCGACATGGGCTCATTGCTGGCTGGTACGAAGTATCGCGGCGATTTCGAACAGCGCCTGAAAGGCGTCTTGAAGCAACTGACCGAGAACCCACAGGCGATCCTGTTCATTGACGAGATTCATACCCTGATTGGCGCAGGATCGGCTTCAGGCGGCACCCTCGATGCCTCCAACCTGCTCAAGCCGGCGCTGTCGACGGGTCAGCTGAAGTGTATTGGCGCGACGACCTACAACGAATACCGCGGCATCTTCGAAAAAGACCACGCCTTGTCACGCCGATTCCAGAAAATCGACGTCAACGAGCCATCCAGCGCCGAAGCGGTCGAGATTCTGAAGGGACTCAAGTCTCGCTTCGAAGCCCACCATGGCATCAAGTACTCCGCTGCGGCCTTGACATCGGCCGTCGAGCTTTCGGTTCGCTTCATCACCGACCGCCACCTGCCGGATAAGGCGATTGACGTCATCGACGAAGCAGGAGCTGCGCAACGGATCCTGCCCAAGTCCAGGCAGAAGAAACTGATTGGCAAGATCGACATCGAAGAGATCGTCGCCAAGATTGCACGCATACCCTCGACCCACGTCTCATCCGATGACCGAACCAACCTGAGGAACCTGGACCGTGACCTGAAAGCGGTGGTTTTTGGCCAGGATGCGGCCATCGACGCGCTTGCGAGGGCCATCAAGATGGCCCGTTCCGGGCTGGGCAATCCCACCAAGCCCATTGGCAGCTTCCTTTTTTCAGGTCCGACCGGGGTCGGCAAGACCGAGGTTGCCAAGCAACTGGCGTACTGCCTCGGCAACGACCTGGTACGTTTCGACATGTCGGAATACATGGAACGTCACGCGGTATCGCGCCTGATCGGCGCGCCGCCCGGATACGTGGGTTTCGATCAGGGCGGACTGATGACCGAGGCCATCACCAAGAAGCCGTACAGCGTTCTGCTGCTCGACGAAATCGAAAAGGCGCATCCCGACATCTACAACATCCTGCTACAGGTCATGGACCACGGCACGCTGACCGATAACAACGGTCGCAAGGCAGATTTCCGTAACGTGGTGATCATCATGACTACCAACGCCGGACAGGAAGCGATCCAGAAGACAACGATGGGTTTCACCCCTTCCCGGCAGGCCGGCGACGAGATGGCCGAGATCAAGCGAATCTTTACCCCCGAGTTCCGCAACCGGCTCGACGCCACGATCTCGTTCAGGGCACTTGACCACGAGGTGATCCTGCGGGTGGTAGACAAGTTCCTGATGCAGCTCGAGGCGCAACTGCACGAAAAGAAGGTGGAAGCAGTGTTCACGGGGGCGCTGAAAGAGCATCTCGCCGCGAAGGGCTTTGACCCGCTGATGGGCGCCCGCCCGATGGCTCGGCTCATTCAGGACACCATTCGGGCCTCTCTGGCCGACGAGTTGCTGTTTGGTCGACTGGCCAACGGCGGCCACGTCACCGTCGACCTCGACGAGGACAAGAAAGTGAAGCTCATCTTCGAAGAAGAACCCGAGGTCGTCGCCTGAACACAGCGACCATTCAGGGCCATGTTGCCAGACATGGCCGTTCGCCCACATCGACAAGCAAGGCCAGCACATGAGTTTCAAGACCCCCGACCTGCTCGACAACAACGAAGCCAGGACTCAGGACGGTCGCGTCCGAGTGGTCGCACCGATGTTTCAACATTACGGCGGTCGCCCGTCGTTCAGCGGTCAGATCGTCACCCTGAAGGTGTTTGAGGATAACTCCCTGGTACGGGAAGCGCTCGCAGACGAAGGCCACGGCAAGGTACTGGTGATCGACGGCGGAGGTTCCCTGCGCTGCGCGCTGGTTGGTGACCAGTTGGCCATCCTGGCCCAGAAGAACGGCTGGGAAGGAATCGTCGTTTACGGCTGCATTCGTGATTCGGAAGACATCAGCCACATTAACCTCGGCCTGCGAGCGCTCAACACCCATCCACTGAAGAGCATCAAGAAAGGTATTGGCGACCGCAACGTGGCGGTCAGTTTCGGCGGCGTCACCTTCAGACCCGGGGAGTGGATCTACGTTGACGGCGATGGCGTAGTCGTCAGTGACCAACGCCTGAGCTAACAATTGACCGGAGCTCTGACAGGGAAGATACTTCGCCCGCTGCGTTGAACTTTCAGAAATTGGAGAATTACTTGTGAACGCTGCCATTGAGCTGCTGAAAGCCATTCGCACGGGCCGTCTGCAGGAAGTCCAAGCGGTCCTCGATGCAGGCGCTCCTGTCGAGTTCATCGACGGTCGTGGCGACCCCGGCTTGCCGCTGGGCGTGGCGTGCTTCATGGGGTATGCCGACATCGTCCGCGAGCTGGTCCGTCGCGGGGCGAAAGTCAACACCCTGGACAATGCATTGCCGACATCACCCCTGTCGATGGCCATTCGCGGCAACCGAACCGAGGTGGTCAAGGCCCTGGTCGAACTGGGTGCCAATGTCCCGGAGGGCATGAAGACCGGGCTGAGCGATCAGGAAATGCTGATCGCGCGCTGGCGGGGCCAGCACTACGGCGCCGGCACCTCTGGCACTGCCGAGGCTGACGAGGAAGCCCCGGAATTCGAGGAGATCGAGATGGTCCGCTGCTATGGCACCGACACTTCCGTGCTCGATGCAGACATGATCCGGGCCGCTCGGGATATGGACAAGAAGTAGCCATCGCCCTGCCTCAGCATTGCGCCTGGCAAGCCGCCGAGCAAAGCATCGAATCGCAGACGGCGGCCCAGCCGACGACTCGACTCAAAACCCAGTTGTGTCGACAAGGGCGATGCTGCCAGACGGATCGCCCAATCGTCCCCGAAAGTGGAAGAGAACAGCCGCCGGCATTTTTCCCTGAGGAGTTCCGGAGAGTAAATGACTAAGAAGCTATGGTGCATTCTGCTTGCCTGGCTGATTACAGCCCAGAGTGCTGCACTCGAATCACAAAGTTCCGAGCCGGCGCTGCTCATGCCGCTGCCGCAGCAAGCGCAATCGGCCCTGTGGTCGGCGCAGATCCTCACGCGTTACCACTACCGGGCGGCACCACTTGACGACGCAATGTCGGAAAGGATCTTCGCCAACTACGTGGACTCGCTGGATCGCGAAAGACTGTTCTTTCTCCAGTCCGACATCGAACGCTTCGCCAGTGCGCGCACGCAACTCGATGACGCGATTCTCAAGCAGGACCTGAGCATTCCGTTTGCCATGTTCAACCTTCAGCGGCAGCGTCTTGCCGAGCGGGTAGCCCAGGCCCGCGAGCTCGTCAATCAGAAGCCTGTCTTCACGTTGAAGGAAAGCTACCCGCACTCCCGCGAGAAGGCGCCCTGGGCAACGAGCGAAGACGAGCTCCGGGATCTGTGGCGCAAGCGGGTGAAAAATGACTGGCTTCGACTGAAACTGGCGGGGAAAGACGAGGCTGCGATCCGCACGACGCTGGACAAGCGCTACGAGAACTACCTGACGCGCAGCGCCAGGCTCAAGAGCGACGATATCTTCCAGCTCTTCATGAACGCCTACTCGACGGCCATGGACCCGCACACCCAGTACCTGGGGCCGCGCGCGGCAGAAGACTTCGACATCTCCATGCGGCTTTCGCTGGTCGGCATCGGCGCCGTGCTGCAGGAACGCGACGAGTACACAACGATTCGCGAGCTGGTGCCAGGCGGCCCGGCTGCTGCGTCGGGAAAACTGAAGGTCGGCGACAGGATCATCGGCGTTGGGCAAGGGGTCCAGGCACCGATCACGGACGTGCTCGGCTGGCGTCTTGACGACGTCGTTGCCCTGATTCGCGGCAAGACAGACACCACCGTGGTGCTCTCCGTCCTCCCTGCCAACGCTGGACCCGACGGCAAGCCGACCCTGATTTCCCTCGGCCGCAGGAAAATCAATGTTGAAGCACAAGCCGCCAGGAAGTCGATCATCGAGGCCAGGGACGGCACAGCAAACCGCCGGATCGGTGTCATTTCACTGCCGGCTTTCTATGAGGATTTTGCCGCGCGCCGGAAAGGCGACCCGAACTACAGGAGTGCGACCCGTGATGTCTCGCGCCTACTGGCTCAATTGAAAAAGGAGAAGGTCGACGGCATCCTGATCGATCTGCGCAACAACGGCGGCGGCTCGCTGAGCGAAGCGGTCGACCTGACGGGCCTGTTCATCGATGAGGGTCCTGTCGTCCAGCAACGCAACGCGCGAGGCGAGGTGCGGATCGAGCGCGACCAGCAAGGCGGCCTCGCCTGGGGCGGTCCGCTCGCCGTACTGATCAATCGAGGCTCGGCGTCGGCATCGGAGATTTTTGCGGCGGCGATCCAGGACTACGGGCGCGGCCTCGTCATCGGCGAAACGAGTTATGGCAAGGGCACTGTACAGACGGTGGTCGACCTCAACGAGGTCGCCAAGGAAGACAAGGCGCAATTGGGCGAGCTGAAAATGACCATCGCCCAGTTCTTCCGCATCAATGGGGGTACCACGCAACTCCGCGGCGTCAGCCCGGACATCGCGTTCCCGAGCACGACCGACCCGGAGCAGTTCGGCGAGTCGAGCTCGGAAAATGCACTGCCCTGGACGCAGATCAAGGCTGCCGAGTTTTCCCCCGCCGGGCAGGTGACAACACTTGTTCCCGCCTTGCGCGCGCGGCACGACGCGCGCGTGGCAAGAGACCCGGCCTTTCGTTACCTCCTCGAAGATGTCGCCGAAGCCAACGTCCAGCGCAAGAACAGCCAGGTTTCGCTCAACGAGACGGAACGTCGCGCCGAGATCGAAAAGCAGGAGGCAAAGCAGAAGTTGCGTGCCGGAAACAACCCGTCAGCCGCACAGAAAGCGCTCCGTCGGGACGATGGCCTGCTCGCCAACGAACGTGCCCTGAGCGCCGATCTGGCTGAAGAAAAAGAGCAGAAGAAGGCCAAGGACGTGCTGCTGACCGAAAGCGCCAAGATCCTGAGCGACGAGATCGGCCTGCTGAAGGCGGACACCCGGCTCGCGGCACAGGTGCTACCCGCGGCAAGCGCGATGGCAACCCAGACGCGCTGAGTCAATCGGCGGCGGCCATCGGTGACAGGATGCCCCTGATCGCTCCGGCGCGGACCGGTCGTCTGCCCCAACGCCCGGGGAATCGATACGTTCCGGGGATAAAGTCGCGCGGTACCGGGAGCACCTGCTCACCGTGGCTTGTCCACAAGCAACGTGCCGATCCGGTATCTGGCGAGCAACTCGTCCGCCTGCGCAGAATGCGGGCGACCCTTGTTCTTGGCGTCATACGCCTCGGTTGCCTCCCTGCCGCACCAGGGCAGGACAACGCTCGGACGAGAGGGGTGCTCCGGCAAGTAGGCACTGACATCATGGACATGGCCGCGAATCGCCATCCAGCAGTCCTCGGGAAGCGCATGCCTGGCCAGCTCGGCCGGCGCAATCATCCGATCGGTGATGACTGCCGGGCGCTCCTCAACAGCTGGCCACCACCGGCTCCCGGCCCAGTAAACAATCACCAATAGCCAGAAGACGGCCGTCGCGGACAGATACAGTCGGCGCATCAGCGGAACCCGAAATTCTCGAAGTGGATATGACGGGGCGTGATGCCGCGCGTGCGCAGAGCCTGCCTGAGCGTCGCAACCATTCCCGGCGGCCCGCACAGATAGCACTCGCTGCCGCCCAACTGACCTGGCGCGGGCAGGAACGAGCCCGGATTCGGCGGTTCGTTGCCGGTGGCCAGAGCCTGCAGCGACAGCTGTGGATCGCGTTCGGCCAGCTCGCGTAGTTCCGGCAGGAAAGCAGCGTCACCCTCGGCGCGATAGAGATAGACCAGGGTGGTCGGCTGGCTGACCGGACCCGCCCGCAGCAGCGCCAGGAACGGCGTGATGCCGATACCGCCGGCCAGCCACAGTTGCGCGGCCGCTGGCCGATCGGCCAGGAAGGTCCCGAAAGCGCCATGCACCCGCGCCAGGACACCCGGCTCGATGGCCTGGATGCGTCGGGTGCAATCGCCCAGTGCCTTGACGCCAACCCGGAGTGCACGGTCGGCACCAATCGAACTGACGGTGAAAGGATGAAATTCGCCGCAACCCCGGAACGTCGGCCCGGCGAAGAAGGCGACCAGAACGAACTGCCCGGCCGCTGCGGCAATCGGTTCTGCCAGCGGCTTGAGGGAGATTTCAACCATGCCGTCGGCAACCGGAGCGGCCGACTGCACGAGGTACGGCCGGGCGGCCAGTCCGAAATCCTCCCCGATCAGCCGCCAGCCAAGAAAAAGGCTGGCCAGCGCCAGGATCGGCAGTACCGGTTCTTCGATGCCGAGTTGCAGCAGGTGCCAAAGCCCGAGCAGGACGCCGATCCCCAGCGAAACATGTAGCCAACGCCAGACCCGATAGGAAAGGCGCGTCGCGAAAGTCGCCGCCAGGCCGAGCATCAGGAGCAGCAGCGAAAGCCAGCCAAGACCGACAGCCCAACCCTGGCTGAAGGGCGAAAGTGTCTGCCACGCCAGAACGGAAGAATCGCGCCAGGCATCGGCTGCCAGCACCAGCGGATGTGCCAGCAGCAGGACGTAAGCGGCCATGCCGGTCCGGTGATGCCATTGGTACATCCTTTCCAGCCCCCCCAGCCAGCGGGACAGCCAGGTTTCGCGCAGCATCAGCAGCAGGCTGGCGAGCAGCAGGCCGCAGCCTGCCCAGCCCAGGACAATGCCCAGACTGCGCGCCACCGACAGCCCTTCCGGAAACGCCCAGTAGACAGGGCCTGCCGTGGCAGCGAGGACGAGCAGCGGAATCGACAACCAGCGAACGATGGATGGCATGAGCGTAGGCAGTGATCAGTCGGCGAGCGGGTGAGAGCCCGCGACCGGCCGCAGATGCTCGCAGATGTCGCGCCTTCCTTGCGGCAGCACCATGCCGCGCTGCCTGGCTCGCTCCTCCATGAGCTGGTGATGGCCCACCTGGTAGCTGCGGCACACCTCGTAAGTCGTGAAGCCACGAGTTTTCGCTTGATGCTCGATCCGCTCCTCCGGCGTCATCAACTGCCAGCCGCGGGTATTGCCCTCGCTGGCCCGCACGGGCCCGCGGGCGTGGGCGGCCGCAGCGACAAACAGTAGCGACGTGATGATCAATCCCCTTTTCATGCCTGCCCGCATCGCGAGCCCCTTCCGTCCCGGTCGCCCGTCAGTTCCTCGCCCTCCGCCCAGGCCCCGTCAGCCGATGGACCAGCCAGGCAATGCCCACCGAGCCGGTCAGCAGGGCCAGCGCCACGCGCAGGTCGTTGAGCGCCGCCGGGGCAACGACCAGCAGCACGCCCAGTGACAGCATCATGATCCCCGAAAGCAGTTTGAGCAATCGCCCCTCGACTTCCGACAGTTTCCGCGAACCGAGGGTATAGGTAAAGATCAGGGTGATGACCATCAGCGGAATGACGTAGACGACGTTGTAAAGCGCCAGATAGGCGTAATGCTGCCACGGCGGCAGGTCGGAAAGGGTCAGCAGCCGGGTGTAGACTATGGGGAATCCGGCCGTGCATAGCAACTCGTAGGAATTGGCGGCGATCGCCAGGGCGATGGTCCCGAGCGTCAGGGCCGGCAGGCTGTCGGCTCGCAGTAGCCCGCGCACTCGCTGGTAGAGCCCGGGCTTGGCAGAATCGGGAATGCTCAGCGAAACCCCCTGCTTGAACCGGAAGTAATCCTTGATGTTGATCAGCGCGATGACGATCGCCAGCATGCCAGCCAGGGTGGTGACCAGGGCGATCTCGCCCAGCCAGCGGAAGACGTTGAGCCAGGCGGCCATGAACAGGAAGTAGATGAGGCCGGAAAAGAACAGGAAGACGCTGCCGATGAACAGCATGCGCGCACGGCTGCCGGCATGGACCAGCAACGAGAGCAGAAACAGGAGAACGAAAAAGGCGCAGGGGTTGAAGGCATCCAGGCTGGCGATGACCAGGGTAAACACCGGCAGCGACCACCGGTCAGGAGTCATTCGGCCGAACCCGGGCAGGTCGATGCCGGGCGCCTGCTGCGCTCCGGGGATGAGGTCGCCATGGTCTCGTGTCGCGGCCTCACGACAGGACTGCAGGGCGTCTTCCAGAGCCTTGCCGGTAGTTTCCGGCCGATCGAAACCCACCTCCATGCGGCCACAGAACAGGAACGCCGGAACGCTGCTCGCGTCCTCTCCCAAGGACTCGGCGATCGTCACGTAGCGGTCGGCAGCTTCCTGATCGGCGGTGAGGTCGTGGCTGTGGACAACCAGCCAGGCATGGCGCGCCGGCAGCGCGTCAACGAAGGGCCGGGCTGCCTGACAGTGCGGGCAGGTACGGGTCCAAAAGAAGTAGAGATGAACCCGGCGGGCACCGGCAGCGTCGTGGTCGATCCAGATCGGCAGCTCGGCGGCGGTTGCCATGGCGGCATTGGCAGCGAGCGCGAGCGAGCACAGCAGGCCGAGCAGCCTGCCCAGCGCCAGGCAACGGAGGGTCATGGTGATTTCCGGTGATGCCGAGTGTGCCAAAATCGTGTCCGGTGGCAGACTTCGATTCACCAACAGTCTACGGTCTGCCCGACTCGCTGCCAAGCCGATCGGCCGGCTAGACGCGAAGTTCGCCGCTCAGTTCCTTGCCGGCGCCGCTGGAAACCAGTGTGCAGTTCGCTTGCAGACCTCCACCAGCATCAGCATCACCGGCACTTCAATCAGCACGCCGACGACCGTCGCCAGCGCTGCCCCGGAAGACAGGCCGAACAACATCACCGACGTGGCAATCGCGACTTCAAAGTGATTCGATGCGCCGATCATCGCTGCTGGCGCCGCATCCGCATAGGCGAGCCGCAGCCAGCGTGCCAGCCCGTAGCCAAGGGCGAAGATGAACACGGTCTGCAGGAACAGAGGGATCGCGATCCAGACGATGGTCAGCGGGTTGGCGACGATCACCTCGCCCTTGAAGGAGAACAGCAGCACCAGTGTGATCAGCAAGGCGACGATGGTGATCGGGGTCAGAACGTGCAGAAAGCGTTCCTTGAACCAGGTTTCCCCTTTCGCCCGGATGATCCATTTGCGGGACAGGTAGCCGGCAACCAGCGGCAAGGCGACGTAGATGCCGATCGACAGCAGCAGTGCCTGCCACGGCACCGGCAGGCGACCGACGCCCAGCAGGAAGCCGCCCAGCACGCCGTAGAGCAGGAGCATGGTGAGCGAGTTGATCGCCACCATGACCAGCGTCAATCCGTCGTTGCCGCGTGCCAGATAGCCCCAGACCAGCACCATCGCCGTGCACGGAGCGACGCCAAGAAGGATGCAGCCGGCGAGGTAGCTGCGCCAGAGCGGCACTTCCAGCATCTTCACGCCCTCATGCAGCACCACGACGCCGGCCCCGTGCGTCGCGCCCGGCGGCAGGTCGAGGCCAAAGGGCAGCTTGACCAGATCGACCGCCTCCTCACCGATCAGCGCCCGGAACACGACGCCAAGGAAGAGGAAAGCGATGGCATACATCGTGAAGGGCTTCACCGCCCAGTTGACGAACAGCGTCAGCAACACCGGCTTGCCGCTGCGTCCCGCCTGGATCACCGAGGCAAAGTCAATCTTGACCATGATCGGGTACATCATGAAGAAGAGGCAGACAGCGATCGGGATCGACACAACCGGCGCGCCGTCCACGTACACCGCCATGCGGTCGAGCGCTTGTGCCATCTCGGGTGCAACCTTGCCGAGCAGGATCCCGCCGACGATGCAGAGAACGACCCAGAGGCTCAGGTAGCGCTCGAAGAGGCTCTTCATCTTGCGGGGTTCGGCGCTTCGTTCGCTGGCGCGGGCAGCGGGGAATGCATTGCTCATGTCGATTGGGGCGTGTCGAGGCCGGTCAGCCATCAATCAACTGAGGATACTACATTTCCAGTATTATCAAAACCAAAATCTGGCAGCGAACAATCAGCCGGGAGAATCGACGGCCTGCAGCGCGCGGGGCTTGCAGATTTCTGGATGCCCGCCGCAGCAGTTGTCGGTCAGGAAGCCGACCAAGGCATCGATTCGCTCCATCGAAGCATGACAGCGTACAAAGCGACCTTCCTGGATGGTACTGATCAGACCGGCGTGGGTGAGCGCCTTGAGGTGGAAGGACAAGGTCGGCGCGGGCAATTGCAGCCGCTCGGCGATCAGGCCCACGGTCAGGCCGGCAGGCGCGTTCTGTACCAGCAGTCGGAAGATCGCCAGGCGACTGTCTTGTGCCAGCGCGGCGAGCGCGGCCACGGCATCGGTATTTGTCATCCTTCCAACAATACCGAAATAATGGTCAGCTCGCAAAACGTTTCCACTCCCAACAGCTATTAGCCTCCGCAAGAGAGTCGAAAAACCGACATCCGACGGGGCCACCTCTGTCTGGACGAAAAATGATCGAGAACCCCGCGAACGAGGTCTCATCGCCCCTGTTCATGCGAAGGCCATCTGCCTTGCCCGCTCGCTGCAGAGCTTCCGAAAAGATCGGCTGCGGGCGAATGCCTGCTGCAGGTCCATGCGAGCCGAAAGAGCCGGCTGGTCGGTCGTTTCCCCGTAACTGCCGCCGCACATGTGCGCCGTGATCCACCCCTTGGCGTTGCGCGGACCTTCGGCATCAATCGCTTCAGCCGGCTTGAATGCGAAACCGCGTTGACCAGCGAGCGATTCAGCCGCAGCGATGAACCAAGCCTCGTATTCCCTGTTGGCCAGTACGACCGACACCCGACGGTGCGGAACGTATGCAGTTGCTCGCTCGAGAATCTCTTTCCCCAACTCAGCCGGACAGTCATCATCGGCGTCGAGCAACACGAGTATCCAACCGCTTTCGCCACACTTTGCGGCTGCCAGCAGCAAGTGCCGGCGGAACTCATCGTCCCGATTCAGGAATCGATCCCGATGAACGCGAATCGGGGGCAGCGCCTGCAAATGGACATCCGGAGAGCGCCAGTCGTTGATCCGTCGCAGCAGAATCGGCAGCGCGGCCACCTCGCCGACGCCCTCGACGATCGCGGCGACCCCAATCACGGCATGACCTCGCCAAACAGGTCGGCCTGATCCTGTGCCTGGGCAGTGAGCACCGCCCGGTCCGGAGCCAGTTGATTCAGTCGCACGAGTTCCCCAGCCGAAAAAAGCTCGGCGCGCATGACCACGCGGGTCACCGCCCTCGAAAACTACCGCGAGCAAGGCATCAGCAATGAACTCCTGATGTCGGCTGTCAGTCGCGAAAAGAGCAGTTTACAAATTTCAATGTTTCTAGCAATATAGAAACGTATATCACCGTGACGCCGCTCGCGGCGTTCAATTCTTCGGCTCGCTGGGCGCCCAGCCGAGCACCACTCACCATTCGGGGAAACGAGAAATGACAGTCAAGGTTGGCATCAACGGTTTCGGTCGCATCGGCAGACTGGCGCTGCGCGCAGCGTGGGACTGCCCGGAGCTGGAGTTCGTGCATATCAACGAGCCGAACGGGCCGGTCGATTCCGCGGCGCACCTGCTGGAATTCGATTCTGTGCATCGCCGTTGGCCGCACGAGGTTGGCGCCAGCAACGGGCGGATGGTGATCGACGGCAAGACGATTGGCTACAGCACCGCCAAGGATGTTGCTGGTGGTCCGTGGAGCGAGGCCGGCGTGGACATCGTTCTCGAAGCCAGCGGCAAGTGGCGCACGGTTGAGGAACTGTCACCCTACCTGGCGGCGGGCGTGAAAAAAGTGATCGTTGCCGCGCCGGTCAAGGGCGGCGATACGCTGAACATCGTCATGGGCGTCAATGACCAGCTCTATGACCCGGCCCGTGACCACATCGTCACTGCGGCATCGTGCACCACCAACTGCCTGGCACCGGTGGTCAAGGTTGTGCACGAGGCGATCGGCATTTCGCACGGCATGATCACCACCATCCACAGTTCGACCAATACCCAGAGCGTGCACGACCAGATGCACAAGGACCTGCGTCGCGCACGCGCTTCGAGCCTGTCGCTGGTGCCGACGACAACCGGTTCGGCGACGGCGATCGCGCTGATCTTCCCCGAGCTGAAAGGCAAACTCGACGGCCACGCAGTGCGCGTACCGCTGCTCAACGCGTCGATTACCGACTGCGTCTTCGAGATGCAGCGTCCAACGACGGTCGAAGAGGTCAATGGCCTGCTCAAGGCGGCTGCCGCAGGGGCCCTCAAGGGGATCCTCGGCTATGAAGAGCGGCCTCTGGTGTCGATGGACTACTGCGGCGATCCGCGCTCGTCGATCGTCGATGCGGCGCACACCCTGGTGATCAACGGCACGCTGGTCAAGATCTACGCCTGGTACGACAACGAATGGGGTTACGCCAACCGTTACGTCGAACTGGCACGCAAGCTGGCGGCGTCGCTGTAAGCACGCTTCGGTCGATTGGTGTCGCCGGGGCCGTCGCCGCTGCCTAGCGGGCGATGGCCTCGCTGCACTGGCACCCCACCCCCATTGAAGGAAGAGCATGAGCGATCCCTCCGCCGACAAGACAGCCACGGCGCGCGCCGGCCTGCGCAACTACGTCTTGGTCACCGCCGCCTACTGGTCCGATACGGTGACCGACGGCGCCACCCGCATGCTGGTCCTGTTCTATTTCTACAACCTCGGATACACACCACTTGCGGTTGCGTCGCTGTTCATCTTCTATGAAGTCTTCGGCATCCTGACCAACCTCTTCGGTGGCTACATCGGCGCCCGTTTCGGGCTCAAGACGACGCTGTTCATCGGGCTCGGGACGCAGCTCGTGGCGTTGTCGATGCTCGCCTTTGCGCCCCAGGCCTGGCTGATCGTCGCCTGGGTCATGGCCTCGCAGGCACTGAGCGGGATCGCCAAGGACATGACCAAGATGAGTTCGAAGAGCGCGGTCAAGCTGATCGTTCCCGAGAATGCCTCGGCAACGCTGTACCGCTGGGTGTCGGTCCTGACCGGGTCGAAGAATGCACTGAAAGGGGTGGGCTTCTTCCTCGGCGGTCTGCTGCTGACCCTGCTCGACTTCCAGACAGCGCTCAAGCTGCTGGTTGCACTGGTCGGCACGACCTTGATCCTCACCGCCATCCTGATGCGCGGCGGCCTCGGCCAGGCCAACAAGAAGGCCAAGTTCGGGCAGATGTTCTCGCGCAACGGCGCGGTCAACAAGCTTGCCGCGGCGCGCATTTTTCTCTTCGGTGCGCGCGACGTCTGGTTCGTCGTCGGTCTGCCGGTTTTCCTCTCCAGCGTGCTCGGCTGGACTTTCTGGCAGTCAGGCGGCTTTCTCGCGGTTTGGGTGATTGGTTACGGCATCGTCCAGGCGGCGACGCCGGGTCTGTTGCGTAGCCGCGTCGAGGAGAGGCATGAGCCCGATGGGCGGACGGCGACAATTCTCGCCTTCGTCCTCGCCGCGCTGCCGGCCGGCATCGCCCTCGCTCTCGGCGCCGGGGTCGCGCCAAGCATTGTCGTCGTCGCCGGACTGATCATCTTCGGGGCGGTTTTTGCCTTGAACTCGGCGGTGCACTCCTACCTGATTCTCGCCTACACCGACAGCGACAAGGTCGCGATGAGCGTCGGCTTTTACTACATGGCCAATGCCGCCGGTCGTCTCGCCGGCACGGTGCTGTCCGGGGCCCTCTATCAGTGGGGTCTGCAGAGCGGACCGAGCAACGGTCTGATCGCCTGCCTGTGGGCATCGTCGGCCTTCGTGCTCATCGCCGGCCTGCTGTCGCTGCTGCTGCCACGCAACCTCGGCCCTAGGAGCAAGCCGATCAAGCTCGACGACCTCGGGGAGTAGCGCAGGCGGCGCGATCAATGGCGATTTCAACCGTGCCCCTTGACCGCGATCCGGGAAGCTTCTCTGATGGCCATCGCTCTGGGTGACGATACAGCTCGCAAACCGCGCACCCCTATATCACCTGCCCGTCAGGCGCGATTGAGGGGTTTCACTCAGGCTACCTATACTCCAGCCGTTGTATCCGGACGCAACTTCACCGCCAGTTCAAACCCATGAGCGAATACCAATACTACGAATTCCAGGCCATAGACCGACCGCTCACCACCGCCGAAATGGGCGAGCTGCGGGCGGTCTCGACGCGGGCGCGCATCACGCCGACGAGTTTCGTGAACGAGTATGCGTGGGGCGACTTCAAGGGTCAGCCTGACGTCTGGATGGAGCGTTACTTCGACGCCTTCCTCTACCTCGCCAACTGGGGCACGCACATCCTGAAGCTGCGCCTGCCGCCGCGCCTGCTGAATCCGGCAACCGCCCTCGCCTACTTCGGCAGCGACAGCGCCTTCGTCAATGTGAAGTCCGGCAAGGTCATCCTCTCTTTCTCCTCCGACGACGAGGATGGCGGTGAGTGGGTCGAGGGCGAAGGACAGCTCTCGTCGCTAATTTCGGTCCGTGCCGAGCTGGCACGCGGTGATCTGCGAGCGCTCTACCTCGGCTGGCTGCTGCGGGTGCAAGCGGGAGAGATCGACAGCAAGGAAGCGGAGCCGCCGGTGCCGCCGGGCCTTGGCCAACTCAGTGCCTCTCTCGACAGTCTGGCGGACTTCCTGCGTATTGACGGCGACTTACTCCACGTTGCCGCGAAGGCAAGTTCGCCACTCCCGGACCTTGCGCTCGATCGTGACGAGTTTCTTGCCTGGGTTGGCACGCTGGCCACCGCCGAAAAGGACGAGTTGATCACGAAACTCGTCGTCGAGTCGGATCAGGCCGCTGTCGCGGAGCTGCTGCAACGCTTCCTACGGCAACGCAGCGCTGCCGGCGCAGGGCCGGTGACCAGCGGCAGGACTGTCGGGCAACTGCTCGCGGCTGCAGCGGCGCACACCAAGCAGAGGAAACGCATCGAGGCCGAGAAACAGACCGCGGAAAGGGTACGGCGCGAGCGGGAGGCGGCAGCCGCCAGGGAGAAGCACCTGGACAGCCTCGTCGGGCGTGAGGCCCGACTGTGGGCCGAAATCGAAACGCTCGTCGCGACCACGCAGGCGGCCGGCTATGATCAAGCCGTGCGGCACTTGGTCGACCTGCGAGACCTCGCTACGCGCGGCAGGGGCGGCGACTTTCGGCTGCGCCTCGAGTCGCTGCGCCAGGCGCACGCGCGCAAGCTCGCCTTCATCAAACGACTGGACAAGGCGGGCTTGTGATGGGCCAGACCGGAATGAAAAAAGGCATCGCCGCAGCGATGCCTTTTCCCGTCTTGCGGCGCAGTCTAGAAGCCGGCGCCCTTGATTGACTTCAGGCCCTTGTAGACGGCCTTGCTGCCCAGTTGCTCCTCAATGCGCAGCAGCTGGTTGTACTTGCAGATGCGGTCGGTGCGCGACAGCGAACCGGTCTTGATCTGCCCGGCACCGGTTCCGACGGCGAGGTCGGCAATGAAGGAGTCTTCGGTCTCGCCCGAGCGATGCGAAGAGATCACGCCATAGCCGGCTTTCTGCGCCATCTTGATGGCGTCGAGCGTTTCAGTGACGGTGCCGATCTGGTTCACCTTGATCAGGATTGCGTTGGCCGCCTTCATGTCGATGCCCTGCTTCAGGCGGGTCGGGTTGGTGACAAAGAAGTCGTCGCCGACAATTTGCACCTTGCTGCCGAGCGCCTTGGTCAGTTTGACATAGCCTTCCCAGTCGCTCTGGTCGAGGCCATCCTCGATCGACACGATCGGGTACTTCTTGCACCAGTCGGTGTACACCGCAATCATCTCGTCGTCAGTAAACAGCTTGTCGGGATTCGACTTCCAGAACTTGTAGCCCTTGCGGCCACCTTCATCAAAGAGTTCGGAAGAAGCACAGTCGAGTGCGATGGCGATCTGCTTGCCGGGCTTGTAACCAGCGGCGACGATTGCCTGCATGACGACTTCGAGCGATTCGTCGTTGGTCAGGTTAGGCGCGAAGCCGCCTTCGTCGCCGACCGCCGTCACATGCCCGCCCTTCTTGAGGATGCCCTTCAGCGCGTGAAACACCTCGGTGATCCATTGCAGGCCTTGCGAGAACGACTCGGCGCCGACCGGCATGATCATGAACTCCTGGAAGTCGATCAGGTTGTCGGCGTGCTTGCCCCCGTTGATGATGTTGGCCATCGGCGTCGGCAAGGCGAAATCGCGGTTCTTGTGAATCTTGCCGATGTATTTCCACAGTGGCATCTTGCTGACGCTGGCACCCGCCAGCGTGATGGCCATCGAAGCGCCGAGGATTGCGTTGGCGCCGAGACTCGACTTGTTGGCAGTGCCGTCGAGCGCGATCATCGCCTCGTCGAGTTCGCGTTGGTTGAGCGGGTTCTTGCCCTTGAGCAGTTTGGCGATCTTCGTATTGACCGCTTCAACGGCCTTCAGCACGCCCTTGCCGAGATAGACCTTCTTGTCGCCATCGCGCAGTTCGCAGGCTTCGAATTCACCGGTCGAAGCGCCGGAGGGTACGGCGGCACGGGCCATGAAACCGTTGTCGAGCGTGATGTCGACCTCAACGGTCGGGTTGCCGCGTGAGTCGAGGATCTGCCGACCGACGACCTTGGTGATCTTGACGAAGTCAGGGGTAACGACCGGGGCCGCCTCTTCGACCTGTTCAACTTGTTCGACTTTTTTCGCTTTCTTGACTTTTTCGGCTTTTGCCATGATCGAGCTCCGTAGGAGTGGTTTGGTGGGAAGTTCGTGGGAACTTCGTGGAAAGTTTCTCTGCCTGATAATACCGAATTCGCATCACGCGGCGCAATGCTTGATGAGCGGGAAAACACCCTGGTTCGGCAATATATTCGGACGAGCAAAGGTCGTCCGCCGATCCGGTCCGGATCAAGTCACTTTGCCTGCCGAATCCGGGAAGCAGCGGCAGGATGGCTGATCCCGCAGCGAATCCTGCCGCGCGCGGTCAGATCACTTTCTGCGCGCGCAAGTGGCCAATCTCGTCGACGCTGAAACCACTCTGACGAAGAATCTCCTCGCTGTGCTCACCCGCGGCAGGTGGTGGCAGACGCGCTTCGAAAGGCAGGTCACTGATCTTGAAGGGCGGCGCGAACTGTCTGACGCCATCGACCTCGACGATCATGCCGCGCGCCAGCAGCTGCTCGTTTTCGAGGCTCTCCTCGAAGCGCAGGACCGGCGTGACACAGCAGTCGACGCGGTCGAACAGCGCCGTCCATTCGGCGAAAGTGCGCTGCGCGAAGGCCGCCTCCAATTCGCGGCGGATGCGCTGTCCCTCGGCGCCGGTCGCGAAGGCGAAGGACTTCAGGTCCGGACGCTCGATCGCCGCGCACAGCATCTGCCAGAACTTCGCCTCCATGGCGCTGACCGCGAAGTAGCGGCCGTCGCTGGTCGCATAGACACCGTAGCTGGGCATGCCGCCGGTGAGCACATCCTCGCCACGCGGCAGCGCCTGGCCCAGGCCGAGCACGGCCAGCAGCGGAAAGAGCGTGTGTGCGAAAACGGCGTCGGTCATTGCCACGTCGACGTAGCGTCCCTGGCCACTGGCCCGGGCACCGAGGACTGCCGCGAGGACGCCGACCAGCGCACTCAGTGAGCCGCCAAACAGGTCGCCAATCTGGAAGTTCGGAATCGCCGGCGCGCCTCCCGAGGTGCCAATCTGGTCAAGCAGTCCGCAGTAGCCCAGGTAGTTCAGGTCGTGGCCGGCGCGGTCACGGTACGGCCCATCCTGCCCGTAGCCGGTGATCGCACAGTAGACGATGCGTGGATTGAGCGACGACACGGCCTGGTAGCCGATGCCGAGCTTGTCCACCACGCCGGGACGGAAGCCCTCGAGGATGACATCCGCCTGCGCGGCGAGGCGCATGAAGGCGTCGACACCGGCGGCCTGCTTGAGGTCGAGGGTCAGGCTGCGCTTGTTGCGATTGACGAGCTGGAAGTAGCTGATATCACCGTGGACGGCACCGGCACTGCGCGCGTAATCGCCAGCGCCGGTGTCTTCGATCTTGATCACGTCGGCACCGAGATCGGCGAGATGCATGCTGGCCAGAGGTCCCGGCAACAGTCGCGTCAGATCAAGCACGCGAAGGCCGGCGAGAGGGGGAGAAGGCATTGGAATGGTCTTTCGGGAAGGTGATTTGCTGGAATGCTTGCCGGCGCCAGGAGCCCACCGGAGATGGCGGCGCTGCTTCTTAGCGACGGCCTGTGACAGCCTACAGCGCCCATTTTAGCCTTGCGGGAAAGCGAGTGGTCCGATCTTGCTGAAGACTTCGGGATTCGCGCGCGCGGCGCACCAATTTTTCACAGACTCTGAGTCTGGGTCCCTGCCGCTGCCCTTCGCCGCCGGCCCTGGCCTACGGGGCTACCTTGCCTTCGATGAGACGTTTCTGCGGTTCTTCCGAGCTCTCAAACCGGAGCAGGTCAGGTACGGAGCCTCCCGGGCACGAAGGAAGGCAGGCGACCCCAATGATGGCTTCGACGTGTCGCCCGCTCCGGGTAGCAAACCAGACCGAGGAGCTGCAAGGAAACGATATCATCAGGAGTCGCCTGCCAGGTACTGCCTGCAAGGCATCCGGCCTAGACGGAATCGCCGCTTTGACGGAACATGCCGAGAAGGCCGAACACTGCGTTGATCATCGCCTTAGCCGAGTTCGACCGGGACGAAGATCTTCGCATTGTCGCGTTCGATCAGCAGCGCCACATTCTTGCCAGCCTTGTCGAGCAGGCTGCGCAGTTGCGGCACATCACGGACCGCCTGTCCATTCAGCGAGAGGACGACGTCGCCGGGCAGCACGCCGGCGCGCGCCGCAGGTCCGCTGACGTTTTCGACCAGGAGCCCGTTCGGATTGTCGACCTGCCGGCGCTCTTCCGGGGTCAGCGGACGAAGCGCAAGGCCGAGACGGGACTTGTCGGCGGCCTCGCTGTCGCCTGACGCCAGTTTTGGTCCCGGAATCTCACCGACGGCGAGCGCGATCTCCTTGCTTGCTCCCTTCCGCCAAACCTCCAGCTTGACCTGTGTTCCCGGCTTGATGTTGGCGACCAGGGGCGGCAGCTCCGACGAACGCCCGATCGCGGTATCGTTCAGCTTGACGATGATGTCCCCTGGCTCGAGACCGGCAGCAGCGGCCGGGCTGCCTTTCTCGACCGAACTGATCAGGGCCCCGGCCGTACTCTTCAGGCCGAAGGACTCCGCCAGCGATTGCGAAACCTCCTGGATCGTGACACCAATTCGGCCGTGACTGACCTTCCCATGCTGAACCAGTTGCTCCTTGATGTTCATCGCGACATCGATCGGGATGGCAAAGGAGACCCCCTGATAACCACCACTGCGGCTATAGATTTGCGAGTTGATGCCAATCACTTCGCCCTCCAGATTAAGCAGCGGCCCACCCGAATTGCCGGGGTTGATCGCCACGTCGGTCTGGATGAACGGGACATAGCTGTCGGAAGCCAGCGAACGTGATTTTGCCGAGACGATACCGGCAGTCACGGTGTTCTCGAAGCCGAATGGCGAACCAATGGCGACGACCCAGTCACCGACCCGCGCACGCACCGGGTCGCCGAGGCGAAGGACTGGCAAATCCCTGGCGTCGATGCGCAGCACCGCGACATCGGTCAACTTGTCCAGCCCGATCACCTTGGCCTTGAATTCGCGCCTGTCGGTCAGTTTGACGGTCACCTCGTCCGCATCAGCGACGACATGGGCGTTGGTCAGGATCAGGCCATCGCTGCTGACGATGAAACCGGAACCCATACCGCGCGCGGGCCCCCGCTCCTGCGGCTGCGGCGTGCCGAAACGACGGAAGAACTCGAACATCGGATCGTTCGGATCCATGCCTGTCTTCTGCCGGCCGCTGACGCTGATATTGACCACCGCCCCACCCGCACTGTCGACGATGGCGCTGATGTCGGGTAGCGCTGCAGCCAGCCGCGCCGGCGGTGCGGCGGCGGGCGCCAGTGGGGTGGCAATTGCCTCGGCGGGGCCGACGGCCTGGCTGCCAAATTTTGCGTAGCCCACGCCCAAAGCGGCGATGACCGTGACGCCGAGCAGACTGCGTTTGATGGTTGTTGCTTGCATCACTATCTCCTGGTTGGTTCGATAAACGGAAGTGCCTGACTTCCGATGGGCGAACGATAGAAGACAGCGACTTAAATCTGACTTAAGACGACCCCGCTGCCGGGAATTCAACCCGGGCGCGGAGGCCACCAAGGCGGGAATCGTCGAGGACGACCCGCGCCTGATGGCGATCAGCGATGGTTTTGACGATCGCCAGCCCGAGACCGCTGCCTGGTCCGCCCGCTTGCCCCCGACGATAGAAACGGTCGAAAACACGTTCCCGATCTTCGAGCGGAATTCCCGGGCCGGAATCGCAGACCTCAATGAAAGGTCCGACCTCGTCTTGACCGGTGGCGAGGTCCACCTTGCCTCCCGGCGGGGTATAGCAGAGCGCGTTGCTCACCAGATTACCGAGCAGGATGCGCAACGCATCGCGTTCCCCCCTGACCACACACGCGCCCGCAGACGGTATCGCCCCAAGATCGATCTGCCTGGCTTCTGCCAGTAGCAGATGATCGGCGATAACCTGTGCCGCCAGCTCGGCAAGATTCACCGCTGCCAGCGGCCGCTCACCACCGCCGGGCTCCTGCCGGGCCAGCGTCAGCAGTTGCTGCACCGAATGCGTGGCGCGTTGCAGCCCCCCCTTGAGTTCGGCGAAGGCTTCGGCACGCGACGCGGCATCGTCGGCACGCTCGGCGAGCTGCACCTGCAGTGTCAGCGCTGTCAAGGGCGTGCGCAGCTCGTGCGCGGCATCGGCGATGAATTCGCGCTGCGCCTCGAGCGCGCGCTTGAGGCGAACCAGCAGGTCGTTCAGCGCCCGGACCAGAGGCACCACCTCGGCCGGCACGCGGCTTTCCGACAAGGGATCCAGGGCGACGGCGGTGCGCGTGGTCACCGCTCGCGCGACGTCGTCGAGAGGTCGCAGGCCGCGGCCGACGACCATCCAGATCAGCACCCCGAGCATCGGCAGCATGAGCAGGGAAGGAGCCACGGTGCGCCAGGCGGCCGCAAGCGCCAACTGGTCTCGCACCTGCATCGGTTGTGCCACCTGGATGATCTGGCTTCCCTGCTGCATGCCGAAAACACGCCACTCGCCACGGCCGCTATTGACCGTTGCAAAGCCGATCGGTGCCTGGTGGGGAAGCTCCTGGCGAGGGTGCGAGAGATAGAGGCGTGTACCATCCGGGCCCCAGATCTGAATCGAGAAATCCTGCGCGTCTTCGTCAATCCCGAATTCATGCTGCGGCCCGTTCTGGAGAGCATAGTCGCGGAGAGACAATGCCAACTGGCGGAGTTGATAGTCGAACAGCGTGTTGGCTTCAGCGCGCGCCGTGCGGTAGGTGACGAGCGCACCGAGCAGCGTGGTCAGCATGATCGCGGACAGCAGCGCGATCAGCAACTGGCGGCGGATTGATTTCATCAAACTAGCGGCACCAGATAGCCAACGCCGCGGATGTTCCTGATCCGTTCGGCACCGAGCTTTCGCCGCAGGGAATGGATATACACCTCGACGGCATTGCTTTCGACTTCCTCGCCCCAGCCGTATAGCCGCTCCTCGAGCTTCGCCCGCGACAGAGGCGTCCCCGGCTGTTCGAGCAACGCCCGCAGCAGCGCAAACTCACGCGCCGAGAGTTGCACCGGCTGGCCGTTCTGTGTCAGCTCATGGGTTGCCGGATTCATGCGCAGGTCGCCAAGCGCGATCACCGGATCGGCGCGGCCGGCGTGACGGCGCAACACCGCCCGCATGCGTGCCGACAGTTCGTCGAGATCGAAGGGTTTCACAAGGTAGTCGTCGGCCCCGGTGTCGAGTCCCTTGATCCGGTCAGCGACCGAATCGCGGGCGGTGATCACCAGTACCGGGATGCGATTGGCGGCACGCCGCAGTCTGGCCAGCACCTCCAGCCCGGACTTGCCGGGCAGGCCGAGGTCGAGCAGCAGCATCTCGTAATCCGTGGTTGCCAGAGCGAGTTCGCCCGCCTGGCCATCGCGCACCCAGTCGATCGTGTAGCCATTCTGCCGCAGGCCCTGCTGAACACTCTTGCCGATCATCGGGTCGTCTTCGACGAGTAACACGCGCATGGTATGGGTTGAACGCAAAGGGGCAGGCGGACACCGAAAGTCGAACGGCGCCAGCGATGCGGCGGCCGACTGTCCTGCCGGGCGCCTGGCCAGGGTGGATTTTACACGCCAACCACGGCTGGCAGGGCCATCGCCGCGACGCCGGCGCCGGGCTGCTGGCAGTCCAACCTTGTGGAGGCTGGCAGCGGGCACGGAGGCGCCGCAGGCAAGGGTCAGGCAGGGCGAGACCAGAGCGCGTTTGCCCGCCAGCGCGGTGACCGGCAGCGCCACCGGCACGGCCGGCTGACGGCCCTTGCGGCGTGGATTTGGTAGAATCCCGCCTTTCGCTGAAAAATCATCCCCTGGGAGCTTGCCGTGCAAATCGTCTGTCTCGACCTCGAAGGCGTCCTCGTCCCGGAAATCTGGATCGAGTTCGCCACGCGCACCGGCATTCCGGAGCTTCGCCGCACGACCCGCGACGAGCCGGACTACGACAAGCTGATGAAGTATCGCCTCGCCATCCTGACCGAACACGGGCTCGGGCTGCCGGATATCCAGAAGGTGATCGCCGCAATGGGACCGCTCGATGGCGCACGCGCCTTTGTCGATGGCCTGCGCGAGGACTATCAGTTGATCATCCTGTCCGACACTTTCTACGAGTTTGCGCACCCGCTGATGCGCCAGCTAGGCTGGCCGACGCTGTTCTGCCACAGCCTCGAAGCCGGCGCCGACGGAATGCTGGTGCGCTACCACCTGCGCATGCCCGACCAGAAGCGCGAGGCGGTTCGCCGCCTCAGGGAGCTCAGGTTCACGGTGGTCGCCGCGGGCGATTCGTACAACGATACGGCGATGCTGCGCGAGGCGCACGCAGGCATCCTTTTCCACCCGCCCGAGAACGTGATCCGGGAATTCCCCCAATTCCCGGTGACGCAGTCCTATGCAGAACTCCGCGCCGAGATCGACAAGGCCTTTCTCGCCTGTGCGACCGCCGAGAAAGGCTAGCACGCGATGCAATCAAAGCGTTTCTACACCTTGTCGGGGTCCTGCCCGGACCAGATTGGCATCATCGCACGCGTCTCCGGTTTCATTGCCCAGCATCGAGGCTGGATCCTCGAGTCAAGCTATCACGCCGACGACGGCAGCGGCGAGAATGACAGCCGCTATTTCATGCGCATGGAGGTGAAGGCCGATTCATTGCCGTTTCACCTGGCCGAGTTCCGCGAGCGCTTCCGTCCGCTCGCGGAAGATCTGTCGATGAACTGGAAGATCAGCGACTCGGCGGTGAAGCGCCGCGTCGTGATCATGGTCAGCAAACAGGAGCATTGCCTCTATGACCTGCTGTCCCGCTGGCAAGCCAGGGAACTGGACATCGAGATTCCGTGCATCATCTCGAATCACGACACCTTCAAGGCCTTCGTCGAATGGCACGGCATCCCGTTCCACTACGTGCCCGTCAACCCCGACAACAAGCAGGCGGCCTACGCCGAAATCGGTCGCATCTACGACGAGGTCAAGGGCGACACGATGGTCCTCGCGCGCTACATGCAGATTCTCCCGCCCGAGCTGTGTGATCGCTACCCGGGGCAGATGATCAATATCCACCATTCCTTTCTGCCCAGCTTCGTTGGCGCCCGGCCCTACCATCAGGCCTACCAGCGCGGCGTCAAGTTGATCGGCGCCACCTGCCACTACGTCACCCGAGACCTCGATCAGGGGCCAATCATCGAGCAGGACGTCATCCGTATCGATCACTCCGACTCGGTCGAAGACATGGTCCGCTACGGCAAGGACATCGAGAAAGCGGTCCTCGCGCGCGGGCTGCGTTATCACCTCGAGGACCGTGTCTTGGTACACGCCAACAAGACCGTGATTTTCCGGTGAGATTCTCCGCAGCTGCTTTTGACCGGCCGACAGCTCGCGGTTGCCCGGCTGCTGCCGGACGATCAAGCGGAGCGTCACCGGCATGATCACCCTCAAGGGCGTGAGCCTGCGCCGCGGAACCAGGACCGTGCTGGACAACACGTCAGTGTCCGTCAACCCGGGCGAGCGGGTCGGACTGGTCGGTCGCAACGGCGCCGGAAAGACCACCTTGTTCGGACTGCTCGACGGCAGCCTGCACGAAGACGCCGGCGAGTTCGCGCGCCCAGCACAATGGCGCCTGGCGCAGGTCGTGCAGGAGATGCCGTCAAGCAGCCAGAGTGCCACCGACTTCGTGATCGAAGGCGACAGCACGCTGCTCGCCGCCCAGGCGGAAGTGCGCCTGGCCGAAGCCGACGGCGACGGCGAATGCCTGGCCCACGCCTACATGGCCTTGCACGACGCTGGCGCGCACGATGCCCAGGCCCGCGCCCAGGCGCTGATCCTCGGTCTCGGTTTCAAGACCACCGAATTGAACCATCCGGTCGACAGCTTCTCCGGCGGCTGGCGGATGCGTCTGCAACTGGCGCGCGCATTGATGTGTCCGTCGGATCTCCTGCTGCTCGACGAACCGACCAATCACCTCGATCTGGATGCGCTGGTCTGGCTGGAAACCTGGCTCAAGCGCTACGAAGGCACGATGGTCGTGATCAGTCACGACCGCGAGTTCCTTGACGCAGTGACTACCGCCATCCTTCATCTCGAAAATGGCAAGCTGACGCGCTACGGCGGCAACTACAGCACCTTTGAAGAAACCCGCGCCCAGCAGATCGACCTGCAACAGAACGCCTACCTCAAACAACAGGACAAGATCGCCCATCTGCAAAGCTTCATCACCCGCTTCAAGGCCAAGGCAACCAAAGCCAGGCAGGCGCAAAGCCGGGTCAAGGCGCTTGAGCGGATGGAGCGCCTGGCGCCGGTACTGACCAGTGCCGACTTCACTTTCGAGTTCAAGGAACCGGCCAACCTGCCCAACCCGATGCTGGTCATGGCGGGGGCCTGCTTCGGCTACCCGCCAGCGATCGATGCCCCCGCCAGCACCCCGCCGACCGTGATTGTCCGCCAGGTCAACAGATCGGTACTGGCTGGCCAGCGCATCGGCATCCTCGGCGCCAACGGACAGGGCAAATCAACGCTGGTCAAGACCATCGCCCGCGTTCTGACCTGCATCAGCGGCACCGTCAGCGAAGGGAAGGGGCTCAATATCGGCTACTTCGCCCAGCAGGAACTGGACGTCCTCCGGCCTCACGAAACCCCTCTGCAGCACATGGTGCGACTGGCCAAGGAAAGCCCGGCCGGCGGACAAAGCGACCGCGAGCAGGACCTGCGCAGCTTCCTCGGCACCTTCAATTTCACTGGCGAGATGGTCAAGCAGACGGTCGGCACGATGAGTGGCGGCGAGAAGGCGCGCCTGGTGCTGTGCATGATCGTCTGGCAGCGCCCCAACCTGCTGCTGCTTGACGAGCCGACCAACCATTTGGACCTTGCCACGCGTGAAGCGCTGGCCATGGCCCTCAACGAATTCGAGGGAACGGTGATGCTGGTCAGCCACGACCGTTCGTTGTTGCGTTCGGTGTGCGACGAGTTCTGGCTCGTCACTCGCGGTGGCCTGGAAGACTTTGCTGGCGACCTCGACGACTACCAGCGCTACCTGCTGGACGAGGCAAGACGCAGCCGTGAAAGCCTCAGGGAGTCCGTCAAACGGGAGAAGCAACCGATCATGCAGGCGCCTCCGCCAGGCGGCGGCAGGGCCAAAAAACCGCCTGGCCCGTTGAAGGCGCTGCAGCGTGACCAGGGACAGGTCGAAAGAACCCTGCTCGAACTGCAGACGGAACAGCACTCGCTGGAAGCCCGCTTGGCGACCGCGCTGGCGGCCCAGGAGCTGGCCAGTGTCGGCCGGCGACTGAACCAGATCGCGGCGGAACTGTCTGCTCTTGAAGACAGATGGCTGACCCTTTCCGAACAGATAGACACGGCAACACGACCGCTGCAGTCGTAAAGCTATCGGGCAGTTCCCTTACAGTAGATGGAGCAACAGATGGAATTTGAGTTGGCTGAGTGGTCATCGAAGATCGAGGTCGGGCTGCCGATGATCGATGAGCAGCATCGGCAGTTGTTCGATCTTGCCGCCACCTTCAGGGGCGCTGGTGACCAGATCCGGGTCTTGAAATCGCTGGCGATGCTTACCGAATACGTCAAGGTGCATTTCCGCGAGGAAGAGGAGTTGATGGCATCCTGCCACTACCCCGCCCTGGAGGCGCATCGGCGACTGCACGGCGAATTTCGCCGCATGCTTTTCGAACTGCTTGAGAACGCCAAGCAAATGACGCTCGACGAGATTGCCGATGAGGTCAAGTACCTGATCAACGGCTGGTTTTACAACCACATCCTGGTTACCGACTTCGACTACGTACCCACTGTCAAGGCGGCTTCTGCGGCGGGCGCGAAAGCGGAATGAGCGCGCACAGACTCAGACCGAAGCAGGGTTCGACCGCTTTCGGGTAAGTCCGGAGGCGGCGGCCAGAGGCTCGTCGCCCGCCTGCCGTCGGTTCAGCGAGCGACACGACAGGAACGACTCGCACGTGTTATCCGTGACATCCTTCACCGCGAGAAATCCCCGACCGCAGTAGGCTTCCTCTCGGCCTCGCACCTTTCGCCGCCATCGTCGTGCTGCACGATGGGCGCAACCGCTGTGCCTCCGCGCCGCGTGCCCGACCTCCCCGCGCATGCTTTCCACTGACTTGTCTGGGCGACAATCCATGCAGTTGTTCCGCTCTCCTTCCCTTCGGCAGATGCTCACCGTGCCGTACGTCGTACTGGTTCTGCTTCTCGCAGGCGCCATTGGTGGCTTGTCGTATTCCGCAGGGCGCACGGCGGTCGATACCCTTTCGAACCAGCTGTTGTCGGAGATGGTCTACCGCATTGCGCAGGCCGCCGAACGCCATGTACTGGGTGCCGAAGCGGTCCTCGAAACCGCATTTCCCGGCGGTGTTCCCGCCCCGGCCAGAATTGAAGACGACTTCGACAACCTGCGCACCCGCTTCTGGCTGGCGACCTCAGTCCATCGCGAGCCGAACAACTACGCCTACTATGGCGACCGCAATGGCCAGTTTTTCGGGCTCTGGCGCCATTCCGAAACCGCCGCCGAGCTGAGACTCCGCCGCACGGGCTCCGGCGCGCGCACCATTTATCGCTTCTCCGGGATCGCCGGCGAGCTGAAAGACCCGGTCCACGAGAAGCGCGTCTTCGAGCCACGCGAACGCCCATGGTTCAAGTCGGGCCAGACTTCCACCGCGCGCGTCTGGACGTCGGTCTATGTTGATTTCAGGACCGAGGAACTGGTTGCGACGCTGGCGCGGCGGGTCAACAACGCGCAAGGAGAATTCCAGGGCGTCGTCGCCACCGACCTGTCGCTGCAACGCGTCAACGACTTTCTGCGCTCCCTGCAACTGACGGCGAACGGCATCGCCTATGTGGTCGAGAAGGATGGCAATCTGATCGGCAGCTCGCGCGGGCCGCACCTGCGCAAGGACGCTGCCGGTGGCAATGTGCGAATGAACGTGGCCACCAGCGAGGATCCGCTGGTGGTGGTCAGCTACCGGGAAATCGAGAAGCTGCTGCTCACTGCCACCGACCCGTCGCAACCGCGTACCGTCGTCTTCGAAACCGGCGGCCGGCAGCAGGTCGAGGCTGCCTACGCCTGCATCCAGGATGCCGCCGGGCTGGACTGGATAATCGTCGTCGCCGTACCGCGCAGCGACTTCCTGCTGGGGGTCGCGGAAAATTTCAGGCGCACGCTGGTGCTTGCCTTGCTGGCGTCCCTGATGACCATCGTCATTGGCCTGGTGGTCCTTTCGGTGGTCGCCCGCGACCTCAGGGAACTGGCGAGTGCAGCACGCAGCGTCGGCAACGGCGACCTCAGCGCGACATTCGACGTCGCACGCGGTGACGAGATCGGTGACCTGGCCAAGAGCTTCCGCGCCATGCAGACCCGACTGCTGAGCGATCGCCTGACCGGTCTCGCCAACCGCGAGGCCTTCCTGCGACGCGTTGAAGACCGCCTGGCGCAACAGCAGGTGCTCGCCGAGCCGCACCCCTTCGCGGTCCTGTTCATCGATCTCAATGATTTCAAGCACATCAACGACAGTTTCGGTCACGACATCGGTGACAAGGTCCTGCAGGAAATGGCCCAGCGCATGCTCACCGGGCTACGCAGCCGGGATGTGGTGGCGCGCTACGCCGGCGACGAATTCGTCGTCATGCTTGATGCGGTCCATAATCGCCACGACGCCGAAAGCGCTCGCAGCAACCTCGAGCAACTTCTCCACGCGCCACTGGCGGCGATCGATTCCGTCGCGCGAGGGGCAGCGGCGGGTGCCGCAGTCGGTCTGGCAATGTACCCGGAGAATGGAGAGGACGTCGAGTCCCTGGTTCAGTATGCCGATGCCGACATGTACCGGCGCAAACAGGCGAGAAAGCCGGGGCGCGCAGGATGGGCAGGGTAGGCTATCGCGCGAGCGTGAGTGATTCCCTGGCGAACCCCGGAGCGACCTCCGACTGGCCTGCTACGCCGGCATGAACCAGCGCTGCCCCTTGCCGCCGACCTCGCGCAAGGGGTAGCCGTAAAGCCTGCTCAGCGATTCGCTGCTGATCACCTCGTCGCAGCCACCCTGCTGCGTCGATCCGTCACCGAACAGGAGCAGTGCGTGGCTGCAGAAGCGAACTGCCAGACCGGGCTCGTGCAGAACCATCACGCAGGCGATCTCTCGCTCACGGGCGAGTGCTGAAAAAAGTTCGAGCGTGGCAATCTGGTGATTCAGGTCGAGGTGAGCCAGGGGTTCATCGAGCAGGTAGAGCTGCGGCGCCTGAGCGAGCAGCGTGGCAATCGACAACCGCTGCCGTTCGCCACCCGACAGCGTCTGAATGTCACGCTGTGCGAGTTCGGCCAGGCCGACCGCCGCCAGTGCCTGGCGGGCGATGCGCGCATCCTTCTCCGTTTCCCAATCCCAACGCGCAAGATGCGGGTGACGTCCGACCAGTGCTGTTTCAAGCACCGTTGAAGAAAAGGCCTCGCTTCGGCTCTGCGGCAACCAGCCGCGAGCAAGGGCGCTGGCGCGCGCGCCCAGGCTGCCGTAGCTCGCCCCATTGACCAGCACCTCGCCGGCGTCCGGCGGCCGCAGACCCGCCAGCACGGACAACAGGGTTGACTTGCCGGCACCGTTTCGGCCAAGAATGGCGAGGCACTCGCCCGGCTGCACATTCAGGGTCAGCTGACGACAGAAAGTGCGGCCAGCCAGGCCCACGTCGAGACCACGGGTGCTCAGAAGAGGTGTGCGGTGAGTCATGTCAGTCCCGGCCGGGTGCCGCCCGGCTGAGCAGGAAGAGGAAGACCGGGACGCCGATCAGCGCCGTCAGCACACCCACCGGCAATTGCTGCGGCGCGAGCACACTCCGGGCAAGGGTGTCGGCGATCACCAGCAGGCTGCCGCCGGCGAGCACCGAGGCGGGCAACAACAGGCGCTGATCATTGCCGGCAGCGAGCCGGACGAGATGTGGCACGATCAGTCCAACGAATCCGATTGCCCCGGCATGGGTGACCGCAGCCGCAGTCGCCAGCGACGCCAGGACGTAAACACCGCGGCGCAAGGGACCGACGGCAACACCCAGCGCCTGGGCGATATCGGCGCCACGCGCCAGCAGATTGAGTTCACGAGCAAACGGTAGCGTCGTCAGCAAAGCCACCACCAGCAGGATCAGCACGAGTCGCGGGTCACCGGTCTGCGACAGGTCACCCATCAGCCAGAACAGCATGCCGCGCAATCGCTCCTCGGGAGCGATTGCCAGCATCAGCGTGACGACCGCGCCACAACCCGCGGCGACGATGACGCCAGTGAGCAGCAACCGCGACTGCGTCCAGCCACCCTCGCCATGCGCCAGTCCGAAAACCAGCAGCATCGCTCCAAGCGCACCGACAAAGGCCAGACCATTGACGCCGGCGACGCCAAGACCAAGAACGATCGCCAGCAGCGCGCCGATACCGGCGCCACCCGAGATGCCGAGAACGTAGGGGTCGGCGAGAGGATTGCGCAGCAATACCTGCAGTAGCGCACCTGCCAGCGCCAACAGGCCACCGCAGGCAAAGCCGGTCAGTGCCCGCGGCAAACGCAGGCTGCGGACGACGTCGCCGGTCATGCTGACGTCGTCGCCAAAAAGCGACGCCAGTACCTCGGCCGGACTGATCGGAATGCTGCCTACCATCAGCGCCAGCGCGATGCTCAACTGCGACAGCCCGGCCAGGGCGGCAAGAATCAGCAGGGCACGGCGACGGGTGGGCATGCGGCGTGCTACCTCGGCGCGTAGCGAACACCGACAAAGACGTTCGCCCCGGCGGTGGCGTAGTCATTGGCCGTCTCGTAGTCCTTGTCGAAGATGTTGTTGGCGCGGACGAACAACGCCCAGTCGCGCTCGAAACGGTAGTCGGCATAAAGGTTGACCAGGCCATAGCCACCCATGCGGATACGGTTGGCCGGATCTTCGTAACGATCGCCAACCAGCTTCCACTCGCCTCGAAACTCCCAGTTGCCTAGGGTTCGCGTGAGGTAGCTGCTCAGCTGCTGCTCGGCGCGACGCGCCAGGCGATTGCCCTTGTTCGGCCCGCTCTCCTCGTTACGCGGATCCAGGAAGTCAACCGCAAGCCCCATGCCCCACTCCGAAAAACGTCCGTCGTAAGTGAAAGTGGCGCCGCGCAGCAGTGCCTCGCTGACGTTGACCGGAGCGAAGGTCGGCGGTCGATACTCAATCAGGTCAGAGAGCTCATTGTTGTAGATCACTGCCGAGACGCGATGGCCGGCCTTTTCCCAGTTGGCGCCGACCTCGGTGTTCTTGGCGGTCTCCGGCTTCAGATCGGGATTGCCGCCGGCAAAGAAGAAGCTGGCCGGAAAATACAGCTCGTTGAAGGTCGGGGCACGAAACGCCGTTCCATACGAGACATGCGCCCGCCATTCCGGGGTAAATTGATAGCCGTACGCAGCGGACCCTGTGGTTTCGCCGCCGAACTGCGAGTTGTCATCACGGCGCAGATTGAACTGTAGCCGGTGCTGATCGATACTGGCGTTCCAGCCCGCCAGCAGCGAGCGAATCGTCCGTTCGCTGACCGTGTAGTCGGTGGTGCCGGAGACCTTCTGACGGGTGTACTCCGCCGCCAGCAGCGCCTCACCAACCGGCAACCTGATGTCGTTCTGCCACGACGCCAGATCCATATCGGTGCGGAAAGTGCTGGCCCGGAAACTACCGGCATAGTCCTTTGCCTGATCGGTACTGCGGCCGAGGCGCAAGGTACTGGTCCACGCCTGATGCAGTCGATTGCGCGAATAGATCGAGTAAGAACCGACCATCTGGTCGTTATTGTAGTTCTTCGCCGGACCCAAGGCAGTGAAGTCGTTTCCGTCGTACTGGTTGCTGCCCTTGCTGGCCAGCAGATTGACGCCGATCTCATGACCCTTTGCCGGGCGTACGGCGAAGTTGGCACTCAGGTTCCTGTTGTAATACCCATCCCGATCCGGGTCATAGAAGACACTCTGCTTGTTGTGGATCGCGTTGAAGCCATCCGTGTTGAGGTAGCCTGCCTGCACGCTGTACGACATGAGATCGCTGCCGCCCGACACGCCGATGGTGGTGTCGCTGGTATTGAAGGAGCCATAGCCGGTACTGGCGTTCACCCGTGCCGGCCCCTCGCCGCGCCGGGTGAAGATCTGGATCACGCCGCCGATGGCGTCGGCACCGTAGAGCGATGAAGCCGGGCCACGCAGGATCTCGATACGCTCGATCTGGTTCAGCGGAATGCGCGACAGCGCTGCGCTGCCGGTGGTCGCAGAACCGATGCGTTGACCATCGATCAGCACGATCGACTGGTTGGTGTTGGCACCTCGGATGAACACACCGCTGTTGGTCCCCTCCCCTCCATTCGCAACGTACTGTATTCCCGGTTGGCGCGCCAGCAGTTGCGCCAGGGTTGATACCCCGGCCTGGTCGATTTCTTCGCGCGAGATGACCGAGACGTCACTCGTCAACTCGTTGGTGCGGGTTGCCTGGCGGGTCGCAGTGACGACAATCGGATCGAGCTGCTGGTCAGCGGCGGAAAGCGCCGTCGAGAACAAGGCAGCGACAGTCAAGGTAAGCGTCGCGGCGGCAGCGGCACGCGGTTGGTCTGGATGCATGACGGATTTCTCCCTGTTGCCGACAAGCGTCCCCGCAAGCCGGCGAGCCATAAACGCGGAATTGCGCGAGGGAGAACAGCAGGCGCGAGCGCCGAGCGTTCGGTGTCCGCTTCCCCGCGGCACGTCCGTCCAGTGGTGTGCGAAGGCCGGTATCCGGGCTCGCAAGTCCTGACATGTCGCCTTCCCAGGCTCTCGCCCAGTGGCATTTCGACACGCCCACACTCGCTGACCGTTGCGGGGGCAGCACAGGCATGGTGTTGCGCGAACACGCACCTGTTTCCCGTTTAACCGCTGCAGAAAACCTGCATGGCGGCACCTTGCACGATACTTTCCACCGCTGAAACCAGCGGAAGCGCCGATTATAGCCTGCCCGAAGGACGGCGATCCTCCTTTGCAACAGAAAGCACCCCCGGTGGCACAAACAACCTTCACAAGCGACCCTTACGCCTTGACCGGACAGGGTTTTTGAATCTATAGTCTGGCCCATGCTGAATGAACTAAACGCCCTCGAGAGCAAGGTGGTCCAGGTGGTCGCGCTGTGCCGCACCCTGCGGACCGAGAATGACGGACTGCGCGAGCAACTCGTCGCTGCCCAGGCCGACAAGGAACGCCTCGCCGAGCGCATGGCAGCCGCCTGTGCCCGGCTTGAGCAACTGGCCCAACAACTGCCCGAAGCCAAGGCCTGAGAACCCCGACCCGATGCCCAACGACGCCAATTTCCTCGACATCACCCTGCTTGGCAAGGAATACCGGGTCGCCTGTCCACCTGATCAGCGTGCCGCACTGCTCAGTGCGGCAGCCTATGTTGACGGCAAGATGCGCGATATTGCCGAGAAGACCAAGAGCAATCTCGCCGAGCGAATCGCGGTCATGGCCGCGCTCAATATTGCCCACGAGCACCTTGGTCTCAATCAGGAATCGCCAGAGCAGCATCAGAAAATTGAATCTGAAATAGGGCTGGACATGGACGCGCTTAGGGGTAGAATCTTTTTCATGGAGGCGGAACTTGATGCCGTTCTGAAGTCGGAGTAGACGTTACGCTGGCCTCCAAGAGAGTTCCCTGCGGTGTTTGTCAAGGTCATAATTCCTTGAACCAATGCATATTGGCATTGGTCGCAGACCATAGAAACCGCTGTTGTGTGTGCCCCTAATGTCGGGTGTACCTGATGCGGAAGGGAAGTGACCTAACTGAACTCAGGTTCAGGATGCCGGCCTGGCGGCACTCGCGGGGACAAGATTGAAAAGCGCCGAACCTCTGGTTCAGCGCTTTTTTTTGTTCCGCTTTTTTCGTTCTTTTCGGCTCGGGTTTTGGCAACTTCTACCGGACCAGTTTCAGCTCCAAACCGCCGTGTAAGCGCTACGCGAAGCGTGCCGACAAGCCGCCATCGACGACGAGTTCGGTGGCGGTGATGTACTTGGCCTCATCGGACGCCAGGAACAGCGCCGCGTAAGCCGTATCCCAGGCGTCGCCCATGTGGCCCAGCGGACACTGCGCGTCACGCGTGCGGATCAGGTTGGCAATGTCCCCTTCCTCACCGTAGACGCGGGTCAGCGCGGCATGCACCAGCGGCGTGTTCATCAACCCGGGCAGAACGCAGTTGGCGCGGATACCGTCGGGCGCGTGCCGGATGGCCATGGTGCGGGTCATCGCCACCATCGCCCCCTTGCTTGCAGCGTAGAAACCGTAGTTCACGCCAGCCCAGCCGAGCACGGCAACCGAAGCGTTGTTGACGATCGCCCCGGCATGCTGGCGAATCATCACCGGCAGCACGTGATGGCAGGTCAAATAGGCACTCTTGATATTGACCGACATCAGCCGGTCCCAAGTCGCCTCATCGAGTTCCGCCGGACCTCCGACAACGGCGATGCCGACGTTATTGACCAGGATGTCGATCCGCCCGTAGGCCTCGAGCGCCATCGCCACCACTCGCGCAACGTCGGCGCCGCAGGTCACGTCGGCAACCACGGTGATAGCGCTGCCCCCCTCGTCGCTGATGATCTTCTGCGTTGCCGCGGCGGCCTCGGCGTCGATGTCGACGCCGACCACGCTGGCACCCTCGCGCGCAAAGAGTACCGACATCGCCTTGCCGTTGCCCCACCCAGGCCCGACCGAACCACTGCCGGTGACGATCGCCACCTTGTCTTGCAAACGTCCGCCCATCTTCAGTTCTCTCCTGACGATTTCCATTGGCGCCGCGATTCGGTCTTCAGTGCCTTGCCGTAGTTGTTCTTCGGCCGTGCTGCGACAAGGCCACGATCTCCCGCGGGTCAAAACTACCGGATTCGTGGACGACATGGCGCTCGGCGCGGGCCAGCAGATGACCCACATTCATGGTCGGAAAGCCCGGCGACGCCAGCCCGCCACCCAGCCAAGAGCAGGCGGGCCGGTCATGCCGGCGGCGATGCTCAGCCCGGAGCGGACAGCAGGAAATTCTGGACGATACGCACCTGCGACTCTTCGAGGAACATCGGCGCATGCCCCACTCCCGGCACCTCGACGAGCGTCGCCTTTGGCCCCCTGCTGGTCATCGCGGCGGCGACCTCAGACGACAGGATGTCCGAGTGGGCACCGCGCAGCACCAGCGTCGGGCAGCGAATCCCCTCGTACATTGGCCACAGATTGATTTCCTTGGCTTCGAGAAAGGCCTTCTGGTAAGGCTCGGCAATCGCGCGATCGTAGTTCATCTCGAAACCGCCGTCAGCCTTGGCGCGCGTACCGACCACGGTCATGTACCGCCATTGCGCGTCAGTAAGGGCGCCGAAGGGGGCGCAGACGACCCGTACATAGGCTTCGGCCGCAGCGAGATCGGCAAAATCGGGCGATTTGCCGAGATACTCACCGATTCGTTGCAGCGCCTCGATGCTGATCGCTGGTCCGACGTCGTTGAGCACCAGCCGGCTGATTGGCGAACCCGGCAGGCTGGAAAGAAACATGCCGATCAGGCCACCCATCGAGGTTCCCAGCCAGTGCACCGACTCGACCCCCAGGCGGGCAATCAGCGTCATCATGTCGTTGGCGTAGATCGGCACGGCGTAGTCGTCGGAGAAGAACAGACGATCGCTGCGGCCGCGCCCCACCACGTCCGGGCAGACAACCCGGTAATCGCTGGCCAGCGCGTTGGCCAGCACGTCGAAGTCCCGGCCGTTGCGGGTCAGCCCATGTACGCAAATCAGGACGCGCGGATTTGCCGGATCGCCCCACTCGGTGTAGGCCATCCGGTGCAGGCCATGCGGCCCCAGGCAACGCACCGAGTTCTCGCGCATCTCGTGCAACGGCCCGCCAGCAGCCTGCCCGGGCCGCGATGTCACCACCAGTTCATCGAATTCCTTGAGTATTGCCATGATTGCTCCCCCCGATGTCGTTCCACGTTCAACAGCACTGGTGAGAGTATGCCCGTCCGGCAAGCGAAGTCAATCGCCACTTTTCGGCCGCTGGCCAAAGCCCGGAGCCCAGTCCTGAAGCTTCCCCGGGCTGGTCCTCAGCGGCCTGACTCAGACCCGCTTGCGGCCGGTGATCATGGCACGAACGAGATTCTCGCGGTGCAGAAGCGTTTCCCAGACGACGCCAAGCAGATGTCCTGCGACCAGCAGCAAGGTGAAGTTGGTCGCCAGTTCGTGTGCCTCCTTGATCGTGTCGATCGCCTCATCACTGCTCTCCGCCAGAATCGCGGCCAGCGGCCCCAGGCCCTTATCGGCGCCGTACAGAGCCAGACCGGTGACGATCGTCGCCGTCAGGCCCAGCAGCAAGGCCACGATCATCGCGCCGCCGGCCGGATTGTGTCCCAGGGTGCGGCGCGCGCGCAGTGTCAGGACATCCCTTACATAAGCCAGGACGATGCCAGGGCTGTAAACAAAATCGCTGAATCGCGCGTAACGCGGACCGACGAAGCCCCAGAGCACGCGGAACACCAGCAGGCCGGCAATGGTATAGCCCGCCCAGATATGGACCAGCTGCAACCACTCGCCACTCAGCCGGTCCTGAAGACCTTCGAACAACTCGCCCTCGGTGAACCACGCAGCGCAGAAGCTGATGAACAGGGTCCAGTGGAAGAGACGGACCAGAGGGTCCCAAACCGGAACTTCAGTTGTATCGACAATACGCATCGCAATCTTCTGGCAGCGCCTCCCGACCGACGGCCGGGAGGCGTGTGAATGGATCAGGCGTTGATCACCTGCAGCCTACTTGCCTTCTTCAGAAACCAGGGCGCCGGTCTTGATTTCGTAGTGAACTTCCCATTTCTTGCCGTCGGTGCCGTTGATTTTCACTTCCCAGGTCTGCTTGCCCTTCTTGGTGTCCTGGTAGGCCTTGGTGACCTCGCCCGGGTGCGCCTTGAGGGCCATCTCGACGGCCTGCTCCTTGGTGATTTCACGTGCCGGGACAGCCGCAACAGGAACGGCGGCGGCCGGGGCGGCCGGCTTGGTGTCGGCAGCGAAAGTGGTACCAGCCAGGCTGGAGGCGATGACCAGGAGGGCAGCGGAGCAAAAAGCGGTGGACTTGTTCATTCGATGGGTCTTTCAGTAAGGATTGCCGGGAGATAGTGTCTTCGGCTTGCGACGCGGCCCCGCAACGGAACCCCGACGACAAGCACGAACGCCACTCTACGCTGCCATCCTTAACGCAATCTTAGCGCCACCCGACCTGCCTGATGAGACCTGCTGGCACCGCGGGCTGCTCCCCGGCGCGCACCGGGAAAGTCATCTGGAAGCGGCAGCCCCAACGCGAGCACGCAGATCGTCCAGCTCTTCCATCAGGTCGGCCATCAGCGCAGCCAGTTCCGGCACGGCTTCGAAGTCCCTCTCCAGTTGCCGCATCCGCCGCGCGCGCAGGAGGCTGGTGCTGGAAAAGCACCACACGCCGGCGACGCTCTCGGCGTGCGGAAACAGGCCCTCCTCGATGTGGCGCATCAGCCAACCCGGGTCGACGGTGCAAGCAGCAGCCACCTGCTCCAGCGTCAGCCAACTGTTTTCCATCAGACTGCCGATCAGGATCTCATCGTCTCGCATGGCGTCATGCCCTCCCTTGCCGGCGCGGATCGAAGGCGAGTTCCTGCGCCATGGTCTCATAGAGTGCCCGCGCCCTGGCCGTGTCGGCTGGCGGCAGCACCACCTGAATATCGAGCAGCAGGTCGCCCGCTTGTGGACCCGGTATGCCCTTGCCACGCACGCGCAACTGACGGCCGCTTTGCGCCCCTTCCGGGATGCGCACCTTGACACTGCCCTGCGGCAGGTCGACCGCCAGCACCGTGCCCAGAGCCGCCTCCCACGGCGCGACCGGCAAGGTCAGATGCAGGTCACGGCCATGCGCACGGAAACGCGGATGCGGGTTGAAGCGCACCTCCAGCATCAGGTCACCGGCCGGCGCGCCGCCCATGCCCGGTGCGCCCTGACCGGCCAGGCGAATGATCTGGCCAGCATGCACACCTTGCGGAATCTTGACGTTCAGCGTCCGCGTAGCCAGCGTCACGCGCCCCTGCGCGTCGGTCTGCGGCGCACGCAAGGAGATCTGCCGGGTCGCGCCGGTAAAGGCGTCTTCGAGGTCCAGCAGCACCTTGGCATGATGATCCTCGCCGCGCGCCTGGAAGTGCGCCCGCTGGCCGGGATCGAAGCCGCGTGCGCCCCCCATGCGACCGAACAGTTCGGCGAAGAAGTCCGAGAAATCGGCTGCCTCGCCCGGCGCAGAACCGCGCCCGGAAAACTCGAAGCCGGCATCCCAATCGGGCGGCGGGCGGAATTCCTGTCCAGGCTGGTAACCGCGCCCCAACTGGTCGTAGGCAGCCCGTTTCTCCGGGTCCGAAAGCACCGCGTTGGCCTCGTTGAGTTCCTTCATGCGTGCCTCGGCGTCCACTTCCTTGGAAACGTCCGGGTGATACTTGCGCGCCAGTTTCCTGAAGGCCTTCTTGATCTCATCCGCGGTCGCTTCGCGGGGGACCCCCAGAATCTGGTAGTAGTCCTTGAATTCCATCTATGGTCCTCGATCTGAAAGCGTGACTGGATAAGCAACAAAATAGTACTGATGCGTGGTGGAATCAAGATATTGAAGTCTACGGAACAGCCCCCAGATAGGATTCGAAGCGCCGGTCGTGGCGCCCCTCACCATCGTATGGAGGATTGAACATGATATATCGCTCCCTGTTTCCCCGCGACGTATTGGCGGAACTGGATCGGCTGCAGCGCGAGATGCAGCAGGGTTTCCGTCTTTCTCCGAGTATTCGCGGCATCGCGCGCGGCGGTTTTCCGGCCATGAACGTCGGCGGCACGCCACAGTCGGTCGAAATCTACGCCTTCGCGCCGGGTATCGACCCCGCCACCCTCGACGTACAAATCGAGAAGGGCGTGCTCACCGTCGCCGGCGAGCGCCAGCGGCAGGCAGCCGGCGAGGAAGCCACGGTGCATATCGACGAGCGTTTTGAAGGTCGCTTCCGGCGCGTCGTGACGCTGCCCGACGATGTTGACCCGAATGCGGTCGACGCCAAGTACCGCGATGGCGTGCTGCGCATCAGCATCGCTCGCAAGCAGTCCGCCCAACCACGCCGGATCACCGTTCAGTAAGGAGGATCGAAGATGTCGGACAATAGCCAAGACAAGCAACCAAGCGCCCGGGATGAAGCAGCGCTGCAGCCCCCGGTGGACGTCATCGAGGATGCTTCAGGGATCACTCTTTACGCCGACCTGCCGGGTGTGCCCAAAGACAAATTGCAGCTGCACGTGGAAGCCGATACCCTGACCATCGAGGGTGAGATCGACCTCGAAATGCCGGGCGGCATTGAGGCCAGCCACGCAGAAGTCAATCTCTCGCGTTACCGGCGGGTGTTCTCCCTGTCGAAGGAACTCGACGCAAGCAAAGTGAGCGCCGAGTTCAGCCAGGGCGTGCTCAAGCTCGTGATCCCCAAGGCCGAACACGCGCAGCCGCGCAAGGTCGAGGTCAAGATCCTGTAAGTCCTGCACGAAGTCGGTTCCGGGTGCTGAACGGCATCCGGCAACCCCGACACGCCGTCACCCTCCCCGGCCCCTGGTCAGAGTGCTTCGCTGGCCAGGGGCCGTGTCATGCAAGACCGAAGCTCCGCCACCGCCCGGCAGCCCGCAGAATCTGCCAGCATCCACACGTGGCCGACGCCCGACAAACCCGGCATAATCGCTCACCATCATGAGCGACCAGACGAAGCCCCCGCCGGCGCGCCGCCAGGCGCAACAGCGGGCAGACGAAATCCGGGCCTTCCAGGCCGAGCTGGCGCGCCTGGAAGCGGCACAGGTGCTCGTCCTCGACGAGACGCAGCGGCACGCACTGGCTGACTACCATCAAGCGCTGCTGGCGACCTACGCCAGCGCCTACGACATCGACCGCGACCACCGCGCCAGTCAGATTTCCCTCGGCATGCGGGTGGCCTCCTTCCTCGGTGCGCTGGCGCTGGCGGGAAGCGCCTTCTTCCTCTTCTACCAGTTCTGGGGGCGGTTTTCCGAAGCCGCGCAGGTCGCCATCCTGATCATCAGCGCACTCGGCAGCCTTGGCCTGACGGTCTGGGTCCAGGGGCGCGACGCCAGCGGCTACTTCACCAGGCTGGCAGCGCTGGTCGCCTTTGCCTGCTTCGTGCTGAACATCTCGATGATCGGCCAAATTTTCAACATCACGCCGTCGGACAAGGCCCTGCTGCCCTGGGCAGCGATGGCCTTCCTCCTCGCCTATGCCTGCGACCTTCGCCTGCTGCTGGCCGCCGGCATTGCCTGCGTGATCGCCTTCGTCGCCGCGCGCATCGGCACCTGGAGCGGCATCTACTGGCTGCACGCCGGGGAGCGGCCGGAGAACTTCTTCGTCGCCGCCGCGCTGCTGCTCGCCCTGCCGCAACTGTCGCTGCATCGCCACTATCCCGGCTTCGCTGCGATCTACCGCGTATTCGGCCTGCTGACGGTCTTCATCCCGATGCTGATCCTGAGCCACTGGGGCCAGATCAGCTACCTCGACCTGCAGCCGAAGCTGATCGAGGGTGGCTACCAGGTCGCCGGCTTAGCCGCCAGCGCCCTGGCCATCTGGATCGGCACGCGCCGCGACTGGCCGGAAACGGTCAACACCGGCATCACCTTTTTCGTCCTGTTCCTGTACACCAAGTTCTACGACTGGTGGTGGGACGTGATGCCCAAGTATCTCTTCTTTCTGGTGCTGGGTCTGACCGCGCTGCTGGTTCTCCTGATACTCAAGCGGCTACGCGGCGTCATCGGTCGGAGTGACACGGGAGAACGCGCATGAAAGCCTGGACACGCGCGCACACCCTCGCCGCCGGAGGGGCGCTGATCGTATTGACCAACGCGATCGCCCTCGCCGGCGCCTTCCTGAACCGGAATGCTGACGCGGAAAGCCGGGTAACGCTCAGCGAGCGCGAACTGACGCTACCCTACGGCGGCTACCGGCAGGCGGAGAACAGTGGCTTGGCGCTGCAGCTGAACTGGCGCGTCCTCGACGAGGACCCCGACCACTGGGACTACGGCTACGCCCGCCACGGCGGCCAGCCAGCGTGGCTGGATGCAGCTCTCTTGACGAGCCTGGGCTTCGACACCACGGCCGGCGCAGCCACCAGCGACGCACGCCAGCGCTTCACGCGTCAGTTGCCGCGGCAGGTTCTGCTGGTGCTCGAGCTCGAAGGACCGGCGTGGCAGCAGGCGGTCATCCGCGCACGGGAAAACGCCGCCCGCCAGACCGCGGCCGCGGCCGCCAATCCCGGCAGCGAGCAGTTTGCCAAACAGGCCGACGCCGGCCGCAAACGTCTTGCGCTCGAGGAGACGCATGCCAGCCGCCTGTTCGCCATCGACGCCGGTCTCGATGCCGATGCCCTGCGTCGCCGCTACCCGGATCGCAGCCGCCACCTGATCGTACGTGGCAGCGTGCGACCAGCGGAGCGCGGTCGCAACGGCGATCACCACCTCGCCGGCCATGTCAGCCAGATCGCCATCGCCCAGGTCAACGTGCCCTTCGCGTTGCGGCCGGTGCTCGAACCGCTGCGCAACGCCCCCAGCCCGGCACCCGACCAGCAGGCGCCGCGCTACGAGGTGCAATTGGCGATCGGCCAGCGCCTCGAACCGTGGATCGAGCGTGTGACGACGCTGCCGAAACGTTGATGGCGGCAGTTCACCGGCCGGCGCTCGGCAGCATCGAAAGCCGGCAAGCGGCAGCAGCGTCTTCCCGGCATCGAACACAGGCATTCAGACCGCCACGAAAGGAACCACAGGAAGCATGGGCGAACGGGTAATCATCGACTTTGAAACCACCGGCCTCTCAGCCATGCAGGGCGACCGGGCGACCGAAGTCGCCGCAGTGGTGATCGACGAAACGGGCATCGTCGGCCGCTTCCAGAGCCTGATGAACGGCGGTCGCCGCATACCGCCCTTTGTTCAGGATCTGACCGGCATCAGCAACGCGATGATCCGCCAGGCCCCGAGGGCCGAAGAGGTGATGCGCCGGTTGCTGGACTTCATCGCCGGGCGTCCCCTGGTCGCCCACAACGCCGCCTTCGACCACGGTTTCCTCGGCGCCGAACTCGACCGCATCGGCGAAGCCTGTCCGACCGAGCTGCTCTGTTCGATGAAAGTGGCCCGCCGCGTCTATCCCGAAGCGCCCAATCACCGGCTCGAAACGCTGATCCGGCACGTGCGCATCGAAGCCACCGGCCAGTACCACCGGGCACTGGCCGATGCCGAAATGACCGCCCTGCTCTGGCTGCGCATGGAGCACAAGCTGCAGAGCGACTTCGACTTGCCCGAAGTACCGCTGGAACTCATGCAGCGCATCCAGACCGCCCCCTGCAAGGCCCTCGACAAGTGCGTTACCAGCTTCAAGCGTCGGGCGTGGCCGGCCTAAGGCGATTTCCGGAGATGGAGGTATCGATAATGACAGCCGTCATCCCCGCGAAAGCGGGGAGCCACCGTTCGGCCCGATGCAGGACAGAGTCCGGACTGGGTTCCCGCTTGTGGCACTCCTGGACGGTTTGCGAGGGCAATGCCTGGAATTCGGCATGGCTGATGTCACTCCCACCGCGCATTGTTGTTCCACAGTACGCCCGTCAGGCAGTGACGGTATCGCCCATGCGTGGCATTCTGCCTCACGATGGCTGCCGATCTCGCCCTCGCCCGACTGGTTGGACAACATCGAGCCGTTGGCAAGCACGAAGCCGGCCACGCCCGCGGGCGCGAGGTGGTGCACGATGGGTTCCACCCAGTCAAAATGAAGACCCCCGACGTGAAGTGGCGGAGCTGTCACACGCAAGACTTTGCGTAGTGACGCTGCCCGCATGCCCACTTGGCAAGAACATTCCCGACAAGACAGTTTGCTGCGCCACGGGCCCGTCCAACGCACTTTCCGGCAATCGCGTCAGTGCCATCCCGGCGTTGGCAACGCGGGGGCTACTTGAACAGCCTGGCGATCGCCCCCCGTAAAGCACTACAGCATGCGGGTCGAACAGACCTGCCACGTTCGCCTGCGCCATCGACCAATGCCTGATGGTCAGGGCCATGCCGTGCCGTTCCCGGCCCCGCAAGCCCTGCGGATCGGCATGACGCAAAGCGTCGAAGCCAGGCGCAGCGCGAGACTTATTCACACTCGCGCCACGGGTCGAATAGCGCAACTCGCGTCTTCGCATAGTCGCCGCTGTCCCGCGTGACTACCGTCAGGCCATGATCCTAGATTCCTCGGTTGAAGCCAGGAGTGGCGGCTAAGTTGCTATGAAGATTGGATTTCTAGAACGTCTCCAGGACACCCAAAAGGAACTGTTGCGCAGTCGCAAAAATCGGCCGAAAGCCTTTGCCAATCATGGCGTTCACCAGATCCGGTGAAGGCCCAACAGAGGAATCTAGGATGATGCAGCGCCGTTGCGGCAATGATGAGGTCGGGCTGCGAAAACGTATGGCCAGTCTTTCGGCCCTCTTCGACCAGCAGCCGCCAAGTAAACATGATGTCTTCAGTGACGGGAAGAATTCGCTCCTCGAACATGGGCCGCACCTTGTGAGTCTCCCAACCCCGCCCGCGGGCCAGGCGTTCGCGAAGAAACAGGGTTTGTGTCGCCCACTTGCGCTCCATGGTAGTTGCCCCACATGGTTAGCGGCAGCAGCGATATGACCGACCTACCATTGGTGTGAGCTCAAGCGAGCCCGTTTGTGAGCATGGTCTGGGAATCGTCGGCGACAGTGGTGAGCGCAGCGATGGGCATCCCGTTTAGGAGATCGAGTCGAATTTCGACGTTTCCCCTGGTGCTGCCATTCATTAACCATCGTGGAGCACATCATGGCCATGCGCAGGCGAGATGAAGAGGTAGTGTTTCCCCACGCGGCGGGGATTGACGTCGGGGCTTCAAGCCACTGGGTGGCCGTACCCCGAGACGCGACGGAAGACCCGGTACGCGAGTTTGGCCCAATGACCGACGACCTGAACGCCATGGCCGACTGGTTGGTCGCGAGTGGTGTAGACACGGTGGCACTTGAGTCCACCGGCGTGTACTGGATCCCGGTGTTTGAGGTGCTCGAACAGCGCGGTCTGAAGGTCTGGCTGGTGGACGCTCGGCAGATGAAGTACGTTCCTGGGCGTAAAAGCGACATACAGGATTGCCAGTGGCTGCAAAAGCTGATGAGCCTGGGGTTCCTGCGCGCGGCCTGGCGCCCTGAAGGCGATGTGTGCGTCGTGCGCGCGGTGGCCCGCCAGCGCGAAATCCTACTCGCCGAGCAGGCCAGTTGGGTTCAGCGTATGCAGAAGTCGCTCGTGCAGATGAACATCCAACTCACCGAGGTGCTCACCGACGTCATGGGTACGACCGGCCAGGCGATCATCCGCGCCATCGTGGCTGGCGAACGCGATCCCAAGGCGCTGGCCAAGCACCGCAACCGCCGCGTCAAGGCCAGCGCTGAGGAGATTGCCAAGGCGCTGACCGGCAACTGGCGTGACGAGCACCTGTTCGTGCTCTGCCAGGCGCTGGCCATGTACGACGACATCGCCCGGCACCTGACCGAGTGTGACTCGAAGCTGCAGGCACTGCTGCGCGCTCTCGGTCAGTGCAACGTCGATCTTGGGAAGGCCCCTCGCACGGGCAGCAAGCTGCGCGAGCAATTCGACGCCCGCCAGATACTCGCCAACTGGGCTGGCGTGGATCTCACGCGCATCAATGGGCTGGGCTTGACTGCGGTCATGAAGATCCTCTCTGAGCTAGGTCCCGACCTCAGTCGCTTCGCCACCGTCAAGCACTTCTGCTCGTGGCTTGGACTGTGCCCTGGTACCAAGATCAGCGGTGGCAAGGTCCTCTGCGCCAAAACCAAGCACTCGGCCAACCGGGTACGCCAGGCGCTGAAAATGGCGGCGATGAGCCTGTCACACAGCGACTCCGCGCTCGGCGCATTCTATCGCCGCCTGTGCAGCCGCATGGACAAGCCCCGCGCCAACACCGCCGCGGCGCACAAGCTCGCACGCATGGTGTATTTCATGCTGACCCGCGGCGAAGACTTCGTTGACCAGGGACAGCAGCGCTACGAAGAACAGCAGCGCCAGCGGAGCATCGCCGCCCTCAAGCGTCGCGCCGCCGCCCTGGGCTTCGACATCAATCCGACGCCCGCGCCAGCATGAAAACAATCTGAACTCGTTCTGTTTCTTAGGAGTCAACCATCCGTTTAGTTCGGCGCGGCGGTTGGCATCGGCAACCAGTTCAATGCCGAAGCGGATTTCGGCCAGAGTGACGATGCTGACAAAAAGGAGATCGAGCGGTTGCCCCGCGACGAAGGCCGCCACTTGCGGTGCGGGCCGGGGACGCCGCAGTTCGGACAGGACATGCGTATCGAGCAGCCAACCCGTCACAGGCTCACGTCCCGCACCGGCATCGGTACGCGCACGGGTTCGATGTCGATGTCGCAGTGCGGCGAGGCTTGCAACGCGTCGATCAATGCTTGGCCAGTGCGAACGCCGTTGAGACGGCGGAACTCTTCGGCTGCGATGACGACGACCTCGTCGCTTCCTCGTAGGCCGCGTTGTTGGTGTCTTCCACGATCAGTGGCACGACGCGGCGATAAAGGCTGACGGCGTCCTCCGGGCGCTCGGCTTCCAGCTTACCGGCGAGGGCGATCAGCAGGTGGCGGTCGCAGGTGCCCTGATGGGCCGCCGCCCAGGCCGCATCGAGGTCTTCTTCCCACAGGGCGATTTCGACCCGCAGCGAATGGTTGGGGACCGACGGCGTTCGCTTCCAGCGGTTCGTCATCGCCGCCTCGCGGGCGATGCTGTCGTCGAGTCTGCTCAGTGCCCGTTCCCGCTGTACCGGCCAGATGCCGAGCTTGCCGGCGACCTCGTGCAGCTTGCTGAATGTTTGCAGACTGGGGGTCTCGTCGAACTGAACCCAGGTCAGAGCCAGCGCCTCATCGTTGCGCTGGCAGTCGAGGTAGGCGGCCACGAGAAAGTCGCGCAGACGGTTGTCGGGACGCTCGGGAAACGCTTGCAGACCACGTTCCGCCCATGCCAGCGCCGTGTCCGGCTGCCCGGCCTTGACCCAGATTTCGGCGATCTCGAGATAACCATGGCCGGACGCAAGATCCCGCGACTTGATCGCCACCAGTTCCTCGACATCGCCGCTCGCCGTGGCCAGCTGCTCCATGACGTGCGTGATGCGGGCGCGACTGACATCGTAGTGGTCCTTGCTGTCGCCTGGCTTGACCTTGCCCCATTCCGCCTCCGCCAGTTCCCGGTAGCGGCGCAGGCCTGCCTTGCCGAGAACGTCACGATAGTCATTGGCATCGAAACTGCACAGGCTGAAGGGCAGCGTCATTTCGAGGCGGAACAGCCGCTCGGCGAGTTCTGTCGGTTCCGGCCGGGCCATCGCGCAGGCTTTGTGGTGCAGATCACCCAGGTGATAGACGATGCCGCCGACCTGGCCATTCGAGTCATCGACCTCTTCCAGGGCAGTCTCGACACACTCGATGGCATACTCGAGCAGTTCGACCAGTATGGCGGCGGTGTCCGGCTTGAGCAGCTCCGTCAGCGAATCCGCAACCTGGTCGATGGCACGGGCGAAGGTCGCGGCCTGCCGCCAATCGACAAAGCCATGGCGGCGCGGCGCGTCGTCGATTGCCCGCCGGAAGGCGGCGGCGACATCGCCGCCTCCGGCCGTGCGCTCGCCGTCGAGCCGCAGCGACTGATAAAGCTGGTCATCCCGCCGGGCGACGCCCAGCAACAGCTCGATCAAGGCTGCCGGTGGCTGCGCCGTCAGATACGCCTCGATGTCACGCCAGGGATCCCGCCGCCTGGCCTTTCCCGCCTTTGCCGCGGGCTTACCCTGCGCGGCCTGCTCTGCCAACCATGCCAGGCCGACGGCGACGCAATGCTTGCAGAAATGGCCGGCTGCGGCACGCGGGCAGCTACAGTCGCCAGCCAGCTCGCCACGGTCATCGCGCAGTTCGACCTGATAGCTTTGGCTGCCCTCGACCAGAGCGGCGATCCGGTCATCAGTCAGCCGCAATCGCCCGACCGCGCCGACGGAAAAATACGCTTCGCCACGCCGGAAGGCGCTGCTGCTGGCGAGACTTTCGAGCACGGCCGGGGTGATCAGATCGTCGTCCATGGCAAAACCCTCCTTTGGCCTACGCTGATGAGTCGTTCAGCTGGTAGCTGCGACTGCGTCCACCCGCATTCGATTGCCGCAGAAAAGAAGCCAGTCGGTCTCGGTCGCCAGCCGATCGGCCGACGCGCTGCAAAATGCACCCGCTGGCAACCAGGCGTGCCGGAAACCACCTGGATCGGACCGGTGGCATCGTCGCGCCAGCAGCCCAATCAACAGACCCTGCGCACGGCCGCGACCTCGGCCAACAAGTGTGCCAGTGACGCCGGGTCGTAGCCCGCCAGCCTGGCCACTCGCTTACCTGCCAGCGGTAGGTGCAAGCGCCGCCGTTCATGCGGAGACTATGGGCCGCATTCTCCGCTGGCGCAAGTCACTCGCCGCATTTCATGCGGCAACCAACGGGCCTGTTCGCCGCAGGATGGTCAGGGTGGACGGGGGTCGATTCCGCCAAGGAGAATTGAACTGCCCGCGCACGCCGCAAAGTTGATCCACCTCCGACAGACCAGAGGTCGCGAGAAGGCCGAAGCCCGCCACCAAGCCATGCTGCCGAGGTGGCGCACAACATCGGCTGGATGGCTTCGATTGCGGCAAGCCCGCCCCGAAAGACTGGCTTCTGCGCCACGCCCGGCAAGCTCAGGGCAGCGGATCAGCCAGGACTTTCGTGGTGGCTGACGCTGTTCGGGTGGTGGCTTATTTCAGTCTGACCGTCGGCCAGGTCGATACGCTGGAGGCACCCGAGCGCATCCGCAAGGGGATGGGCCAGTACCCGGTTCCGGTGGTGATCCTGGCGCGGCTGGCCGTCTCCACACAGGATCAAGGTCGCAGCGTTGGCTTCGGCCTGTTGCAGGATGCCATTCGCCGCACGATGCTGATTGCCGAACAGGCTGCCATTCGGGCAATGCTCACCCACCCCATCGATGAGGAAGCTGCGAGGTTCTCCACGCGCTTCGGTTTCATTGCCTCACCGCTGCGCGAGCAGCAATTGCTCTTGCTCCTCAAGGATGCGCGTCGCTGGGTCAAGCGTTAGTACTCCACGCTGCTGATGCCGAGGCCCTGCAGGGCATCCGGCGACACGGCGACGGGCAGGTTGGCCACCACATGTGACAGGCGTACTGACGAAGTATATATTTAGTCAGTACGTCAAATAGCCGAGGTTGCGTTATGTCCAAAGAAGCCGTTTTCACCATGAAGCTGGAGCCAGAGCTGCGTGCCGAGTTCATGGCCGAGGCAGAGGCTACCCATCGACCTGCCTCGCAGATCCTGCGTGAATTGATGCGCGAGTTCGTGCAGCGGCAGCGTGAGGCGCGCGAGTACGACGAGTTCGTGCGCAGCAAGGTTGTAGTGGCTCGGGAACAGATCCGTGCCGGCGAGTACGCCAGCGCTGAAGATGTCGATGCACGGTTCGCTGCACGACGCGCGCAGTTGTTGGCCAAGGAGGGGCGTTCTGGCGCATGAGAGTCTTCTGGGCCTCTGCGGCCGAGCAAGACCGCGCCGACATCATCGACTACATCAGCGACGACAACCCACTCGCAGCCATCCGGATGGATGAGCTTTTTGCTGAGGCGGCTGGCCGCTTGGCCAACCATCCGCACCTTGGACAAGCTGGCCAAATTCCGGGCACACGCGAGCTGATTCCGCACGAAAGCTACAGGCTGGTGTACGAAGTTCAGGGCGACACCGTGTGGGTTTTGGCGCTGGTGCACACAGCGCGAATGTGGCCAGCAAGGTGACCGTAAGCTGTGTCGCCACCTGCGGGCCCGCAGCAACCCGCGCCAATGCTCATAAGCTCGGAAGGCCAGTGGCACATGGTCAACCATCCCGCTTCCAGGCGGCGAACTCCAAGGGTCCGAGCCCGAAGCGGATGGCATTGCCTTCATGCAGATTCTTGAATTCTTCTTCGATCAGGGCGAAGAATTTCGCTCGATCGCCCTCGGCGACAGTGACCGGAATGGCAGTACGCATGGCCTCCGCGCTGGCTGCCTGGCCACCACGCACGATCGCCCGCACCGCTTCGGTCAGCTCTGCTCGATAGCGTAGACGGAAGATGTCGGGCGGGACCAATTGTTGCCGCACCGCCACGTACTGCTGACAGGAACGCTCGTAGGCCCAGACGAAAACATCGCGGAGCAATTCGATCCGGTTCAGTTCATAGACGCCGATCATGGCATCGATGTAGGCCTGCGTAGGCACGTCGATGAATGACAGCGGGCAGAGGTTGCAGCGGATCAGCGGAATGTTTGCCGCAAGGCGTGAAACGCGTTTGTTCACGTCCTCGAAGGGTTGCAGATACGGCAGATGGACCATGAGGAAAAACGCCTGCTCGAACGGATCGCGGATTTCCGCCGCCAAGTCGAGGACGATGCCGAACAACTCCTCCAGACGTTGCGGCAACGCGACCGGCAGATAGACGCTGCCGCCGATTTCCACGGCCCGGTGGCGCACCCGGCCGCCAGCCTGGGGATCCCGCAACAGGCCATCGGAAAGCAAGGCATGCAGGGCGAGAATGGTCTCGCTGTTTGCGCCGACACGATCCACCTCGCGCACCAGGTATTCGATAGCGGCCTTGTGATTGAGGATCATCTGGGTTTCGAACGCATCCTTGCCCTCGGCGGCCTGACCGAATTCGATCAGACGCTCGGTATCGAGCCGGGTGTAGGTATTGCCCTCCAACCGCGACGAGGCCCACGAGAGGTCGATCAGCAGCCGATTCATGATGTCGCGGGCGAAGGTGCCGGCGGCGGATTGCTCGGCTGGCGAACGCCCCAGCGAATGCAGTTGAGCACGCAGGACCTCGGGCAGGTAGAGCGTTTCGTTGGGGCGATAGGCTTCGAGAAACCTGAGGTCGTAACTCACCGGTTGGCGTTGATGCAGCGGCTGGCGCACGTGGGCCTTGATGGCTTCGCCCGCGGGGGAAACCGGGACATAGATTTCGCCAGGGGCCTGTCCGGAAATTGGCGCGATGACGCTATCCGCCTCGCCCGCAATCGGCGCCAGCCGGTATTTCACTGCCCTGCCTTCGCCAGCGGTGACAACACGCGCCAAGGCGACAAGTGAGGCCAGGCGGCGCTGGACGGTGCGACGGGAAATTCCATTGCCCACAGCGCGCAACAAGCTTGCCAAACCGATGCCGTCCGGGTGGCCTGCGATCAGTTCGGCAATTTCATTCAGCTCCGCATTGGAAACGATTTTCGGCATGGCATCCGCGCGTCGTTGTGGCGTACATGCCAGTATAGTGCCATATTATTTGGCGCGAACCGGATTTGTTGTGCCACATTAACGATTTTTTTGGCGCAATACCAAGCAAGGAGCATTGAAATGGCCGCGTACTCCGCAAAGGTGATCCGCCTCGGACAAACCACAGGTCGCGAGAAGGCCGAAGCCCACCACCAAGCATTGCTGCCTATCCAAGCCCTCTGGGTCCATCTGCGCAATCGCTACTTCAGACGGGTGAACCGTGGGCGGCCGTATCGTTCCGAAGCCAACCCAAGCGCCTGCCCGCCCGAGCCTCTTGAGGAGTTGCCGACCTGCTGGGTCACGAGTTCCTCGATGGGTGCCGCGGGCACCTCTCACCACCTGCCATTGAATGCCGTGCGTCATTTGTACTGACATTGCGATCGTTGATCTAACAAACTGAGGTCCGCCATGACTGCTAACGCCCATTCACCTGCTGCCCGTTCCGCCCGTTTGGGGCTACGCGCCACGCCTGAACAGGAAGTGCTGTTGCGCCGTGCTGCCGAGGTGGCGCACAAGTCACTGACCGAATTCATTCTGGAGAGCGCCCGTCTGGCCGCCGAGCAGCCCCTGCTGGAGCAGTGCCTGTTCATGGTCTCGGGCAGCCAGTACCAGGCCCTGATGGATTTGCTGGAACAGCCGGGACAGCCCAACGAAGGCTTGCGCGACCTGTTCGCGCGTAAAGCCCCCTGGGAGAACGCTTGAGCTTGCAGGGCCCGGCACCGCTGGGCGCGCAACATCGGCTGGATGGCTTCGATTGCGGCAAGCCCGCCCCGAAAGACTGGCTTCTGCGCCACGCCCGGCAAGCTCAGGGCAGCGGATCAGCCAGGACTTTCGTGGTGGCTGACGCTGATCGGGTGGTGGCTTATTTCAGTCTGACCGTCGGCCAGGTCGATACGCTGGAGGCACCCGAGCGCATCCGCAAGGGGATGGGCCAGTACCCGGTTCCGGTAGTGATCCTGGCGCGGCTGGCCGTCTCCACACAGGATCAAGGTCGCAGCGTTGGCTTCGGCCTGGTGCAGGATGCCTTTCGCCGCACGATGCTGATTGCCGAACAGGCTGCCATTCGGGCAATGCTCACCCACCCCATCGATGAGGAAGCTGCGAGGTTCTCCACGCGCTTCGGTTTCATTGCCTCACCGCTGCGCGAGCAGCAATTGCTCTTGCTCCTCAAGGATGCGCGTCGCTGGGTCAAGCGTTAGTACTCCACGCTGCTGATGCCGAGGCCCTGCAGGGCATCCGGCGACACGGCGACGGGCAGGTTGGCCACCACATGTGACAGGCGTACTGGCGCATGAGAGTCTTCTGGGCCTCTGCGGCCGAGCAAGACCGCGCCGACATCATCGACTGCATCAGCGAGGACAACCCACTCGCAGCCATCCGGAGCAACCCGCGCCAATGCTCATGAGCTCGGAAGGCCAGTCGGTCCATGGTCAGCCATCCACCACCGAATCGAAGGGCTCGGATAGTCTCCGGGCCCCTTTTTTTTCCTTGCAATCCCCGCGCCACGCGGGGTTCCGGCCCGACATGCTGCGGGTGACAATCTGCCGAAATGTCCTGTTTTCAAGGTTTTCGGCTCCAATTCTGTCTCGATTCTCCGTTTGGCGTACGGGTAGCTGCAGTTCTTGCACTGGCAGACGCAACAGCTTATGCGCAGCGGTTCATCGTCAACCAAGGCGACCGGTCGTGCCTCCATCCCATCATCCGCTCCGCATCACTGGCACAATAGGAACTTATATGTTACCATTTTTTGCATGGCCTACCAGATCAAAGAACTGCTTCTGGACGATGGAGACAGTCCCTTTGCCGAGTGGTTCGGGTCGCTGGAAGCCGTTGCTGCCGCCAAGGTGCGCGTGGCGGTGAGCGGAATGGAACAGGGTAACCTGTCCAACATCGAGTGGTTTCGAGGCATTGGTGAGTACAAGATCGATTGGGGTCCAGGGTTGCGCATCTACTTGGCCAAGGATGGTCTGAAGATCATCATCCTGATCGGCGGCGGCACCAAGAAGCGTCAGCAGCAGGACATCGACCGAGCGGTGACGCTGTGGGAAGACTACAAGTGCCGCAAGGCATCAACCCAGAAAGGAAAGTGAACATGGCACTAACCCGTGACTTCAAAGAAATCGTGGCCGTGCGCGTGCGGAACGATCCGGCCTTTGCGCAGGCGCTTCTGGACGAGGCCATCACCCTGTTCGTCAATGGCGAGCCCGAATCGGCCAAGCTGATCCTGCGTGATCTCGTCAACGCGACCGTTGGTTTCGAGGCGTTGGCCGAGGAAATTCACAAACCGGCCAAGAGCTTGCACCGGATGTTGTCACAGTCGGGCAACCCGACCATGAGCAACATCTCGGCCATCTTTGCCGCCATCAAGCGTGCGCTCAAGGTCGAGGTGCATACCCAGATCGTGATGGCCTGATTTCAGGCATCAAACGCCGTCATCACTTCGCGCTGGGCGAACCAGTCGGTCGGCAGAAGGTTGCGCTGGAACCAAAGCAGACTCATGCAACAGGGCTGCTGCCCAGCCACGATGACGTGGATGATGGCAGGCTCCAGCAGGGTCAAGCGCAGCAGTCCATTGATCGTCCAATGGCGCAGACCTTCGCGCTGGGCGACCTCACTGCCGCTGGCGGTCGTTGGTGTCCCGCCGCCGTTCGATGCCATCGGTGGCGATCAGCGCGTGCGCCACACCCCACTGTTCCGGCATAACGATTCCTTGCGCTCGAACTGGGCGAAGGACAGCAGCACGTTGAGCATCAGCCGCCCCATCGAGGCGGCCGAGTTGATCCGGTGGGTGACCGCGCTGAAGCGCACGCGATGCCGGTCGAACACATCGACCATCCGCGCGAAATCGGCCAGCGAGCGCGACAGGTGGTCGATCTTGTAGACCACTGCCATGCTGTCGTTCATTGCACCGTGCACACCATGCACGGATCAAACGATCGCACCACGTGCTGAACCGTGAGCGGAGCGCTTTCGCCTTCACCCACCGGCAGACCGACCAGCGCCTGCTCCAGCGCCCCGGGTACGCCGGCCGCGTCGCGCGGCGAGAAGTTCCAGGTGGTCGGGGCGATGATCTGGTAACCCGCGATCCTGCCGCGCTCGATGCGCAACCAGTGGCCGAGGGCGCCACGCGCGGCTTCGCCGAGGCCAACGGCACTGGCCTGCTGGGGTAACTGCCATTGCCTGCAGAAGGGTTCGCCGGGTGTCAGCGCGCGGACCCAGCGCTCCATCGCCGGCACCACGAGGGCGAGTTCGAGCAGGCGGGCGACGACCCGCGCCAGCACGCTGCCGCCGTCGGTCGCCACCAGTGCCCGCAGCAGCGGGTGGCCGGCGACCATCTGGCGGGCCAGGGCACCGCTCTCGAAGACCTGACCGGCGTAGCGCGGGGCCTTGCACCAAGTGTAGGCGTCCGGCCGATCGCTGAACTCGCCGGTGAACGGCCGCGTTTCACCTTGCTGCGGATGCCGCGGGCGATCACCGTGCAGCCAGGCATGGCTGACATCTTCAGTGATCAGCGCCTCGTCGCATGGCTGCCAGGCGCCGCGCCAGAGGCCGCGAGCGAAGAGAGGCTGGCCATCCTCGCCGCCGTGGCTGTAAGCGCCGTAACTGAGAAAGCCGTCGCTGGCGCGTCCGACGCGGGCGAGACCCAGATCGCCAGCGATTTCCAGGAAACGGGGAAAGTCGGCCGGCCGACCCTGCGCCCAGGCAGCGAGTTGGTCCACACTGCTGATCGCGGCGACGTTTTCGAGTGCGTCGCCGAACACGATGGTGCTCAGGAAGGCGCGGAACTCGCGCAGGACGGCGAGCAGGCGAACCTTCTCGGTCGCGGTGACGGCGCGGGTCGTTCCGCCGGGCTGCAGCGCCAAGCTGTGCGGCCACTTGCCGGCGAGATAGCCCATCAGGCGCAGCAGGTCGGCCCGCGCCGGCAGCGCCTCGCGCTGCGCTTCGCCGACAGTGGCCTTGAAACGCTTTTCCGCCTGGTCATGCCAGCAGTGGCCGCGATAGGCTTCGCGGGCGAAGTCCGGCATGAAGAAGAGGTAGAAGTGCGTCAGGTGGTCTGCCAGGTTCTCGCAGGCGAGGATCAGATTGCTCGCCAGGCGGCCATTCGGCGGCATCTCGAGGCCGGCTGCTGCAGCCAGCGCGGTCGCGGCGGCCGACGATTGCGAGACCGAGCAGATGCCACAGATGCGCGGCACGATCACCAGCGCGTCGAGCGGGTGCTTGGCGAGCAGGATATGCTCGAAGCCGCGATAGAGCGACGAACTGACCTGCGCCGAGGCGACGCGGCCATCGGCGACGTCGAGCGTCACTTCGAGGTCGCCTTCGACGCGGTTGAACGGGCCGATGGTCAGCCGACGGCTCACTTTTGACCGCTCTTGCGGATGCCTGGCGCGATCAGCGGATGATCGGAGCGCGAGTTCTCGCGCACCCGTTTCGGCGTCGCCGATTTCGACAGCGCGGCGAGCGCGACGAACCACGCTTTCGGCATGTCGACCGGCAGACCGGTCGGGATGCCGGCAATCTTGGCGGTTTCCATGAACGGATGCCCAGGCTCCTCGAAGCCCGGCTCGGTGCAGGAAATGCAGGCAAAACCGCCCCGCACGCACGAGCCGACGCCATGCCACAAGCGCAGATTGCAGTCGGCGTTGGCCTGCGTGCCCTTGCAACCCATGTTTTCCATCAGGCAGCCGAGGTCGGAGAGTTTCTGTGCACTGGCCTTGAATTCGTAGAACTCGTTACGCGGGCAGCCATGATGGACCAGTTGCTCGGTGTAGAAGCGCGGCCGCTGCCAGGCGTCGAGATCGCTCTCGGCCAGCGCGCCGAGAGCCAGCGAGAGCAGGGTGTCGACGATCCAGCCCGGGTGCGTCGGGCAGCCGGCGACGTTGATCACCGGCAGGCCGGAAGCGGCGCGAAAGTCCTTGCCGAGCAGACCGCCTTCCTGGTCTCCGTCGAACTGCAGGCCGCAGGCCTCGGTGACGTTTTCGCCGGCGGAGATGATACCGCCGTAGGCACTGCAGGTGCCGATGGCGAGGACATGCTGGGCGCGGGCGGCGAGTTCGCGGACCCAGTCGATCACCGGCCGGCCGCTGCCGGAGAGCATCTGGAAACGGCCGCTGCCGTTCGGTCCGCGCAGCAGGGCACCTTCGACGCAGAGAATGTCGAACGGCAGGTGGCCAGCGGCAGCGGCCTGCAGCAGCGCCAGGGCTTCGTCGCCGCTGGCTTCCGACAGGCCGGGATGGAGGACGAACTCGAGGCCACTGTCGGCGAACTGCGCCAGCATCCCGCTGCGGTTCTCGGCGCCAAGCAGTGACTGCGTGCAGCCGCCGCAACCCGCCGCCTGCAGCCAGAGGATCTTCATGTGCGCTCCAGCCCGTAACGCAGCAGCTTGTTGCGCAGACCGACGCGAGACAGGCCGAGCTCGCTCGCCGCCCGCGACTTGTTCCAGCGATGGCGGATCAGTGTCTCCTTGAGCACCCGTGCCTCGAGCGCCTCGATGCGCTCCTTGAGCCCGCCATCGACGGCGATCAGGTCGAGCAGGTTGTCCGGCTGCTGATCGACCGCCGGTGTGCGCAGGATGCGTGGCGCCAGCAGGTCGGCACCGAGACGCGGCGAATCGGACAGCGCCAGCATGCGCAGGATCTCGTTCTGCAGCTCGCGCACGTTGCCCGGCCACGGATAGGCGGCGAGACAGGCCAGCGCCTCGGTGCTGAAGCCGTCGACCGTCTTGCCAAGCGCTTTCTGACTTGCGTCGAGCAAGCGGCCGGCGAGCAGCGGGATGTCCATTGCGCGCTCGCGCAGCGCGGGAACATGCAGGGTCATGGTCGCCAGCCGGTAGTAGAGGTCCTCGCGAAAGGTGCCGGCGCGGACGTCGGCCTCGAGATCGTGATGGGTCGCCGCTACCACCCGCACATCGACCGACAGCGGGCGCGCCGCACCGAGCGGCCGGAACTCGCCTTCCTGAAGCACGCGCAGCAGCTTGACCTGGAACACCGGACTGGTATCGCCGATCTCGTCGAGAAAGATGGTGCCGCCGTCGGCCTGCTGGAAGCGGCCGCTGCGGTCTTCGTAGGCGCCGGTGAACGCACCGCGCTTGTAGCCAAACAGCTCGGCTTCGAGCAACTGGTCGGGCAGCGCACCGCAATGCTCGATGACAAAGGCCTTGTCGGCGCGCCGGCTGCAGTAGTGGATGGCACGCGCCAGCATTTCCTTGCCGGTACCCGACTCGCCGCTGATCAGGACGGAGAGGTCAAAGGGGGCGATCTTCTCGACCAGGTCGCAGACGGCATTGAGCGGGCTACCGGGTGTGCGGATCAGTCCGTCGAGGGCGAACTCGCGTCTGGCGCGCTCGTTCTTTGCTTCGACGCGCCTGGCGAGGACCGGCTCGGCGGTGCGCAATTCAAGCGACAGGCGCTGGTTCTCCTGTTGCAGGCGATGGACGCTGGCTGCGGTCTGCAGCGTCAGCAGCAGCTGCTCTGGCTGCCAGGGCTTCATCAGATACTGGTAGATGCCGGCCTCGTTGACCCCGGCGATGATGTCTTCGGCATCGGTATAGCCGGACAGGATGATGCGCAGGGTATCCGGCCACTGACTGCGTACGGTCTTGAGAAACTCGACCCCGGTCATCCCCGGCATGCGTTGGTCGCAGACGATGATCTGCACCCACTCGGTCTCCATGATCCGCTGCGCCTGCTCGGCATTCGACGCGGTGAACACTTCGAAGTCGTCCTCGAGCGTCCGCCGCAGGGCTTCCTGTGAGCGCAGCTCGTCATCGACGACGAGCACCGTCGGTAGTCGCCGTTTCGGGTTGGCGGTCATTGTGGCACGCTCCAGCCGAGGTCCCGATGAATCGCCAGATGGCGCGGCGTCCACGAGTTCGGCGTCTTGTGAACAAAATGAAAACGGGCGACGTGATAGCTCGGATCGAAGCCGTAGAAGTTGCGCTGCATCTCGGCAAGCTCCGCCGCCCGATAGCTCGCCAGCGGCTGTGCCGCCTCGTCGGCAAACCGTTGCGCACGCTTGGCCTGCAGCCGCACGGCGAAGTCGGGAGCGGCGGCCAGTTCGGCAGCACGGCGCGCGACATCGATGCGGAAGGCCTCGGCATCGCCCGTCAGGCAGACGTCGAGAAAGCCGGCCGCGACGCCGGCCACGGCGCTCATCGGCAAGCGGTCGCGCATGATCGCCTGCGCCCCTTCGCTCCCGACCCGCGCCGGCAACAGGTAGGTCCAGTACTCGGAGCCGTAGAGGTTGCCCATGTTGCGGTAATGCGGATTGAGCAGCACACCGGCACGCGCCCAGACGAGGTCGGCAGCGCGCGCCAGAAAGCAACCGCCGGCGCCGCAGTTGCCCTGCAGCGCGGCGACAGTGATCTGGTCTGCGCTGGTGATGATCGCTTCGGCCAGATCGTCGATGGCGTTGATGTTTGCCCACGACTCGTCAGCCGGTGACTCGGCCGCCTCGATGCTGGCGAGGTGGATACCGTTCGACCAGTGATCGCGCCCGCCCATCAGCACCAGCACCCTGACCGGCCGCTGCTGCGCCCACCGGTAAGCCGCCTGCAGACGCCGGCACTGGCGGGTGTTCATGGCGCCGTTGTAGAAGTCGAAGTGGAGAAAACCGACCCGCCCGGCTTCCTCGTAGCGGATGTCCTGCCAGGTCCTGCCAGCTGACGGGGAATAGCTGTCGAGCGGGGCTTCGGGAATCGTCGCCAGTTGCTCGGCGAGGACCTGCGTCGCCGGCAGCTTGAGCGAATCGACCGCAGCGCGCCGGCGAAGGTGCCCGATCCAGACCGCGCCATCGACCGTCGCGCGCAGGATCGCCGTCTCGCGCCAGGCGATGACCTCGCCGGGCTTGCCAGCGCGCAGGGTGTCTTCGGGCGAGCCGTCGAACAGCAGACAGGGCTCGCCGAACAACTCGTCGGCGACACCGGGAAAGCCATCGGCGGCGTTGAGCCTGGCCAGGATGTGTGCCGTCGCATCGTGCTGCCAGTCGATGGCGCGATCGGCCTGCCGCATCAACGGCCGCGCCCGGCCGCGGATCGCCGGATCGGTATCGTCGACCGGCATCGGGACGAAGCCGCCGGCAGTGAAACGCTCGACGGCCCTGATCACAGCGCGCGTCGCCGCTTCGCTCACCTCATGACGATAGAGGCTCGACTTCTTCGCCCGGCGCATCGGAAAGGCCTCGGCGGCCCAGACCGGGCCGCCGTCCATCTCACCCGTCGCCTGCAGAACGGTGACGCCCCAGGTCCGCTCGCCCTCCTGTATCGCCCAGTCGAGCGCCGAAGGGCCGCGGTCGCCGACGATTCCGGGATGGACGATCAGGCAGCGGTGCTGCCGCCAGATCGACTCCGGAATCGCGCGGCGAAGGTAGGGCGCGATGATCAGTTCGGGCCGGAACAGCGCGACGGCCTCTTCAGCCACCGTATCGGCGACGTCGTACTCGACCGACAAGCGATGGCCGCGCGCAGCGAGCTCGCTGTACAGGCGCTGACTCAGGCTGTTGAAGGCGTGACAGAGCAGGAGGATGCGCATGGTCGGAGGGAAGGTCGCGCCAGCATCAGCAGATACGTGGCAACTGCTCGCCGGTCAGCCAGTCGACGATGCGTCGACCGCCAAAGGCGGTGGTCATCTGCACGAAGTGTTGTGCATCCTGATGCACGCTGCCGATCACCGCCGCGCGCTGGCCGAGCGGGTGCGCCTGCATCGCGGCGAGCAGCGCAGCGCAGTCCTCGGGGGCGACGATCGCCAGCAGCTTGCCTTCGTTCGCGACATACAGCGGATCGAGGCCGAGAAACTCGCAGGCGGCGGCGACCTCGGCTTGGACCGGCAGGGCGCTTTCCTGGAGCATCATGCCGACTCCCGACTGGCGGGCGATTTCATTCAGCGTCGTGGCCACGCCGCCGCGAGTCGGATCACGCAGCACACGGATGGCGGCGCCACTGGCGCGCATCGCGGCGATCAGGCCATGCAACGCGGTAGTGTCGGAAACGATCGCCGCGGCAAAGCCGATGCTTTCGCGCTGCGCCATGATCGCCATGCCGTGCTCGCCGATGCTGCCCGAAACGATGATCCGGTCGCCGGGTCGGGCACGGTCGCCGGCATAGTCCTCACCCTCGACCACCACACCGACGCCAGTGGTGGTGATATAGACCCCGTCGCCCTTGCCCTGCTCGACGACCTTGGTGTCGCCGGTCACCACCGGCACACCGGCAGCGCTGGCGGCGCTGGCCATCGAGTCGACGATCCGCGCCAGGTCGCCGAGTGGAAAACCTTCCTCGAGAATGAAACTGGCTGCCAGGTAGAGCGGCCTGGCGCCCATCACCGCGACGTCGTTGATCGTGCCGTTTACCGCCAGGCAGCCGATGTCACCGCCCGGGAAGAACAGCGGCGAGACGACATGCGCATCGGTGGACATCACCAGCCGGCCCGGCGGCATCGGCAGCACGGCCGCGTCGTTGCCCTGCCCGAGATAGGCGTTGCCCAGCCGCCTGGCAAACAGCTCCTCGATCAGCTGCGCCATCGCCCGCCCACCGCCGCCATGCGTCATGTCGACCCGGCCCTGCCGCAGGTCGAGAGGCCGCACGTAGCCCTTGCGCGCGCCGCTCATTGCACCGCCGCCGCGTCGGCAAAACGGCCGAATGAGTAGTGCGCCGCACAAGCTCCTTCCGACGACACCATGCAGGAGCCGACGGGGTTTTCCGGTGTGCACACGCTACCGAAGATCCGGCACTCCTGCGGCCGTTTGACGCCGCGCAGGATGGCGCCACACTCGCAGGCCGAGTGGTCGGCGACCGCCTGGTAACCGATGGCGAAACGACGCTCGGCGTCGAAGTCGGCGAAGGACTTGCGGATGCGCAGCGCGCTGTAGGGCAGCTCGCCGAGACCGCGCCAGGCGAACGAGCGGCGCAGCTCGAAGACCTCGGCAACGAGTTGCTGCGCCTTGCGATTGCCATCGCGCGTCACCGCCCGGGAAAACTCGTTCTCGACCAGCGCCCGACCGTCATTGACCTGCCTGAGCAGCATCAGGATCGCCTGCATGACGTCGAGCGGCTCGAAGCCGGCGATCACCACCGGCTTGCGGTACTCTTCGGCAAAGAACTCGTACGGCCGAGAACCGATGATCGTCGACACGTGCGCCGGGCCGATGAAGCCATCGAGCGGCACGCTGCCCCACTGGCGGACTTCGGGCGATTCGAGGATGCTGGCGATCGCCGACGGGGTCAGCACATGGCAGCAGAGCACCGAGAAGTTCCTCAGACCGAGCGCCTGCGCCTGCTTGATGACGACCGCTGTCGGTGGCGTCGTGGTTTCGAAACCGATGGCGAAGAAGACTACTTGCCGATCGGGGTTCTGCTGGGCGACCGCCAGCGCGTCCGCCGCCGAATAGACCATCCGGATGTCGCCGTGGCTGCCCGACCGACAGCCCAGCCCCGCTTTCGCCTTGAGCAGCGAAAGCCCACCGGAGGCCGGCACGCGCAAGGTATCGCCGTAGCTGCAGAGGATCACCCCGGCATCACGGGCGAGACGGATCGCCATGTCGATCCGCCCGATCGGCAGCACGCAGACCGGACAGCCGGGGCCGTGAATTAGGCGCACATTGGCCGGCAGCAGGTCGCTCACCCCGTAACGCGAGATGGCGTGCGTGTGTCCACCGCAGAACTCCATGAAGTGGTAGTCGCGATCCTCCCGTACCGAATGTCGGATGGCCACCGCCAGGCCCCTGGCCAGCTTGCCGTCGCGAAACTCGTCGATGAACTTCATTCGGGACCTCCGGTTTGCCTGCCAGGCGCAGACCTCGCTCAATTCGCTGGCGCGGACCGCCATCCGCGACTCCAGCAAGTGGCTGTCGTCTCCTCGCGCCGGTCACCAGCGAAGCATAGCCCAGATGCCCGATTACCACACCCCCAAGTGCATCAGGGATTGCAGCAAGGCGGCAGGCGGCAGCCGCTGCGGCTGCGGCGGTCCGCTGGCCGGGACGGTTCACCGTGGCCGATTGCCGCGCGACACCATGTCGCATTCCGTGCGTCATCCGCCTCTGCGAGAATCGCTGGCTGACAACAGGGACGAGTGAGAAGGGTGGACATGAAATTCCGGATCAATCAAATGGCCGCGGCGATCGCCATGCTCGGAGCAAGCAGCATGGTGCCGGCTACCGCCGCCGACGGGGTGGCTGCTGCCGGCAGCGAGCAGCCCGCACAGCTCGAACCGGTGGTCGTTAAGGACACCCGCCTGCAGCCCGTTCCAGCAGCGAGCCAGGTGGGTGAAGAAACACTGCGTGCCCTGCGCCCGGCGACCAGCGACACCGCGAGCCTGCTGCGCGACGTCCCGGGTGTCCAGTTGCAGGGCGCCGGCGGGGTTTCCAGCCTGCCGGTGATCCGCGGCCTCGCCGACGACCGCAACCGCATCATCGTCGATGGAATGGACCTGATCGCGTCGTGCCCGAACCACATGAACCCGCCGCTCTCGTATCTCGACCCGAACGGGGTCAGCAAGCTGCGCGTCATTGCCGGCGTCACGCCGGTCAGCCTGGGCGGCGACAGCATCGGCGGCACGATCATCGCCGAATCGCTGGCGCCGCGCTTCGCTGCTCCGGGCCAGGACCTGCTGGTGAGCGGCGAGGTCGGGGCGTTCTACCGCAGCAACGGCAATGCCTGGGGCGGCAACCTGTCGGGGGTGCTGGCAAACGAGAACCTCAGTGCCAACTTCAGTGCGACGACGGCCAAGGCAGACAACTACACGGCCGGTGGCGACTTCAAGAACTTCACCGCGACCGGCAATCCGGGACACACGCTGGCTCGCGACGAGGTCGGATCGACGGCCTACGAGACGCACAACTACCAGTTCGGACTCGCCTACCGGCAGCGCGATCATCGCCTGGAGTTCAAGTACGCGTATCAGGACATGCCCGAGCAACTGTTCCCGAACCAGCGGATGGACATGCTGGGCAATACCGCAAACCGCTTCAACCTGCGCTATCTGGGGCAGTACGACTGGGGCCAACTGGAGGCACGCGCGTACTACGAGACGGTGGACCACCTGATGGACTTCGGCCCCGACAAGCGCTTCTACTACGGCATGGCTTCCGGTGGCCACAACGCCGTGAACGGCATGCCCTGCTCGCCGATCAGCGCGACCTGTGCCGCCGGCATGCCGATGAAGACCGACAGCAACACCAGCGGCGTCACCGTCCGCGCCGACGTCAACCTCGGTGTCAACGACCTGCTGCGCGTCGGCGGCCTCTACCAGCACTACCGGCTCGACGACTACTGGCCGGCATCGGGTGGCGGCATGTGGCCGCTGACCTTCGACAACATCAACGATGGTACGCGCGACCGCCTTGGCGTATTTGGTGAGTGGGAGTCGCGGCTCGACGCGCAGTGGACGACCTTGCTCGGTGTCCGCTACGAACACGTCACGACCGATGCCGGCCCGGTGCAGGGGTACAACCCGAACATCAACTCCACGGGGATGCCCCCGAATGTGATGTGGAACAACCAGAAGGCCGATGCGGCAGCCTTCAACGCGCAGAACCGCAAGCAGAACGACAACAACTGGGATCTCACCGCCCTCGCCCGCTACGCACTCGACACCCAGACCGACCTTGAAGTCGGGGTGGCACGCAAGACGCGCTCGCCGAACCTGTACGAGCGCTACACCTGGTCGACCTGGTCGATGGCGGCGGCGATGAACAACTTCGCCGGCGATGGCAACGGCTACTACGGCGACATCGACCTCGATCCGGAGGTTGCGTACACGATCTCGGCGTCGGTGGACTGGCATGCGACCGACCGCAGCTGGCAACTCCGGGCAACTCCCTACTACACGCGGGTCAAGGACTACATCGACGCGATCCGCTGCAACAACACGACGACCTGTCCACCGCCGAATGCAACGACGACCAACCAGTTCGTCATCCTGCAGTACGCCAACCAGTCGGCCGAGCTCTACGGCATCGACGTCTCCGGCGAGTTGCCGCTGGCGCGCAGCGACATCGGCAACTTCGGGCTGAACGGAGTCCTTTCGTACACCTACGGCAAGAACCGCGACACCGGCGACGGCCTGTACAACATCATGCCGTTCAACGCCCGGCTGACGCTCAGCCACCGCTACGGTGGGTGGGACAACGCGGTCGAGTTCGTCGGCGCGACATCGAAGGATCACCTGTCCGACGTGCGCAACGAAATCGGCACACCCGGCTACGGACTGCTGAACCTGCGCGCCAGCTATTCGTGGAAGCAGGCTCGCCTCGACGTCGGCATCGACAACGTGTTCGACAGGCTTTACTACCTGCCGCTCGGGGGTGCCTACACGGGTCAGGGAACAACGATGATGCTGAACACGATTCCCTGGGGTATCGCGGTTCCCGGCATGGGCCGCTCGGTCTATACCGGGGTAAGCTTCAAGCTGTAGGCGGGGCGGGCAACTCGCGGTGGGTCGGTGCCCAGGCGCTGGGCGAGGATGGCGTGGACAAGCGCGTCATCCGCTGATGACCCACTCTGCCTACATCTCCGAAGGACCTTGCGGGCTCACGCTCCGACCGCGTTCGCCTCGGACGAGATCCCCTCGCCCAACTCTGCGAACAGCGCCAAGGTCCTTTCGGCTTCGTCAGGATCGAGCCGGGTCAGCGCGTAGCCGACATGCACGATGACATAGTCGCCGACCGCAACAGCATCAACGAGTGCCAGCGAAATCTCCCGGCAGACACCGGCGACGTCGACCATCGCCTGATCCCCGGGCAGCAGTTCGACAATGCGGCATGGCAGTGCGAGACACATCGCCGACTCTCCTAGCCACCCACCAGATGCTGCAGGGCGATCCATGCCTGACCAACGGCGAGACCACCATCGTTGGGCGGTACCTGGCGAGCTTCGATGAGTTGCACCCCTTTCGCGCCGAAGCGGCTGCGCAGGCCGCGCACAAGGACCTGGTTGAGAAAGCAGCCGCCGCTGCCAACAACGGCTGCTTCGCCCGGAGCCACGATGCGCACCCAATCCTCGATGGCGGCGACCAGCGTTGCGTGGAACAGCGCGGCACCGCGTTCGGGGTCCCTTTCATCCGCCAGAACGGCAAACAGCGGCAGCAGATCAAGCCTGCCCTGGTCGATCTTCCAACCCTGGTCAAGGGGCAGAATATCGCCGTAGCGCTGCGCCATTCCTTCCATCAGCATCGCCGCCTGTCCTTCGTAAGCCATTACCGACCGGATGCCGAGCAGACCGGCGGCGGCATCGAACATCCGGCCCATGCTCGATGTCGGCGGGCAATGGATATCGCCGGCAAGCATCTGCGCCACCGCCCGGGCGGCCTGCTGACCGGCGAAACGTTCGCCGATCTCATCGTTGCGACCCAGACGATGCAGCGCCGCGGCCGCCATCCGCCAGGGCTCGTTGGCCGCGCGATCGCCCCCCGGCAGCGCCAGCGGCGCGAGATGACCGAGCCGCTCGAAGCTGGCGCCATCGACGCGTAATAGCTCGCCACCCCAGGCAGCACCATCGGTTCCGATGCCGACGCCGTCGAGCGAGAGCGCCAGATGGCTGCCGCGCAGGCCGTGTTCGGCGAGTACGGCAGCGGCGTGCGCATGGTGGTGCTGCACGCCCAGCATGGGCAAACGGCGTTGCTGGGCAAAATCGGCGGCAAAACGCGTCGAGTGGAAATCGGGATGCAGGTCGTGGGCTACGATCGCCGGCTCGACACCCAGCAGTTTCACCAGCTGCGCGACGCTTTCGTCGAGGAAGTCGCAAACGGCGGCGTTGTCGAGATCGCCGATGTGTTGCGAAACGAAGGCCTCGTCGCCGCGCGTGACACAGATCGTGTTCTTGAACCAGGCGCCGACGGCCAGTACCGAAGGTCCGGAAAACGGCAGCTTGATCGCCCGCGGCGTGTAGCCGCGCGCGCGACGGATGAACTGCAGACCGCCAGTCGTGATGCGCGCAACGCTGTCATCGCAACGGGTCACGATGTCGCGGTCGTGCATCAGGAATGCGTCGGCAATGCCATAGAGGCGCAGCAGGGCTTCACTGTTGCCGACCACCAGCGGTTCACCACCAGGGTTGGCGCTGGTCATCACCAGCGCCAGATCCTGCGCCCTTTCCAGCCAGCCGACACCCGCCGGACGTCTTGCCGCTTCGTGGAAGAGCAGAAAGTGTACCGGCGTGTATGGCAGCATGACGCCCAACCAGGCCAGTCCGGGGGCGACCCCGGGTAGCGCGGCGTCGCAACTGCTACGCTTTCTGATCAGGATCGCCGGGCGCGTCGGCAGGGTCAGCAGACCCGGCTCACCGATGCCCATCTGAACATACGAAGCGGCCGAAGCGGCGTTGGCGACCATCACCACGAAGGGCTTCTCGTCGCGCTGCTTGCGCTCGCGCAGAAGGGCGACGGCGACCGCATTGCGGGCATCGCAAGCCAGGTGAAAACCACCCAGGCCCTTGATGGCGACGATCTTCCCCTGCTGCAGCAGCTCCAGGGCACTGGCGATGGGGTCGTCGGCGAGCCGGTGTCCCTCGCCATCGAGCAGGAAAAGCTGCGGACCACACTTCGGGCAGCAATTGGCCTCGGCGTGAAAACGCCGGTCGTCAGGCAACCGGTACTCGCACTGGCACCGCGGGCACATGGCAAAGGCCTTGAGACTGGTGCGCGCCCGGTCGTAGGGCAGGCCGCGGCTGATCGTATAGCGTGGTCCGCAGTTGGTGCAATTGGTGAAGGCATAGCGCCAGCGGCGGCTGCCGGGGTCGAACATCTCGGCCAGACAGTCACGGCAGACGGCCGTATCGTGGCCGATCATCGTCGCCGCCCGGCCGCTGCGGCTGTCGATTATGACGAAGCCTTCGTTGATCCGGCCCGGTGCCGTATCGCGGGCGACCACCGAATTGACCCGGGCAAGCGGCGGCGCATCCTGCTCCAGACGTTCAATGAGATTCCTGACCTGGGCAGCAGCGCCGCGAACCTCTATCTCGACGCCGCGCGAATCGTTGCGCACCCAGCCGGCAAGGCCCAGTTCCCTGGCCAGCCGCCAGACGAAGGGACGAAAACCGACACCCTGAACGACACCACTGACGCGGATGTTCTGACAAACCGTCTGCTCCGACATGTCAGCCTCCCGACGCAGCCGAAATCCGCGCTTCAAGTTCGGCGATCCGCCGCCGCAACGAAGCCATGGTCGCCCTTTTCTTCTCCTGGGTTGCCGTGCAGCCTGCCCTCAGCCAGGCCAGCCACTGGTCAAAGCCCTCACCCGTTGTCGCCGAAAGCTGGATCACCTGCAATGCCGGATTGACCTGTCGGGCATAGCTGATCGCCAGCTCTCTGCTGAAGGCAAGGTGGGGGAGCAGGTCCACCTTGTTGAGCAGCATCAGCGACGCGGCATGAAACATGTTCGGATACTTGAGCGGCTTGTCTTCGCCTTCGGTAACCGACAGAATCACCACCTTGTGCGCCTCACCGAGATCGAAAGCCGCCGGACAGACAAGATTGCCGACGTTCTCGATCAGGAGCAGCGAATCGTCGGCCGGCGAAAGCTCGGGGAGGGCATGGCCGACCATATGCGCGTCGAGGTGGCAGCCCTTGCCGGTATTGATCTGCACCGCCGGCGCACCGGTCGCGCGGATGCGTTCGGCGTCGCGGCTGGTCTGCTGGTCACCCTCGATGACGGCGATCGACAGCTCTGTCCGCAGCGCCTCGACGGTACGGCACAACAAGGTCGTCTTTCCCGAACCCGGGCTGGAGACGAGATTGAGCGCGAAGATCCCCTGCTCCTCGAAACGGCTACGGTTGGCGGCGGCGAAGCCGTCGTTCTTGGCCAGGAGGTCGCGCTCGATCTGCACCAGCCGCGACTGCGTCGTCGACGCCTCCCTACCCACCTCGCCATGGCCATGCTCATGCAGGCTATCGTGCCGGTGGTCATGCCCGGTGCCGTGTTCGTGGCCATGGGCCTGCTGGCGGCCGCCAGCATGGTGATGCGCATGGCCACCGAGAGCGGTGACGGCGCTGTAGATCATTCCGGAGGGACCGTGCCCCTGGTCGTTCCCAAGTGGCTTCGGGGGCAGGTTGCCGCCGTTGCCTTCATGCCCGTTCCCCGGCTCGGACAAGGCCTTTCCATCGACGCGAGTCTCCCCGGTTCCACAACCGCAAGTCGTACACATCTGCTGTCTCCTGTTTATTATTCGACCTCAAGCTCCTTGACCCGCATCTCGGTACCGCCGGTTGCTTGAACCGGGTGCCCGCCGCAGACAGGACAGGGGTCGTACAGCGCCGCCAGCGGCACCGTCTGATTACAATTAAAGCACAAACCCTGGCCTAACACCCTGATTACAGTCAAGGTGGCGCCTTCGGCCAGCGTACCGCGACTGACCGCGTCAAAACAGAAACGCATCGCATCGGCCTCGACCGCAGCCAGATCACCAATTTCGAGCCACACCGACCTGACGCGCCCGAACCGCTGTTCGCGCGCGGCCTCCTCGACTATCTGCAGGATACCCATGGCCAGTGACATCTCATGCATCCCTGATCCTCAGTTCGCAAGCGACGCAGGGATCGAGCGACAAGACCAGACGACGAGCCGCCATTACCGCTTTGGCACGGTTGGCCGCCGGTCGAGCGTCGATCTCGCGGACGAACGAGCCTTGGGGGTGGAAGTTCCACTCGGTCGGGGCGACGATGACGTACCGCCCTATCCGGTCACCATCGAGCTGGATCTGGTGCAGCAAGGTGCCGCGTGCCGTCTCGACGCAGGCCAGCCCGCAGCCGTCGCCAAGCGTCGTCGAATCAAGCCAGGTGACCAGACGTTGCCGGTCGGCCAGACCTTGCGCGAGCCAGCGCAAGTCAGCGTAGCGAGCGACCAGCCGCGCCTGCAGGCGGTGGCCAGCGGCCAGCAGTCCGGCCACCGCGGCATCGCCGGCACGGCGTGCCAGCACCCCGGTTTCAGCCGGCTGGCCGGCGAAGGTCGGCAACTCGGCAAAAGACTCGGCACCGATGTGTGCCGCCCATTCGGCTGCCGACAGCATCGGCAACAGGACTCCTGCAGCCACGGCCGCGTCGTCGTCCAGCGCTGGCGATCTTTCCGATCCAAGCCAGGCAGCGAGCTCGCCGCCCAGCGCTGCCGCCTCCGCCTGATCGGCCACTCTCTTGAGGCGCTGCCGCCAGCCGAGGAATTCGCTCTGCCTGGCGGGCTGACCAGCTAGCGGCGGCCAGTCGAGCAATAGCCGCCAGAGGTGTTCGCCGATCGCCTCGAGCGCAACGGCCAAGGCGGGGGCCGCAGCGCTGCTCGCCGCCTGTTCGCCGCGCGCCGCCGCCAGGGACAGTCGTGCGGCTGCTTCCTGCGCCCGCGGGCAGAGGCCGAACAGGCGCGGAATCAACTCGAGGACGCGCGCAGCCGGCAGTCCACTGAGCGCGCGCGCCACCGCTGGCCGCGTCGAGACGACATCGGCAGCAACGATCTGCTTCCCGTCCCACGTCAGTGTCAGCGCCAGAGACCCGGGTTCCACCGCCACACTCCTTAAAAAGTGTCTGCAAAGAATACTAAAAGCCTTTGAATCGATTTTGATTTTCGTCAATCCGGGGCTAAACTCGCGGGTTCACAATACGCCCTCGCCGGCCTTGGCCACTTCCCGGATCTCCTCCTGCATGCTTGAAGCTTCCAATCTGGAATGCGTACGCGGTGAACGCCGCCTGTTCGCCGACGTCAGCTTCCGGCTTGAAGGGGGCGAAATGCTCTACCTGCAGGGCATGAATGGCTCGGGAAAGACCAGCCTGCTGCGCATGTTGTGCGGCCTGACGCCAGCAGCGAGTGGCGAGATCCGCTGGCGAAGCCATCCGATCGGCAAGCTCGGCGAGACCTTCCGGAGCGAACTTTGCTACCTCGGCCACCATAACGCGATCAAGGAGGAACTGACGCCGCTCGAGAACATCCTGTCGTCGGCCAGGCTGGCGCAGGAGTCACTCGACGAGGAAGCCGCGCTCGATGCGCTTGAACTGGTCGGACTGCACGGCCGCGAGGATCTCGCTTGCCGCTATCTGTCGCAGGGGCAGAAGCGGCGCGCGGCGCTCGCTCGCCTGGTGCACGAAAAGCGTGCCCTGTGGATACTCGATGAACCCTACGTGGCGCTCGACCGGGCGGCAATCCAGCTTATCGCCGGCCTGGTTGGCGCTCACCTGCAGCGCGGCGGACTGGCTGTGCTGACCACCCACCAGGCGGTCGCCGTCCCGGCGGCGGCGGTGCGTGAACTCTGGCTTGGCGCCGATGATGCAACGCAGCAACGCTTCTAGTTAACAAGATGCTAATATTGATCCGTGCCGTCATCGGCCGCGACTTGCGACTGGCGATGCGGCGGCAGGCCGACATCGTCGCGGCAATGTTCTTTTTCATCATCGTCGTCAGCCTGTTTCCACTCGGCGTCGGGCCCGAACCAGATCAGCTGCGCAAGTTGGCACCCGGCGTTCTATGGGTGGCGGCGCTGCTGGCGACGATGCTCTCGCTGCCGCGGCTGTTCGCCGAAGATCATCGTGACGGCACCCTCGAACAACTGGCGCTGGCGCCACAACCGCTAGGCCTGGTCGTGCTCGGCAAGGTGATCGCGCACTGGCTGGTTGCCGGCCTGCCGCTGGTGCTGCTGGCACCGGTGTTGGGCATTCAGTTCGACCTCGCCGGCGATGCGCTGGCAGTATTGACCCTGTCGCTGCTGATCGGCACGCCGGCCCTGTCCGGCATTGGAGCGATCGGTGCGGCACTGACGCTGGGGGTACGCGGCGGCGGCGTTCTCTTGTCGCTGCTGGTGCTGCCGCTGTACATTCCGGTGCTGATCTTCGGCGCCGGCGCGGTCGACGCGACGGTCAGCGGCCTCGGGCCGCAAGCCCACCTGTCGCTGCTTGGCGCTCTCGCGCTGGGCGGCGTGTTTTTTGCGCCGTGGCCGACGGCCGCGGCGCTTAGAGTTGCCCTGGAATAGATGAGTAACAGAGTGATCAACTGGTTCCGATACGCCAGCCCGCAGACCTTCTACCCGCTGGCCGGCAGGCTGATTCCGTGGTTCTGGGCGCTGGCGGCGATCTTTGGCGTCGCCGGCCTGACGATCGGCTTCCTCGTCGCACCGACCGACGCACAGCAGGGGGAAGGCTATCGAATCATCTTCCTGCATGTGCCGGCGTCGTGGATGTCGATGTTCATCTACCTGGTGATGGCCTTCTGGGCGGCCATGGGCCTGGCTTTCAACACCCGCCTGTCGGGCATGATGGCGTCGGCACTGGCACCGACCGGCGCCCTCTTCGCCTTCCTCTCGCTGTGGACCGGCGCCCTGTGGGGCAAACCGATGTGGGGCACCTGGTGGGTCTGGGACGCGCGCCTGACCTCCGAGTTGATCCTGCTCTTTCTGTATATCGGCTTCATCGCCCTGCAGGCGGCGATCGACGATCCGCGCCGGGCCGACAAGGCCGGCGCCATTCTGGCGCTGGTCGGCGTGGTGAACATTCCGATCATCTATTTTTCCGTCAAGTGGTGGAATACGCTGCACCAGGGGGCGTCGGTCAGCCTGACGAAAGCGCCCAGCATGGCCGCTTTGATGCTCTGGGGCATGCTGCTCTGCGCCCTGGCCTGCTGGATGTACAGCATCGCCATCGCCCTGATGCGGGTACGAACGATCATGCTCGAACGCGAGCGGCACACCGACTGGGTGCGGGCGCTGCTCGCCGAGAAGGAGTAAGGACATGCACTGGAACAGCCTGGCCGACTTTCTGGCGATGGGCAGCCACGGCCTCTACGTCTGGGGATCGGTGGCGGTGATGGCTCTGCTGATGCTGGCGGAACCGACGCTGCTGCTGCAGGGTCGGAAGAGACTGATCGCACGCCTCAAACGCCAGTACCGTGCCGAGCAATCGGAAGCCAGGCTGAAGAGCCAGACCAACACCGGCAGGAGCAGGGATTGAAACCACGTCACAAACGCATTGCGCTGATCATCGGCGGCCTGGCGATTCTCGGCCTGGTCGCGACGCTGGTGCTCAACGCCTTCCAGAGCAACCTGGTCTTCTTCTTCTCGCCGACCCAGGTCGCCGCCGGCGAGGCGCCAAGAGGCAAGAGCTTCCGTATCGGGGGCATGGTCAAGGAAGGTTCTCTGCAGCGCGAGAGCGACGGCGTCACGATGCGCTTCGTTGTCACCGACACCGACAAGGACATGATGGTCGCCTACAAGGGGATCCTGCCGGACCTCTTCCGCGAAGGAAAGGGTGTCGTCGCGCAGGGCAAGCTCGGCGATGATGGCGTCTTCGCCGCCAGCGAGGTGCTCGCCAAGCACGACGAGAACTACATGCCGCCCGAAGCCGCCAAGGCTGTCGGCGATGCGCACGAGCGGGCAGCAGCCAACAAGGCGGCGGCGGAAGCAACTGCCAGGACCATCAAGCAGTAATTCGGATGAGACACCCATGATCCCGGAACTCGGTACCTTCGCCCTCGTCCTCGCGCTGTGCGTCGCCTTGGCGCAGGGCACACTGCCACTGATCGGCGCGCACACCAACCGAGCACAGTGGATTGCGCTGGCGCGTCCGGCGGCCATCGCGCTGGCGCTGCTGCTGGCGGTTGCCTTCGGCTGCCTGACCACCGCCTTCGTCCAGAACGATTTCTCGGTGGTCTATGTCGCGCAACATTCGAACACGCTGTTGCCGCTGCAATACCGCATCGCCGCCGTCTGGGGCGGACACGAGGGCTCGCTGCTGCTGTGGGTGCTGATGCTGGCGCTGTGGGCGCTGGCGGTTGCGCTGCGCTCGCAGCAGTTGCCCGATCACATGGTCGCCCGCGTGCTTGGCGTTCTCGGACTGCTCAGCGCGGGCTTTCTGCTCTTCATCCTGTTGACCTCGAACCCCTTTGGTCGACTGCTGCCGGGTGCCGAGGAGGGGCGCGACCTCAACCCGCTGCTGCAGGATCCAGGCCTGATCATTCACCCGCCGATGCTGTACATGGGCTACGTCGGCTTCTCGGTTGCCTTTGCTTTTGCCATCGCCGCACTCCTCTCGGGGCAGCTCGATGCTGCCTGGGCGCGCTGGTCACGGCCATGGACCACCGCCGCGTGGGTCTTTCTGACCCTCGGCATAGCCCTCGGCTCGTGGTGGGCTTACTACGAACTCGGCTGGGGCGGCTGGTGGTTCTGGGATCCGGTCGAGAACGCCTCGTTCATGCCCTGGCTGGTCGGCACGGCACTGGTGCACTCGCTGGCAGTGACCGAAAAGCGCGGTAGCTTCAAGAACTGGACCGTGCTGCTGGCGATCTCGGCGTTTTCGCTGTCGCTGCTCGGCACCTTCCTCGTCCGCTCCGGCGTGCTGACTTCGGTCCATGCCTTCGCGACCGATCCGACCCGTGGCATTTTCATCCTCGTCTTCCTGGTCGCCGTGATCGGCAGCTCGCTGGCTCTGTTTGCCTGGCGCGCGCCCAAGGTCGGCCTCGGCGGCCGCTTCGCCCTGCTCTCGCGCGAGTCGTTGCTGCTGACCAACAATGTGCTGCTGGTCGTCGCCTGCGCGTCGGTCCTGCTCGGTACGCTCTATCCGTTGCTGATCGATGCTCTTGGTGCAGGCAAACTGTCGGTCGGCCCGCCCTACTTCGACGCCGTCTTCGTGCCGCTGATGTTGCCGGCGGTATTCCTGATGGGCGTGGCGCCATTTGCACGCTGGAAGCAGACCAGCTTCGGCGAACTCGCGCGGACATTGCGCTGGGCCTTCGTTGCGGCGACGGTGGTCGGCGTCGGCGCGCCCTTCCTTTACGGCGACTGGAAGCCGATGGTTGCGCTGAGCCTGTTGCTGGCCGCGTGGATTGTCTTCAGTGCGCTGTTGAATCTTGTCGAGCGCGTGCAATCGACGCGTGCCGGCCAGTCGTTCCTGGCCGCCGTGCGCCGCCAGCCGCGCAGTTTCATCGGCATGCATGTAGCTCACACCGGCATCGCGGTGTTCATCGTCGGCGTCGCGATGGTCGGCGGCTACCATGCGGAAAAGGACGTCAAGATGGAGATTGGCGACACAGTCAGCGTCGGCGGTTACAGTTTCCGCTTCAACGGCGTCAGCCAACGGCAAGGCCCGAATTACCGGGCGCTGGTCGGCGATGTAGACCTGATCAAGGACGGCCGGACGCTTCGCAAGATGTTCCCCGAGAAGCGTTTCTATATCGTCTCGTCGATGCCGATGACCGAAGCGGCGATCGATACCGGCCTGCTGCGCGATGTCTATGTCTCGCTTGGCGAACCGATTGACAAGGCGAGGCCGGACGCCGCCTGGGCAGTTCGCGTCTACCACAAGCCATTCGTCGACTGGATCTGGGGGGGCTGCGTGCTGATGGGCCTCGGCGGCCTGCTCGCCATGAGCGACCGCCGCTATCGGATCAAGGCACGCACCAGGTCGCCGGCGACGCCATCCGCCACCGCGCCGCTGCCGCAGAACACCTAGGGGACTGCCGATGAACCGATTTCTCTGGCCGCTGGTCGGCTTTGTCGTCCTCGTCGTACTGCTCGCCGTCGGACTCCGGCTCAACCCCCGCGACGTGCCCTCGCCGCTGGTCGGCAAGCCGGCCCCGGCCTTCGCGCTGCCGCGCCTCGACACGCCTGACAAGGAGTTCTCGCCCAGGGAAATGCTCGGCGAGGTCTGGCTGCTCAACGTCTGGGCTTCGTGGTGCGTCTCCTGCCGCCAGGAACATCCGGTGCTGGTCGAACTGGCGAAACGCCAGACCGTGCCGCTGGTCGGTCTCAACTACAAGGAAGTGCGCGGCGACGGCGCGATCGACAGCGACAAGGTGGCCCCCGGCGACGAGAAGCGAATGGTCATCGAGCGTGCTGCCGGCTGGCTCCGACAACACGGCGACCCCTACACCCTGTCGGTGCTTGACGTGGACGGACGTGTCGGGATCGACTATGGCGTTTATGGCGTACCAGAGACCTACGTCATCGACAAGGCAGGCATCATCCGCATGAAACACACCGGGCCGATCACCCCCGAGGTCTTCTCCGGCAGGATTCTGCCGCTGCTGGCGGAGCTGTCGAAATGAAGCGCTGGCTGATGATCCTGCTGCTCGCCCTGGCTGGCACGGGCTGGCACGGGCTGCACGCGGGCGAAGCCAGGCCGCGGGCTGAGAACGAGCTGACCGAGAAACGCCTGGTTGCCATTTCGTCCGAGTTGCGCTGCCTGGTCTGCCAGAACGAGTCGCTCGCCGGTTCCAATGCCGAACTGGCCGTGGACCTGCGGCGCGAAATCCGCACACTGATCAACGACGGCAAGAGCGACACCGAGATCATGGAATTCATGGTCAGCCGCTACGGCGACTTCGTCCGCTACCGGCCGCCGCTGAAAGGCAGCACGCTGTTATTGTGGTTCGGCCCCGGTCTGCTGTTCGTCGCTGGCCTGCTGGCGCTGGTGCTGTACCTGCGCCGGCGCGACCGGGCGATCAAGGACACGCCGCTGACTGCCGAAGAACAGCGCCGGGCCGAGGCCCTGCTGCAGGACCAGGATTCTCGCCAGGGACAACCATGAGCGCTTTCATCATCGTCGCGGCAATGCTGGTCGTCGCCATCATCGCCATCCTGCTGCCACCGCTCTGGCGTCTGCCAAAGCCCTCGGGCAGCGGCGACCGCCGGGAAGCCAACCTGGCGATCTTTCGTGATCAGGTCGCCGAACTCGAGCGTGAGCGCGAGGATGGCTCGCTCGCTGAAGCCGACTTCGTGCAGGCGCAGGCAGAACTGCAGCGCCGCCTGCTCGACGAGGTCGAAGCGCTGCCGGCGCCGGCAGCAACCCGCACCCAGGCCAGCCGCAAGACCGCCTTCGCCCTGCTCCTGATCATCCCGCTCGCCGCCGCTACCGGCTATCTCCTGCTCGGCGACCCACGCGCGCTTGACCCGCTGCAGAGGCAGGCCCGCATCGCTCCGGAACAGATGGAGGGGATGCTCGCCGGCCTGGTCGAGAAGCTGAAGAAGAACCCTGACGACAGCAAGGGCTGGGTGATGCTGGCGCGTTCATACAAGGTCCTTGGGCGCTTCCCTGAGGCTGCCAACGCCTACGGTCGTGCCGGCGCGCTCGTCAACCAGGACGCGACATTGCTTGCCGATTATGCCGAGGTCCTCAGCCAGATCAACGGCGGCAACCTGCAGGGCAAGCCGACCGAGCTCATCGAGCGGGCGCTGAAGCTTGACGCCAACGAACCGCAGGCGCTTCTGCTCGCCGGCGCCGCCGCCAGCGAGCGGCAGGACTTTGCGGCCGCCGCCGAACACTGGTCGCGTCTGCTGGTCCAGCTTGAGCCGGGGTCCGATGACGCGAAAGCCCTCGAAGCTGCCGTCAGCAAGGCGCGCGAGATCGCAGCCACGCAGGCTGGCGACGGCAGATCTGCCGGCAAGCCAGCAGCCACTACCGGCGCGGTCAGCGGGGAGGTGACGCTGAGCGGCAAACTAGCGGGGCAAGTAAAGCCTGACGATGTGCTGTTCGTCTTTGCCCGTTCGCAAGAGGGGCCTCGCATGCCGCTGGCTGCGATGCGGGCGACGGTCGCCGATTTGCCGCTAAGCTTCCGCTTCGATGACTCGATGGCGCTGGCGGGCGGCAATAAGCTCTCGGACTTCGCTACCGTTAGCATCGAGGCGCGTATCGTCAAGGCGGGTCAGGCGCAAAGCTCGAGTGGCGACCTCTTCGGCACGCTGACCGGCGTCAAACCCGGCAGCCACAAGCTGCGCCTGCTGATCGACCAGGTCCAGCCTTGAATTCTCGGCCCCGCTTTTTTGCCCTCGGTCCCGGACTTGATGCTTGTAACCGCGCGCCGGGCCACGAATGCGGACATGCAGTGAAATCGGAGAACTGGCGCAGGCCTGCTATCCTGCAAGGATGCAGCCCCCTCGCCCCGACCGCCGGTATGCCGATCCCACTCGGCGGCTTCGCTGCCGGCAGCGTCCGCCGGGTTGGGCTTCAGACCGCCACACGGCTACCGGGAGCCTGTAACCATGACCTACACCTTTGCTTCAGCGACCATCCTGCTGATTCTGATCACCGACCCGATCGGGAATATCCCGATCTTCGCCAATGCGCTCCGGCACGTCGCTCCGCAGCGTCGACCATGGGTGATCCTGCGCGAGGTCTTGATTGCCTTCGTTCTCCTGCTGACCTTCATGTTCATCGGCGAAGGCTTTCTGCAATTGATGAACCTGAGCGAGTTGTCGCTGCAGATCGGTGGCGGCGTCATCCTGTTCCTGATCGCGCTGCGGATGATTTTCCCGCCACCGCGCGCTGACACAGCAGAGCCCGCCGGCGAACCGCTGATCGTGCCGCTGGCAATCCCGGCCATCGCCGGGCCCTCGGCGCTAGCCACGGTGCTCTTGCTGGTCTCGCAGGCGCCAGACCGGCGCATGGAGTGGATTGGCGCCCTCTGCATCACCATGGCAGTAAGCGCCATCATACTGGTACTTGCCGAGCGCATTCAGCGCGTGGCGGGCGATCGCTTCGTGGTCGCCCTTGAACGCCTGATGGGCCTGGTGCTGGTGGCGATGTCGATTGAAATGATGCTACGAGGCATCAAGAGCTTCGCTCTGCAACTGGCGCGCGGCTAAATGGCGCACGTGCTCGGCACCCGCAGCCAATCCGGACGCCAAAGCAAGGCGTGTCGACTATACTTTGTTTGTCGGCTGGCTCGCATCTGAACGCTCGGTGAAGGGAGAAATCGATGTCCCACGGAATACAGGCCCCCGCCTGGCCTACCCTCCTGGCATTGGCGCTGGCGGTGAGCGTCACGTCCGCATGTTATGTGGTCCCGATGGCGGGGCCTGACGGTACCATTCAATACGCCCACTACCCCTTGCCGCCAGTCGGAACGCCGCTGCCACCGCCGGCAGCCGGCCCGGCGCCCGCGACACTCCCGGTCAAGCTGTATCCGGTCAATCAGCAGGCGACTCATACCGGGGTCATCAGCGGCAATGTAACCAACATGATGACCGGCAAGGGTCGTTTCATCGTCAATTACCTGGGCGAGGTATTGAACGGGGAGGCAACACGCGTATCCACTGAGGAAAAGCGGGGCGTAGCGAGCGCCTTCAGCCCTGGTGGCATGTACATGTCGTGCGAGTATCAGATGAACACACCCTACCAGGGGGCGGGAACCTGCTCGTTTGCCAACGGCGCCAAGTACCAGATGCACATCGGCAACTGACCCGGCAACGAGGATCTGCATACCAGGCCGACTGGCCGGCGGCTTTGCGCCGAGAGCAATGCGCCGATCCTCTCGCGTCACTCAACCGTTCACCCTGGCGCCATCCTGCGAAGACACATCAGCTTGAGGACTGCCGTCTGCGCCGTCGCCAGGCCTTGATCAGGTACAGGCGCCAGGCAGCCTTGGTTGCCGTGTAGCCAACGATCGCAAGGCTACTGGCAAGAGCTATGAGGCCCACCGCCAGCGGTTTGGCAACGGCGAGCATCCAGGTCTGCATCGCCTCGGTCCAATCGGTAAAGGCCGCAATGCTGAAGGCGGGCGGAACGAGGAATCCGCTACCGTCGCCGATGAGCAAACGGCCAATCTGGTAAGCCACCAGATAGAGAGGAACAATGGTGAAAGGGTTGGTGTAGAGCGTGACCAGCAGCGCCAACGGGAGGTTGACGCGGAAGGTCAGCGCACTGACCGCTGCCCCGATCATTTGCAGCGGCCCGGGAATCAACCCGCAGAACAGGCCGGCCGCGACCGCCCCGGCAGCCGAGTGACGATTGAGATGCCACAGCCGCGGGTGCAGCAAGGACGACTGGAACGGCCGCAACCAAGGATTGCGGCGAATGGACTCATGGTCTGGGAGGTATTTTCTCAGCTGGCGGCGCATGCTCCGAATTATCCCAGAAACCATAGTGGAGCATGCCCACTGGGGTTTTCTGGCCGACGCCCGGCAAAGTGCGAGGAAACCGTTTGGCCAGGCACAGCGAGGCTTGTCGGGACGGCCTGCACTTTGTTCCTTGCTTTGACTCCCATGACATGGGTGCGGGTATTGCCTGCCGACATCAAAGACACAGCAGAGGATGAACCGGATAATCCTGCTTCCCCTAGCACTCTTCCCACGGAGAATCTCATGCATGCCTGTGATCAGCCCACCATCGACGCCATCTATCCTTTCGACGCCCGCGGCATCGCCAAGCGTTTTCGCCATGCGGCGATTTTCGGCGCGCTCGACGCGCTGATGCCGGGAGAAACCATGCGTTTCTGCAATGACCACGATCCCCTCCCCTTGCTCGCCCAACTGCAAAGCCGCTACGGTGATACGCTGGCAATCAGCTACCTGCAGCGCGAGCACGGGGCCATCGTCATCGACTTAGCCCGGAAAGCCTGACACCGGCGTCCTGCGCCCGCAGGCCGGGCAAGAGCCCGTCCAGGAGCAAGCGGAACCGCCGGGAAGAAACCTGTCGGGGTCGAGGTACCACTTCATCGAGCAGGAAAAGGTCGTGCTGATCTACCTGGGTTTTTCCGCCATCGCCACCGTCCTCGCGGCGCTCGTCCTGCTGCGCTTTGGCGAGGCGTCGCCAGCGGCAGTCACCCACCTGGTGTTCGTGATCGGCATCATGCCGCTGATCGTCGGTGCCATCACCCATTTCGTCCCCGTCCTGACCCGCAGTGGCAGGGCACCCCGAAGCCTTTTGCTGGCACCTCTCGGCCTGCAGTTGGCAGGTTGGCTGGCCTTTCTCGATTTCAGGGGTGAAATGCCAGCCGCGGTGACCGCGGCAATCGGCGCGCTGGTGATCACCGTCTTCCTTGGCGGATGGCTGGTGCTGCGCGCCAGGCGCACGCTCGGGCGAGCTCACCCTGGCTGGCGCTGGTACCTCGCGGCCGTTTTCTTTTTGGCCATGGCCCTGATTCTCGTCCCGGCCATGAACTGGTGGCCGCAGGCGCGACCAGAATTGCGCCTGCTGCATCTGCATCTCAATACGCTCGGCTTTGTCGGCCTGACCGCACTAGGCACCCTGCAGGTTCTGCTGCCCACGGTGCTGGGGGGTCCCGATGCCGATGCCGCAAAACGGCTGCAGCATGATTTGCCGTACGCCATCGGCGGGGTTCTGATGGCTGGCTTCGGTGCTGCCTTCTGGCTGCCGCTGGCGCTGGCCGGTGCGGCCCTCCTGGCCTATGTCGGGTTCAGGATCCTTGTCTCCTGGCTGCGGCGCTATGGAGCGAGGGCGCTTGCGTCCGATGGGGTTACGGCGCCGCTGGTCGGGGCACTGTGCGGCTTCCTGCTGCTCCTTGCCCTGGGTATGGCCCATGGTCTGGGAATTCTCGCTGGCCGAGACGCGGTGCCGGCGTTTGTCGTCGCCTTTCTCTTGGCAATGGTCACCGGCGCCCTGACGCAGCTACTACCCGTCTGGTTACACCGCGGCAAACGTACGCCAGCCCGTGAGCGAATGCACGCGGCGCTGCGCCGCGGCGGCGTCCTACGCGCGCTCTTGTTTGGCCTTGGCGGTATCTTGCTGGGCTTGGGAATCGGCGAGGGGATCTGGTCAGCAGTTCTGGGCCTACTGTCCTTCATGATCGTGCTGATTCGCTCGCTGCTCGGATCGAGCCCCGCGCGGGATCCTGAGGACGGCTAGTTTTTGCCATATAAACATATTACTAAACGATTTTCGTAAAATGCGTCTTAAGATCTCCTAGCAGGGTCCGTTGATCAGGGTATGACTCACCCTGGAAGACATCCGTGTCGGAGACAGCAAAATGTTGAAGCATGAGCACTCATCCCTGGTCCATTCGTCCCGGCGTGCGTCCGGCCGCCTGCACCGGCGCCCCGCTCTCCTGGCCATGACGCTTGCCATACCGCCGCAAGCTGTCCTGTCAACAACTGGCGGCCGTATGCACTACCCGCACGTTCGCCGCAGCAATGCTTCCGGAGCGCAGACGGCGATGCTGGAACTACTGGCAGCCGAAGCGCATATTCGGGTTCTCGAACAGGCCCTGAGCGACGCCCGTGCCACCGCATTGGCCGACCCCCTCACCGGCGCGCTCAACCGTCGGGGCTTTGACGAGGCTTACCAGCGGGAACTGGCACGTTCGCGCCGTCGTGGCGGCCAACTGGCCTTGGCGCTGATCGATCTTGACGACTTCAAGCGCCTGAATGACACCCTCGGACACCAAGTGGGCGACGCGGCACTGGTCCATCTGGTCAGTGTTCTGCGCAAGGCACTGCGCCCCTCGGATATTCTCTGCCGCTTCGGCGGCGAGGAGTTTGTCGTACTGATGCCGGATACGCCACTCAACGACGCGGCGGCGGCGATTGCACGCTTTCAGCGGCAACTCGCGACGCATGCCATCCCGGGGCAGGATGCTGTCCTGACCTTCAGTGCAGGCGTCGTTGTCCAGCAACCCAGCGAATCGCTCGAGCACTCGATTCTGCGCGCAGACGCGGCGACCTATGCGGCCAAGCACGCGGGCAAGAATTGCGTCGTCAAGGGCTGAGCGTTCTCCGGTCGGCAGGCCGCCACCCTCCGGCGACAAGCCGGGAGCATGGTAGACTGCTCGTTCGCTGCCCTCTCTCCGCATTCCCATTACGGTCATCACCATGCGCTATATCTCGACTCGCGGTCACGCCTCCAGGACTCCCGATTCATCCGGCCGGACGTTCACCGAGATTCTGCTTGGTGGACTGGCACCGGACGGCGGTCTCTACCTCCCGGAGTCCTATCCGTTGGTCAGCCCTGCCCAACTCGAGCAGTGGCGGCGGCTATCGTATGCTGATCTGGCCTACGCCGTGCTTTCCAGCTTCATCGACGACATCCCGGCAGCCGACCTGGAGCTTCTGGTCCGCCGCACCTACACCGCGGAAGTCTACTGCAACGGCCGCGGCGGCACCGAGGCCAGCGACATCACCCCCTTGCGCTGGCTGGAACCGCCCGACCCGGCACGCGGCGAAGGGGGACTGGCAATCCTCGAGCTGTCCAACGGCCCGACCCTCGCCTTCAAGGACATGGCGATGCAGTTACTCGGCAACCTCTTCGAGTATGTGCTGGCAAAACGAGGGGAGAACATCAATATTCTCGGCGCCACCTCCGGGGACACCGGTTCGTCAGCGGAATATGCGATGCGCGGCAAACAAGGTGTGCGGGTCTTCATGCTCTCGCCACACGAGCGGATGAGCACGTTTCAGCGTGCCCAGATGTATTCCCTGCACGATGCCAATATTCATAACATCGCGGTGCGTGGCACCTTTGATGATGCTCAGGATATCGTCAAGGCGGTGTCCAATGATCACGCCTTCAAGGCAAAGTACCAGATCGCCGCAGTCAACTCGATCAACTGGGCACGTGTTGCCGCGCAGGTCATCTACTACTTCAAGGGCTACTTCGCGGCGACTGGCGAAACTGGCATGGAGAGCAGCCAGCAGGTTGCCTTTGCGGTCCCCTCCGGCAACTTCGGCAATATCTGCGCCGGTCACATTGCGCGCATGATGGGCCTGCCAATCGGCCGCCTGGTCCTGGCGACCAACGAGAATGACGTCCTTGACGAGTTCTTCCGTACGGGCGTCTACCGGCCACGCGCCACTACCGAAACCTGCGCCACGTCGAGCCCCTCGATGGATATCTCGAAGGCTTCCAACTTCGAGCGATTTGTCTTTGATCTTGTTGGCCGCGATCCGGCAATGATTCGCAAGTTGTGGTCCGAGGTCGATGCCGGCCGCAGCTTTGACCTGTCCGGCACACCTTTTTTCGCCCGACTGCCAGAGTTCGGTTTTGTTTCAGGCAAGAGCACGCACGCCGATCGCCTGACAACAATCCGTCGAACCTATGACAAATATGGCTTGATGATCGACACGCATACGGCCGATGGGCTCAAGGTCGGCAGCGAGTTGCGGACGCCCGAAATGCCGATGGTGGTCCTCGAGACAGCCTTGCCAGCCAAGTTCGAGGAAACCATTGTCGAGGCCCTCGGCCGCAAACCGGAACGTCCAGCCAGCCTGGAGGGAATCGAGAACCTGCCGCAACGGGTGGCGGTCGTGGACGTCAGTGTTGATGTGGTGAAGCAATTCATCAAGGATCACGTCTGCTGATGGTTGGCAGGCTCCGCCTCCAGCAGTACGTGCTGAGCGTAGAATCCCCCGTTAGAGGTAAATTACGGCTGGAAAGACGGCAACCGCGAGCAACAGCACCAGCCATTCAAGATTATGCCGGGCCAGGAATCCCGTAAAGTGCATGATCAGAATCGTGATCGCCACTACGTAAAACAGCAGAAATAGCGTCATACCCTCTTCTCCATTCTTTTGCGCAAGCCGCAACGGCCAGCCTGCTTTGCGTTGCTCGGGCCGGATTATATAACGGCTTTCCTGCTGTTCCTGTCACAGATCCTGCTGCCTGAACGCGCAGGGCCCTGGCTCAACGGCTCCGGACTTCTCCTGCGACGGCTGCGGCTTGCTAGGCCTGGAAACGCATCGACAGATCGACGGCACGTACGTCCTTGGTCAGGCCACCAATCGAAATCCGATCGACACCGGTTTCGGCGATGGCACGTACGGTTTTCAGGCTGACGTTGCCCGAAGCTTCGAGCACGGCAGCGCCGGCGGCAATCGCCACTGCTTCGCGCATCTGGTCGAGACTCATGTTGTCGAGCAGAATCATTTCTGCACCGGCGGCGAGCGCCTGCCGCAACTCGGCCAGTGTTTCGACTTCGATCTGCACAAACTGGCAGCTGCCGGCCGCGTTCGCGGCGATCTGCCGCGCGACAGCCAGCGCGGCAGCAATACTGCCGGCAGCAACGATATGATTTTCCTTGATCAGGATGCCGTCATAAAGGCCGAGGCGGTGATTGCCACCGCCACCGCATCTGACCGCGTACTTCTGTGCCAGCCGCAAGCCAGGAACCGTCTTCCGCGTGTCAACCACCTGCGCCCGTGTACCTGCCACCAGATCGGCGTATTGCCGGGCCTTGGTGGCCACAGCAGAAAGCAGTTGCAGGAAGTTGAGCGCGCTCCGTTCACCGGTGAGCAGCGCGCGCGCCGGCCCAGCAATTTCGCACACCACCTGACTAGGGCTTACCTCCTGGCCATCCTGCGCCTTCCAGGTGACAACGACGGCCGGATTGAGCTTTCTGAAGCAGCGCTCGAACCAGGCAGTACCACAGAGAATGGACTTCTCGCGCGAGAGGACGGTCGCCCGACCGACCGCGCCGACGGGAACGAGTTGCGCGGTCAGGTCGCCACTCCCGACATCCTCAGTGAGCGCCGCCGAGACGTTACGCTCGATTTCAGCGTCGAGCATGGCTGCAAAGGTCATGAGAATTCCCGTACACTAGGAGGCGAACGATAGAATTCTAACACCACCGGAGCTTCAAATGCTCGACCTGCTGCTGGTTGCCCTGGGCGTCCTGCTTGCCCTTTCCTTCATCGGCGCGCTGGTCTACCTTTATGTACAGGATGTCACGCAGGAAAAGCACGCCGTGTTGCGGAATTTTCCGCTGGTCGGCCATCTGCGCTACTTCTTCGAGCGCCTTGGCGAATATTTTCGCCAGTACTTTTTTCTTGGCGACCGCGACGAGATGCCCTTTGACCGGGCCACTCGCAGCTGGGTATACCGCATGGCGAAGAATGAAGGCGGCATCATCGGCTTCGGTTCGACCTACCGGATTCATGAGCCCGGTGCCCTCGTTTTCGTCAATGCCCCGTTTCCAGTGCTTGAGGACGAGCAGCAGGCAACACCCGCGGTCCTGATTGGCGAAGGCTATTGCCGGATACCCTTCGCCGGCCGGTCGCTGGTCAACATCAGCGCCATGAGTTTCGGCGCCATTTCCAGACCGGCCGTGCAGGCATTGTCGCGCGGCGCGGCGGCGGCCGGCTGCTGGCTGGACACCGGCGAGGGCGGGCTTTCTCCGTATCACCTCGAGGGTGGCTGCGACATCATCTTTCAGATCGGGACAGCGAAATACGGCGTGCGTGACGCAAGCGGCCAGTTGTCCGACGACCACCTGCGCCAACTGGCCGCCCACGAGACCGTACGCGCCTTCGAGATCAAGTTGTCGCAGGGCGCCAAGCCGGGCAAGGGTGGCGTCCTGCTGGGCAACAAGGTCACGCCCGAGATCGCCGAGATCCGCGGCATCCCGCTGGGGCGGGACTCCCTCAGCCCGAACCGTCACCGCGACATCGCCAACATCGATGAGCTGCTCGACCGAGTCGAACATGTTCGTGCAATAACAGGCAAGCCGGTCGGCGTTAAAACCGCGATCGGCGGCTGCAGCTTCATGGATCAGCTCACGGCGACGGTGGCGCGGCGGGGGCTGCAGGCGGCGCCCGATTTTCTCACCATCGATGGCGGCGAGGGTGGCAGCGGTGCCGCACCACAGGCGCTGGCAGATCACATGGCGCTGTCGATCGACGAGGCGCTGCCGTTGGTCACCGATGCGCTGCTTGCCAGCGGTCTGAAGGAACGGATTCGGGTCATCGCTGCCGGCAAGCTGGTGACGCCGGCCCGCGTCGCCTGGGCGCTTGCGGCGGGAGCTGATTTCGTGAATACGGCGCGCGGCTTCATGTTCTCGCTGGGCTGCATCCAGGCCTTGCGCTGCCATGCGAATACCTGTCCAACCGGGGTCACCACTCACGACCCACGCCTGCAACGCGGCCTCGTGGTCGAGGACAAGGCAGCGCGGGTAGCATCCTACTGTCGAAACATGAACAAGGAAATCGAAATGATCGCCCACTCCTGCGGTCTGCGTCACGCACGCGAGTTTCGACGCGAACATGTGCGCATCGTCCAGCCCTCCGGGCAGAGCGTCGCACTCGACAGCCTTTATCCCCATCCCGCGCCAGACGCCTGAAATCAAGGGCGTCCGCTGACCAGGGCGAGCAATTCATCGCCGTAGCGCCGCGCCTTGGCAAGACCGATTCCCGGTACCGCGAGCAGCGCCTGCGGCGAATCAGGCAGCAGCGAAGCGATCTCATGCAACGCCCGATCGTGCAGGATCACGTAGGCCGGCACTCCCTGCTCGTGTGCTTTCTCGCTCCGCCAGCTGCGCAGCCTGGCAAACAGTGGCGAAGCGTTTGCTGGCGCGCTGCTGGCACTGCCCGACGCGACTCTGCTCCTGGCTTCCCTGCTCTTTGGTCGTTCGACCCGGCGGCGCAGCTTGAGGCTGATTTCGCCCTTGAGGATCGGGCGCGCGCTGTCTGTCAGCTTCAGCGCACCGTAGGCCGTGGCGTCAGCCTCCAGCACGCCAGCCGCGAGAAGCTGCCGGAACACCGACCGCCAAGCCATGTCGTCCATCTCCGCACCCACCGCGAAGGTCGGCAGACGATCGTGGCCAAACTGCCTCACCTTGTCCGTACTCTTGCCACGCAGAATGTCTATCAGATGCCCGGCGCCGAAACGCTGGCCGGTACGCAGCGCTGCCGACAGCACCTTCTGCGCTGCCACCGTTCCATCCCAGACCAGCGGCGGGTCGAGACAGACATCGCAGTTACCGCAAGGCTCGGCCTGCTCACCGAAATGGTTGAGCAGGACAACCCGGCGGCAACTCGCCGATTCACAGTAGGCGAGCATGCTGTCGAGTTTCTCCCTTTCGACGCGCTTCTGTTCGATGGGCGCCGACGAGTCCTCGATCATCTGACGGTGGATCACCACATCATTGAGCCCGTAGGTCATCCAGGCTTCCGCCGGATCACCATCGCGTCCGCCGCGCCCGGTTTCCTGATAGTAGGCTTCGACGCTCCTGGGCAGATCGAGGTGTGCGACGAAGCGCACATCCGGCTTGTCGATGCCCATTCCGAAAGCAATCGTCGCCACCATCACCAGGCCGTCTTCACGCAGAAAGCGGTACTGGTGGCGCTGACGGTCAGCGGCCGTCAGACCCGCGTGGTAGGGCAAGGCGGGGATTCCCTGCGCGCTCAACCAGGCCGCCGTCTCATCAACCTTGCGCCGCGACAGGCAATAGACGATCCCCGCCTCACCGTGATGGGCACCCAGAAACGTGAGCAGCTGCTTGCGCGGGTTGTCCCGCTCAACGATCGTGTAACGGATGTTTGGCCGGTCGAAACTGTCGACGTACAGCCTCGCGTCTTCAAGGCGGAGGCGGGTGATGATTTCCTGCCGCGTCTGCTGATCGGCAGTCGCCGTCAGTGCAATGCGCGGTACGGTGGGAAATCGCTCGTGCAATTGCGAGAGCTGGATATACTCCGGGCGAAAGTCGTGTCCCCACTGTGAAACACAATGGGCCTCGTCGATGGCGAACAGGGCAACCTGCCGGCGAGCAACCAGTTGCTCCAGCAGGCTGATGAAACGGTCGCTGAGCAGCCGCTCCGGGGCCACGTAGATCAGATCCAGTTCGCCATTCAGCAAGCGGCGTTCGGTATCGACCAACGATCGGAAATCCTGCGAAGAGTTCAGGAAAGCGGCTCTCACATCCGCCTGCTGCAATGTGTCAACCTGATCCTGCATCAGTGCGATCAAGGGCGAAACGACAACCCCGACACCCTCTCGCAAGAGTGCCGGGATCTGATAGCAGAGCGATTTGCCACCGCCGGTCGGCATCAGCACCAGCGCGTCACCGCCAGCAACGATCTGGTCCACGATCTCCGCCTGCTGACCACGAAACGAGGAATAGCCAAACACGCGATGCAGCGTGTCGACTGCGCGCGAAGTCATTGCCGCAGACGCCGGTCGCCCGCTGCAGCGCCAGCGGGGCTTCGCCGGACGTGCAGGACAGGGGGCCCTGGCCGACGGCGAAGCCGACAGTCGATCAGCGCAAACGCTCCCGGGCCAGATGCTCTCCGTTCCAGCATAGACATTCGCCTTGCGTTTCATTCCAGTCGGCCAGCACCCAGCGCTCGACGTGGATGCCATCGACCATGTGGTCGTGCGTCGCGGGACGATGCGTGTGGCCGTGAATCAGGCTTGCGTAGCCATGCAGTCGCAGGAAATCTTCGGTCGCAACCGCATTGACGTCCATCAGGTAATCCGCCTTGTCGCGCTTGGCGAACTCGCTTTTCTGGCGCAGATCCCTGGCAATCGCCCTGCGCTCGACCAGCGGGCGAGCGAGAAAGGCCTGTTGCCAGTCCGCCTGGCGAACCAGCGCACGAAACGACTGGTACTCCTGGTCGTCGGTGCAGAGCGCATCGCCATGCGAGAGCACGAACTGCCAGGTTGGCAAAGACAGGACGAAAGGGTCGGGTACGAGACGGGCACCACTACGGGCAGCAAAGCGCTCACCGAGCAGGAAATCGCGGTTGCCGTGCATGATCGATACGGGGACACCGGCCAACACCAGCTGGTGCAGGGCATCGACGGTTTCCCCGGCGAACGGATCCTCGCCGTCGTCGAGGCAATCGTCACCCGGCCACGCTTCAAACAGATCGCCAAGGATGAATAACTGCTCGGCCGCGCGCGCGCGTCCGCCAAGAAAATCGTGAAAGATTCGCGTCACGCCCGGAGCTTGCGGCGCCAGGTGGAGATCGGAAACGAACAGGATCAATGCGACGACAGCTCAGGGGCGGTATGGCGTTTCAGCAAACCTCTGCCCGCTCGATCAGGACATCCGCCACCGGCACGTCGCTGTGAAGACCGGAAGACCCTGTCTTGACGGCCTTGATCCGGTCGACGACCTCGCTCCCCTCAACCACCTTGCCGAACACGCAGTAGCCCCAGCCCTGCGCGTTGGGCGCACGGAAGTTGAGAAAGTCATTGTTCACCAGGTTGATGAAAAACTGGGCGGTCGCCGAGTGCGGCTCCGCTGTGCGGGCCATGGCGACCGTGTAGGCGTCGTTCTTGAGGCCGTTGTCCGCTTCATTCGCGATCGGCGCCTTGCACGGCTTCTGCTTCATGCCCGGAGCGAAACCGCCGCCCTGAACCATGAAGCCGGGAATCACACGATGGAAAATCGTATTGTCGTAGTGGCCGGCGGCAACGTAATCGAGGAAGTTCTTGGCCGACAGGGGCGCCTTTTCGGCATCCACTTCGATACCGATAACGCCAAAACTGGTGTGCAGCTTGATCATGGTTTTCCTTTCTCGGTAATGATCTTGACCGACTGAATGATGACCGGCTCAAGCGGAACATTCTGGTGCATCGAGCGGCTTCCGGTCGCCACCCCGGCGATCTTGTCCACCACGTCCATGCCTTGAGTGACCTTGCCAAAAACGGTGTAGCCCCAGCCGTCAGAGGCGGGATAGTTGAGTGCCGCGTTGTCGCGGTGATTGATGAAAAACTGGGAACTCGCCGAGTGCGGGTCTGCGGTGCGGGCCATTGCGATCGTTCCGCGTTCGTTCTTCAGACCATTCTTGCCTTCATTCTGCACTTTCCTGGCCGCCGGCTTCTGTGCCATTTCAACGGTAAAACCACCGCCCTGGATCATGAAGCCAGGAATGACGCGGTGAAAGACTGTGCCCGTGTAGAACCCCTCGTCGACGTACTGGACGAAATTCTGGACGGTCTTTGGTGCCTTTTCGGAATCGAGCTCGATCACGATCCGGCCCATGTTGGTCTGCATTTCGACGCTTGGAGCAGCCAGCGCCGTAACGGCAAGCCATCCGCCGGCAATCAGGGCAAGTTTCCTGTACATCACACAACTCCTTCACAAGTGGTTTTCGAGAGGCGGACTGCACGATAGAGTACCGCTGCCGTCTCATTTTCCGGTTTCATCGACGGTCCCGGCTCACCGCCCGGCCACTCGCGGCTGGCCGACCAGGACGGTTCCGGGCGCGTCGTCAACCGACGCGTTCCTGCTGGATCAGCCATTTTCCCTTGGCCCTGACGAGGACCATTGTCTTGGTCACCAAAGAATCGAGGTATGGCGAACTGTAGTTCTGCCTGAGCCGCACCGTCGCCTTGTCGTCGGCAAACGACACCTTGATGTCTTCGACTTTGACCAGGAGTTTGCCCGGCTTCTTCATCGCTCGCGTGCGCCCCTCTTCCCATGCCTTGCGAGCCACTCCGCCGGGCGGACGGAAATCAGCCGCATAGTAAGCGAAATAGGCCTTGGCGTCCTTGCGTGACCAGGCGTTGGCCCAGCCCTGCAGGGTCTTCGTCACGCCCGCCTCGTCACCGACTCGAGCCGCCGGCGAAACCCCTTCCGTCGGCTTGGCGGTTGCTACGCCAGCGCCGGCGGACGCTGCTGCCGCCGCGGCATTGGCCGTGTTGCTGGTTTCGCCGGTCAGCCGCATCGCCTCACCCTGTCCGCCGACACGGTTCGATAGCGGGCCGGCCGGGTCACGAAGCCTGGTCAGCTTGGACTGTGTCATCCGCCTCGACGGATCAAGCTGCAAGGCTTTCTCGTACGCTTGGCTAGCCAGCCTGGAATGAAGGTCGCCGAGGTTCTCGAAGGCCGTGGCGTAGGCCGGATGAATCCTGATGGCCATCTCCAGCGCCGTACGAGCCTTGTCGTACTGCTTTTGCTGGGCATAGAGGACAGCCAAGTTGTTGTAGGGCTCAGGCAACTCGGGATAGTCCTCGACGAGCTTGCCGAACACGGCTATCGCTTCCGCTGGACGACCCATCTCGGCAAGGATCAGTCCCTTGGTGAATCTCCCCTGGGCATCGTCGGGCTTGCTCGCAACATGGACTTCGATCGCTTCGAGTGCCCGTGAAGGATCACCCTGCTTCATCAGCCGCTGGGCATCTGAAAGGCTGTCTGCCATGGCAATGAAGGCAGCGCAACTCATGAGACAGCCGATAACGACGGCTGGCAAGGAAGCCCGCACAGGCGGCGGAAAGTTCGAACGCATCGTTATGGTATACTCGGCCACGCAGCGGTTGGATGTCACTTAACCGAACGATTCTAACAAGAAGCGCGACCAAACCAAAGTACTCCGCACGCGATCTGCTCGCCGCGGAGGACCGCCGTGGGCCCAGGAATGCTGAAGATCTACAACTCGCTGACAAGGGAAAAACAGGACTTCGTACCGATCACGCCAGGCAGTGTGCGGATGTACGTCTGTGGAATGACCGTCTACGATTACTGCCATCTGGGTCATGCCCGAGTTCTGGTGGTTTTTGACCTGGTTCAGCGCTGGCTGCGAGCGAGCGGGCTGCAGGTGTGCTATGTCCGGAATATCACCGATATCGATGACAAAATCATCAAACGGGCGCGGGAAAACAACGAAAGCATAGGCGAACTGACCGCACGCTTCATCCGCTTCATGGATGAGGACGCGGCAGCGCTGGGGGTGGAAAAGCCGGACCATGAACCGCGCGCAACCGAGCACGTGCCGCAGATGCTCGCGCTGATTGGGCAGCTCGAAAAAAATGGGCTTGCTTACCAAGCTGCGGCTGGTGACGTGAACTTTTCGGTGCGCAAGTTTCCCGGCTACGGCAAGCTCTCGGGGAAGTCGCTTGACGACCTGCAGGCCGGTGAGCGCGTCGACGTCGACGCAGGCAAGGAGGATCCGCTCGACTTCGTGCTCTGGAAACAGGCCAAGGAGGGTGAGCCTTTCTGGGCTTCGCCCTGGGGCAATGGAAGGCCAGGCTGGCACATCGAGTGTTCAGCGATGAGTTCGGAGCTGCTGGGTAAGCACTTTGACATTCATGGCGGAGGACAGGACCTGCAGTTTCCTCACCATGAAAATGAGATTGCGCAGTCCGAAGGAGCGCACGCCTGCCGCTTCGTCAACTACTGGATGCACAACGGTTTCGTTCGCGTCGATGACGAGAAGATGTCGAAATCGCTCGGCAATTTTTTCACCATCAGGGAAATCCTCAAGAGGTACGATCCCGAGGTGCTGCGTTTCTTCATTGTGCGTGCGCACTATCGCAGCCCGCTGAACTATTCTGATGCCCACCTCGACGATGCCCGCCATGCCTTGAGCCGGCTCTATACCGCGCTCAAGGCTGCGCAACCCGGGAATTCCGAGGTCGACTGGACCGAGGCACATGCGCTTCGCTTCGGTGCGGCAATGAATGACGACTTCAACACCCCCGAAGCCTGTGCCGTCTTGTTCGATCTGGCTGCCGAGGTAAACCGTAGCAAGTCTGCCGAGCTGGCCAGCCAGTTGCGTGGTCTGTCTGGGTTGCTGGGCCTGCTCAGGCGTGACCCGCAGGTGTTCCTGCAGGCGACGCCGAGCAGCGGTGAAGAAATGCCCGCCGAGCGCATTGAAACACTCATCGCGGCGCGCGCGGCCGCAAAACAGGGCAGGGATTACGCTGCAGCGGACAGAATCCGCGCCGAACTGGCAGTCGCCGGAGTCGTCCTGGAGGATGGCGTCAAGGGAACAAGCTGGCGTCGCGCCTGATTGCCCCGCCGCTATCGGACGAGACACTGGCCCCTCGCCCGGCACGGCTGCCGCAGACTGCTGAGGTCCTAACGAAGAACCCGGCCGCCGCTGCCAACCACCGTCAGGTCGACAAACCGGGAGCCAAATCGCTCGCTGGCCGAGTAGCTGACGCGGTAGCCGCCCAGATCGTGGTTCTGCATGCTCTCCAGACTGGTTATCAGCTTTTCGCGGGTGAGATCCTTGCCAGACTTCCGGAGCGCATCAACCAGCACCTTCGCCATAGCGTAGGCCTCGACGCCATAGTAGGTGGGTTTACCCTGTTTACCGAGCAGTTTCTGGTATTCGCGCACCATCGGCGTGGTGTCGTTCCAGGGGTAGGGCATGACCTGCGAAATCCCTATGCCGCGGGCTTCGTCGCCGAGCTCCTGGACCAGCAGGTCAGCGCCAACCGGCGAGAGCGTCATGAACTGCGGCGTCTGATTGGCCTTCCGCATCGCCCGCACGAAAGCCGCAGTCGGCTTGTAGAGCGTCACCATGATCACGGCTTGCGGGTTTGCCCTCGTGATTGTCTGAACCGCCTGGCCGACATCGACCGAGTTACGCTCCACCGTAGCGACTGCTGACGGCGACTGATTGTGTTTCCCGAGCGCCGCGACGACGCCATCGAGGCCTGACTTGCCGAAGCCGTCATTCTGGTAGAGGACGGCAATGTTCTTGAAACCGAGCGAGGTCAGCTGGTTGACGATCGCTTCGGTCTCGTTCGCGTAACTCGCGCGTACGTTGAACATGTAGCGATTGTTCGGGTTGTCTTTGGGTGACTGCCGGATCGAATCGGCACCGGAAATGGTTCCGACCAGTGGCACCCTGGCCACACCGAAAACCTCGTTCATTGCCGCCGTTGTTGGACTGGATCCGTACGACGCGAGCAAGGCAAACACCTGCTCCTGGCTGATCAGTGCCCTGGTATTGGCGACCGCCCGCTCGGTCTCGTAGCCATCGTCCAGCGCCCGCAGTTCAAGCCTTCGGCCATGGATGCCGCCCGCATCGTTGAGCTGACGAAAATAGGCGTTGATGACCATTTTCATGTCCAGCCCGTAAGCCCCGTTCGGGCCCGAAAACGGGGCTGTCATGCCGATCAGGATACTCCTGTCGGTGACGCCGACCTCACCCGCGACAACCCCGCCGATCCAGCTCAGCAAGCCAAACAGCAGCGCTCTAGCAAGCCCCATGCCGCCCCCCTCCCAGTGTGTACGTCCCCCACCGTGACTTACTGACCACGGCCAGCACCAGAGAAGGATGGCGAAACAAGCTGACACTGTGCTTACACGATGGAACTGCTACTGAATGCTGCGGACGCTGCAGAGGCCTGCCGCGCCTCACAAGGCAGAAACGATGCGCCTCAGGTGGCTGCAAAAAAGTCGCGTACCCGATCCATCCAGGACTTTGCGCGCGGGTTATGGTGCGCAGAGTTCTCTCGACTGGACTCCTCCAGCTCACGCAACAGCTCTTTTTGCCGTTCCGTGAGATGAACCGGTGTTTCGACCACCACGTGACACAGCAGGTCACCGTGAGCATTGCTGCGAACTCCCTTGATGCCTTTGCCACGCAAACGAAAGGTCTTTCCGGACTGAGTCTCCGGCGGAACACGAATCTTCGCTACGCCGTCAAGGGTCGGGATATCGATTTCTCCACCGAGAGCGGCGGTTGTAAAACTGATGGGCATCTCACAGTGCAGATCATTCTGTTCGCGCTGAAAAACCGGATGCGCCTTGAGGTGAATCTGGACATAAAGGTCTCCCGAAGGGCCGCCGTTGATGCCGTGCTCGCCTTCGCTCGAGAGCCGAATGCGATCGCCCTCATCGACGCCGGCGGGAATCTTGACCGCCAGCGTCTTGTGCTGCTTGACCCGCCCAGCCCCGTGACAAGCAGTGCACGGATCGGCAATGTAACGTCCGGTGCCGTGACACTTTGGGCAGGTCTGCTGGATAGAGAAGAAACCCTGTTGCAGACGTACCTGACCGCTACCCTGGCAGGTCGGGCAGGTCTTCGGCTGCGTACCGGCTTTGGCGCCACTCCCATGGCAGGCGTCGCAAACCTCCATCGTTGGGATGCGAATCTTGGTTTCGGTGCCGAAGGCCGCCTGTTCTAGCGTGATCTCGAGGTTGTAGCGTAGATCGGCGCCACGGTAGACGTTCGACCGGCCACCTCGCCGGCCACCGAAAATCTCGTCGAAGATGCCGCCGAAAGCGTCCGAAAAACCAGCCGCTCCAGCAGCCCCCATACCCGCCTGCGGATCAATGCCGGCATGACCGTATTGGTCGTAGGCGGCGCGCTTCTCCCCGTCCGTAAGAATCTCGTAGGCTTCCTTGACTTCCTTGAAGTGTTCCTCGGCCTTGGGGTTATCCGGGTTCCGGTCCGGATGATATTTCATTGCCAGCTTGCGGTAAGCCTTCTTTATTTCATCATCCGAGGCGTCTCGATTGACCCCCAGAATATCGTAAAAGTCGCGTTTGGCCATGGGTTCTTCAATGCATTGAGGGACGGAGCGAGGCGCGATTATACGCCCCGCCCTTCAGGTGGATGCCTACTTCTTGTCCTTGACTTCGGTGAATTCGGCGTCCACCACGTCGCTGTCGTCCTTTTTTGCCTCGCCGCCAGCTCCGCCAGAGCCCTCGGCGCCACCGGAATGCTCCTGCTGCTTGGCGTACATCTTCTCGCCAAGCTTCTGTGCCGCTGTCCCAAGCGCCTCACTCTTTCCCTTGATCTCTTCGAGATCGCTGCCGCGGATGGCCTCTTCGGCTTCCTTCATCGCCTTTTCTATGACCGCCTTCTCGCTGTCGGAGAGTTCCTTGCCATATTCGGCCAGCGACTTCTTGACGGTGTGAATCATACCGTCGCACTGATTGCGTGCCTCCGCCAGTTCATGAGCTTTCCGATCCTCTTCCGCGTGCATCTCGGCGTCCTGCACCATGCGCTGCACTTCCGCCTCACTGAGGCCCGACGAGGCCTGGATCCTGATCTTGTTCTCCTTGCCAGTCGCCTTGTCCTTGGCCGAAACATGCAGGATGCCGTTGGCGTCAATATCAAAGGTGACTTCAATCTGCGGCATGCCGCGGGGCGCCGGCGGAATATCCGAGAGGTTGAACTGGCCGAGACTCTTGTTGCCGGCAGCCATTTCGCGCTCACCCTGCAGAACGTGAATCGTGACCGCGGACTGGCCATCGTCAGCCGTCGAGAAAACCTGTGTCGCCTTGGTCGGAATGGTTGTGTTCTTCTTGATCAGCTTGGTCATCACGCCACCCAGCGTCTCGATACCCAGCGACAGGGGCGTCACGTCGAGCAGAAGAACGTCCTTGACCTCGCCCTGCAGGACGCCGCCCTGGATCGCTGCACCGACAGCAACGGCTTCGTCCGGGTTGACGTCCCGACGCGGTTCGCGGCCGAAAAACTCCTTCACTTTCTCCTGAACCTTGGGCATCCGGGACTGGCCACCAACCAGGATGACGTCGTTGATGTCACCGATCTTGCAGCCGGCATCCTTGAGTGCAATGCGACACGGCTCGATGGTGCGCTCGATCAGATCGTCCACCAGCGACTCGAACTTGGCCCGGGTGATCTTCAGTGTCAGGTGCTTGGGGCCCGATGCGTCAGCCGTGATGTACGGCAGGTTGATCTCGTTCTGCTGGCCGGACGACAGCTCGATCTTGGCTTTTTCGGCAGCATCCTTGAGGCGCTGCAGGGCAAGAACGTCGGCCTTCAGGTTAACGCCGGACTCCTTCTTGAATTCGTCAATGATGTAGTCGATCAGACGCTGGTCGAAGTCTTCGCCACCGAGGAAAGTGTCGCCATTGGTCGACAGCACTTCGAACTGATGCTCACCTTCGACCTCTGCGATCTCGATGATGGAGATATCGAAGGTGCCGCCCCCGAGGTCATAGACTGCGATCTTCTTGTCGCCCTGCTTCTTGTCCATACCAAAGGCCAGGGCCGCAGCCGTCGGCTCATTGATGATGCGCTTCACCTCAAGACCGGCGATTCGCCCCGCGTCCTTGGTCGCCTGACGCTGACTGTCGTTGAAATAGGCAGGCACGGTGATGACCGCGTCGGTGACTTCCTCCCCAAGGTAATCCTCGGCGGTTTTCTTCATCTTGCGCAACACTTCGGCGGAGACCTGTGGCGGGGCAATCTTCTTGCCTCGCACCTCCACCCAGGCGTCGCCATTGTCCGCCTTGAGGATCTTGAAGGGCATCAGCGAGATGTCTTTCTGTACTTCCTTCTCTTCAAAGCGACGCCCAATCAGTCGCTTGACGGCGTACAGGGTATTCCGTGGATTGGTTACCGCCTGACGCTTGGCCGGCGCGCCGCAGAGGATCTCGCCATCCTCCGCATAGGCAACGATCGACGGCGTAGTCCGCGCGCCTTCAGAGTTTTCGATGACTTTTGGCTTGCCGTTTTCCATCACGGCAACACAGGAGTTGGTCGTGCCCAGGTCAATCCCGATGATCTTGCCCATTTCACAATCCTTTCAGTATCTCTTTGTTTTGTATTGATATTTGCCAAGCACCAGACGGCTTGCTCACGCCCTCTAGCTGGGGATCATTGCGCCGATTTCAAGCTGCTTCCCTTGGCAACGATGACCAGCGCCGGGCGCAGCACGCGGTCAGCCAATAGATAGCCCTTCTGCAGGACGGTCACGATGGTGTTCGGCTCCTGTTCGGATTCAACGACGCTGATCGCCTGATGGCGATGCGGATCGAATTTTTCGCCAATGGGATTGACTTCAGTCAGTGCTGATTTCTCGAAAGCGGCGGCCAGTTGCCTGAGGGTGAGTTCCGTGCCCGAGCGAAGACTCTCCACACTGGCCGTTTCGATACCCAGAGCGGCTTCAAGGCTATCCTTCACGGCCAATAACTCCCGCGCGAAGCGATCGATTGCGAACTTTGCAGCCTTGGCAATGTCTTCCTGAGCCCGGCGGCGAACATTCTCGGTTTCGGCTTTGGCACGGAGCCACGCGTCGTGGTATTCGTCGGACTTCAATTGCGCTTGGTGGAGGGCCTGCTCGACACTGGGGATTTCCTCTCCAGTCAACCTGCCATCGGCCGCCGCGTCGGTCGTGTCTGGCGGCTGGTCTGCGGCGCCAATCTCATTGGGTACGCTGTCATTCACTTGCATAGATGGTGATCTCCCTGAAAAACGGAAGAGAGTTTGGGGCGAGTTTGGCAATTTCAAGTCTTTTCTTGGTCGGGCTGGTCGTAACCGGCAATACATTTGATGGATAATTTTTCATCCGGGCAACGCTTCTGCTGATAGCATTTGATCCCCACTGGTCCTGGATGGAGTCTGGTACTGGCATGCTGGAAAAAATCGGCAAGTATGAAGTCATTCGCTCCCTTGGCAAGGGCGCGACTGCTATCGTCTACTTGGCCCGCGATCCGGACTTGGACCGACTCGTCGCCATCAAGTTGATCCGTTTCGGTGAGGACAATGCAGCCATGTCGCGACGTCTGCGCAAGCTGTTCCAGACCGAGGATTCGATTGGTCGGCGCCTCGATCATCCGAACATCGTCAAGATCTACGACGCAGTGGTTGAGCCGGAACGTGCTTATCTGGCGATGGAGTTTGTTGACGGCGCAGCACTCGACAAGTTCTGCGCCATCAATCGTCTGCTGCCGATGCACCGGGTGATCGGGATCATCTTCAAGTGCTGCCTGGCCCTCGACCACGCCTTCCGCCAGGGCATCGTGCACCGTGACATCAAGCCGGCGAATATCCTGATTGATGCGAACGACAACCCGAAGATCACCGATTTCGGCCTCGGCCTGAATCTGCGCAAGGATATGGGCCAGGACTCCACTTTTGTCATGGGTGTCGGATCACCGGCCTACATGTCTCCCGAGCAGGTCAAGAACTATCCTCTCAGCCACAAGACTGACCTCTATTCGCTTGGCGTCCTGCTCTTTCAGTTGCTCACCGGGCGCCTGCCATTTCGCGCCAACAACCCCGCGACGCTGGTCTACAAGATCGTCAACATGGACTCGCCATCGGTCTGCGCACTTAATCCTAACTTGCCGCCCGGCCTCGATCCGATCATCAAGAAGGCGCTAGAAAAGGATCTTTACAGCCGCTATCGCAATGGCGCCGAGTTCGCAAAGGATCTGTCGGCAGTACGCTACCAGATGCAGGAGGAAGATCAGACGCAGCAGGACATGACTCACTTCGAAAGGCTGCGCAAGGTTGCCTTCTTTGCTGAATTCGAGGACATCGAACTCTGGGAAGTGTTGCGCATCAGCGTCTGGCGGGAGCTTTCGGAAAAAGTGACCCTGATCCGCGAGGGCGACCATCATCGCCGGTTTGGTATCGTGGTGGACGGCTTTGTCGAGGTCTCCGCCAGCGGGCGGGTGATTTGCCGCCTCGGTTCGGGAGAAGTGGTCGGCGAAATGGCGTTCCTGCACCCAAGCGATAGCTGCCGTCAAGCAACGGTGGTCACGCTGGAACCCACCCTTTTTCTTGACATCAATAGTGCCGCCCTGGACTTGAGTTCTGACGAAGTCCGCGAACGCTTCAACAAGGTTTTGCTGGTCAAGGTGCTCAACCGCCTGCGCGAAGCCAACAAGGCACTCGCGAAATTGGGTCAGGCAGCGGTGCAAGGCAGTGCTACGGCAGCGGCTCCCGGCTCGACGTCACCACTCGAGTTGCTGTGAAACGGCACGACCGAGACACAGCGAGCGTGGCCACTGCTCACGACCTCTGGTTTCTTCCTGGCGCTCCGGGCTAGCCGGGACGATTCGTCTTTGCAGCCACGTGTGAGACAATCCTGAGCTATTGACGCCAAGTCCTGTCGTTGCCTGGCCGACTGCTGGGCGTCACGGACTCACACAACAAGCCACTATCAGGCGGGCGTGCCCGCAAGACAGGATAAGCTTCATGCCCGATCTCGCTTCGCCGACTTTCTGGATTGCGGTCCTCCAGATCATAGCCATTGACATCCTGCTCGGGGGAGACAACGCCGTGGTGATTGCCCTGGCGTGCCGCAAACTGCCCGACGCACAGCGCAACAAAGGAATCTTCTGGGGCGTCTTCGGTGCCATTGGTCTGCGCGTCATTCTGATCTATTTCGCCCTCCAACTGCTTGCCGTTCCCTACCTCAAGATCGTTGGCGGACTGCTGTTGTTCTGGATCGGGATCAAGTTGGTCCTGCCGGAAGACGAGAATGAGCACGGCAATGTACAGGGAAGTAGCACGCTGGCCGGAGCGATCAAGACGATCATCGTCGCCGACGCGGTGATGAGCGTGGACAACGTGATCGCGGTGGCTGGTGCTGCCCACGGATCGATTGTTCTCGTCGTTTTCGGCATAGCGGTCTCGATCCCGATCGTGGTCTGGGGCAGCAAACTGGTCCTCGCCCTGATGGATCGATTCCCGGTCGTGATCACTGCCGGTGGGGCGCTTCTCGGCTGGATCGGCGGTGGCATGTTGGTCACTGACCCGGCATTTCCGTCAGTCTGGCGAGAGATTGTTCCGCACACCGCTTACCTGGCGTCCGGACTTGGCGCGCTGCTGGTGGTCGTGGCTGGCAAGTGGCTGGCAAGCCGGCAACGCGCGCCACATGCAATCATTGAACTGGCCGCAACAGGCGCCGAAAAAACGGAGAAAGGAAACTAGCAATGCCCTCGTTATGGTTGGTGCCCGTCGACGGCTCGCAGGCTTCCCTGCGCGCCGTCGACCATGTCGTCCAGGAAGTGCTCAGAGACGCCTCTGGGCTGGAAGTCGTCCTGATCAACGTGCAACCCCCCCTGCCCTCAGACGTCACCCGCTTCGTCAGCAGCACGGTCATCCATGACTACCACCGTGAGACGGGCGATGCCGCCCTGGCTGACGCTCGCGCCAAGCTGGAGGCAGCCGGGGTCGCCTATTCTCAGCACATCCTGGTCGGCGAGCCCGCCCCGACGATTGTCGACTTCGCCAGAGAGCGTGGCTGCATGTTGATCGTGATGGGAGCTCGCGGTCTGGGGACAGTGACCGGAGTACTGCTCGGCTCGGTGACACAGCGTGTGGTCCACCTCACCGATCTGCCGGTCGTGGTGGTCAAGTAGGCTGGAGTGGCGCTGAGCGAGCAATCTTCGTGCTGGTCTGCTACAAGACGTAGCGTGACAGATCCTCGTTCTGCGCCAGTTCGGAGAGCCGGCTGTCCACATACCCGGCATCAATGGCAAGCCTCTCGACTCCTCCCTTGCTGGCAGAAAACGACACCTCTTCAAGCAAGCGCTCCATCACTGTGTACAGCCGGCGGGCGCCGATGTTTTCAGTCCGCTCGTTGACCGACCAGGCGATCTCTGCCAGACGCCTGATACCGTCGGCCGCAAAGTCGAGCGCCACCCCTTCGGTGGCAAGCAGCGCCTGATACTGCTTGGTCAGGCAGGCGTCCGTCTGTGTCATGATGCACTCGAAATCGGCCACCGAAAGCGAATCCAGCTCGACGCGAATCGGCAGGCGACCCTGCAACTCAGGAATCAAATCCGACGGTTTGGCCAAGTGGAACGCACCACTGGCGATAAACAAGATGTGATCGGTGCGAATCATCCCGTATTTGGTCGAGACCGTGGTCCCTTCGACGAGTGGCAAGAGGTCGCGCTGCACCCCTTGACGCGAGACGTCAACGCCGTGCGTATCGCTGCGGGAGGCAATCTTGTCGATTTCATCGAGAAAGACGATGCCGTTCTGCTCGACGTTCCTGACCGCATCGAGTTTGACCTCCTCGTCATTGACCAGCTTCGCCGCTTCCTCCTCGACCAGCATCCGGCGAGCCTCGAGAATCTTCAGCTTGCGCGATTTCTTCCGGCCGCCACCCATGTTCTGGAACATGCCCTGGATCTGCGCCGTCAGCTCCTCCATGCCTGGCGGTGCAAAGATCTCGGCCTGCATTGAAGGCGCCGCGACCTCCACCTCGATCTCCTTGTCGTCAAGTTCGCCCTCGCGCAACCGCTTGCGGAATTTCTGCCGTGTCGCGCTGTCCTCGGTCGCTTGCGCGTCATTGAAGAAGTTGCCGCGAGCGGGCGGTAACAACGCGTCGAGAATGCGATCTTCGGCCGCATCATCGGCACGTGCGCGCACCGCTTTCATCGCGTGCTCGCGCCCACTCTTGACAGCAATCTCTACCAGATCGCGGATGATCGTCTCAACGTCTCGGCCGACGTAGCCGACCTCGGTGAACTTGGTGGCCTCGATCTTGATGAACGGCGCGTTGGCCAGGCGCGCCAGGCGGCGCGCGATTTCGGTCTTGCCAACACCGGTCGGTCCGATCATCAGGATGTTCTTCGGCGTGATCTCCTGCCGCAATGGCTCGGCCACCTGCGCCCGCCGCCAGCGGTTGCGCAGCGCGATGGCCACGGCCTTCTTGGCCTTGCCCTGTCCAACGATATGCTTGTCCAGTTCGTGAACAATTTCCTGCGGGGTCATGGACGACATGATTATTCCAGCACCTCGATGGTCAAGTTCTGATTGGTATAGATGCACAAATCACCGGCAATCTGCAGCGACTTACGGACCACTTCGGCAGCGTCGAGTTCGCTATTCTCAACCAGCGCGCGCGCCGCCGAGTGTGCGAAAGCGCCACCCGAGCCAATGGCGACGATGCCGTATTCAGGTTCAAGGACATCGCCATTGCCGGTAATGATCAAGGAATTCTCCCGGTCGGCCACCGCCAGCATGGCATCGAGCCGGCGCAGGGCACGGTCACTTCTCCAGTCCTTGGCAAGTTCAACCGCCGAGCGGAGGAGATTTCCCTGATGCTTGTCCAGCTTCGCTTCAAAGCGCTCAAAGAGGGTAAAGGCATCGGCCGTGCCGCCGGCAAAACCGGCCAGAATCCTGCCCTGATGGATACGCCGAACCTTGCGCGCGCTGGACTTGATGACGATGTTGCCAAGGGTGACCTGCCCGTCACCGCCCATGGCAACACACTGGCCGCGGCGAACGGACAGAATCGTCGTACCGTGGTACTGGTCCATACGCAACTCCTGTTGGTGGTCCTAATTTCTGGCGAGAACGACCTCGGCAACGGCCTTCAGCCCGACGACGCGGAACAACTCGGCAAGCAGGTAGTTGGGATGACGGAATATGACCTGTCTCCCCTGCCTCTTCACCGTGGTGAGAAGGTTGAGCAGGGCACCCGCACTGAGGAAGTCCATCCGCGTTACCGCTGAGCAGTCGATCAGCACCGGATCGTTGGCAGCAGCGTACGCGAGCAAGTCGCCGAAACGCGAGGCCTTGACATCGCCTTTGACGACATACGCCTCGGGTGCCCACGCATCGGCGACGGCGGCAACGAGTGGCTCCGGCCCGGGCTCGGTTACCCGCCCGGCCTCCCAGGACGGTGGGGAAATTTCGAAAGTCACGGCATAGTTGATCGCCACATCCTCGAAAGTATCCAGTTGCCCGCGCAGTTGACAGAACTCGAGCTTAAGCAGCCAGCAGGCCCGATCTTCCGGTCGACCGGGCACGACCCGGTTATCGAGCAGAGCAGTGATGTAATCGCGGCCGAGCAACTCAATCTCCCGTCGACCTCTGCGAGCCTGTTGCATCAGAGCCAGGAGCCGCTCGCAACCGGCAGCATCAAGCTTGCGCACCCTTGACAGATCCAGACGAAGGAGCGGGTTCCGCTCGACTGCCTGGCGCACAGCCTCGAATCCGGCGTCGTTGTCGCCGGTCAGGTCACCCTTGAAGAACACCGTACCCGGCACCTTGGCCTGTACCTGCGCCCCACCGACGGCCTCCCGCCAGCCTGGTGGGGACTTCTCGAACGACTCGGCGTATTCGAGTCCCAAAGCCTCGAAAGCGGCCTTCTGACCGGTCAGTCGGAAGAGGTCGAAAAGCATCAGCCACAAGCGCTCACCTGGACCGGATCGATAGGCGCGCGTCGCGTTCTCGAGCAGTAAGCGGACTGCACCATCCTGCCCATTGGCATACAGCATGGCCGCTTCTTCCGCCTCGGCATCGATCGGATCCACTTCGGCTTCGACCTGAAAATCTGGCGCCGTCTCGCTAAACAGGAATTCACTCAAATCCAGCGGTTGCGTATCGGTCCTCGCCACCGGTGTGGCGAACGGAACGTCCGCCCGTGCCAAGCCGACCGGCGCAGCAGCCGACACCCTGGGCTTGTCTTCCGGCGGAACGCCGGGAGTACCGCCCTTATCGTCCATGGAGCGAGGACTGGCTGCCGGCCGGGCAACCATCTTCTTTTCCGGTGGCTGCTTCTTGAAAAACGAAAAAACCATGGGCAAAGAGAAGTGCAGACGTTTTCGCGATGAATTCTCCTTGTAACACATCGTTCCACACACTGCAATTTCAATCCGGACCAAGCGCCGTTCAACGCTCCCGCAACGGCTATCTGCTGCTCATTCTGCGCATACCAGCGGTGGCACCACTGCCGCCCCAAGCACGCCCGGGCGAGCAACCGCATGCTTTGCCGGGCGTTTGCATCCCGGTCAAGGCGGGCTACAGCACTTTGGTTTGGGGTTGTTTCTTGTTAGAATCAGAAGCTTCTGTGATGCCCATCCGCTGCCCGACCAAAAAGACTTTCATCATGCGTTCGAACTCTCCGAAGCCTTTGCCGGCGACGTTTCCAGCCTGGATCTTCGGTCTGGTCATGTGTTGCGTGTTCTCCTTGGCCAGCGCCGACGAGTTTTCCGATGTTCGCCGTTTGTTGAAGCAGGGGCAGACGTCGGAAGCACTGCAAAAAGTCGACGCGCAGATAGCGAAACAACCGAAACAATTGCAGGGACGATTTCTCAAAGGGCTGATCCTCGTTGAGATGGGCCGCTCGGCGGAAGCAATTGGCGTCTTCAGGGAGCTGACCGAAGACTTTCCAGAGCAGCCCGAACCCTACAACAACCTTGCCGTTCTCTACGCCCAGCAGAAGCAGTACAACATGGCGCTGACGGTACTCGAGATGGCCGTCAGGACTCATCCTGGCTACGCGATCGCCCACGAGAACCTTGGCGATGTTTACGCCAGGCTTGCCAGCCACTCCTATGACCAGGCCCTGCAACTGGATCCTTCGAACAAGGCAACGCAGTTCAAGCTGTCGAAACTGCGTGAGTTCGACAGCGCGCCGTCGGGCAGCACAAGCAAATAAGGTCCGAGGACGAGACCGTTCGGCAAGTCCAGGCAGACGGCTGGAAGAGCGGCAACCTATCGGACCTCGATGGCGTGTCCCGTTGCCCGGCCCATGTTTCTGAACTGCTGACCTGAGCCCTGCCATGCTGTCGCCCCTCTTTCGCCGTCTGCTTGTCGCGCTTCTGGTGATGCTGTTGGCTGCCGCAGGCATCTGGTGGGCAACCCGACCGAAACCGGTTGCCGTCGTGCTGAAGGAAATCGAACGTGGCCTCGTCGAATCGACGATCTCGAATACCCGCGCGGGAACGGTTGAGGCTTGTCAGCGTACCCGGCTGTCGACGATCAGCGGTGGCCGCATCGAACTGCTGGCGGTGAAGGAGGGGGACCGGGTAAGCAAGGGCCAACTGCTGATGAAACTCTGGAACGACGATCAACAGGCGCAGAGTGCGTGGCTGGCGTCGCAGGTGGTGACGGCTCGTAGACGCGTCAGCGAAGCCTGCGCCGTGGCAACCAACGCCGAACGCGAAGCCGATCGTCAATCAGCGTTGCGTGCCCAGGGTTTTGTTTCAGGCGCCAGAGAGGAGAGTTCGCGCAGTGAGGCGCTTGCCCGGCGCGCCGGCTGCGAGGCGGCCAAAGCAGACGTGGCACAGACCGAGGCGAGAGTCAGCATGAGCCGCGTCGAGCAGGGGCGGACGGTTCTCTACGCGCCATTCGCGGGCACCATCGCCAAGATCGTTGGCGAGGTTGGCGAGTACTCGACGCCGTCGCCGCCGGGAGTGCCGACGCCGCCGGCGATTGACCTGATCGACGACTCCTGTCTCTATGTCAAGGCACCGATGGATGAAGTTGATGCGCCGCGAATCGCCGCCGGGCAGCCAGTGCGGATCAGCCTCGATGCGTTGCCCCGGCAGACCTTCCCGGGCAAGGTCAGGCGCGTGGCGCCGTATGTCTCGGCGGTCGAAAAACAGGCGCGCACCGTCGACATCGAGGCGACCTTCGATGACCCGGCAGCACCGGGCAAGCTCCTGGTTGGCTATAGCGCCGATATCGAAGTGATCCTGGCCGTTCGCGAGAACGTCATCCGTATTCCCTCGTCGGCGCTGCTCGCAGGCGGCCGGGCGCTGGTGGCGGCGGCTGACGGCACGCTCGAAGAACGCAAGCTCAGGACTGGCCTTGCCAACTGGGAATTTACCGAAGTGCTCGAAGGTCTGACCACCGGTGAGCGGGTGGTCACCTCGCTCGAACGTGCAGGCGTCGCGGCCGGTGCACACTATTCGGTCGACGGCAGGCAGGCAGCGAGCGGCCAGTAGTTGATGAGTGCTCCGCTGATCGAACTTGCCGGCATCGAGCGGGTTTTCCGACTCGGTGACAGCGAGGTCCATGCGCTGCGCCGCGTCGACGTCTGCATCGCTGCCGGGGAATACGTGGCAGTGATGGGCCCGTCCGGTTCAGGCAAGTCGACCCTGCTCAATCTGCTCGGCCTGCTCGACCGTCCGAATGCCGGCACCTACCGGCTCGAGGGGCGCGACGTCACCACGCTTTCGGCCGAGGAACAGGCACGCGTACGCAGTGAGCGCATCGGCTTCGTCTTCCAGAGTTTTCATTTGGTACCCCGCCTGACCGCCGCCGAAAACATCGCCCTGCCGATGATTCTGGCGGGTATCGCGCCGGCCCAGCGCGCTCAACGCGTCGCCCTCGCGCTGAGGGACTATGGCCTCGAGAACCGCTCCGGTCATCGCCCGGATCAGCTCTCGGGCGGGCAGCGCCAGCGCGTTGCGATTGCCCGCGCAACGGTCATGCAGCCGGCGTTGATCCTCGCCGACGAACCCACCGGGAACCTCGATCGCGCCACCGGAGAGGAGGTCATGCGCTTGCTCGAAGAACTCAACCAACGCGGCGTCACCCTCATGGTCGTCACTCACGATACCAGCCTCGGCGCGCGCGCGCGACGCCAACTGCTGATGGAGGATGGCGCCCTGCAGCGTGACCGGTGGCGCAGCAGCGAGACGGCTGCCGACCGATGCGCACGCCCGACCTGATCCGCTTCGCCCGCGACGCGGCGACCGGCAGCCCCTTGCGCACCTTCCTCCTGGTCATCGCGATGGCCATTGGAGTTGCCGCTGTGGTCGTTCTGACGGCACTCGGCGATGGTGCACGCCGCTACGTGCTGAACCAGTTTTCTTCAATCGGCAGCAATCTGGTGATCGTTCTGCCTGGCCGCTCGCAGACCGGCGGCTTCAATCCCGGCAACGCCATCACCAGCACGCCGCGCGATCTGACCGTCGATGACGCTCAGGCGTTGCGGCGAGCCAGCGCCGTGCACCGCGTCGCACCCCTGGCCGTCGGCACGTCGGAAATCTCTGTCGGCGGCAAGCTGCGCGAGGTGATGGTTGCCGGCACCACGGCCGACTTCATCGAAGTGCGCCGCCTGACGCTGGCGCAGGGGCGTTTCCTGCCGCCGGGTGACTGGCGTCGCGGCGTGTCCGAAGCAGTCATCGGCGCCAGGATACGCGATGAGATGTTCGCCCGCGAGGAGGCGCTCGGCCAGCTGGTGCGCATCGGCGACCGTCGTTTCCGCATCGTCGGCGTCCTCGCATCGACCGGCCAGGGGCTGGGGATGAACACCGACGAACTGGTGATCATCCCGGTTGCCCTGGCACAGGCGATGTTCAACAGCAACACCTTGTTCCGCATCCTTGTCGAAGCCACGAGCCGGGATACCATCGAACCGGCCAAGGTGCAGGTCACCGACATCATCCGGCTCCGTCACGAAGGCGAACAGGATGTAACGGTCATCACCCAGGATGCTGTCCTCGCCACCTTCGACCGCCTGCTCGGCACCATGACTCTGGCGGTTGCCGGCATCGCCGCCATCAGCCTCGCCGTCGCCGGCATCCTGGTGATGAACGTGATGCTTGTCTCGGTCACCCAGCGGACAGCGGAAATCGGCCTCCTCAAAGCACTCGGCGCAACCGGCGCAACCATCCGCAACGCTTTTCTGACCGAGGCGGCGATGCTGTCGGTGGCCGGCGCCCTGCTTGGCTTCGTCCTGGGCCAGGCCGGCGCGGCGATCATCCGGCAGCTCTACCCGGCCTTTCCGGCCTTTCCGCCGGACTGGGCAGTGCTCGCTGGACTGGGCACGGCGTTGACCACGGGCATCCTCTTCGGCGTCCTGCCGGCGCGACGAGCGGCGAGGCTTGATCCCGTACAGTCCTTGTCGAGACGCTGAGCGCGGGAGCTGCATGCGATGATCCGCACGCGTGACTCGTTGCAACTCGCCCTGCGCGCGATCACCGCGCACCGCTTGCGCAGCTTTCTGACCCTGCTCGGAATCGCCGTCGGCATCGCCGCGGTGATCCTGCTGACTTCGATCGGCGAGGGCATTCACCGTTTCGTCCTCGCCGAGTTTACCCAGTTCGGCACCAATGTCATCAGCATCGCGCCGGGCAAGACCACGACCTCCGGCCACTCGCCGACCGGCATCCCGACTTCGGTACGGCCGCTAACGCTCGAAGACGCCCGCGCACTCGCGCATCTGCCGCACGTCACCGGCATGACTGCAACCGTCTGGGGCAATACCGAGGTGAATGCCAATGGCCGTCTGCGGCGCACGACGGTCAACGGAGTCAGCGCAGACATGCTCAAGGTGTTCAGCATCCGGGTCCGCAGCGGCCAGTTCCTGCCGGCCGAGGACGCCGACAACTCGCGTGCCTTCGTCGTTCTCGGCGCCAAGCTCAAGGAAGAGCTGTTCGGGACCGACAATCCGCTGGGGGCGCGGATGCGCATCGGCGGTCTGCATTTTCGCGTCATCGGCGTCCTCGAGGCCAAGGGCCAGTTCCTTGGCATCGATCTCGACGACGCCGCCTACATCCCGACCGCCCGCGCGCTCGAACTCTACAACCGCGACGGAATCATGAAGATTGATCTGTCGTACGAGGAAGGCGTCCCTGCCGCCGGCGTCAGTGCCCTGGTCAAGGCAACGCTCAAGGCGCGCCACGGGCGTGAGGATTTCACCATCACCACGCAGGAAGACATGCTGCGCACGCTGTCGAACATCCTCGATGTCCTGACCATGGCGGTTGGCGCACTCGGCAGCATTTCGCTGCTGGTCGGCGGCGTCGGCATTGTCACCATCATGACCATCGCCGTCACCGAACGGACCGGCGAAATCGGGCTGCTGGTAGCGCTTGGCGCACCGCGCCGCACCATTCTCGGTCTCTTTCTTGGCGAAGCCGTCGCCCTCTCGGCGCTTGGCGGGCTGCTGGGCCTGCTGCTCGGCATCGGTCTCGCACAACTGATCCATCTGCTGGTACCGGCTCTGCCGGTGCACACCCCACTCAGTTTCGTCGCTCTGGCCGAAGGCATCGCAATTGCGATCGGCCTGCTGGCCGGGGTGCTGCCCGCCACACGCGCCGCACGGCTGGACGCGGTCGAAGCCTTGCGCGCAGAATGAGGCACCTTGACGGGACGGCCCCCGAGCGGGGTTTCGCTGCTTGGGCAACGCAAAATGAGGAGTGAAGCGTGTTTTCAGTATATGGCTTGAGTGGTCCCATCTTCCGCGGCACTTTCGAACGACTCAGTGAGGTCCCAGGGGTCTTCCCCAGCACCGCTGTCCAACCAATCGCCGGGGAAGAGCAGCCACTCCCGTCCAGTGCCCCGACTGTGCAGGCCATCGGAGCCTACCGCGAAATGTTGCGCGCGGAGCATGATCGTGGTCCGCTCTACCATGCCTACCAGATCATGCAGCGCCAAGTGGTCTCGGTGGCCAGCGATGACGCGGTCGAACGGGCCTGGCGAATCCTCCTCGCGCGGCGCATTCACCAGGCGCCGGTGCTCGACCCGGGCTACCGCCTGGTTGGCATCGTCAGCGAGCGCGATCTGCTGACCGTGCTTAACGTCGACGAGGGGCGAGTTCGGGATGTGCTGACAAAACGGGTCAGCGACGTCATGAGCACACCGGTCGTCACGGCCGACCCGGTCACCGACATCCGGCGCATTGCGCAGGTGATGCTCGAACACCAGGTCGCTGGCGTACCGATCGTCAACGAAACGGAGGCGCTGGTCGGCTTCGTCTCGCGCAGCGACATCCTGCGTGCGATCATTGCTGACCCGCCGTTGAGTTTGTGGCGTTGAGCACAACACCGACAGGCGGCGATTTGCCGATCAACTCTTGCCCGGGAGAACCAGATGACTGATGTGCCCGTCCGCATCTATCACAACAAGCGCTGTTCGAAGAGCCGCGCCGCTTGCCAGCTGATCGCCGAAAGCGGCGTTCCTGCCGAAATCATCGACTATCTGACCATCCCACCGAGCCGTGAAGAGCTGCGCGCATTGCTGGGCAAGCTCGGCATGCAGGCGCATGAACTCGTGCGCCGCGGCGAATCCGTGTTCAGGAAGTACTACGCGGGACGCACCCTGAGCAACGAGGAGTGGCTGGACGCGCTGATCGCGCACCCGGTTCTGATCGAGCGTCCGATTGTCGTGCGCGGCAACAGGGCGGTGCTCGGACGGCCGCCCGAGAAGGTGCTGGAACTGTTGGCGTAGGGGAGCCTCCAGGTCCGGCGTCGCGGTCACTGGCGCCCGCAGCCGGTTTTCTCGATCAGCCGACCGCAGCCGCTCTGCACCTCATTTCCGCTGACCGGGTCGTGCCGACCAGGAATCCCTGAGCGTCACCGTCCGGTTGAATACCGGAGCGCCTTCCGTCGAGTCGACGCGATCGGCCACAAAATAGCCGTGACGTTCAAACTGGAAACGCTCTTCCGCGCGGGCAGTCTTCAGGGCAGGCTCTAGCCAGGCATGGATGACGCGGATACTGTCCGGGTTGAGGTCGGCGAGGAAGTCGCGCTCGACGCCTTCGGGATCGTCTTCGCGCCTGGCGCCGGGAGACGGAACGGTGAACAGACGATCGTATAGCCTCACCTCGGCCAGACAGGCGTCGGCAACTGAAACCCAGTGCAGATTGCCCTTGACCTTGTAGCCGTCGGCGCCTGCCGTACCACTCTTCGAGTCGGGCAGGTACTCGCAGTGCACGGCGCTGACGGCGCCACTCTCGTCACGCTCGCAGCCGATACAGCGGACAACATAGCCGTAGCGCAGGCGCGCCATGTTGCCCGGGTAAAGGCGATGGTAGCCCTTGCTCGGGTGCTCCATGAAGTCTTCACGCTCGATCCACAGCTCCCGGCCAAAGGGCATCGCGCGCTTGCCTGTCTCGGGCTTGAGCGGATGGTTGGGAGCGAAGCAGTCTTCGCTCTGGCCGGCCGGGTAGTTGTCGATGATCAGCCGCAGCGGGTCCAGCACGGCGACGCGGCGCTCGGCGGAGTCGTTGAGCACTTCGCGCATGGTGTCTTCGAGTTGCGTGTACTCGATCAGGGAATCGGACCTTGATACGCCGACTCGCTCGGCGAAGAGGCGGAAACCTTCGGCCGGGTAACCACGGCGACGCGCGCCGACAAGCGTCGGCAGACGCGGGTCATCCCAACCGGCGACGTGCTTTTCCTCGACGAGCTGGATCAGCTTGCGCTTCGAGAGCACGATATAGGTCAGATTGAGGCGGGAGAACTCGATCTGCTGCGGTAGCGGGCGCTGCAACAGGCCGCCTTCGGCGAGACGCTCGAGCAGCCAGTCGTAAAACGGCCGCTGGTCGGCGAATTCGAGCGTGCAGATCGAGTGGGTGATGTTCTCAAGCGCGTCTTCGATCGGGTGGGCATAGGTGTACATGGGATAAACGCACCACCGATCGCCGGTGTTGTGATGGCTGGCATGGCGGATGCGATAGATCGCCGGATCACGCAGGTTGATGTTCGCCGACGCCATGTCGATCTTCGCGCGCAGGACGTGCGCGCCATCCGGAAACTCGCCCTGCTGCATGCGTTTGAAGAGATCCATGTTCTCCTCGACGCCACGCTGGCGAAACGGTGAGTCGGTTCCGGTGTCGGTGAGCGTGCCGCGCGTGGCTCGCATCGCTTCGGCGCTCTGGCTATCGACGTAGGCGTGCCCGCTGGCAATCAGGTATTCGGCAAACTGGACCATCCAGTCGAAATAGTTCGAGGCGAAATAGAGGTTGCACTCACTCTCCCCCGCCTCGCCCGAGCCATCCCACGAGAAGCCGAGCCAGCGCACGGAATCGACGATCGAGTCGACGTATTCCTGTTCTTCCTTCTCCGGATTGGTATCATCGAAACGAAGGTGGCAGCGACCACCGTAATCCTGCGCCAGCCCAAAGTTCAGGCAGATCGATTTGGCATGGCCGAAGTGGAGGTAGCCGTTCGGCTCGGGTGGAAAACGCGTACGGATCCTTGCCGGGTCAAGCGGACCGGCGAGTTGCTGCGCTGCCGGGCCCGGGTGACCGGACCATCTGCGCAGCGCGTGCCTGTCGGCGGCGAGATCGGCTTCGATGATGTTACGGATGAAGTGGGTGCTGGCGAGTGCGGATGAATTTGACGCACTAATGGTTGGCTCCTGGCTCACGGTGCAGTCCTTGATTCGAGAAGCCTCGCATTTTAACCGGCCATGGTCGCAGAACCGTCAGAATTCACGTCCTGTACCGAGGAGCCAGTGGCCATCGATCCTGGCCGAGGCCTTCTGGGTGGAACTGGCTGCCGTGCCTGTCGCTCCGGCGCCCGGCGTCAACCCGTGATTGGCCGTGGGCATCGCGAGGTCCGCTGCTTGCCGCAGAGCTGTTCGCTGACGCGGGAGGCGTGGCTGGTTGGCGGCTAAAGGCCACCCGGTCCGCCCTTGGTCAAGTCCGGATCGGACGAAGCCACCGTCGACTGCCGAACAGAGTCCGCAACGCCTGCCTTCGCTGCCAGCGCGTGCGCCCTGGCCTCGAAGGCAGCGACCATACTGGTGGCCATCGGCAGGACCAGCATGTCGATGACCGGCCTCAGGAACAACGAGCGAGTGGCGCAGTCAAGCGCGAAATCGACGTGGCAGTGGTCGTCGCCCAGTGGTGAGAAAGCCCAGCGGATGTCGAACCGGCAGAAGGAGCGATCGTCGGAAATGACGGTGATCGCGTGTGGACGGACCAGTTCGGTCTGCGTGCGGAAGCGATGCATCAGCATTCCCAGCGCCAGACTCTGCTCGGTCTGATAAGTGTCCTGGTGACGGTCGACGATCCTCGCTTCGCGCATCAGCGGCAGGAATTCCGGATAACGCTCGACATCGGCAACAATATCGAACAGCCATTCAGCTGGCAGTGCGATGCTGCGACTCTCACGATGGCTTGCCATGGACTTCTCCCTCCTGCATTTTGGGCTGGCCAGTAGCGAGCGGTTGCGAGATATCGTCAGCGGATAGCGCGCGCTCCTGAGCCAACCAGCCAGCCGATCTCTCTCCGGAGAATCAGGCTCATGTGATGATAGCAATACTGACCATGGCACGGCAGGGGTATTTTTTCCCGTTCATTCATAACGCAGCAAAGAAGCGGATCCTGGAGGATAATCAGCCTTTGCTAATGCACCAGGACGCCATCGCATGTCCACTGCCCCGTTGCCGCCCCTGAGCTTCTCCGAAATCGTCCGCAACTTTTCTCCCGGGTGGTTCGCCTCGGTCATGGGGACCGGTGTCCTGAGCCTCACGACGCTTGCCCTTGCCGCACACTGGCCGATCCTCGAAGCGCTCGCCTGGGGTCTGCATTACTTCAACCTGCTGCTGTTCTCGGCGTTGGGAGTGCCGTGGCTGGCACGCTGGGTCATTCATCCCCGGGCGGCGCTGGCAACACTGCAACATCCGGTGCAGGCGAGTTTCTATCCAACCTTTTCGATTGCCATGCTGGTCATCGCCGCGCAATTCATGGCCTTTGGCGCGCAGACAAACCTGGCACTGTGGTTCTGGTGGCCGGGTGCGGCGCTCACCTTCACTCTTGGCTTCGCCGTGCTCTACGCGATGTTCAATGGTGAGCACGTTGGACTGGAACATGTGACGCCGGCCAAGTTCATTCCGGCAGTTGGCCTGGTCGTCATCCCGATTGCCGGTGGCCCGCTGGTCGGCCATCTGACGGGTGGCGTACGCGATCTGGCGCTACTGGTCAATGTCGTTGCTCTCGGTGCCGGTACGCTGATGTACCTTGGTCTGCTGGCAATGACTTTGCAGCGAAAGTATCTGGTGAAGCCGGCGTTCGGCATCCTGACGCCGACGGTATGGATCCATCTGGCACCAGTTGCGGTCATTCCGGTCAGCCTTCTCAATCTGGCCGAGCAGTTGCCGATCGCGATATCGACCGGCACGCTGCTCTTCCCGGGTTTGCTGTTCTGGGGCTTTGGCGCCTGGTGGGTGGTGATGGCCACCCTGCTGACGGCGGCAGCTCAGCGTCGGGGAATGCTGCCGTTTGCGCTTTCCTGGTGGGGCTTCATCTTCCCGCTCGGCGCCTTCGTCTCGGCCAGCTTCCGACTCGGGCGCGCGTCCGGTCTGCCGGGGGTGGAATGGGTCGGGATCGCCTGCTGGGGTCTGTTGTTGATTCTCTGGCTTGTGACTCTGGCAGGAACGGTACGCGGCGTACTGAGTGGTGCCGTCTTCCGCCCGCATCCCTGAGCGAACGCGGCATCGATCTCGGGTAGAATGCCCGCACCATGAGCGATCAACACCGCCACGAACACGGCCAGCATGATGACCATGCCGATCATCAGCATGCCGATGCCGGTCCACGCCTGCTCTGGGCCCTGCTCCTGACGCTCGGCTTCGCCGGAGTCGAGGCGGTGACCGGCTTCTGGGCAGGCTCGCTGGCTCTCCTCGGAGATGCCGGGCATATGGTCACCGACAGTGCCTCGCTCGCTCTGGCGGCTTTTGCCGCCTGGCTCTCGCAACGGCCGCCGACCCGACGTCACACTTACGGTTATGGCCGCGTCGAGACGCTGGCAGCACTGCTCAATGTGCTGTTCATGGTCTTGGTGGTGGTCGGCATCTCGGTCGCCGCCGTCGGCCGCATCCTCGAACCTGCGGCGGTGAACGGCGAAGCGGTGACCCTGGTTGCGGCGCTCGGCCTGGCCCTCAACATCGCTGTTGCCTGGCTGCTCATGCACGGCGAGCAGACGATGAATACCCGCGGAGCCCTGCTGCACGTGCTCGGGGATCTGCTCGGCTCGGTCGCCGCGCTGGTCTCCGGCGCAATCGTCATGTGGACCGGCTGGATGACGGCCGACCCGCTGCTCTCCTTGTTGATCTGCGCTCTGATGCTGGCTTCGAGTCTGCGTCTGCTGCGCGAAGTCCTGCAGGCGCTGATGGAAGGTGTGCCACCCAGCCTGTCTACCGAACAGGTCGGGCGGGTGCTGGCCAGCCTGCCGGGCGTCGCCTCAGTACATGATCTGCACATCTGGACTTTGTCATCGAAACGGGTTGCCCTTTCGGCGCATCTCATCGTCGAATCGCTGGAACAATGGCCGACGGTCCTCGCCGCCGGTCGGCACGTGCTCGCTGAGCAGGGCATCACGCATGTGACGCTGCAGCCAGAACCCTTGAGCTCCCCGGTGCACTGGCTGCCGGCCGGCGAGAAGGGCCGTCTGCAAGGAGTCTGAACCGTCATGAGGGTAGTCGTGCAGCGGGTCACCTCGGCGCGGGTTGAGGTTGCCGGCGAAGTGATGGGCAAGATCGGCCCGGGGCTCTTGATCCTGGCCGGCTTCGAAGCCAGCGACATTGACCACGATCTCTCGTGGACCGCGGCCAAGCTTGTCCGGCTGCGCATATTTCCCGATGCCGGAGGCGTCATGAACCGCTGCGTCAGCGACACTGAAGGAGAGATCCTGGCAGTCAGCCAGTTCACGCTCTTCGCGTCGACCAGGAAAGGCAATCGTCCCTCCTGGAGTCGCGCCGCACCACCAGAACTCGCCCAACCATTGTTCGAACGCTTTGTCGGGCAGCTTGAAAGCGCCCTCGGGCGCCACGTGCAGACTGGCGTTTTCGGTGCCGAGATGCGGGTCCACCTGGTCAACGACGGGCCGGTGACTATCAGCATCGATTCCCGCCAACCGGAGTGACCCGCTGAACGCGTCCTGGCGTCTGCCCAAAACAAAACGGCTCAACTTTCTCAAGTGAGCCGTTGCTGCCGTAAGTGGCGTCCCCACGGGGATTCGAACCCCGGTACCTACCGTGAAAGGGTAGTGTCCTGGGCCTCTAGACGATGGGGACCCGGAACTTTTTTCTTTCGGCGTTTGGTGGAGGTACGCAGGATCGAACTGCGGACCTCTTGCATGCCATGCAAGCGCTCTCCCAGCTGAGCTATACCCCCGCGAAAGAAGACGGGATTATAGGGAGTAGCACTCCCTCTGTAAAGCGCCACGCGCGGCTTGAACTTCGTCACCCGGGGGCCACCGAACCCGCATTAGCGCAGGACAGACTGGGGAAGGGTCGCCTCCCTGGCAACGGCCAGTCGCCGAAGAACCGTCTCACGAGGAAAGACGGCGATCAGGGCATCGACCGCCGGCGTCTGCTCCAGACCAGTCAGCAGCACACGGACTGGCATCGCGAGTCTGGGCATCTTCAAACCGTGTCGGGTGACGCATTCCTTGATCAGGGCGCCGATGGCGGCCACCTCCCAGGCGATATCCGGCAGGCGGGCGACGAAATCAGCCAGCAGCGGCAACGCCTCGGGAGTCAGGTGCCTGGCCAAAAGTTCTGCTTTCGGCTGCGGATCGATATAGAACGTTTGCGCGAAGTCGGCCAGCTCGTTGAGGGTCGCGACACGCTCCTTATGCAGATCGATGATTGCCACGAGCGACGGTGCGGCCGCGACCGTCACGCCACGCGCCTCAAGTCGTGGCTTCACCAGCGCGGCGAGTCGCGACGTGTCGGCGCGCTTGAGGTAGTGCGCATTGAGCCAGTTCAGCTTTTCGCTATTGAACTGCGCTGCCGAAGCGGTGATATGGTCGAGATCGAACCAGGCGCAGAATTGCTGCATCGAGAAGATCTCGTCATCGCCATGCGACCAGCCCAGACGTCCGAGATAGTTGAGCACGGCTTCCGGCAGGTAACCGTCATCGTCGTACTGCATGACACTGACCGCGCCATGACGCTTCGACAGTTTCTGCCCATCGTCGCCAAGAATCATCGACAGGTGTGCATAGAGCGGCACCTGCGCACCGAGTGCCCGGAGGATGTTGATCTGGCGAGGCGTATTGTTGACGTGGTCGTCGCCCCGGATGACATGGCTAATGCCCATTTCCCAATCATCGACAACCACACAGAAATTGTAGGTCGGCGTGCCATCGGCGCGCGCGATGACCAGGTCGTCGAGCTCGCTGTTGGCGATTTCGATACGACCCTTGACGAGGTCATCCCAGGCCACCACGCCAGTAGCCGGATTTCTGAAACGAACGACCGGCGGCACACCCGCTGGCGGAGTCGGTAGCGTCTTGCCCGGCTCCGGCCGCCAGCGACCGTCATAACGCGGCTTGAGCCCCCCGTTGCGCTGCTCCTCGCGCAAGCGCTCCAGTTCGTCCGGCGTCATGTAGCAGTGATAGGCACTGCCGGCGGCAAGCATGTCCTCGATCACGGCGCGATAGCGAGGCATCCGCTGCGTCTGGTAGAAGGGACCCTCGTCGTAGCTCAGGCCCAACCAGCGCATGCCGTCCAGAATCGCCTGCACGGCTTCCGGCGTTGACCGGACAAGGTCGGTATCCTCGATGCGCAGCACAAAGCAACCCGAGTGGCGGCGGGCGTAAGCCCAGGAAAAGAGTGCGGTGCGCGCACCACCGATGTGCAGGAAACCGGTTGGAGAAGGCGCAAAACGGGTGCGGATCATGATTGCTGGTCGCAGTCTGGCAAAGCGCCCATTCTAGTGGAAGCAAAGACATTGAGTGCCGCCATCGCCCGCGATTTTGCAGGCGCGCCGTGACTCGGCCAGACAGGAAGACTGTTCCCGTACTTTAGTCTTCAGGCCGGCTTCCCGATCGCCGGGCCATCGCGTATTCTCCGTAAATGAGCAGCATACGTGGGGTAATCGCGGCGTCAGAGGCGCATACGGCGGCTGCCGGCGCGCGCCTGCTGCGCCGCGGCGGCAACGCGATCGACGCGATCGTCGCTGCCAAGCTCGCGGCGACAGTGACCGAACTCCCGCTGACATCGCTTGGCGGCGGCGGCGTCTGCCTCTGGGGCGATGCCGACGATGGCTACGAAGTGCTCGATTTCTTTGCCGCGGCGCCGGGGCGCGGACTTGCCACGCTGCCGAAGCTGGACTTTGCGCCGATCACCGTCGATTTTGGACAGGCCACACAGGTCTTTCACATCGGCAAAGCGGCAGCGGCAATTCCCGGCGAACTGGTCGGCCTCCTGGCCCTGCATCGTCGCGCCGGCCGCCGGTCACTGCGCGAGGTCGTGGCACCGGCGGCAGCCTGGGCACGCGACGGCTTCAGGGTCAGTCCTCAGATCGCGATGATTGCCGGCCTGATCGCCCCGATCACCAGACACTCGCCCACCGTGGCACGCCTCTTCCTTCCTGGTGGACAGCTGCCGAAAGCCGGCGATCGGCTGGCCAACCCGGAACTTGGCGACTTCCTGCACGCCCTTGGTGAAGACGATCCCGACACACAGGTGGCGAAGTACTGGGAATCGTTGGTCGACCACTTCGGCCCGGCCCACGGCGGTCTGATCACGGCGCAGGATGTCGCCGCCTACGCCCCGGTGGTGCGTGAGCCGTTGCGTGTCCCCTTCGGCGCCCACACCGTTCTGACCAACCCGCCGCCCGCCGCGGGGGGAGGCCTGATCGGCGTCGGGATGCGTATCGCCGAGGGCCTTGGTCTCGGGAGAGAGGAATTCCTGTCACGCGAGCACCAGCTCGCGCTGGCAGCGGTCCTGGCGACCGTATCGGACTTCCGCCAGACGGGCTACGACGAACTGCTTCGCACCGACCCGGGGGCAATCCGCTCGTTGCTAGCCGGTGACGCTCTCCCGGCATGGGTCGGACGCGCTCGCTCCCTGCGCACCGAGAACCCCCTCGGGGCGACGACGCACATTTCGGTAATCGATGCCGAAGGCATGGCAGCGGTGATGACCACCAGTAACGGCGAAGGTTGTGGCCATGCACTCCCGGGGCTGGGGATCCACGTCAACAACTTCCTAGGCGAGGACGACATCAACCCGGGCGGCTTCCATCGACTGGCAGCGGGAACCTGGATGAGTACGATGATGTCACCGACCATCGTCCTCGCCGGCGATCGACCGTGCTTCGCGCTCGGTAGCGGCGGTTCGAACAGGATCCGCAGCGCAATCCTGCAGGCGCTGCTCAACCTGCTGCTCTATCGGCGTCCGCTCGACGAGGCGGTCAACTCCGCCCGCCTGCATGTCGAAGGCAGGAAGCTGTGGTTTGAGGATGTCGGCCTCGCCGCCGGAGCGGCCGACGCCCTGCAGACCGCCTGGCCGGGTGCAACGCACTTCGACTCGACTAGCATGTTCTTTGGCGGCGTCAACTGCGTCGCCAGCAGCAACGGTTACCTGTCCGGCGCTGGTGATCGCAGGCGTGGAGGAGTGGTGGTGGTCGCCGAATGATGGACCAGTCAGCCCGTTCGGGGCCACGGTTTGGTTAGAACATCGTTACCATCCAAGCATGGCTGGAAACCGACGCATCGTTGCTTTTCCTCTCCGCCCGTTCCGAAAAGCTGAGGCGTCTACGCTAAAATTGTGGTTTTAAGAGGGTTAGCTCCATGGGCAGCGTCTCTGAACTGGCAACCTGGGAGAGCGGCGAGGCCGCGGCGCCTGGCCCATGGGCCGGCTCAGATGATGTGGCGCAGGAACACGAAATCCGCCTGGACTCGATAAATCTGCTCAATCCCGTTGATTCGCTCACTGTAGCGCCGCCGCGCATGAACGCTATCGCCGACTTGCACGAGGTGGGCTGCGAACGCGACGCGTGGGCAGGACGCCTGCGCTCGGCAACATGAAGTGCATCCATTGCCGCTACAAGGCAGCAGCGGCTGGTTTCACCGCCTTCCAACCGTAGTCTTTGGATATCAGCGAATACCATGCGCAACTATCCCGTCATTACCGATCGCAAGATTCGCCTGGCCCTCGTTGGCTGCGGACGAATTTCCGCCAACCACTTTGGCGCCATGGAACAACACGCGGACCGCGTTGAAATCGTAGACGTCTGCGATGTCGATCCGATAGCGCTCGACAAGGCCGTCAAGCGCACGGCGGCGAAGGGGCACTCAAGCCTGACTGAAATGCTGAAGACAAGTACTGCCGATATGGTCGTGTTGGCGACGCCCAGCGGTCTGCATCCACAACAGTCAGTAGAAATCGCCGAGTCCGGTCGCCATGTCATGACTGAAAAACCGATGGCGACACGGTGGCACGATGGCTTGCGCATGGTCAAGGCATGCGACGAAGCCGGAGTGAGGATGTTCGTCGTCAAGCAGAACCGCCGCAATGCCACGCTGCAGCTGCTCAAGCGTGCTGTCGAGCAGAAGCGCTTTGGTCGCATCTACATGGTCAATATCAACGTCTTCTGGACCCGACCACAGGAATACTACGACAGCGCAAAGTGGCGAGGCACATGGGAGTACGACGGCGGCGCCTTCATGAACCAGGCCAGCCACTACGTCGACCTGCTCGACTGGTTGATCGGTCCCATCGAGAGCATCCAGGCCTATACAGCCACGCTGGAGCGGGATATCCAGGTTGAGGATAGCGGCGTCTTGAGCATTCGCTGGCGCTCTGGGGCGCTCGGTTCGATGAACGTCACCATGCTCACTTACCCGAAGAATCTTGAAGGCAGCATCACGATTCTGGGTGAGAAAGGGACGGTGCGTATCGGCGGCGTCGCGGTCAACGAAATCCAGCATTGGGAATTCGCCGAGAAACTGCCGGAAGACGAAAAAATTTCGGCAGCCAATTACGAGACAACATCGGTCTATGGGTTCGGCCATCCTCTGTATTACGACAACGTAATCAAGGTCATGCGCGGCGAAGCAGAGCCGGAGACCGATGGCCGTGAAGGTCTCAAGTCGCTCGAAACACTGATTGCCGCATACCTTGCTGCTCGTGACGGCAAGCGTATTGCGTTGCCCCTGGATTACTGATCATGACCGTGACCATCCATCCATCTGCGATCGTCGATCAGGGCGCTCAAATCGGCGACGGCAGCCGCGTCTGGCACTTCGCCCACATTTGCGCCGGGGCCAGGATCGGGGAAGGCTGCTCCTTCGGCCAGAACGTCTTCGTCGGCAATGACGTGACCATCGGCAACAACGTCAAGGTGCAGAACAACGTCTCCATCTACGATGCCGTGCATATCGAGGACGACGTTTTCTGTGGCCCGAGCATGGTCTTCACCAACGTCTACAACCCGCGGTCGGCGGTCACGCGCAAGGATGAGTATCGCCAGACGACGATCAAGCGGGGCGCAACGCTTGGGGCGAACAGTACGATTGTCTGCGGTGTAACGGTTGGCGATTTCGCCTTTGTCGCCGCTGGTGCGGTGATCAATCGTGACGTCAAGCCCTATGCACTGATGGCCGGTGTGCCAGCCAGGCAGATCGGCTGGATAAGTGAGCATGGGGAACGTCTTGGGCTGCCCCTAGAGGGAGAAGGGGTCGCACGATGCCCGGTGACGGGCAAGACCTACAAACTGACGGGGACGACACTGGCGGTTGAATGAAGGTTGCAGTCATTGGCGGTGGAATCAACGGTGTCATGACCGCCTGGGCCTTTGCCCGAAGCGGTGAAGCCGTTGATCTGTACGAGAAAGGCCAGTTGATGTCCGCCACCAGCCGCTCCTCCAGCAAGATGTTGCATGGCGGCTTGCGCTACCTCGAACATGGTCATCTGAGGCTGGTTCGCGAGGCGCTGCAGGAGCGCTCCTGGTGGATCAGGCAGGCGCCGCAGCTGACTCGGCCACTCGAGTTGCTGATCCCGATCTACCGCAACGGTGAGCGAGCGAAGTGGCTGGTCGGGGCGGGGATCAGGCTCTACGATCTGCTGGCAACGGGATCCGGGTTCCCGCGTGGCCGCTGGTACAGTGCCGACGCGGTTGCCGAACGCTTTCCTGGCTTGAAACGCGACCAGTTGTTGGGTGCCTACGCATACTGGGATGCCCGAATGGATGACTACCAACTCGGCTTGTGGGCCGCAGAAAGAGCCAGGGAATCGGGTACCAGAATCCACGAATGGACCCCCGTTCTCAAGGTCGACCCCGCAACGGGAGAAGTTTCTACGAACGGATCCGAAGCCTGTTACGACCGTGTCGTCAATGTGGCTGGCCCCTGGGCGGAGAGACTACTCGCCGGGTCAGGCGTGACCAGTGCCTACCGGCTTGAGCTGATCCGCGGCAGCCATATCGTCGTGCCCGGCAAGCGCGAGCAGGGTTGCGTTCTGCAGGTACCCGGCGAAAAACGCATCCTGTTTGTTCTCCCGCACGGGGAAAACACCCTGCTGGGCACCACTGAAGTCAGTCAGGCCGACCCCGATCATTGCGCGCCGAGCAACGAGGAAATCGACTATCTCATCGCCAACTACAACCGTTGCTTTAGTAGAGGGATGTCGCGTCAGGATATAATTAGCAGCTTTGCCGGCATCCGTCCGATCGTCGCGAGCAAATCCGATTTCTCTTCAGCCAGTCGGGAATCGGTCATCGAACGTCAGGGCAGGCTGATCAATGTCTTCGGCGGCAAGTGGACCACCTCGCGAGCCCTCGCCGCAGCAATCGTCATGAAATCACGGCATTGAGAGAAGCCACGGAAATCCAGTTAATCGACCTGAAGGGCTGGCTAAACAGCGCCTTGGGACTCGGAAGCCTTGCGCGGCAAGGGCCAGTCTCGCTAATGGCGTAAGCAATGCAGTTCAAGATAGCACCCTCATTCATGCAAAGGACGGATCATGCAAGTTGAAGCCATCTATAGCCACGGTCGCATTGAATTCACGCAACCGTTACGCCTCAAGCATGACTATGTTCGCGTGATCGTCGATGTGCCGGATGATGAAATAGATTCGCAAATACCTCAATACAATTTGCCCACGGAAACCATCTCGCGGGGCCAGGCCATGCTTGAACAGTACAAATCCATTCTCAATGCGCCGTTGCCACCCGATGCAGATTTGCCGGAATTAGGCGCAGAGTACCAAGAGCGCCTGGAGGCCATTGACCTTCGGGCACAAATTCGCAAAGAACAGGGGCGCCCGGTTTAAAGCCATGGACTTACTCATCGATGTCAATATCGTGCTTGACGTATGCGCTAATCGCATGCCCTTTGCGCCAATTTCAGCGGCAGCCCTGCAACATTGCAAAGATCAAGGCGCAAAACTTTGGCTCTATGCAGGCAGCGTGCAAACCATGGAATTCAACATGGTACGAGAGGTAATGCGCAAAGCGGAAGCTCAAAATACGCAGATCGACAAACGTCACTGCGCCGCTCTCGCCCGGCGCGCGTTGAAAGTATTCGCGCAGGATAAACACTGGCTTGCCTCTTTAGCGGGAGAAGGCAATGTGTTTGACAGCCAGGATCCTGAGGACGAGCAACTTGTCCGTGCGCTTTCACGCTTTACGGCGGACAGCATCAAGCTTCTGACACGTGACGGCAAGCTGTGCGAACGCTACCCGCAGCACACCATCACTCCGCAGCAATACCTCCAGGCTCCACAGCAGGCGAAACCCCTAAGCTTTATCGATCTGGCCGGGCAGCAAGACAATTTGCGCCCGCAACTGGAGCGCAACGTCCATCGCGTACTCCACCACGGCCAGTACATCATGGGCCCCGAAGTGGCTGAACTGGAAGGCAAGCTGGCCGAATACACGGGGGCGAAACACTGCATTACGGTCGCCTCCGGTACCGAGGCTCTGCTTATTTCCCTGATGGCCATCGATGTCAAGCCGGGCGACGAAATCATCACCACTCCGTTCACCTTCGTTGCCACCGCCGAAGTCATCGCCTTGCTCGGCGCCACGCCAGTTTTCGTCGATATCGAAGCGGATACCTGCAACATCGACGCCAGGAAGATCGAAGTCGCAATCACCCCCAGGACCCGCGCCATCATGCCGGTCAGCCTCTATGGCCAACCGGCGGATATGGACGAAATCAACGCCATCGCCGACAGGCACGGCCTGACGGTCATCGAGGATGCCGCCCAGAGCTTTGGCGCCGAGTACAAGGGCCGAAAGAGCTGCAATCTATCCACCATCGGTTGCACCAGTTTCTTTCCGAGCAAGCCGCTCGGCTGCTATGGCGATGGCGGGGCAATCTTCACCAGTGACGACAAGCTGGCCAAGGCCATGCGCGAGATCCGTGTGCACGGCCAGGAAAGGCGTTACGTGCACACCCGCATAGGCGTCGGTGGCCGCATGGATACCCTGCAGTGTGCCGTGGTACTGGGCAAGCTGGAGCGCTTCGAGTGGGAAGTCGAACAGCGCCTTAGAATCGGTGCACGCTATAACGAACTGTTTGCCGGCAAGGTGCCGACGGTTACTCAGCGTCCTGACCGGACCAGTGTCTTCGCGCAATACACCGTCTTCGTCGAGAACCGCGAACAGGTTCAGGAAAAACTCAAGACGGCAGGGGTGCCGACGGCAGTGCATTACCCCATTCCGCTGAATCGTCAGTCGGCCTATCAGGCGCTGAGCAGGATCAGCAGTAATGTCTCGTCGTCGGATGCCATGGCCGGCAGGGTCATGAGCCTACCGATGAGCGCCGATCTCTCGCAGCGGGAGCAGGACCAAATCGTCGTGCTGATGATCGAGGCACTAAACAAGTGATCAAAATCGTCACCATCGTTGGCGCCCGGCCCCAGTTCATCAAGGCGGCAGCCGTTTCCCGGTGCCTGCGCAACGAATTCGCCGACCGGGTGACTGAAATCCTGGTTCATACTGGCCAGCATTACGATGACAACATGTCCACGGTCTTCTTCGAAGAACTGGACATCCCCCACCCGAAATACAACCTGGAGATATCCGGCGGGCATCACGGTGCCATGACCGGTCGCATGCTGGAAGCGGTGGAAAAGGTCTTGCTGGGCGAAACGCCGGACTGGGTGTTGATCTACGGCGATACCAATTCCACGCTGGCCGGGGCCCTTGCGGCCGTCAAGTTGCATGTTCCGGTTGCTCACGTGGAAGCTGGCTTGCGGTCGTTCAACATGCGTATGCCGGAAGAGGTCAACCGCATCGTGTCTGACCGTGTATCGAGCCTCCTGTTCTGTCCAACCGAGACGGCAGTACGGAACCTAGCCAATGAAGGCATTCTGACCGGCGTCCATAACGTTGGCGATGTCATGTATGACGTTGCCCTCTACTACCGCGAGCAGGCAAAACGCCAGAGTAGCGTGCTCAGGGACCTTGGCCTGGCAAGCGGCGGTTTTGCCCTGGCGACCTGCCATCGTGCCGAGAACACGGATGACCCCAAACGGCTTTCTGAAATCGTTTCGGCGTTAGCAGAGATATCCAAACAAATGCCGGTCGTGCTTCCACTTCACCCGCGCACCCGCAAACTGATTGCGGGAAACGGCCTGGATGACAAACTCGGATCGGTGATCGTTGCCGACCCGATTCCGTTTCTCGATATGGTCGCTCTCGAGCAAGCCGCACGGGTCATACTTACCGATTCCGGCGGTGTTCAGAAGGAAGCGTTTTTCTATGGTGTTCCGTGCGTCACCATGCGTGACGAGACAGAGTGGGTGGAAACGGTCGAACTGGGCTGGAATAAGGTTGTGGGGGCGGAATATGAACGAATTATCGCAGCGGTCCGGAACCTCTCTATTGGAGTAATGGCTTCAAGACCATACGGCGATGGAGCGGCGACGCCTCGTATTATTTCAGCAATCTTGGAGAACTGTATTGACTGACCCTATTCGGTTGTTGTGGAAAAACCACGCGCTGCTCACTGCAACAGCCATTCAGACCCTCCGAGCCCGGATGATAGGCAGTACCTTGGGAGCTATGTGGTTTGCGCTGTATCCATTGCTGTTCTTGGGGATGTATGCAGTCGTATTCGTATTTATTCTGGGCGTGCGCGTTCCCGGGCTTGCTACGCCCGATTATGTCTTGGTAGTCTTCTGCGGCCTCGTTCCTTTTCTTGCTTTCTCCGAGGCTTTTGGCACCGGCACGGGAAGTATTGTGGCGAATCGCGGACTCCTACGAAATACACTTTTCCCGATCGAACTGGTCGTTGCGCGCGATGTGATAGTCGGGCATGTCACCATGGTACTCGGGTTTGTACTTGTCTGGATCGGTGTCGTCTATTTTGGACACCTGCACTGGACACATCTATTGGTACCCGTCATCCTAGTATTTCAGATAATGATGGTACTTGGCATCGTCTGGATCACATCCACAATAACCGTGTTCTTTCGCGATCTGCAACAAGCAACCCCAATCCTGATTCTGTTCCTGATGTTGGTCTCTCCAATTGGCTATACAGAATCCATGGTTCCAGCAGGGATGCGCCCTTTGCTGATTCTGAATCCGCTTGCCTGGCTAATGAAGCTTTATCGTGCTTGCCTGATTGACGGCATTATTCCGGTGACCGAATTTTTCGTCTTCTTGGGGTTCAGCATCGTGATGCTGGCGGCTGGTTACCGGGTGATTTCCCGCCTAAAACCAGTGTTTTCCGACTATGTCTGAGCAGACCATCTCTATCGATAGCGTCGTCAAGACGTTTCACCGGTTTCAACACCCTGGGTGGCGGGCGCTTGACGCATTGGGCATTCGTGTCCCGAAGTCTAAGTATGATGAGTTTGTCGCACTCCACAAGGTGAGCTTGTCCATTGAGCGTGGCGAAAAGGTAGCACTGATTGGTCGAAATGGCGCGGGTAAGAGCACCCTTTTGCGCGTCATCTGTGGGCAAATGCGGCCGGATTCCGGACGGGTCCAGATTGCTGGGAATGTTCAAGCTCTGATGGAACTGGGCACAGGTTTTCATCCTGATTTCACCGGTATCGACAACATAAGATCCGCGCTCGCCTTTCAGGGGTTGTCACAAGCCCGAGTAGACAGAGCTATCGACGAGATCGTTGATTTCACCGAGTTGGAAGACTTCATACACCGTCCGATCCGTGAATACTCTGCCGGAATGTACGCGCGGCTGGCATTCGCGGTGGCCACCGCGGTTGTACCAGACATTCTAATAGTCGACGAAATTCTGGGCGCTGGTGATGCCTATTTTGTTGGCAAGTGCATTCAGCGGATGAGGAACCTGACCAGTGAAGGTGCGACTGTTCTGTTCGTGTCCCATGACATGAGCTCAGTCCAGTTGCTTTGTGATCGTGGTGTCTGGATTGATCGTGGCCGCGTCAGGGCAGATGGTGATGTCCTTAGCGTAAGCAAGTTGTATCTAGCGAGCGTCAGGGAGGACGAGGAGATTCGCACACGTGCGCGGAGCATGTCGTTGTCGAAGGCTATGGTTAGGGCCGCGAGTACTGAGTCCGCGGCCATTTCGCTCTTTCGTCTGATTGGAACGGATGGCCGCGCACCCTCTCAGGCTTTCGCCGTCTCCGAAATTCGCTTTGGTTGCGGCGATCGAATTGCGGGCACAATTCATCCCGGCAGGGACAAAGCTCCATCGCGAATGATCGTCGAGTTGGGAGCGACAAATTGGTCGAACGTTGAGATTGTTAATGGCTGCCCTGCGAGAAAGTTTGCTGATCTGGGTGGGCGTTTTGTTCACGCTCCGTGGCAGATTGATTGGTCTGGTGTTGCAACAAGCGAAAGGTGGGTCGAGGTTGTCTATCTGGCAAGTAGTAAGGTGGCTCTCTCGTTGGACGAATTCGACCCTATTAAGCAAAGATTTGTTCATCTCACGGAAGTCGTTGCGTCAGGTGGCCTGACCGAATGGAGCACTGTTCGGGTAATGCTGGCCAGTAATGACGGAGATGAAGAGGCAGTGGCAAAGGATGTCTCGTCACAATCCGAACTGCTCGTACTATCGTCGGTTGACCGCTATGGGAGTGGGCCCATCAAGATTACCGGGTTCGGTTTTTTTGATTCCGGGGGCGAGTACCGGCACACCCTTGTGAGCGGCGAGGTTGCCTCAGCCACCATGACTTTTGTCGCCGCCGAAGCTGTGAAAGATCCTGTGGCAGTGATCGCCATCTATAGACCCGATGGTGCATGCGCTCTTCAAGTAATTTCCAGTAGGAGCGGAATGCGTTTGGGTACTTTGGAAGAGGGAGGGCGTATTAAGGCTGTTTTCAGTCCGCTATTGCTTGGACCCGGGGATTATGTCGTCTCTGTTGCGCTTTTCAAAGAGCTCAATCTTGCCGCCAGCCAAGAACCCAAGGCCTATGATCTTCATGATCGTTGCTATGCACTGAAAATCCTGCCGCCTGATGGCATAGGAGTTGAAATAGGTATCGTTAATCAACCGGCGACTTGGGAGATTCAGTGGTGAGTCAAAACAAGAATCTCTACGAATCACGAGATGTCTGGGATCAGGAATTGCAGTTAGGCCAAAGAAACCTGGTCGAAGCCATCATCGATTTCGTGCCGAATGATATAGACAATGCTCTTGATGTTGGTTGTGGTGATGGAAAGATTACCGGACATCTGATCAAAGAAACCCAGAAGAAGATAGTGGGTCTAGATTCGAGTCAAGAGGCCTTGTCTCGCTGCAACTTTGAAACGGTGGTTGGAGACGCAACTGCTGTTTCCTTTGGAGATCGGACATTTGACTTGGTCTTGACCACCGACATGCTTGAACACTTGCCGGCGTCGATTGAAGAGAAATCGTGGAATGAGTTGTTTCGCGTTGCGGCGCATTACGTGATGGTTGCCGTTCCGTTTCGGGAAGAGTTGCTTGACGGTACTGCGCGCTGTCCAGGTTGCGGTGCGACCTACAACGTTAATTGGCATATGCGGTCTTATGACTGGTTGAAGTTGCTTGAACGCAAACCTCAAGGCTGGAGCGTAGACTCGATGGTTCTAACCGGCGAACCATGGTCGCCATGTCATCCCATCGAAACCAGCTTCCGTAGGCAAGTACTTGGTGAATATGCTGGCTGGTCTAATTCAATCTGTCCACAATGTGGTGGGCTGGGCAAGGGAGTAGATCAACCGGAAATTCTTTCCTCGAAACTTGCTCAAATGCTTGGCAAGGTGATTTACAAAGATTTGAGAACCAACGGAGCCCATCGACTGCACAGTGAGATACTTGTGCTGTTCAAGCGCGGAGAATATTCCAATAGCTTACGAGGTTTGCCGCTTTCCCCGGCTCAGGTTGCACCCAGAAATGCCAGCGTCGTGAGGGTGTCAGCGGTAGAGCGTCCCGAGTTAGATCTGTGGCCATACACGGCAAGTGCTCGGGCAGTTCAGTCGGTCAATGGCGGATTGGTCGTACAGTTTCCGTTGTATGGAAGCCCTACGGGTCTTGTAATAGATTGGCTGCGTCAATCGAACTGTTCAATTCAGTTGACCATCGAAGATGGGGTAGGCCAAGTCTATTCTGGCGTTGTCATTCCGGACCCAGCAGGGCGATCCAAAATCGTCTTTCACCGCACAGTAGTAGCAAGTTACTACGGATTGCTTGTGCGCATGCCGAAGGTGGACGCGGTCCTCAGTCTGGAACCGGATTGCGGACCGGCAGGGCTCGATCTCTCAAAAGGGAAGTCCGGTTCGCCCGCATACCACGCTATAGATCTTGGCGGAACTGCAGGGTTTGTACAGGTGACAGCCCCATTTTGGTTTAATCCTGACTGGTTGAAGGGTTCGCTTCACGGGGTTGAACGCCAGGTATGGCGCGAGTTGCTCGACGAGATTGAGCAACTCGCGCTGGCAGAGCGTTGTGCACTGCAGGAAGAACTTGCCTTGCTGAAGTCGGAGCTTGCTTCGCTAAGGCAACTGCCTGAGGTTACATTGTTCAGGAGACTGCGCGGCCATGTCGCATCACTCCAGCTGTTCAGGAGTAAAGACAAGCAATGAGCGCAAGCTGATGCACTGCCACTGCCACTGCCACTGCCACAGCCAGCACCTCGATTACCATATCTTCGTGCAACAATGTCGGCTGATTCAGGCTGAGCACCACGGAGCCCCTATCGGCTTGGCGATGCCGGCGATTGGCCGCGGCGGGTTTTGGTATCGCGCTATCCAAAGCGTGACTGGCGGGGCCAAACTCACGAAAACCGGTCCGCGAGATGCGGACGTGATTGTGATCAACAGTCACGCTTACGATCTGACTGTTCGGCAGCCACAATTGCTCGCGCAGATCAGTGGCAATGAGCAGCAACGGCCGCATTCGGATCTGTTTGCAGCCATCCTGCCCGAGATTTCGCTACGTGAGAACGGGAGCGCAACTGGATGAAAAACTGGCGGCTGTGGCTATCCTCTCGCACATTGGCCTTACTGGCGGTTGTCTTGTTCGGAATCGCGGGCGGATATGGCGTTTACCACCAAACGCATGATCCGCTATCGACCTCTGCGTCGGGTCAAACCGATGTAGACCGCGCTGTACATCTGCTCGACCGTGACGGAGTGCCCTATCTTGAAATCGTGGGCATTGGCAAGCAATACCATCCGGCTTGGGTTGCCATATACGCTTTGGCGTACGCTGGCGTCGAGACTTATGACCCAAGACTCGCCAATCTAAAGAATGCCGAGAAATTTTCAGCTAACGTAAACTGGCTTGAGAGAAATCTGAGGGAGCAGGCGAATGGCTTATGGGTTTGGGAATACGGTTTTGACAGTACCTACAATGACGTCTCAATCAAGGCACCGTGGTCAAGTGCCTTCGCGCAGGCGACTGGAATTCAGGCATTTCTTGCTGCCTACAGGGAAAAAGGCGATAAGAAATATCTGGAATTGGCCGGCAAGGCGGCAGTGGCGTTGTATTCACCACTAAGCTATGGTGGCTTCCTGTTTGAATCCGGCAGAGATATCTGGTTTGAAGAGATCCCAAGTCCAGCAGAGAACCCGAGCCACATTCTAAATGGCCATATGCGTGTGTTGCTCGCGCTCAAGGAGTTGGCGGATGCGACTGGCGAGAGTCACGTTCAACATTGGCTCAAGCGTGGAACCGACACGCTTTACCGCTGGCTCCCGCTTTTTGATTCGGGCTATTGGTTGCGCTATGACCTGAACCCGCGAAAGACAGACTTGTTGTTCCGCTTCGCCAATCCGTATGGCTTACCCAACCATCCCCTTGCAGTAGACAAGATCACTCTGCGGGATCCCATTAGCAAGAGGGAAGTCTCGGTCGATGTTGGGAATCAAGGTGATGCAGAGGGTGCTAACCGCTTTGCCGGGACGCACTGGGGACCGATTGAGCAGTTGTCAGGCCGAACCGTCCGTCGGCTGGTCCCGAGCGAACTTGAGAACAAGCCGGACGAAATGGGGGCACCGCACACCTATTTCTACCTTAGCCTCCCCAATGAATGGAGAGACAACCTGCGTGACCAGTGGTATGAACTCATCGTCGACTATTATGACGATGGCGCGGCGGATATTACCATCCAGCAGCGCGCCATCTCCCCAGGGCAGACCTTCCGTGACCTTCGCGATGGTGATTTGCATCTTGACGGTGCAGGGCAATGGCGGCGCTGGATTGTCCCGTTGCGATCAACGGACTTGGGCTATTGGGTGGGGCGGTCATATGCGGAAAAGCACACCGAGTATCTGGAGAAGATTGCCCGCTGGGACGAGAGGTTCGAGCCGTGGGCAGGTATTGCGAGAGGATATGCAGCTCTGGCAGACAAGGATGTGGGAACGGGTAGGGCAATAACGCCCTATCCTGCACAATTGCCACAGCAAACGCCACCCCCGGAAATTTTCGACCGTGACAAGAATGGCGTCATTAGACAAGGCGGTATTTATCACCCCTTCATCATTGCGGACCAGGCTCTAACATTAGGACAGGCCATCCCAGCCAACGCAGTAACCCGTTTCTCCAGGACTGATCTGCGACGAAAACCCGCATTGGAGTGGCTTCTCGATGGCAAGAACTATCTGACCAAAGGCGAAGCCGCGATCTATACGTTCCCGATTGACAACGCATACAACGATGTTTTCAGCAAGGCTCCTTGGCAGTCTTCATTTTTACAGGCATATGCCCTAAAGGCTTTACGTTATGCGGGAGAAAATAACTATTACTCACCCCGGAGCCGCGTAAACGCGGGGCTGTTCAGAGCCGCCAGAGCATTTGAAATGTCCTTTTCGGAGGGAGGGATAACCACCAGCGACCGCAAGGGATTCGTCTGGTATGAAGAGGTGCCCAACGCCACACATGTCCTTAACGCTCATCTAGCGAGCGTTGTCGAACTTGCCCACGCATCCCGTTACCTGAAGTCAACCGACATTCAGCTACTGTCCGAGTCGGGAATACGGGCACTGCGCGAGCATCTCCATCGCTTCGATAGCGGTTACTGGCTGCGTTATGACTTGAACCCACGAAAGGAACTGCTGTTCCAGATCGACTGGCTGTCTGGCGCGAAAGCACCGCTGATTGACGAAGTATTGCTGGAGAATCCGCAGACGGGCAATTTCGTGCGCCTTGATGTGGGCTGGGCGGGCGATACGGTGGGCCTGGCCCACATCCATGGCGCCGAATGGCTGGGCCAGCAAAACGTGGATGGCAAGACAGGTCGCTCGTTCGGTAATGGCTATCTTCTGCGCACCGAACCGAGTCTGGACGCGGGCGGCACGCGTCACAATGCTTATCTGGTAATGAACCTGCCTGACGGCGAGTTTGGTGACTACTTCGACGTGCCGGCGCACAGGCTGGTCATCCGTTACAAGGATGTCTCGCAAGGCCAAATGGCAGTCAAGATTCACGCTATCGACAGTGGAAACCAGCTTGCTTTCGCCCCTCTACGCGCCGGAGTCTGGCCCATGAAAGGAGATGGTCAATGGAAGGAGGCTGTGTTCGTCGTGCGGCCGCAGGACATCGGCTGGTACAAGGGGGCGGTATACCAGTCCTATGAAGCTGAGCAAATTCGGCGTATCGCAAACCTGACCAATGACTGGTTCTTCTACCAGTATGCGGAACGGCATCGCCATTTCCTTGACAACCAACTCAAGGGAATTCCCAATTCAACGCGCGGACGCTCGAAGTTTGAGGCGGCAAACCGACCGACCGCCGGAAGTCGTGGACCGATTGAAGAACTCGACGGCACATTGCTTTCGGCGACTGACCCGGGTAATCCGCTAAGAATCTTTCGTTTTCCGGTTACCCAACGAATCGCGGCCTTGTCTGATGAACTGACGGCTGGCGCGACATCAGACGAAGAGAAGATATCGAGGTTCCTGGATTTCATCGCCGGCTTCAGGGTTGGCTATGCAAGCGATGCGACACCCGATACGGCCGTTCGCGAGCGCGTCGGCGCATGCGGCAATTTTGTCAACGTTCTCTTGGCTCTCGCAGTGGTGCAAGGCATAGGGGGGAGAGTGATTGGGCTCTATAACTACCCGAAGGACGATGGACATGTCATGGCTGAGCTTGAAATTGGCGCACGCTGGGTTCTTGTCGATCCAACCTATGGTTCTTTTTATACTGACGCCAAAGGCACAAAGCTTGGGCTCAGTGAGATACGAGCCCTGCTAACTCGCGGGGCGGTTGTCAAGAGAGCACACCGGTTCGTCCGCTATCCAAATCCCTTGGACGTTGATAAAGACAATGCCGGTCTGGCGATGTTGGCGAGAAATGAGCCCTGGACATGGTTCGAAGCATATTCCGATCCAAGAATATTTCTTTCCGCAAATCCGGTGGGGGTGGTTGGACCAGATAGAAGAATGCTTTTTCCGCTACAATTGAACCTTGCCATAAAAAATGTCTTAGACGCACCCATGTTTGGACCAAGCAATCAGGGGGCGGACTACATCGGGGCAGCGAGTCCGAATCAAAACCAGGAGTGGATCGTTACCGGGCTATCTGCTGGCGCGGATTATGTCTTCTCTTTGGTCCCGAAAGACTTGCACGGATACATCACGGCAAACGATAGGAGGTTCGACTTGCGAGCCGAACTTGACAATGGAAAGCTGCGCGGGGCTTCCAGCCATGTCTTCGACTTTTCCGGCGGATCAGCCGAACCTTGGGAGATTAGATTCACCGCAAGTGCCAAGGAAAGTCGAATAAGGTTGTTACACCCGTACCATGGGCCCGATTTCCGTTACATGACGATGCAGCGTTATTCAATAAGCAAAGATGAACGGGGAGTTCTCTAGATGTGTGGTCTTGTTGGAATTGCTGACATCTCGCTTTCGCCGGAGCGCGCAAATTCTTCACTGCAGCAGATGATGGCTGTGCTGGAGCATCGCGGCCCCGATGGCGGCGGTACTTTCAACGCTTTGGATTGCGGCATATATTTGGGCCACCGTCGCCTTGCGATTATTGACCCGGAACACGGCAAGCAGCCCATGACGAGTGAAGATGGCCAAGTGACAGTGGTTTTCAACGGTGCCATTTACAACTATTTGGAACTGCGTCGCGAGTTGATTGGCAAAGGGCATCCGATCCGCTCCTATTCTGACACGGAGGCGCTGCTCTATGCCTACCGGGAATGGGGGGACCGTTGCGTCGACCGTTTCCTGGGCATGTTCGCTTTTGCCATCTTTGATCGCGGCAATCGTCGGCTTTTCTGCGCCCGCGACAGGATTGGGATCAAGCCGTTCTATTACGCTTTCGACGCAAAGTCGCTGATTTTTGCTTCCGAGATCAAGGCGATTCTCGCCTCCGGCTACGTCCAAGCTACACCCAATATGGCGGGCCTACAGGATTACCTGACATTCCAGTTCTGTTTGGGTGAAAAGACGCTGTTCAAAGGTGTCGAGAAATTGGAGCCGGGTTGTTGCATGACTGTACAGATAGGTGACGACTCACTCTCGGTTGAGACACGGCAATACTGGGACGTCAGCTATGAGATCGACGACAGCCATGGGGAAGCGTGGTTTGTCGATCATCTTGCCGGATTGATTGAGGATGCGACCCGCATTCATTTGCGATCGGATGTTCCGTTGGGGGCACACCTGTCTGGCGGTCTCGATTCCAGTGTGCTCGTTTGCATAGCAGCGGATTGCTTGAAGGGAGAGCGCATCAAGACGTTTACGGGTGCTTTTTCCGAAGGACCTCAATTCGACGAGACTGCCTACGCCAAGGCCGTTGCCGCCTTTGCTGGTACGGACTATCACGAGGTCTACATTCCAGGCTCGGATTTGGCGGACGTGCTTCCACAACTCATGTATTACATGGACGAGCCATTAGCGGGGCCGGGAGTGATTCCCCAATACTATGTTTCCAAACTGGCCGCCAAGCATGTGAAGGTGGTGTTAGGCGGACAAGGCGGTGATGAGTTGTTTATCGGTTATGCTCGTTATTTGGTCGCGTACCTGGAAAAATGTTTATCGGGCGCGATTTTTGAAACGGCTAACCGAAACCCATATGCAGTGACGCTTGCATCCATCGTACCGAATTTGCCTTTGTTGCAGACATATAAGCCCATGTTGCAAGGGCTTTGGAAGGACGGCCTATTCGAATCATCGGATAGCCGCTACTTCAAACTGGTTGACCGCAGCGAGGGAATGTCCACATTGTTAGCGCGAGGGCTTTTTGATGGCAACTATTCTCCATATGAATCCTTTTTGAAGATATTCAACCGAAATGCTCTGGGGTCGCTTATCAACCGTATGACGTATTTTGATTTGAAAGCTTCATTGCCTGCGTTGCTGCATGTTGAGGATCGAACCAGTATGGCAGCATCCATTGAATCACGGGTGCCTTTTCTGGATCATCGCATCGTCGAGTTCATGGCGCGCATTCCTCCCAATATCAAGTTTGCAGGTGGGCGCATGAAGCATTTATTCAAGGAAGCGGTAAAAAATACTGTTCCTTCGGTAGTTCTTGAGCGTAAGGACAAAATGGGATTTCCAACCCCTATCACGCAGTGGACCCAGGGAGTGGCGCGAGATTTTGTTCGCGATACATTGCTTTCGGATCGTGCGCGCCGACGTGGTATCTACAACTTCAGTGAAGTGGAGAATGCGTTAAACAACCAGAAGGAGTTTGGGCGCGTTGTGTGGGGCATTTTGTGTTTGGAACTCTGGCATCGCGTTCATATTGATGGTGAATATCGTTTACATATGTAGGAATCGGTATGCAGAATCCATTTACGCTAGCCAAGATTTGTCTCAGGGCTATGGGTTTTCTCGGTGGCAAAGGCAGCAATGCGGTCGGGTAGACTCTAAGTCCGTCGCAATTCGCAGTGAGGCGTTTGCCGTGAAGAAGTTCATTGCATCAGATTTTAGGGGTGCGAACGAAGGTTTAGGATGATTTGTCGATGTATGAACTGAATCCCGTTTCGAAGCAAGACTCAGATGCAAAATACCATGTTCTTCTGCTGGTGGCGCATGAACCCCAACGCGACCCACGTTTAAACTGGATCGCTTCTGGCGGTCGCGAAAATTTTATTATCCATCAGTTGGGGATTAGCCGCGTCGCCAATGACAAACCTAGTGCGTCTGGTTCAGACGACAAAGGATGGGTTTGGTCGTATCCTCGAATTGAAACAAGCAGGAATCTTGGAGTCATTAGGGAAAATATATTTTCGCGTAATAATTCGGCTGCGCTGCTCGAGCTTTCAAGCTTGATGGCAATTTTGTCACTTGACGATGGCGAATTGCTGGCAATTCTAGGTTGTGAAAATTTGGGCCGAATGGTAGCGTTTCGGTGGTACGTCAAGTACTTGCTGCAAATGACCTATTCTTTGGTCGATCATGCAGAAGAACTTTCCGGAATTTGTGCGGTCATTGCGACAGATTTGGATACCCTACTCGCAGGTATGGTTCTCAAAGAACGCTGGGGGGTTCCACTTATATACGACGCACATGAATTCTGGCCAGCCGCAGATGTTGAGCAGGAGGCTTTCGAACATGATTTCTGGGTTACGCTTGAAGGGCGTCTGGTCCGTCATGTGGACTATGCACAAACCGTATCGCCAGGACTGGCGGACCACATGGCACGACTGTACGGTGTTCCCTTTGAATCTGTACCCAATGCTGAGCCCTTAGGTTCACGTGTAGCCGAAGACCAAGAGAAAACAAGACGAGAGCATACCGGAACTGAATGTCGCTTTCTTTTTCAAGGCGGATTCGCGAATGCCAGGGGGATCGATTTGCTGATCAGTGCTTGGCCGCATACGCACCCATCGGCAATACTTGTCCTCCGAGGTCCGGATAACGAGTACAAAAAAAAGATGGTCGACCTAGCCATCTCGTTGGGGCTTTATGCGATCCGTGTTCTATTTCTTGAAGCGATTGACGAAACAGAGTTGGTAACGGCTGCGGCTGAATTCGATGTGGGGCTTGTTCCTTACACACCTACCGGACTTAATTATTCCAATTGTTGCCCGAACAAAATTTCCCAGTATATGGCGGCGGGCTTGCCTATTCTGGCGTCGAGAACGAGTTATGTTAGCCAAATCATCTCGGAGTCTGGCGCAGGTGTCGTGGTTGATTTCGCTGATCGTTTCCAACTGGTCAGGGAGATTGACCGGCTGGCACTGGACCCGGCGCTCCGAATGGCCTATGCAGAGAGATCTGCTGCCTTTTTTCTAGAGCGGTTTCACTGGGAAAATGTTAGCAAAATCTTCTATACTCGGTTAGCGGAATTGATCAAGTCGGCAAACATTTCGTCATTGGGAAAGCTTTCTCGTCATGGAAAGCCGAATGTATTCCCGGAGATAGTTGTTGAAGAACCGCCAGTCATTGAAGAACTGCCGGTCATTGAAGAACCGCCAGTCCCCGCGAGGTCTCGATTTTCCAAAACCTCATTCCGATTTGCCCGCTGGTTGTGGATTCTTGTTCCCGTTGCGCTCCGGGCAAGAATTAGAGCAGAATTGCAACTCTGGATTCGATAGCCATGACTCGCGACTCAGGTTGGTCCGGAAAGAAGGCAAGCGAAAGCAGTCTTGAGTAAGTCGGCGTTCCGCTCTGCACAATGAACGGCTGCAGCTTGTGACGACTGAGCTTTCATTTTGTCGAGAGTGCCGGCATCAAGGCGGTTTAATTCTTTAGCCAAAGCTTGCGGTTCAAACGATTGGGAAACCAAGCCGCAACCAAATTGAGAGATGATGCGGGCCATTTCCGGTGATGGGCCAATGGCAACGGCAAGCCGCGCTTGCAGGAATTCAAAAAACTTGTTCGGTAGCGCGTGAAGGTAATTGAAGTTTGTTGGTTCCAGCAAGAACAAACCCACGTCATATTGCGCAGAGAAGGGCACGATCTGATTCATCTCTACGCGGGGGAGAAACTGTATGTTGCGGCTGCCAGCGGCCTGTCGCATCAATTGCACGATATACTTGGCGTCGCCAGGAATGAGGATGAAGTCGACCGTGAAGCGCGCATCAAGCAAATTCGCCAATTCGATCATGCTTTCGATGCGGCGTGAGCGGGCTGCAACACCGTGGTGTATCACCCGAATCCGAGACGGATCAGTCTTGTGTACAGGAAGACTGTGGAATCTTGGTGCGTTCGTTATCACAGTCGGGCGAGCACCATACTGCCGAGTGTATTCTTCGGCAATGCCAGCGCAAACGGTTGTCACCATGGTGGCTTTCGGCAGGTACTGCCTGCATAGATAGTCGCTATATTTCTGGAACAGGAAACGCCAAAGCCAACGATCTTCCAGTTCCCTTGGGGAGTATTCGTGGAGGTCGACAAGGACGGGTGCTCCTCGCGCAAGGTGCAGCGCCAGCGGGAGCGTTTGAATGTCGTTGGCAATGACAAAGGGGTACCTCGCGTGCCCAAGGTCAGCAAGTGCGCGAATGACGTGACCCTGGGACCAATAGAATTGCTCGAAACGTCCTGTCTTGAGGCAGAACAAGGCATGAGCACGACCGACTGGAGTTCGGCGTTGGATCGGAATCGTGTAGGAGGTGACCCCGTCGATCGCCATAATTCCGGTGCCTGCTGCCAGAACAGCGCGCTGGCCCTTAAGGACATCGATCTGTCTGAAAACACGCGGGTCGCGCCGGATGTCTGATAGCGACAGCACTAGCACGGGTGATGATTTGCTTGACATGTCTTGCGCCGGGATGAATTTGCCATTATAGCCAAGCGGTTGGTAAGATAACAGCTTTGGCGTGTGCGGTGGCAAGTGTCCCTCTTCGGCGCCAAAATTTGGTTTCGAGCGTCAACAATCTCGCTGCTTTGATAATTTCCTAACCTTTCTTGGGACGTGTATGTGCGGTCTAGTTGCTCTGCTTAGTGATTCGCCAATCGATTCTGGTTTGGTGATTCGTATGCGCGATCGCCTGATCCATCGCGGTCCCGACCATGGGGGTCTTTGGGTGCGCGACGACAAGAAACTGGCGTTTGGGCACCGTCGCTTAGCCATTATTGACGTCTCTGCGGAGGCAAACCAGCCAATGCAGAGTGAAGACGGGCGGTTCGTGATTACATATAACGGGGAGATCTACAACTACCTTGAGCTGCGGGAAACGCTCGCCAGAGCGGGCCACACATTTCGTACGGGCAGTGATACGGAAGTTCTTTTGGCAAGTTATATGCATTGGGGTGTTGAGTGTCTAAGCCGATTGAATGGCATGTTTGCATTTGCCTTGTGGGATGCAGTTCAGCACCGGCTGTTCGTGGCCAGGGATCGCTTTGGCGAAAAGCCTCTATTCTGGGCGCGCCCCAAGGACGGGTGCGTTGCCTTTGCATCAGAAATGAAGGCTCTACTCTGCCTCCCGGGCGTTTCCGACGCAACCAATGAAGATGTCTTGGCAAAATATGTGGCAGGCACATATTATGAAGATGGTCCTGAAACATTTTTCCGGGACATTCAGCGTTTACCTCCTGCTCATGCGATGGTCTTTGACAGTGGAGGCAATCAGTTGCGCCATTGGCGCTACTGGACGCCCGACTATAACCCCATTGACGCCTCAATCGGTGAAGGTGCTGCCGTCGAGCGTTTCCGTGAGTTGCTCGAACGCAGCGTCCGTATGCGAATGCGTGCAGACGTGGCGCTTGGCTCCAGTCTTTCTGGCGGGCTGGATTCGTCCACCTTGGTTGGTTTCCTTGCAAAGCTGCGCGAGACCGAAACTTCTTTCACACAGAATACGTTTTCAGCCAGGTTCGATGATGACTTGACGATTTCCGAGGGGCCGCAGATCGATGCGGTGGTGAAGCAGGCAGGCGCCCATCCTTTTTCGGTTTCACCTAGCCCGCAACGACTTATGGAGGAGTCACTGAGATTGCATTGGCACCAGGAGGAGCCGTTTCTCTCAGCTTCAATATATCTGCAGTGGTGTGTCGCACGATTGGCGCAGGAAAACAACACAATCGTTCTTATTGATGGACAAGGTGCCGACGAAGTTCTCGCGGGATATCAGCATTATTTCAAAAGCTTCCAACTTGACCTTCTGGATAAGCGCGAATACTGGAGTGCCATTCGAGAGACAATAGTATTCAACGGGCGCTTGCGACGGGCCAGTCGAGGTTTCAAGGATAGTGCCAGGCGTTTTAATCCGAGAGTCGCTTTTTCGCTTCCGGAAATTATTGGTATGGCAGGAATAAAACGTCCTGCGCTATACAAGGGGCCGTACGACGTCGGGGTTCCGGACGCTCGCCCCGGGTTACGCCTGAGGCGGCAGTTGGCCGAAGCGTTGCAGTACAACTGCCTGCCTCAACTGTTGCGCTATGCGGATCGAAACTCGATGGCTTTTTCACGGGAAGCTCGCTTGCCTTTCCTGGACTACGATTTGGTGGATTACTGCATATCCTTGCCGGATAGCTTATGGATAAAAGACGGCTGGCAGAAATTAATCATGCGCAAGGCTGCCGACGGCCTGATTCCTGTAGAAATACAGTGGCGCGCCGACAAGGTGGGGTATGCGGCACCGCTCGATATATGGCTGCGAGGCGAGTTGAAGCAATGGTGTCTCGATCGCTTGTTTAGCGGACCGATATTGGAAGTGCCTGGCTATCAGAAAAACGCACTTCGAGATCTTTGGGACGCCCATCAGAGTGGTAGTGCCAATAATTCCTGGGCTTTGTGGCGCTGGATCAGTCTTAATGAATGGTTTTCGTTGCGTGCTTCCGGCGCGTGGCGTGATGGAATCCATTGATGCGCATCGCAATGACTTTGCAGCACGAGTGGAAGATCGACTCTCGGGTAATCCGCGAAGCGGAGGCCCTAGTTCGTGCGGGTAATCAAGTTCTTGTCGTTTGTCGTGGTCAAGTAGGGCAACAACTGACTGAGACGCAAAATGGAGTGGTGTACAAATCCTTGCCGCGGAGTGCTGCCGTAAATCCTCGTCGACTGGTTGCATTGTTTCTAGTGCACCTACGGATCTATTCTCTGTGGCTGGCCGATCGTTTTAAAATCGGCTGGCGCTGTGGTCTTAGGGAGACTTGGGGGTCACTGAAGCTAATGGTGATATTGGCTCTTGTGTCGGTGCCATTCGCAGTGATAAAGATTATTGCGGTATTAATCTCGCAAGCCATACGGTCTATTGTCATCATTCGCGTTGTATTCCCGATGTCATTGAGAAGAATTTTTCGGAACGCGCTTCAGTCGTTTAGGAGATTCAGCGCCGAGATCACACTGCGATTCAAGATTCGGGAAGCGGTCGCAAGTTATGTTGAGCCACTTGTTCACTTGAATGATTATGCCGTCAGTTGCACTGCTTCAATTGTCAGTTGGCAGCCAGATGTTGTGCATATACATGATATGGTGTGCTTGAGTGGAGGTTATTTGGCCGCGCGAAAACTCGACGTCCCATTTATTTATGATGCCCATGAACTGGAAACTCATACCAACTATCAGCTGAGACGTTTGACATGGTTATTTATTGATCGCTATCAAAATGCATTGATTCGTCGCGCGGCAGCAGTGATCACCGTCTGTGAGAGCATCGCAGACTGGTTATCACGAAAATATGGGATCGCTCGGCCCACGGTTATTCTAAATACGCCAGCTCTTGATACTTCGGGGAGCGGGGGCACGTGCACCGAAACGCTGCGTAGCCATCTGGGACTAGGAGATAGCGAAAAATTGGCCGTATATGTGGGAGCGGTTACCATCGACCGAGGTTTGGAGAATTGCGTTGAAGCGCTGCAGTACGCGCCTGGTATCCATATGGCCCTCGTTGGATCACGTTACTCGGTGACTGAAGAACTTCTCGTCCGCCTTGCCGATGAGTTGGGCGTATCCGAACGACTTCACCTTGTTGATCCCGTACCAGGGAGTCTGGTGGTTCCATTCATCCGGTCAGCAACCTTTAGCCTGATTCCGATCCAGAACGTGTGCTTGAGTTATTACTATTGCATGCCAAACAAGTTGTTGGAGAGCGTTGTCGGAGGCCTGCCGGTGGCGATCGCGCGATTGAAAGAACTGAAATCTTTCCTTGAGAAATTTCCGGTCGGCATTGAGATGGATGAAAGTTCGCCGAAGAGCATTGCCCTTGCGATGCAAAGGCTTTCGCGAGAAGCCGATAAGTATCGCCCAACGGACGATCAAATCTCAGCAATCATTTCGTGCTATGGCTGGGATAGTCAGAGAGCCAAGCTTGTCCGCTTGTACGACGGCCTGACATCGAGTCTCTCGAATTAGAGAGCGCAAGCCGCCTATCAATATGCTTATTTATTTCGTTTTCTTGCGGCGTGCTGAATAACGGCGAGAGGTTATTTCTTTTCCTCGCCATTGTCTATTCAGCGTTAAGGGACGACTGAAGCAATGTGCGGCATCTTTGGTGGCGTCTGGCGCAATGGTGTCCATCGCCTTGAAGCCGTGTTGAGTGATGCGGCCCGTGCATTGCGTTTTAGGGGGCCGGATGACAACGGGCAGGAAACCTTCCAGTTTGGGGGGGCAACGATAGCGCTGGGTCACACGCGCCTGTCGATCATCGATCTGACGTCTGGTGGCCATCAGCCCATGCAGTCAGCGGATCGGGCGGTTTCCATCGTGTTCAACGGCGAGATATACAACTACCGGGAATTGCGGGGAGAACTGAAGCGGTTGGGTCATCGTTTCGCATCCGATTCCGATACCGAGGTCCTGCTGGCGGCCTGGCGCCAGTGGGGGCAAGGCTGCCTGCTGCGTCTGGTGGGCATGTTCGCATTCGTGGTCTTCGATCGCGGGCAAGGAACGATCACCTGTGTGCGCGACGCATTCGGCATCAAGCCTTTTTTCTACTCGCTGGAGCAGGGCAATTTCCTGTTTGCTTCGGAAATTCCTGCGATCAAGGAACTGAAACAGGAAAAGGTCGAACTTGACTGGCAACGAGCCTATGACTATCTCGTTCATGGCGACTACGACAGCGGCCCCCGCACCTTCCTGGATGGGGTATTCCACCTCGAGCCTGGCCACGTTCTTGAGCTGGACATTGCCAGCGGACGGCTGGCCAAAGCAGTGCGCTGGTGGCAACCGCGGATCGCCGAGCGGCGCGATCTCGGTTTCGCCGAAGCGGCCGAGCAACTGCGCGAGCGCTTTCTGGACAGCATTCGTTTGCATCTGCGCAGTGACGTTCCCCTGGGCGCTGCCCTTTCTGGGGGGATCGACTCTTCGGCCGTGGTGTGTGCGATGCGCCATGTGGCCCCGGATGCACCGATCAACACGTTCAGCTACATCGCTCATGGCAGCGAGGTCTCCGAAGAGAGATGGGTCGATCGCATCAACCAGCATGTGGGTGCCGTGCCGCACAAGGTGGTAGTCAGCGCCAATGAACTCGCAGCGGACTTGGACGATATGATTCAGGCTCAAGGCGAGCCATTTGGCAGTACCAGCATCTATGCACAGTACCGGGTGTTCCGGCTGGCGAAGGAACAAGGTGTCACTGTCACCCTGGATGGTCAGGGGGCCGATGAAATGCTTGCCGGCTACAACGGTTATCCCGGACAGCGCATCCGCAGCTTGGTTGAGCAAGGGAGTTATGCTGAGGCTTGGCATTTCCTTGATGAGTGGGCCAGGTGGCCCGGTCGAAGCCGCCTGGCCGGGGGCAAGCGAGCCGTTGCCGAACTGACTCAGGGAACCCTTCTCAATGATTTCCTGCGGTGGATCAGTGGAATGCAGACCGTACCTGCCTGGATGAATGCAACTCCCCTTGAAGAAAGGGGGATTGTCCGTCGCCATCCGCAAGACCGCTCGACGCAGGGCGAGTCGTGTAGACGACTGGCCGCCGAGTTGGCGCTTTCTCTCACCAGGCGTGGTCTGCCTGCACTGCTGCGTCACGGCGACCGCAATTCGATGCATTTCTCGGTGGAGAGCCGGGTGCCGTTTTTGACATTGGAACTTGTAGAGTTGCTGCTTTCGCTGCCTGAGGCCTACCTGATTTCGCCGAGAGGCGAAACCAAGCACGTCTTTCGCGCGGCGATGCGGGGTATCGTTCCGGATGATGTTCTGGACCGACGCGACAAGATCGGCTTTGAAACTCCTGAGAAGGAGTGGCTTCTGGGAATGGCTGACACCGTTCGTGGCTGGCTGCGGGTCGACCTTCAGTTGCCATTCCTTCTTCAAGCCGAGGTTCTAAAGGAGTTCGATCTGATCGCGACGGGCAAGAAGCCGTTTTCCTGGCAAGTCTGGCGCTGGATCAACTTTTCGCGATGGCACAGCCACTTCCTGGCCTGACGCAAACGATCCGGAAGAACATGAAAAGAATATTCATACTTTCATTTTCGCTGATCCGCAGCGATCCGAGAGTAATGCGACAGGTCAGACTTCTGGAAAGGAATTACCGCGTTACTGTGTGCGGCTTTGGGCCAAGACCGGATGCTGACATTGAGTTTATCGAGCTAGAGAGTCCACGAGCCAGTCTCCTGCAAAAGGCGACATGGGCAATCAAGCTGCTTTCCAGACTTTTCGATAGCTACTACTGGAACCTTCCGCAGGTGCGCAATGGGTTCAAGGCAATTCGGGGCCGAAACTTTGACCTGTTGATTGCCAACGACATTGCTGCACTTCCTCTTGCACTCCAATTGGCCGGAAAAGCACCGGTTCTGGTCGATGCCCATGAATACTCGCCCCGGGAGTTTGAGGACAAGTGGTTGTGGCGCGTACTCTTTGGCCCTTATCACCACGAGCTCTGCCGACGCTACCTGCCCAGGGCAGCGGTGATGATCACTGTTTGCCAGGGTATCGCCGACGAATATGCCCGTCATTACAGCGTCAATCCTCTCGTGGTTCATAATGCTCCAGTGGATCAGAGATTGCTCCCCTCCCCGACAATACCCGGCCAGATTAGGCTGATTCACCACGGCGCGGCGATTCCCTCCAGGCACCTCGAAGCGATGATTGACGTGATGAAGCACCTCGACAAGCGTTTCACGCTCGATTTCATGTTGGTCGAGACTGATGCGGCCTGCATGCGCGACTTGCGCTGCCGCGCCGCCGGCGATGACCGGATCCGTTTCATTCCTGCGGTCCCCATGGCCGACATCTGCCGGACGATCAACAAGTACGATGTGGGTATATTTCTTCTGCCCCCGGTCAATTTCAACTATGAGCATGCCTTGCCCAACAAATTGTTTGAGTTCATTCAGGCGAGACTGGCTGTGGCGATCGGCCCATCCCCCGAGATGGCGCGTATTGTCCAGGACTATTCGCTCGGGGTGGTTGCTGATTCCTTTGAACCCAGCGCCCTGGCTGAGTCGCTTGAAAAACTTACCGATGACTCCATTGCGGCCTGCAAGCGTGCTGCCGGCCGTGCCGCCAAGGAACTGAGTTTCGAGGTTGGTGGCCGGAGTCTACTGCATGAGATCGAACGGCTTGTCTGATTTGTCTGTACCCCGAAAGGTGCTGATCATCTGTCAGTATTTTGTCCCCTATGCGGCTTCCGTGGGTGGCGTTGCTCGCGTTGTGCACCTGGCTCGTTACCTGAAGGATCAGGGCTGCGAGGTAAATATTCTGACCTCCGACGGCGCGGACTTCGGAGATCTTGGCCTGGGAGAGCTACTGACCGGGCTGGGTGTCACCTATCTGACGGATCCATTGAAAAGATCGGTCCAGAACAGCCTGATGAGAATCGCACATCACCCTGCCGGTTCGGCCAGCGTCTGGTTGTCCCGGCTGCGGGTTGTCAAGCGCGTTGTAACTTCCCTGGTGATCCCGGATCTTGGCCTCTTCATGGTGCCGAAGTACTATCGCGCCGCTGTTGCACTGATTGAATCAAGGGGCTTTGACACCTTGATAGTCTCCACCCCGCCCCACAGCATGCAGCTGGTAGGTGGATTATTGAAGAAGAAATTTGACGGGCGACTCGATCTGGTCGCTGATTATCGGGATAGCTGGAACGGGAGCACGATATTCTCGCCCAGGGGTACCTTAGCTTCGATGATTTCGCGCAGGCTCGAACGGTTCAGTCTGAAGAGGGCCGATCTCATCACTTTTGCTTCGCAACCGATGCTCGCGAAATTGAGTCGCTTGTTTCCGGAGCTGCCTCTCGAGAGCAAGGGGCTGATGATGATGAACGGATATGCCGGCGAGCCTTGTCCGGTTCGCGGGGCGAGTGACTCCGTGGACTTGCGTATCGGTTATTTCGGTATGGCGGACGACGATGAGAAGGGGTATCGAAATATTGAGCCACTCTTCCGCGCTATCGCCGGAGCGATAAAGACCGGGATCGCTATCCGCCTATGCTTCTACGGCTCGCTGCGCCTGTCCCGCATTGATCTCAAGGACTTTCCTTTTGTTGAAGCAAACGCTTCCGTGGCGCATGACGAGGTGTTCACTGTTATGCAGGGAATGCACTATCTTCTGATCTTGCATACGGATCCGGCCAGCAGCGACGAAGTGATCACCGGAAAGTTTTTTGACTATATCAAGGCCAGGCGGCCTATCCTGTGTTTCTCGCCAGAGAATACCGAGGCGGCGCGTCTGGTCAAACAATGGCAGGTTGGTGAGTGGCTGGACTCCCAGGCGCCTGAACGTGCCTCGCAGGCGCTGTGCAGTCTCCGGCCTCGTGATTATCCCGCGTTGCTCGACGATGAACTGGTCTCATCGTTCGCTCGCAACGGGCAGTACAGGAAGCTCTTCGAGAAGCTTCGCGGGGCGGCATGACGGCATTGGCATTTTCACGGTACGTTTTTGACGGTGCCCAAGGGTTACGTTGGCTGCTTGAGTCGGTTAGGGGTGCTTGATTGATAGCGGTTTCGATCGTCAGCCATGGACACGGCGACATGGTGGGGAGGCTCGTCGGACAGCTCCTGGCATTCCCGGAAGTCGCCCAGATCATTCTGACCTTGAATGTTCCGGAATCGGTGGCATTGCCGGATAACGCTCGTGTGACGGTCATCAGCAATGCGGAGCCAAAGGGTTTCGGCGCCAATCACAATGCGGCTTTTGCTGCTTGCACCCAGACGTTCTTTTGCCCGTTGAATCCGGATATTGAATTCGACCGGAATCCGTTTCCTGTCCTGTCCGCCGCGCTCGGTGACGATCGCGTAGCCCTTGTGGCACCGCTGGTGAGATCACCCGATGGGGAGATCGAAGACAGCATGCGGCGCTTCCCGACGCCGGGTTCATTGCTCATGAAGGCACTCGCGGGGAGCGATGGTCGCTATGTTGTCCGGCAAGACGAGGCGGATTTTGCTCCGGAATGGGTGGCTGGAATGTTCATGCTGTTTCGTAGCCGCGATTTCCATGATTTGGGTGGTTTCGATGAGCACTTCTTCCTTTACTACGAGGACGTCGATATATGCGCCCGGGTATGGCAGAAGGGGATGAAGGTACTGGCGTGCCCACGGGGGTGTGTCATTCATGATGCGCAGCGTGACAGTCGTCGGAGTCTGCGCCATCTGCGCTGGCACTTGATGAGCATGGCGCGTTTTCTCTGGAAGCACCGGGGACGGCTGCCCAGGGTTCCGGAAGTCGAGCCATGAATCTGGTGACCGGCGCAACCGGGTTCATTGGCCAACGATTGATCAGGGTACTTGAGGCAGACGGTGCAACTTGCCGCCGCCTGTCGCGACAACCCATTTCATGCGCCGATGCGTTTGTCGCTGACTTGGCTGACAAAGCGGCGTTGACCGCAGCATGCTCTGGTGTGGACCGGCTGTTTCATTGTGCTGGCTATGCGCACGCATTTGGCTCCCTTGCGAGCGACGATGCGACGATTCAATGGCAAGTAAACTTCGAGGGAACGCGCAATCTGGTTGAGGCAGCGGGGCAATCGGGCGTGCGACGCTTTGTCTTCCTCTCCAGTGTCAAGGCGATGGCCGAGCCGGGAGGCTGCTGTGCCGATGAGGATTTCCCCGGGCAGCCGGAAACCGCCTATGGGCAAGCAAAGCGTGCTGCTGAGGCGGCTGTGCTGGAGGCCGGTGGCCGCTACGGGATGCACGTGGTCAATCTGCGCCTTGCCATGGTCTATGGATCAGGCGGCCGTGGGAACCTCGAACGCATGGGGCGGCTGGTCAAGCGCGGTTTGTTTCCCCCGTTGCCGGAAACGGCCAATCACCGTTCCCTTGTGCATGTCGATGATGTTGCCGCGGCGATACGTCTGGTTGCCAACGATCCGCGGGCTTCCGGGCGGACCTATATCGTTGCTTCGCATGCGGCACCATCGGGACGGGAGTTGTTCGACGCTCTGCGGTCGACGCTCGAGATGCCACGATGTTCCTGGGAGGTGCCTGCATTTTTGCTGCGTTTTGCAGCCATCGGTGGCGATGCATTGGAGATGCTGACGAGACGGCGAATGCCATTCGACAGCGAAGTTCTCGATCGCTTGCTGGGTTCGGCCTGGTTTTCCCCGGCACGGATAGAACGGGAGCTAGGTTGGCGAGCAAAGGTGTCGCTTGCCGACGGGCTTGCGGAGATGCTTGGAAAATGAAACGTCTGCTCGATCTTTGCCTGGCTGTGCCGGCTGCCGCTGTCCTGGCGTTGCCGCTCCTCATGGTTGCGATTGCAATAAAGTTGACCTCGCCCGGTCCGGTGCTTTACTGGTCCGACCGCGTGGGCCGCTACAACCGGATTTTCCACATGCCAAAATTCCGCAGTATGCGCACCGGCACGCCGGCGGTGGCAACTCACCTGCTGCAGAATCCGGAAGCCTGGCTTACACCGATCGGTGCCTTCCTGCGCAAGACGAGCCTCGACGAACTTCCGCAATTGTGGAGCATCCTTGCCGGCGACATGAGCTTTGTTGGCCCGCGCCCCGCGCTGTTCAATCAGGATGACCTGGTGGCCTTGCGCACGGAGCGCGGAGTGCATGAACTGATGCCGGGACTGACGGGATGGGCACAGGTCAACGGGCGCGACGAACTGCCGATTCCGCAGAAGGTGGCGCTGGATGCCGAGTACTTGCTTCGTCGCTCGCTCCTGTTCGATATCCGTATCCTGTGGCTGACCGTCGTCAAGGTACTCAAGCGGGATGGTGTCTCCCACTAGGCCGACAGGTCATTCTGCTGCCGCCGAAACCCGATGATTCCCCGGGGAGCCTGGCGGAAAGGTTACAATTCTCCTTTGATTCAGGCTTGCTGCAGCTTTCACTGCGCTTTCAAGTGACCAAGGCCTTTCTTTCCCTCTTCGTTTTTTTGTTCGATCTCTCGGCCGTCATTGTTGCTTGGGCTGGCGGGATTTTGCTGCGCTTCAACCTCGATCTGCCAGGCAGCTTTGTTCCCCTGTTGGGATGGGGTCTGGTGTTCCTGGTACCTGCGCATGCCCTGGCCTGCGGCCTGGCCGGCCTCTATCGCGGGATCTGGATGTTTGCCAGCTTACCGGACTTGAAGCGGGTCTTGCGCGCGGTTGCGTTTTCGACGGCTGCCATGGTGGCTTTTTTCGCTTTCTATCGCTATGGGGGAATGGCGGTCCCGCGCTCCCTCTTGATACTCTATCCGATCTTGCTGGTCATTTACATGGGTGGCGGCCGAGCCGCCTATCGCATGTGGAAGGAACATCACCTCTATGGTGGGCTGATCGCCCAAGGCAAGCCGGTGGTGATCGTCGGAGCCGGGCGCGGTGGGGCGATGCTGGTTCGCGAGCTTGAGCGCAGCCCGGACTGGAGGGTGGTGGCGCTGGTAGATGATGACCGCAGCAAATGGGGGCGTGAGCTTTCCGGAAATCCGGTGATAGGCGGCATCGAGAGCCTGCCCGAGGTCCTGGCCTCGGAAAAAGCTGCTCACGTGATCCTGGCCATGCCCTCGGCGTCTGCCGAGGCGTGTCGGAGAGCTGCCGACCTCGCCGTGGAAGCTGGAGCGCACGTCTTCACAGTGCCCGGGATTGAGGATGTGATGGGGGGGCGGGTGGCTGTTTCGTCGATCCGGCCCATCGAGATCGAAGATCTGCTTGGTCGTGAGGCGATCTGGATCGACACGCCGCATGTCTCCGCCCTGGTGACTGGCAAGACCTTGCTGGTCACCGGGGCCGGTGGTTCGATCGGTAGCGAGTTGTGCCGGCAACTGGCGCGTTTCGGTCCGGCCCGTTTGCTGCTCTTCGAGCAGAGCGAGTATGCGCTGTATACCCTCGAACAATGGTTTGCGCTGCACATGCCCGATGTTGAGCTGGTGGTGCTGGCCGGCGACGTGAAGGACGCGGAGCGCCTCGACGAGGTATTTGGGGAATGGCGACCGCAGGTTATCTTTCATGCGGCGGCGTACAAGCATGTGCCGCTGATGGAGATCGGCAATGCCTGGCAAGCGGTGCGCAACAACACGCTGGGCACGCTGCGGGTCGCCGAGTGTGCGGCCCACTTCGATGCCGAACGTTTCGTGTTGATTTCGACGGACAAGGCGGTGAATCCGACCAACGTGATGGGGGCGACGAAGCGGCTGGCGGAGATGGTCTGCGAGGGGCTGCACCGGCAGGGTGGGAATACGCAGTTCGAGACCGTTCGTTTCGGCAACGTCCTCGGGAGCACAGGCAGCGTAATCCCCAAGTTCCAGGAGCAGATCGCGCGCGGCGGACCGGTCACGGTGACACACCCCGACATTACCCGCTATTTCATGTCGATCCCCGAAGCCGCGCAACTGGTGATGCAGGCCGCGGCGATGGGTCACGGGGGCGAGATATTCGTGCTGGAGATGGGCGAACCGGTGAAGATCGTCGATCTGGCGCGCCGCATGATCCGGCTGTGCGGCTACACCCAAAAGGATATTCGCATCGAGTTCACCGGCCTGCGCCCCGGCGAAAAACTCTTCGAAGAACTGCTGGCCGATGCCGAGCAGACCCGCGCCACGCCGCACCCCAAGTTGCGCATTGCGGGCGCCCGCGCCGTCGACGACGACTTCTTGCCTGGCTTGCGTTCCTGGCTGGAGGGCGGCAACCAGAACGACATCCAGGTGCGCCAGACCTTGATGCGCTGGGTGCCCGAGTATCAGCCGGTATTTTCCGCTGGTGATGGTTGCACTGGAACAGGGAGCTCAAGCCAATGATCAACTCATTGAGTCGGCTCAACAAGGTCGTAGTGGCTTATTGCCGTTTGCAGCACCCCATAAGTCAGCCATGCAACAACCCTTAAGTTCCCGACTGACTGAGAACAACTTCGACCTCCTGCGATTGCTCTTTGCAGGAACGGTGTGCCTCGTTCACGCTTACGAACTCTCAGGATTTTCAGAGTTGGCCGTGATAAGTCAAGTCTTGTCATCCGGTATGGCGGTAAAGGGCTTCTTCGTGCTCAGCGGCTTCTTGATTTTCATGAGCTTCGAGCGTTCAACCTCCCTTTCGTCGTACGCCATGAAGCGTATCAGGCGAATCTATCCCGCGTATTTCACCGTCGTCATGCTTTGCGCTTTCGGCATGGTCGCTGTCAGTTCGCACAGCGTTACTGAGTATTTTTCAGGAACCTGGGTCAGGTATGTCATTGCGAATCTGACTTTCGAGCCTCTTGCAAAACTCACCCTGCAGGGCTGATTTTTTCGCGGCTGGAGGCGAAAGCGGAGGACGCGGGCGGCCACTTCTGGCATGATATGGTTATCGAGACCAATATCATAACGCCCGCCAAATGAATACTACCCAACCCCAGCTGATCATGCAACGGTGGCACGTGGTTCAGCACGAGTTACTGCCCGAGTTGAAGGCGCAAGTGGGTCCGCTGACGCCGAAGCTGGAGAAGGTCATCCACACGCTGGAATGGGTACGTATCGAGGAATTCACGGCGGTTTCGTGGTGTGGCGTAGGGCGTCCGCCGTTTGAACGGGCGTGGCTGGCGAACGCCTTTGTGGCCAAGGCCGTGTTGGGCCTGACGACGACCGTGGGGCTGATTGAACGCCTGATGATCGACCGTGCGCTGCGCCGCATCTGTGGTTTCCCGCTACACAAGACGCTGCCTTCCGAGGCGACCTTCTCGCGCGCCTTCGACGAGTTTGCCGAAGGGGGCCTGAGCCAGCGCGTGCATGAAGCCCTGATCAAGGAACATCTGGGAGATCAGCTGATCGGGCATCTCAATCGTGACGGCACGGCCATCGAAGCCCGCGAACGTCCGTCCCGGAAGGAAACGCCCGCATCGGAAGCGGCCGCCACGGCACAGGCCGCCCTGTTGCCGAAGGAAGAGCGCCCTGCCGAGACGAGCGTGCCTGAAACGCCCGCACCGGCACGCAAGAGAGGCCGCCCGCGGCGCGGCGAAGCACGTCCGGCTGCGAAGGCCGCCCCGATCAAGCGCCAGCGCGAGCAAACGTTGGCTCAAATGCTCGAAGAGATTCCCACCGCGTGTGATCGCGGCACGAAGTGCAATGCCCAAGGCTACAAGAACAGTTGGCGCGGCTACAAGCTGCATCTCGACACCGCCGACTGCGGCGTCCCCATTGCGGCGCTGCTCTCCAGCGCCTCGATGCACGACAGCTTGGCCGCCATTCCGCTGTCGCTGATCAGCGCCGATCGCGTCACCAACCTTTACGACCTCATGGATGCGGCCTATTGCAGCGCCGACTTGCGCGAGCACAGCCAGAGCCTGGGCCACGTCCCCCTGATCGATCACAATCCGCGCCGCGGAGAGAAGATCGAATTCTCCCCGGCTGAAGCGATCCGCTACAACGAACGGACCGCCGCCGAGCGGAGCAACGCCCGGCTGAAGGATGAATTCGGCGGTCAGACCATCCGGGTCAAAGGCGACACCAAAGTGATGGCTCACCTGATGTTCGGCATCCTGGCGCTGTCCGCTGACCAGTTGATGCGATTACGACGATGACCGCCAGCGTTCCCTCTCCGGCCGCTGTGCATTCGCGGAATGCAGGAGGGCGCTCGCCCCGCATGAGGCAAACCATGCCATACGGTTAGCCGCTCAGCCAAGGAGACCTCCCTCGCGAAAAAAATCGCTCCCCGAGAGCGAATGGTGCGGCGCAGCAATTTGTCCGGGTGAGTTTTGCAAGAGGCTCTTTCATGAACTTCTTTCAGCACACACTGCCAGGGGTGTTCGAGAACAACAGATTGACCGCCGTGAATGGCGCGCTTTGGACCATCAAGATCGAGGTCATGTTTTACCTGGTTGTCCCCATGTTCGTGTTGTTGTTCAGAAAATTTGGCCGCCTTTGGGTCCTTGTGCTGACCTACTGTGCTTCGGTGTTTTACGCTGAAATCATGACGACCATGGCCGAACGAAGCGGATCCCAACTTTACGCAGAACTTGGGCGCCAGCTGCCCGGTCAGCTCTCGTACTTTATGTCTGGGGCCTCCCTCTACTATTTCTTGCCTCTGTTCGAACGCCGGATCAGATATTTCTTGACTGTTTCGGTCGCAGTTTTTGTGACCAACCACTTCTTCCCCCTGCCGATACTCGTGCCGTTTGCACTTGCCGTCGCGGTCATCTTCTTCTCTCTGTTCCTGTATGTAGGCAATTTCGGAAAATACGGCGATTTCTCGTATGGTGCCTACATTCTTCATTGCCCTCTTATCCAACTGCTGATTCATTTTGGCTGGTTCAGCTACGACCCTTGGTTATTCCTCGCTTCAGCGATTTTGATAACAGCAACTGGCGCGATCGCCATGTGGCATCTCGTCGAGAAACGGTTCCTCTTCCGCTCAAGTCATTACATCGCAGCGACGGCGGAAGCAGGCGGTTGATCAGAGAGGCGATCTCACCTCACTGCCGTTTCTCGGTCAGCGCCTTAGCAGGGATGGCAGCGGCTTGTGCTGACCGACCAGTTCCTGAACCCAGTGAAGGCGGCGACAACACTCATCACAGCACCTGATTCACCAGGCGATCGGCGCGAGTGCGGGCGAGGCGTTTGAGAATGCGCTGGACCGGCAGCGGGTAGGTGTCGGTGGCATCCAGTGCGCGGTGGTGGTCGAGCCGGCGCGTGTGCGCCAGGATGCTCTCCAGCTCGGCCTGGTGCTGGTCCAGCAGGCGGCGCTGCGGATCGTGGATCAGCAGCCCGTTTTCGAGGTCCAGACGCCAGGCGCGCGGATTGAGGTTGCTACCGGTGATGAGCGCGTAATCGTCGTCAACCAGCAGGCCCTTCAGGTGAAACGTGTGCTTCTCGTGGCGCCAGAGATGCAGATCGAGCAGCCCCCGGTCGACTGCGTCCTGGTGGGCCTTGCAGAAACGGCGCAGGTTGGCTTCATAGAGGTAAGGAAGTGCACCAATCGTCGAGAAAGGTTGCTCCGGGGGAATGTAGAAATCGTTGGCCGTCTTGTCGCCAACAACGATCGTCACCCGGCAGCGCTGCCGGATCTTCTCGCCGATGGCGCGTCGGACTGGCCCCGGGAGGTTGAAGTAGGGCGTGAACAGCACCAGGCGCTGCTCGGCACGGTGGATCATCTGCAGAATGACCGAATTCAGCTGGTTGTCACGACTGCCGAAACCCAGCAAGGGGGTGATCGCCACCTCGCGCTGGCCGACCGCGCCGGGAGCGATGCCGTAGCGGCTCTTGGCGAGAACCCGGCGAAAGCGGATGATGGCGCTGCGCAGCGATTGTGTTTTTGGCCTCAGGGCGGAGTCCACACGGCAGACCGCCGCGTTGGTCTGGAGAACGCCGGTCATCAGGATGGCCATGCTGTCGGCCAGTTGACAACTGTCGATCAGATGGTAGCGATCGAGGCGGTAGCGATCAAACCGATGCAGGTAGACATCATTGATGCTGGCGCCGCTATAAAGAACACGGTCGTCGATGATGAAACCCTTCAGGTGCATCACACCCATCCACTCCCGCGTCTGCACCGGCACGCCGTAGATCGGGACGCCAGAACCGAGCCGGTCAGCCATCTCGCTGTACAGCGCGGCATTGCCGGAACTCGCAGCCTTGCCAATCAGCCCCCGCTGGGCGCGGTGCCAGTCGACGAAGACAGCGATCTGCAGACCCGGACACGCTGACTTGGCCGCATAAAGCGCGGTAAGAACCTCTCTGCCGGCCTCGTCATCCTGCACGTAGAGCGCCGCGATCACAATTCGCTGCCTGGCGTTGGCGATCAACTGGAGCAGCATGGCGCGAAAATCACCGGCACTGTACAAGGTCCGCACACGTTCGGCGGGGACGGAAATGCCGCCCAGACCGTCCAGACTCGCCACCCACCGACGGCGGCCACGCAGGCTTTGCACCGCCGCAGCCAGGGCGGAGTTCATCATCGGACAGCGCCCGGGTGTGGGTGCCGCGGCAAGGAGCAGCGACCGATCGATGCCGAACCGGAGCTCGCTCGCGTGAAACCGCAGATACAGGCCATCGGCAGACTCTAGTTCCGCTTCCTGGGTGCGTCAGTATCGGGGGCGAGAAACATTCCGACCCCGACGATGATCAGCAGCACAGGCCACCAGGTGCGCAGCAACTGAGCAAAATCCACTTCCAGAAGGCCCAGGTTGATCGCCAGCGCCAGGATGCCGATCAGAATCAGCGCGATGGCGCCAAGGTTTCCCCTCATTTCACTTCCTCCCGAGTCTGCAAAACGATTGCGCTCCGATGGCCGATAGGGCCAGGCACCTGGCGATGCGCCAGCGACGGCCGCGGGCATCAAGGCACATACTGATCCAGGTAATCATTCACTGCCAGCATCCCCAGTTTGTGCACGTCGCGTGAAGACTCGAGGATCTTGCCTTGTTGCGGCGGGGAAAACCAGCGCGCCAGATGGGTCCTGAATTTTTCAACCAGCACCGGAATTCCCTCGGTGCGCCGACGACAGTGGCCAAGCGGATACTCCGAGACGAGTTCGGCTGTCCGGCGGCCGTCGGTGAAGAATATCTGCACGGCGTTGGCAATCGAGCGCTTGCCCGGGTCCAGATAGTCAGCCGAAAACCGCGGCTCCTCGCGGACCTCCATCCGTGCACGCAGCGAGTCGATACGCGGGTCTGCCGCCGCTTCGTCCTCGTAGTCCTCGGCGGTGAGCCGGCCCTTGACCAGCGCGACGGCGACCATGTATTGCAGACAGTGGTCGCGGTCAGCAGGATTGTGCAAGGGGCCCTTCTTGTCGATGATGCGCAGCGCCGACTCGTGCGTGCGGATCACCACTCTGTCGATCGTTTCGAGCCGTCCAACCACCTGTGGATGCAGTTCCAGCGCGCACTCTACAGCCGTCTGGGCGTGGAACTCCGCCGGGTAACTGATCTTGAACAGCACGTTCTCGATCACGTAGCTGCCATAGGGCCGTGACAGGCGGAACGTCCGGCCCTTGAACAGGACCTCGTAGAAACCCCAGGTCGGGGCGGTCAGCACGCTCGGATAACCCATCTCGCCCTTCAGTGACATGAGTGCCAGCAGCACGCCACGCGCGGTCGCATCGCCGGCAGCCCACGACTTGCGTGAACCGGTGTTCGGTGCGTGGCGATAGGTGCGCAGCGGCTGGCCATCAACCAGCGCCTGCGAGACGGCGTTGATGATCTGCTCGCGTCCACCGCCCATCAGCCAGGTACATACTGCCGCCGTCGCCACTTTGACCAGCACCACGTGGTCAAGCCCGACGCGATTGAAGCTGTTCTCCAACGCCAGTACGCCCTGGATCTCGTAGGCCTTGATCATCGCTTCGAGCACCTGGTGCATCAGCAGGGGCGCCTGTCCGCCGGCAAGGCGGGTCCGCGACAGCCAGTCGGCAGTGGCAAGAATGCCGCCGAGGTTGTCTGAGGGATGGCCCCACTCGGCCGCCAGCCAGGTGTCGTTGAAATCAAGCCAGCGAATCAGGGTGCCGATGTTGAAGGCGGCCTGCACCGGGTCGAGCTGAAACTCGGTGCCGGGAACTCTCGCCCCATGGGGTACGACGGTGCCGGGGACAACCGGCCCCAGCAGTTTGCTGCAGGCCGGATAGGCGAGCGCTTCGAGTCCACAGCCGAGGGCGTCGATCAGACAATAGCGCGCCGTCTCGAAGGCTTCCCTCGACTCGACCTTGAAGTTCAGGACGTAGTCGGCAATGTCGACCAGGACCTGGTCGGGATCAGGGCGGGAGGCGGGAATTCGCGTACTCATAAGGCTTCTCTTCGTGCTCGGCGCTGCCGTCACAGGTACTCGGAAAAACACCGTCGTCAGGTCGTCGGATACTTAGCTTCGTCGCGCCAGCGGGACAAACTCCTGCGGATCCGGCCCAATGTAGTTGGCCGAAGGACGAATCAGCTTGCCATCGATGCGTTGCTCGATGACATGTGCTGACCAGCCGCTGGTCCGGGCAATGACAAACAGCGGTGTAAACATCGGCGTCGGTACGGCCAGCATGTGGTACGCCACAGCCGAGAACCAGTCAACGTTGGGAAACATCCGCTTCTGCTCCCACATCACGGCCTCGATCCGACTGGCGATGTCGAACAGGACCATGTTGTCGCCGTCCGAGCACAATTGCTGGGCGACGGCACGGATCACCTTGTGGCGCGGATCGGCGATGGTATACAGCGGATGGCCGAACCCGATGATGATCTCCCTGTTGTCGAGGCGACGGCGAATGTCCTGTTCGGCGTGCTCGGCGTCGTTATAGCGACTCTGAATCTCGAAAGCAACCTCGTTGGCACCACCGTGCCGGCGACCGCTCAGCGCCCCGATGGCGCCGCTGATCGCTGCATAGAGGTCTGCCCCGGTGCCGGTGATCGTGCGCGCGGCAAAGGTTGAGGCGTTGAACTCGTGCTCCGCGTAGAGCACCAGCGACTGGTCGAGGCTGCTCGCCTGCAGGGCCGACGGAGCCTTGCCCCGCAAGAGGTGCAGGAAGTGGCCGGCGATCGAGTCGTCATCGGTCTCGGTCTCGATCCGGCGGCCGTTGTGCGACCAGTGATACCAGTAGAGCAGCATCGAACCGAAGCTGGCTATCAGGCGGTCGGCAATCTCGCGCGCCGCACCCGGGTTGTGATCCTGTGCCTCAGGCAGGATCGTGCCAAGGGCCGAACAGCCGCTGCGCAGGACATCCATCGGGTGTGCCGAGGCGGGAAGATTCTCCAGCATCGGTCGCAGCCGCACCGGCAGTCCACGCAAGGTCTTGAGTTTCTTCTTGTACTGATTGAGCTGGGTGAGACTGGGCAGACGGCCGTAGAGCAACAGATAGGCCACCTCCTCGAAAGTGGCATGCTCGGCCAGGGCAATCACATCGTAACCACGGTAGTAGAGGTCGTTACCAGCACGCCCGACCGAACAGATGGCGCTATCGCCGGCAACCACTCCCGATAGCGCGACGGATTTCTTGACCTTGGGCAACTCCCTTTCCAGAACCTCGTCCATGATCTCCCCTTCTCATCGAGCCGCAGCGCACCGGAAATCCCGTGCTCCATGCACGAGTATTCCCGAGTTTGGCAAACCAGGTCAACTGCGGACGCCCGCTGGGCTCGCCATCAATCGCCCCGATGACCGACGCCAGGTCGCCGGTTGACAGATCATCGCCTGACGCTGGTCAAGCCCTGCCCCTCTTCGGCATGCAGGTGCACCGGCGGCTGGAACGCCAGCGAGCACGCGTGTTCGTGACCGATCAGGTACTTCGGCAGCAGCGCAACTTCCACCTCGGTCACTCCCACGTCAATCATCCCCAGACGCACGGCCGCCTCGCGCGACAGGTCGATCACCCGACTCCGATGTCCCATCCGGTCGTTGATCCTGACCACCACGCAACGGGCGGACAAGACACGGCGAACCGCCACCAGCGACCCCATGGGAAAGCGATTGCTCGCCGCCGAAATGACATCGTGAGCGTAACGCTCACCGGAAGCGGTCTTTCGGCCATGAAACGCCTTGCTGTAGAAGCTGGCTCTGCCGGAAACGATTTGCGGCATCTCTGGCAAAGAGCCGTGGGTACCAAGCGAAGGAAAGGATTCACCGATGGCAAATCCGGAAATCAGCACAGCGAGCACCGCGAATGCAAATCTCACCGCCGATCGCTCCTCAAGGTGGCCACCAGTGAGGGATGTCGTGCACGCTACGCCCAGCGGAAAGCCTCACCGTTCGACCTTCTCGACGGACGGGGGGTTGGCCAGACGTCGGGCTGCCTGCGCATGCCCTGCCGACCCGACTACTGAAAGCACGGGGCCAGAGCCGGTCTCCTGCCTGGACAGATCGCCGACATCGAGGTGGACGACCGGCAAACTGATGATCAGACAGCTTACAATTCCAACGATTGGTGCAATGACTCGTGCAAACTGGCGCATGGAAAGGAAACCCTTCGGTGGCAATTGGCAATGATCAAGCGCGAAAAGTCTAAGCATAGCCTGCCCGCGGTCGCGCGCACAAGCCGCCCGGCAATCACCTTGCCCCCCGGCGCTCGCGGCGATCATCGGGCAGCCTGCCCCTCGGGTCGTCCTGAGCGCCGGGGCGAATGAAAACTCACGTTCTTCCCGACTGGTTGCGCCGGCTGCTGATGCACAGCGTCGCGCATCGCTACTATTCGCTGGTCGTGACAGCCATTGCCTTCGGATCGACGATCACCTTCAGCTTCCCCTTCGTCGCCGTGCTGATCCCGGCGGTGCTGCTGTCACCCCGGCGCTGGCGAACCCTTGGCCTGTCCTGTGGCCTTGCCAGCGGCCTCGGCGCCGCCGTTCTGGTCGAGATCTTCCAGTACCTGGGATCGGAGTTTATCGTCGCGCGCTACCCCGATCTGATGCAGACGCAAGCCTGGCAAACGGCCAGCGACTGGTTGCAGGACTGGGGCCTGCTGGCCATGCTGATCATCGCCGGATCACCGATGCCGCAGACTCCGGCCCTGCTCTTCTGTGCCCTGGCCGGCGTATCGACCCCTGGCATCCTGGTGGCCGTCGGGATCGGCAAGACGGTCAAGTATCTTTTTCTGGCCTGGGCCACGGCCCATTACCCGGCGCGCTTCATCCGCTATAACTGATCGCTGCCTGTAACAGGTCAGGTGACGCCCGCACTGTGTGCCTGGACATCCGCCCAGTAGCTGGAACGGACCATCGGCCCACAGGCGGCGCCGGTAAAGCCCATGGCCAGCGCCGCCTGCTCGTACCGCTTGAAGGTCTCCGGATGAACGTAGCGGGCAACCGGCAGATGGTGGCTGGAAGGTGCAAGGTACTGGCCAATGGTGAGCATTTCGACATCGTTGGCACGCAGGTCGTGCAGAACTTCGAGGATCTCCTCGTCGGTCTCACCCAGACCAACCATCAGTCCGGATTTGGTCGGCACCTGCGGATAGCGGGCCTTGAAGCCCTTCATGAACGCCAGCGAATGCGCGTAGTCAGCGCCGGGCCTTGCCTGCCGGTAGAGCCGCGGAACCGTTTCCAGATTGTGGTTGAGGACGTCCGGCAGCGACTGGCCAAGCACGTCGAGAGCGATATCCATGCGGCCACGAAAATCGGGAACCAGTGTCTCGATGGTGGTGCCCGGTGACCGCTGGCGTACTGCGGCGATGACGTCGACGAAATGCTGCGCACCACCATCGCGCAGGTCATCCCGGTCGACGCTGGTGATCACCACGTAGCGCAGCTTGAGCCGGGCGACGCTGTCGGCCAGATTCGCCGGCTCGTTGTCATCGGGCGGCAGCGGCTTGCCATGACCGACGTCACAGAACGGGCAGCGGCGCGTGCAGATGTCGCCGAGGATCATGAAGGTCGCCGTACCACGACCAAAGCACTCACCGATATTGGGGCAGGCGGCTTCCTCACAGACGGTGTGCAGCTTCTGCTCGCGCAGCATCTTCTTGATCTCGCCGAAGCGACCTGCGTCATTGCCGGCCTTGACGCGGATCCACTCGGGTTTGCGCTGTGGCGCCTGGGGGACGATCTTGATCGGGATACGAGCGGTCTTCAGTTCGCCCTTTTCCTTCACCCCGGCGATCCTCCCAGGCGGTCGTGCCGCACCCTGACCCTTGTCCTCACCCTTATCCTGACTACTCATGGCTTGCGCTCCAGTTGTACCGCAATCTGTTGGACCAGCGCCGTCGCTGCCTGCGCGGGCGTCAGCGAAATACCAAGATCCCGGGTCTGAGTCACCGGCATGCCGGGGTAGCCGCAGGGGTTGATGGCCGAGAAGGGTGACAGATCCATCTCAACGTTCAGGCTGACGCCGTGATAGCAGCAGCTCTTGCGGACCCGCAGACCGAGAGCCGCCACCTTGGCCGGGCCAACATAGACCCCCGGCGCACCGCCATGGCGCTCGGCTGCGACGCCATGCGCGGCGAGGAGATCGATCACCGCCTGCTCGATGGCCGAGACCAGCTCGCGCACTCTCAACTTCCGTCTCTCCAGATCGAGCAGCAGGTAGATCACGACCTGGCCGGGGCCATGGTAGGTGATCTGCCCTCCCCGATCGGTCTTTACCAGCGGCAGCCCCAGGTCGAGCAGCAAGTGCTCCGGCTTGCCGGCCTGGCCAAGGGTGAGCACCGGCGAATGCTCGCAACACCAAAGTTCATCAGGTGTTTCAGCGTTGCGCGCAGCAGTGAAGGCAACCATCGCCTGCCAGGTCTGCGAATAGTCCGTCCGACCCAGGTGGCGGACCCGCAGCGGCAACCCACCTCGCGCCGAAAGCAAGACCTCTTCGCCGGCGCAGCCGTTCTCGCCAGCCGCAAGCGCCAGTTCTGCGTTCTTCACAGGACCATCGTGACCAACGGATGACTGCTCAGTTCCCGGTACAGCGCGTCCAGCTGCGCCCGACTGGTGGCATTGATGGTACACGTGAGGCTCAGGTACCGGCCGGCACTTGAGGAACGCGTTTCCATCGTTGCCGCTTCAAAATCCGGTGCGTGCCGCAGGACGACCTCGAGGACACCCCGCGCCATGGCGTCCCCAGCCAGCCCGATGATCTTGAGCGGGAAGGAACATGGGAATTCGAGCAGGCTTTCACGCTCATCAGACATCGGGGCCCCTCGCCGATTCGTCACGACCGCGGCGGCTCAAGGCGAAACAGGCGAGGTGCCAGCCCATCCCCGGAACGCTACTTGAACCACAGACGAACGGTATCGACGATCCGGCCAACGATGCCGGCGACCGGCACCGCTTCAAGCGCCAGCACCGGGTAATCGCCGTACGGCTTGTCATCGACGCTCACCTTCAAGGTCGCGAGCACCTGCCCCTGCGCGATCGGCGCAATCAGCGGCTCTTGCGAGACGAGTTCGGTCCTGATCTTTGGTCCGAAGCCCTTGGGGACCGCGATCACGAGGTCATTGGCAAAGCCGAGCTTGACCGTGGCCTCCTTGCCTTTCCAGACCTTCAGGCTGGAGACCGCCTCGTTCTTCGCGTACAACTGCACGGCGTCGTAGAACTGGAAGCCGAAATTCAGCAGCTTGAGCGACTCCTGCGCGCGCGTGCTGTCCGATGCCGCGCCCAGGACCACCGACAGCAGGCGGCGTGACCCGCGCTTCGCCGACGAGACCAGACAATAGCCTGCTGCCTCGGTATGACCCGTCTTCAGGCCATCGACGGTCGGGTCGATATACAGCAGGCGGTTGCGATTCGGCTGCGTGATGTTGTTGTAGCGGAACTCCTTCATCGAGTAGTACTTGGCATACTCCTCGGGGAAGTCGCGGATCAGGGCGCCGGCCAGGATCGCCAGGTCTTGCGCCGTGGTGTAGTGCTGTGGGTCAGGCAGGCCGCTGGAGTTGCGGAAACTCGACCCCTTCATGCCCAGTCGCTGCGCCTCGCGATTCATCATCTGCGCGAAGTTCTCCTCGTCGCCGGCAATGGCTTCGGCCAGGGCGACACAGGCGTCGTTGCCTGACTGGACGATCATGCCCTTCAACAGGTCCTCGACCTTCACCTGGGTGCCGATCTGGATGAACATTCGCGACCCCCCGGTCTTCCAGGCCTTCTGGGAGACGGGCACGGCCTGGTCAAGCTTGATCGTGCCCTGCTTGATGGCCGCAAAGCTCAGGTAAGCCGTCATCAGCTTGGTCAATGAAGCCGGCTCGAGGCGCTGGTCAGGCGCCTGGGCGGCCAGTTGCTGCCCGGATGCCATCTCGACCAGCAGCCAGGACTTGGCGGCCAGCGCCGGAGGCGTGGGCAATTGCTGCGCAATAACGAGAACCGGAAAGCAAAGGAGAACGAGAAAGAGGGATCGGAGCTTGAGCATGGCTGGATTCTTGGCAAAGCGGCGATTATAGCAAGCCATCCCGGCAGTACCCGCAGGCGTTTTTCGGCTACCCCCGGCCGGCTGATTCCTCTGCTTCGTGACTTACCGCACAGCCCGACAGGCTAGCTCGCACCTACCATAGTGACACTTTTTGGCATCCCGGCCCACCTCAGGCGGGCGCAACTGGACCCCTATGTTGCCACCCTTTCGTCCACTCTCGAGTTCCCTTGACCTGCAGGGCGCGTTTGCGCAACTCTCAAGACGCGGATTTGCCGGCGACCGCCTGGACGAGACCTTGCGCCATCTCACCGCGACCACCGGCCAGATGCTCAACATCGAGCGCGTCAGTCTGTGGGGTTTGACAGCGCAACGTGAGCACCTGGAATGCATCGACCTCTACGAGCTTTCCCGCGACCGGCACAGCAGCGGTCTGACACTGCCGGCCGCGGCCTACCCCGAGTACTTTCGGGCGCTGCAGCAGGGCGAGCCGATTGTCGCCGATGACGCAATGACGCATCCGTCTACCCAGGAGTTTGCCAGCGACCACCTGCTGATGAACGGCATCAGCGCCTTGATCAACTCGCCGATTCATGCCGATGGCGAACTGCAGGGCGTGCTCTGCATCGAGCGGGTCGGTCCGCACTCAGCCTGGACCTCGGTGCAACGACTATTCGCCCATGCCGTCGCCAGTCTGGTCAGCGTCGCCCTGCTGCAGCACCAACTGCTGTCAAAGGAAGCAGAACTGCGCGATGCCAACAGCCTGCGACGGGCCTTGTTCAACAGTGCGCGTGACGCCATCCTGATCTCAGACGCCAAAACGGGGCATATTCTCGATGCCAACCCGCAGGCGGAAAAACTGTTCGGACGGCGATTGCAGCAGCTTCTTGGCGTTCTGCAGAGCGAGCTTTGCTCCGGCAGCAAGGACCTGGACACGCGCGACCTCTTCAAGCTGCTGGCCCGGACGGCAGGCGCCGAGTCAGTGCGCAGCGAAGTGCTCGCTGACAACGGCAAGCTCATCCCGGTCGAGATCAGCGGCCAGGTGGTACAGCTTGAGAAGGGCAAGGAGGTTGTCCAGGGAGTCTTTCGCCCGCTCGACGGAGAATCGACAGCACCCTGAGCCACCGGTCACCGCGTTGGCTGCGTGTGTGACTGCATGCAAGCCTGACCGGCCGAGAGATTGGACTCGCCGCTACTTCTTCTGCTGCGTTTCCTGGGTAGTCGGCGCTTCATCCTGCTTCGGGGCATCGCCGATGATGGTCTTCAGGGGGCAGATCGAGAACGCCGGGCATTTCCTGCAACCGGCGACAATGGCGATTGGGCACAGGGTCATGATGATTCTCCTCGTTGGTGGTTACGCGAACAGGATACACGCCTTTGCCAAGGGCCGTGTGAACAGCTGAGTTGGGCTTCCTTGACGTTCCCGTTGCGGGGCTTCAACTCGATCCCGGGGGAAGGCTGGCGCGCACTCCGATGCCTGGTGACCCGAGAGGAGCAGGCTATGGCGAGACGTCCGGGGATCCGCCTGCCTCCCAGCGCCCGAGGTCGTCACGCGTATTGATGTTCTCGAAGGCCTCGGCCTGGTCATCAAAAGCGACTGCAACCATCTTCTGCGCGGCCTGCCAGCGATCGGCCTTGCGCCCCCCACCGGCGAGAAACTCGGTCAGGGAAGGCAATACCTGACGCCGGCACAGAGAGAAAACTGGCTGCGGCCGATCAAAGGTGCGGGCGACTGCAAGATCGGCGCCGTTCACGGTCAGGGCCTGCAGCAGGCGGACAACCAGGTCGGCCGGCAGGAAAGGAGAGTCACAGGGGACGGTGGCGACCAGCGGATGCGTGGCCGCCTGCAGCGCGGTGTGCAGCCCCGCCAGCGGGCCGGCGAAATCCGGGATCTGGTCGGGGACGACGCGCTGACCGAAAGCGGCGTAACGCTCGCCGTGCTGGTTGGCATTGATCAGCAGTTCATCGACCTGTGGGCCGAAGCGCTCGATCACCCAGGCGACCATGGGCCGACCGCGCAGCGCCAGCAAACCCTTGTCGAGACTGCCCATGCGGCGACCAAGGCCACCCGCCAAAATGACACCGGTAATCCGCGGGCGGTTCATCGTGCAAACCGCTCGTCGCTGGTCAAGGGGAGCAATTGCTTGCCCTGGGCGCGGCTGGTCATCGTCAGGCCGATCTGGCAGGCGTTGATGCCGGGGCCACGCCTTCGCGCCATATGATTGCGTCGACTGCCCGATGCCGAAGCCGGGGAACGCCGGTACTCGATATTCGATTCATCGGCCGCATTCTACACGCCACAAGTACTGTTGTTTTGTACAGCTTTGTGATAAGCTTGTTTGCATTGCCTTGAATTCCGATCAATCGACCCTTACGGAGGAGTCACTCACCATGAATCGCATTCAGCAGTGGTTTGAGCAAATTGCGGGGGTTTCTCGGCACGACCGTCATCGCTGGGCGCAGGCGCAAGAGATTTTTGGCAGCCAGCGCCTGGATATTTCAGCCTTGCAGAAACCGGCCTGCTGGCGGCGGAAGTTGGCCGCCGCCAGCCCTCGGCGATCTGCCTGACGGGCTCGTTGGCCGGCAAGACCGTCAGACCGCACCTTCTCTGCGCCAGCGTGGCAACCGGGACGTGCCGACCTCGGCGAAGCGACAGGCCGTCGTCTGGCTGCGGCGGGAAAATGGGACTCGGGCGCGACCCGGGATCGGGCGGCCGGAAGGACCGTCGGCATCAGGGAGATCACTGCCGGCGCAGCGGCTGCAGGAGGGAAGACAGGCCATTGTGGTCGAGTTCGTGCATCAAAGCCAGAAGCTGACCCAGCTTGCCGGCGGGAAAACCCTGGCGGGCAAACCAGTTCAGGTAATTGCCGGGCAGATCGGCGATCAGACGGCCTTTGTACTTGCCATAGGGCATAGTGCAGGTCAGCAGCAGTTGCAAGTCGTCCGCATTCATCGCGTCATTGCTTTATCCAGAGGGACGGACCGTCCCGGTGAGCGAACTCTAACACCCGGCACGGCCCCCCGCATGTGCAGTCGGCGTCGAGGAAAGTCGGGCCTGTCGCTCGGGGATCGCGTGCCGCGTCACTCTCGCCGCTGGCACGCAGAAGAACAGCGATCTCGCCTGACCACAGCCCCCCGACGAGGGCAATCCGGCTTGCGGTCAACGCTCTTTTTTTTGGCATAATGTCACCCTCTTGTGGGAAGTTGGCGATGTTCAGCGACCCTTGGCGCCAGAAATCAACTAACCAACCAATTGAGAGGAGACTTCGATGTCGTTGCTGAATTCTGATCGTAACTTGCGAATTGCCCTTGCCACGGCCGCAGCGGCCCTGCTTGCGGGCTGTTCAAATATGCAGATGGGGTCGCCGGATGCGAAGACGACGGCCACCGGTTCGGCGGCCGGTTCAACCACCGACAACGCGAGCAGCCAACTCGAGAAGTGCAGCAGCTCTCTCGGTACAGTCGCCGTGGTTGAGGACACCCATGCGCCGTGGTACGGAGTCCTGACCGGTCAGATGAAGCTGGGTTCCACCACCCCAGTCCTCAAGTTGTTGATCCAGCAGTCCAACTGCTTTGTCGTCGTCGACCGTGGCCGCGCCATGAACAACATGATGCAGGAACGTGCCCTGGCAGATAGCGGGGAACTACGCAAGGGGTCAAAGTTCGGCAAGGGCCAGATGGTATCCGCGGACTACTCGATGAGCCCATCAATCACCTTCAGCAACAACAATGCGGGAGGCATGGCTGGGGGCCTTGGCGGCTTCAGCCGCAGCGCAGGCGTCCTCGGTGCCATTGCTGGCAGCATGAACGTCAAGGAGGCCAGCACCCTGTTGACCCTGGTTGACAACCGTTCCGGCGTTCAGCTCGCCGCCGCCGAAGGCAGCGCCAAGAACATGGACTTCGGCGCCATGGGCGCCCTTTTCGGCGGCGGCGCCGGCGGGGTGGGGGGCGGCTATGCCAACACCGCAGAGGGCAAGGTAATCGTCGCGGCGTTTACCGACTCATACAACAACATGGTGCGAGCGGTGCGCAACTACAAGGCGCAGGAGGTCCGGGGCGGGCTGGGTACCGGCGGCAATCTGGGCGTGCAAGGCGCTTCTGAAGCCCAGGGGTCGACCAAGAAGGGCCGGAAATAGGAAGACTACGACCCGAGCGGGGCGGGCTGTCGGATCGCTCCCGCCCCGCCCGACAACGCAGGGACGATCGGCATTAGCCGCTGAGCGGCTGCTTGCAAGGTGCGACCAGACAGCCGACGATCCCCACGATCCTGGACCCGACCCGGGCATTCACCCCTAGCGCGGCGGCTCGGTAACGAAGGCAATTCTCACCAGCCCGGCTCGCTGCGCATCAGCAAGCACCTCGGTCACTCGCTCGTAGCGTGTCCCGCGGTCGGCGCGCAGGTGCAGTTCCGGCTGCCCGCCGCGCGCGCCAAGTTCAGCCAGACGCGCCGCAAGCTCGCTGCGCTCGACCGCCTGGCCATCGAGAAAAACCTTCCCGGAGGCGTCAATCGCCACGGCAATGACCTGTGGTCGGTCATCGAGGCTGCTCGCTTCGACTCGCGGCAGATCCACCGGAACCGCCTGATGAAACAGCGGCGCGGTGATGATGAAGATCACCAACAACACCAGCATGACGTCGACCAGCGGCGTCGTGTTGATTTCGGCCATTGGCTGACTGGCGCCGCCGTTGTCGAATGAACCAAAAGCCATCTCCCCCCCTCTTCAGCCGCTGCGGCTGACGCGCACGGCGCCAAGGTCAACCAGCTTGTCACCCGGCCGACCGCGCAGACCAGTCGTCAGGTAGGCGTGCAGGTCGTGAGCAAACCCGTCGAGCCGTGCAAGCGTCAGCCGGTTACCGCGGGCGCAGGCGTTGTAGGCCAGGACCGCCGGAATGGCGACAAACAGACCGGCCGCAGTCATGATCAGCGCCTCGCCAACGGGCCCGGCCACCTTGTCGAGGACCACCTGCGTCGCGCCGGAAAGACCAACAAGGGCGTGGTAGATTCCCCAGACGGTCCCGAACAGGCCGATGAAGGGTGCCGTCGAACCCACCGAGGCAAGAAAGGTGAGCCCGGATTCGATACTCGCCTGGGCCTCCACGATCTGGCTGCGCAGCGCGCGCGTGACAAACTCGCTGACACTGACACCGGCGCCGATCCCTCGATCGGCATGCAGGCGATGCAATTCGGCGGCATTGGCGCCCGCAATGGCCAGACTGGCAAGAATGCCGCTCCGGTCCTCGCACCCGATCGCTTCGATGGCCGCCGGCAAGCTTGGCGCGCCCCAGAACGAAGCCAGAGCGCGCGCATGGCAACGCTTCGCCTGCCAGACACCGTAAGCCTTCACCGCAATCACGTACCAGCTCGCCACCGACAGCAGGGCGAGGAGGATCGCCACCGCGTGCGTCAGCCAATCACCCTGCGCCCAGAAATGGGCCAAACCTGTCTCCATTCGCATGCCGCTTTCCTGTTCAAGTTTCGAGAGCAAACTGCAACGGCACCAGCACCGAGGAATCGACCGTCTCAGATCCCTGTCTGGCGGGGATGAATCGCCAACGCTCGACGGCTGCCCGGGCGGCTTCATCCAGACGCGGGAAGCCGCTCGATTGTTTGATCTCCACCGCCAGCGGCAGCCCGTGCGCACTCACCCTGACCCGCAGCACAACCCGCCCCTGCTCACCCAGACGCCGCGACGCCGCCGGATAAGCCGGCTTGGGATTGTGCAGGTAATCGGCGTCAAAGCGCGCCCCCACCACCGGCGGCGGTGCCACCGGGAGCGACTCCTCCGACCTTGCCGCTGCTTGCGGCGCGACGGCAAACGAAGCCGTCGCTGGCGCGGTGGCAATCGCCGTCAACACCGGCGGCGGCGCAGACGCTTTCCGCTGCGGTGGTGCTGTCGGCGCCGGCCTCGCTCGTACGACCCTTGTCGGCGGAGCGCGCTTTCTCGCTTCCTCGATCCTGGCCGCTACGGCCACGGGCTCGAGCACCCGCACGGTCAATACCGGCAGAAATTCAGGAGACTGGGGTGCCCTGGCCACCCCAAACGCCAGCAACAGCCCCAGCAGGTGCAGGCCGGCAACGGCCAGGAGGAAGAGACCAGTCTGCCAGAATGGCTGCCGGACAATCCTTGGCAATTCATAGTACGCGGAGGCGGTGCGGACCAGGCTCGACGTTTCGCTCAAGTCTGTCTCGGGGGGATTGAAGATCTGCCCAAAGGCCGTCATTCTATGCCGCATCGTCGCTATCCGGGTGCGTCATTTCGTCTCATGGCAAACAGCGCATCCGGGTCCCGGAAAGGAAGTGCAGATGATGATCCATTCGAATCCATTCGCCAATGGACGAAGCGCCTGGCTCACACCACTGACGCGAAAGCGCTTCGATCATTGCTCACCCTCAGTCTTCAGCCGCTCCGGACCGTTCTTTCGTGACCGTGCCTGCTATCTGTCCATGGTTTGTTGTTGGCGCAGCGCCTTTCGTGCTGCCTTATGCACCAGTTCCGTAAGGGACGCCAGGGCCGACGAACCAATCCGCCAGCGATGCCAGAACAGTGGCACGTCCACCCAATGCTGCGGAGCCAGCTCGATGACTTGCCCCGCTTTCAGATGCGCCTCTGCCAGCTGTTCCGGAATCATTCCCCAGGTCATGCCGCGCAACACCGCTTCACCAAAAGATCGTGTGGTGGGTACGTAGTGCGTCGGTGGTTTCATGACGGCATCCGTGAGCCGGGAGAGAAAGGCCTGCTGCAAGCCATCCTTCTTGTTGAACATCAGCATCGGGGCAGCGTGCAGCGATTCGGCATTGACTCCAGCGGCAAAGTGCCGCTGGAAATAGGACGGCGAGGCCAGGGCCAGATAGCGCATCACGCCGAGCGGTTCGATCCGGCAGCCCTGAATCGGGTGGGCACTGGCACTGACGCCAGCCATGACGCTGCCTTCACGCAGCAACGTCACCGAGTGATCCTGATCCTCGACCCTGAGGTCAAGGGTAACGGCCGCGCTGCTGGCAAGCCCATCGAACACCTCAACGAACCAGCTATCCAGGGAATCGGCGTTGATCACCATCGGGATCCGTACGGCCACTGTGGCGCTGGCGTCGCAGACGCCAAGTGCGGAGAGAACCTCCGACTCCAGGAGGGCAAGTTCTTCAGCGTAGCGCAGCAGAGGGCGTCCGGCGACGGTCGCCTGACAGGGCGCGGAGCGCTGGATCAGAATCTGCCCCATGCGCTCCTCCAGCAACTTGATCCGCTGACTAATCGCCGACGGAGTCACGTTCAACTTCCGCGCGGCCAATTCGAAACTGCCCTCGCGGATGGCTTCGGCAAACGCGGCCAATTGAGCGTTGTCAACCTTCATAAATTAGCCAGTCTAATGAATCATCAGGAATTTTAACTGTACTGATCTCGCGGCGCACCATAACCTGACTACATTGCCAACTTCACTGACAAGTCATGCCCGCTGACCTGATTGCCGGATTCCTGTCCGGTACAGTCCTCATCGTCGCCATTGGTGCGCAAAATTCGTACGTGCTTCGCCAAGGCATCCGGGGCGAACACATCCTGCCACTTGTGCTCCTCTGCGCAAGCGCCGACGCCCTGCTGATCGCAGCCGGTATTGCTGGGCTGGGGGCATTGATTCAAGCCCAGCCCGTGTTTCTCAACCTTGCCCGCTACGGCGGCGCGGCGTGTTTGTTCGTCTATGGACTGGCGTCGGCACGACGTGCCCTCAAAGCGGAACAGCTCATCGTCGGCGCCGGGACCGGGTTACCGCTCGGTGCTGCCCTCGCGACCTGTCTCGCCCTTACCTTCCTCAATCCGCACGTTTATCTGGATACTGTCATCCTTCTCGGTTCGCTGGCCAGCCAACGAGAAGAGGGACGATGGATTTTTGGCGCAGGAGCTGTTGGCGCGAGCTTTGCTTGGTTCCTTGCACTCGGTTACGGGGCGCGTTTTCTGGCCCCGCTGTTCGCAAAGCCCATCGCCTGGCGGGCTCTCGATTTGCTGATCAGCATGACGATGTTTGGGCTCGGCAGTGCCTTGATTCTGGAATAGCACCGATTGGTCGCTCGCCTGCTCTCCCCGAGGACTCAGCCATCGAGCTTGGGATAGATCAGCGCCGGTCGGGAGCCCGTTTGCCTCACTCCTCGCTTTCACCGTCACTCACCCCGTACTCGCGGTCGAGATTGTTCATATAGCGGGCGTACCACCAGATGATCAACAGGTAGATCACCGGCGCGCCCTGGGCGCCCATGTAGAAGCCGAGAGGAAAGCCGAGCACGGTGACATCTGCCAGATCGCGCGCAAAGTAGCTGACGACGAAGGTGACGACAAACCACACCGCCAGCAAAGACGCCGTCAGCTTGAGGTTGCGCCGCCAGTAATCCCGATGCTTGCGACCGAGCCGCATTGAACCTCCTTCGCTGCCGGCAGCCAGCTCAACCCGGGCGTGGGCAAGGCCCTCGGCGCCAGGCGAGCCATCACCAGCGGTCAAACTCCGGATAACGAACGCTTTCGACGAAATCCTGCGTTTCCTGACTGGGCGGCTTGCCCAGCAGGCTGACCACGACGATCGTCAGAAAGCCGGCGGCAACGCCCCACACCCCGGCCGAGGTTGACTGAATCCCCAGCCAGGGCTCCATGCCGATCCCCTGAATACCTAGCCAGGGGATAGCATCAAAATGCACTCTCACCATGAGCCTCTTGCAAAACTCACCCTGCAGGGCTGATTTTTTCGCGGCTGGAGGCGAAAGCGGAGGACGCGGGCGGCCACTTCTGGCATGATATGGTTATCGAGACCAATATCATAACGCCCGCCAAATGAATACTACCCAACCCCAGCTGATCATGCAACGGTGGCACGTGGTTCAGCACGAGTTACTGCCCGAGTTGAAGGCGCAAGTGGGTCCGCTGACGCCGAAGCTGGAGAAGGTCATCCACACGCTGGAATGGGTACGTATCGAGGAATTCACGGCGGTTTCGTGGTGTGGCGTAGGGCGTCCGCCGTTTGAACGGGCGTGGCTGGCGAACGCCTTTGTGGCCAAGGCCGTGTTGGGCCTGACGACGACCGTGGGGCTGATTGAACGCCTGATGATCGACCGTGCGCTGCGCCGCATCTGTGGTTTCCCGCTACACAAGACGCTGCCTTCCGAGGCGACCTTCTCGCGCGCCTTCGACGAGTTTGCCGAAGGGGGCCTGAGCCAGCGCGTGCATGAAGCCCTGATCAAGGAACATCTGGGAGATCAGCTGATCGGGCATCTCAATCGTGACGGCACGGCCATCGAAGCCCGCGAACGTCCGTCCCGGAAGGAAACGCCCGCATCGGAAGCGGCCGCCACGGCACAGGCCGCCCTGTTGCCGAAGGAAGAGCGCCCTGCCGAGACGAGCGTGCCTGAAACGCCCGCACCGGCACGCAAGAGAGGCCGCCCGCGGCGCGGCGAAGCACGTCCGGCTGCGAAGGCCGCCCCGATCAAGCGCCAGCGCGAGCAAACGTTGGCTCAAATGCTCGAAGAGATTCCCACCGCGTGTGATCGCGGCACGAAGTGCAATGCCCAAGGCTACAAGAACAGTTGGCGCGGCTACAAGCTGCATCTCGACACCGCCGACTGCGGCGTCCCCATTGCGGCGCTGCTCTCCAGCGCCTCGATGCACGACAGCTTGGCCGCCATTCCGCTGTCGCTGATCAGCGCCGATCGCGTCACCAACCTTTACGACCTCATGGATGCGGCCTATTGCAGCGCCGACTTGCGCGAGCACAGCCAGAGCCTGGGCCACGTCCCCCTGATCGATCACAATCCGCGCCGCGGAGAGAAGATCGAATTCTCCCCGGCTGAAGCGATCCGCTACAACGAACGGACCGCCGCCGAGCGGAGCAACGCCCGGCTGAAGGATGAATTCGGCGGTCAGACCATCCGGGTCAAAGGCGACACCAAAGTGATGGCTCACCTGATGTTCGGCATCCTGGCGCTGTCCGCTGACCAGTTGATGCGATTACGACGATGACCGCCAGCGTTCCCTCTCCGGCCGCTGTGCATTCGCGGAATGCAGGAGGGCGCTCGCCCCGCATGAGGCAAACCATGCCATACGGTTAGCCGCTCAGCCAAGGAGACCTCCCTCGCGAAAAAAATCGCTCCCCGAGAGCGAATGGTGCGGCGCAGCAATTTGTCCGGGTGAGTTTTGCAAGAGGCTCACCATGTAATAGACGGTCACCAGAAGACCAATCGCCATGCCGCTCACGGCACCGGCCGGCGTCGCCCGCTTCCAGAAAACCCCAAGAATCAGGGCTGGGAAGAAAGCGGCGCCGGCCAGTGAGAAGGCCCAGGCGACCATGAAGAGAATGGTGGCAGGCTTCTGCGAGGCCACACTGGCCGCCAGCACGGCGACCACCAGCAGCAGGGATTTCGAAACCACCAGCCGCCACTGCGTTGTCGCTTGTGGGCGAAAGGTCTTGTAATAGACGTCATGCGACAGGGCCCCGGCTATCGTCAGCAACAGCCCATCGGCAGTGGACAGGGCGGCTGCCAGTGCACCGGCAGCCACCAGGCCGGAAATGACGTACGGCAAACCGGCGATTTCGGGGGTCGCCAGCAGGATCACATCCGGGTTGAGCGCCAATTCAGCGAGTTGCAGGATACCGTCGCCGTTGATGTCCTCTATCGACACCATGCCGTTCTTGCCCCATGAACTGACCCAGAGCGGTAGTTGCGCGATCGATGAGCCAATCAGACTCGAGTAAATCTCGTATTTGGCAAAAGCCGCATAAGCTGGCGCCGTCAGATACAACGCGAGGATGAAGAACAGCGACCAGAAAACCGAGCGCCGCGCCTCGCGTACGCTGGGGGTGGTGTAGTAGCGCGTCAGCACGTGCGGCAGGGCAGCCGTGCCGATCATCAGACAGAAGACCAGGGTGAGGAAGTTCAGGCGCGCGGCGGCGTTTACCTCGTCGCCCTTGCCGGGATAGGGAGTCAGGTGGTGATCGGGTGGTGCCCCACGCAGCCCTGCCTGGCGCATCAGTCCGTCCCAGTAGCTGCGGGCATCTTCGCTGCTCTTCGGCAACTCCCGACGCTGCCGCTCGAGTGCGACCACCTCGCGCATTTGCGCATTGCTGCTCTTCAACTCATCGATCTGTACTGACAGGCTGCGGCGCTCCTCCTCGAGCGAAGCCGGAAGTGTCAGTATTCGTTCGTAGTAGCCGTCGGCACGCTCGCGAAAAAGGCGGCGCGCTTCGACCTCGGCGGGGTTCTCGAAGATCTTCTCCTCAAGAACCTGTACCTTCTGCAGCACCTGGCCATAGGTCAACTGGGGCAGCGGAATGCCGGTCACCTGGTAGGAGAGAATGGTCACCGGAACCAGGTAGGCAACGATCAGGATGGCGTATTGCGCCACCTGTGTCCAGGTCACCGCGCGCATACCGCCAAGAAAGGAGCAGACGAGGATGCCGGCAAGGCCGACGTACACCCCGATCTCGAACTGCAGGCCAACAAAGCGGCTGGTAATCAGCCCGACGCCATAGATCTGCGCCACGACGTAAACAAAAGACGCCAGGACGGTTGCAAAGACCCCGACCAGTCGCGCCAGATTGCCGCCATAGCGGGCGGCGAGGAAGTCGGGGATCGTGTATTGCCCAAAACGACGCAGATAAGGCGCCAGCAACAGCGCAACCAGAACGTAACCGCCCGTCCAGCCCATGACGTAGGCCAGGCCCTGATAGCCCGACAGGTACAAGGTCCCGGCCAGCCCCATGAACGAGGCGGAGCTCATCCAGTCTGCACCGGTGGCCATGCCGTTGAATACTGCCGGTACCCGCCGGCCCGCCACGTAGTACTCGGTGACACTGGTGGTGCGTGCCAGCACACCGATAGTCGCGTAGAGCAGGATGGTCAGAAAGAGGAAAGAGTAGCCTATCCAGCGCGGCGGCATGCCGTAGCGCTCGAGCACGGCCAGCAGAAGGACGACAAGGAAGAAGGCGGCGGTGTAGGAAGCGTAATATTGACGCAACGGCGTGTCGTGATCAGCCATCGCCGGCCTAACCTTAACCTAGCCGCTCTGGTGCAGGTGGCGCCGCGCCTTTTCGAGCGCATGCAGACTGGCCGGCGTGTCGAAACCTTTGCGTGCCGCGTAGGCAATGGTGATCTGCAACAATTGAGCACTAGCGAAAGCATCCGACAGAGCATTGTGACGGTCGATGCTGTCGACGCCAAAGTGTGCAAGCCAGCCGTCCAGCCCGCCCTGCGCATCGTTGGCATCGCGAAAGAGATCGGGCAGAACCCACACCAGATCGATCCACGGCAGGCCCAGCTTGATTCCCAAATGCTCTGCCAGCGCGTCGTCGATCATCCTGGCAACAAACGGGGCGTTATAGGCAACCAGAGGCGCCTTGCCGACAAACTGCAGGAAGTCGATCAACGGTTCGACCGACGGCCCGGCGACCGTCGGCTCCGGCGTCGGCTGCTCAGCCGGCGAAGGTGCAGAATCGACGCCCTGCTCGACATCTGCCAACAGCAGCTGAAAGGCATCATTGAAGTCAATCTGGCCATCGACCAGGGCCAGCGCGGCAATCGAACACAGGCGATCGCTGGTGACGTTGCTTCCGGTCGCTTCGACGTCCACCACCACGTAGCGACAGCGATAGTGCGAACGGCGCAGATCCGCCTCAGGCAAATGCTGCCAACCGGCGATCAGCTGCTGCTGCCTGGCTGTCAGTGCTTGGCCAGGGGCCTGCTGACCGGAGAAAATTCGCGAAAACCAGGTCATGGTCAGAGTTGGTAATCGAGTTTCAGGCGTGCCTGCAGCTTGCGTGCCTGCCGGAAGGCCTCTTTCAGGATACGTCGCTCGATCTCGTTCAGTTCCTCCGGTCGAATGAGATTGTCTCCGGCACGCCCGTGCTCCTGCTCGAAATGCTGGTGCCGCAGGCGCAAAAGCTGAATGAAGTTGAAACCCTCGAGACTCGCAGCCAGGTCATCCGAAGAAATATTCATCACCGCAGCCGCGCGCTTGAGACGTTGCACGGTGTTGGTCGCCTCGACATCATGTGCCAGCGCAAAAACCCGTGCTGCATCGGTAAACAGGCGGACACCATATTTCTTGAGATCGATGGTTCCCGGATGGTCTGGATCAGAACCGGTGACGAAGTCACGGATCCTGCCCAGCGGCGGCGACACGGCGAGCGCGTTTTGCGCCAGCATGCGCAGGAACAGTGGATTTCCACGCGTCTGCCTGAGCAATGAAAGGCGCAACCGGTGGGCGAGATTGAAGCGGCCGTAGAGCGGTCGAAAATCGAAGAAGATGGTCGCGTTGAGCAAAGCCTGCGGCTCCGGCGTGCGCACCCAACGCGCGAATCTTTCCTCCCACTCCTCGAGCGTCAGACACAGATCCGGGTTGCTGGCCATGATGTTCCCCTTGCACAACGGGAAACCACATTGGTCGAGATCGGCATTGACGTCACGCGCGAACTCAAGAAAACGCAGTTGCGTCAGCTCGCGATCCATGATGTCGGTACAGATATAAACGATCCCGTTATCCTGGTCGGTGGTGAAGGTCTGTTCGTCACGACCCTCCGAACCAAAAGACAGCCACGCCCAGTCGATTCCGTAGAGGTCATGCCGATCGAGATTCAGCTCGATGATGCGGCGGGTCACGGTGTCGTTCAGCGTCGAAATGAACTGGGTGATCTCCTGCGCGCCGACCCCCTCGGTGAGCATCGTCAGCGACAGCTGCCGAACATCCGCGCGAGCATGCTGCAGCACCTCGAGACTGCTCGCGGCATCGATCGCGTGCCGGATCTGTCGCAGGCCAGCCCCCTGCAGCTTGAACAGATCGCGCTCGGAAATCACGCCCTTCAGGCGACCACCCTCGTCCACCGCCAGCACATGGCGGATGCCGTGCATGGCCATCGCCAGTGCCGCATCGTGAGCGTTGGCAGCCATCGGCAAGGTCTGCAGCACAGGCGACATCACCGTCGAAATCGGCTGATCCAGCGAAGTGCCGGGCAAGACAATCCGCTTGAGCACGTCCGACAGGGTGAAGATGCCGACCGGCTGCTGCAGGTCATCGACAATCACCATCGAACCGAGGTGGCTGGCGGCCATCAACTCGACCACCTGGCGGATGGACGCTGCCAACCCCACCGAAACCGGCTCCCGCTTGACAATCGAGGCCAGCGGAGAATTCATCGTCCTCTGCTCGCCAGCGCGCTGGGCCAGTTGAAGCTGCAACTGCTGCTGCGACTGCTTGAGCAGATCGGCGATGTACTGCGTGCAGAAAAGGTTGAAGACCGTGCTCTTCTGGGTCAGGGTGAAGAAGTCACTGGCCGGCAATTCGTAGCAGAAGACGTCCTCGGCAGCCGTATAGGCACTGGATGTCGGCCGCTGCGCCATCAGCGCCGCGATGGCGAAGCACTGACCAGGACCCAGGTTGGTCGGCGAATGCTCACTGTGAGCAAGCCCGGCGCCCGCCTTCACCCGCACCCTGCCACGCTGCATGATGTAAAGAGCACGCGCGACGCCCATCTCGCTCGACAGAATCAGGGCGCTCCTCGGGTAATGAGCAAGCCTGACATGCTCGGCGAGAAAGCGCAGCGCCTCGCCCTCCATTCGATCAAATGGTGGGTAAGCCTGCAGGAAGCGGATGCATGCCGAGACCAGTATCTCTGTCGCACTGTTGCTCATGCCTGCTCCTCGATCGGCACAAAAGAACAGGCCGGCACCTAGAGCGCCGGCCCGCTTGGTAGAGGCTCAGCCGCCAGTTCTGCTCGTGTCCGACTTTGCCGCCCAGCCAAAGTCAGACAGGGCGACACGCGGGGGGTCGCCGTGAGCAGCCCGCCGCTGCGGCCCGATGCTTCAGAACGCGCCGGACCGCGCGACCGCCTTTCGATCATCCACCCCGCAGCTGCTCCAGAATGGCCGGATTCTCAAGCGTCGAAACGTCCTGCGCGGCCGTTTCACCTCTGGCCAGGGAGCGCAGCAGACGACGCATGATCTTTCCGGAGCGGGTTTTTGGCAGGTTCTCGCCAAAACGCAGATCCTTCGGCTTGGCAATCGGGCCAATCTCCCGTCCGACATGATCCTGCAGTTCCTTGATCATCTTCTTCGCCGCTTCACCCGTCGGCCGCGGACCCTTCAGCACGACAAAGGCACAGATCGCCTCGCCTGTCAGGTCATCCGGGCGACCCACCACTGCCGCTTCCGCCACCATCGGGTGCGAAACCAGCGCCGACTCGATTTCCATGGTTCCCATACGGTGACCGGAAACGTTCAGCACGTCATCAATACGACCGGTGATCGTGAAATAGCCGGTGTTGATGTCCCGTATGGAACCATCGCCGGCGAGGTACAGCTTGCCAGCGAAATCGTCCGGATAATACGACTTCTTGAACCGCTCGGGATCACCCCAGATGTTGCGGATCATCGCCGGCCAAGGCTTCTTCACGACCAGCAGACCGCCCTTGCCCCAATCGAGTTCGGTGCCTGTTTCGTCGACCACGGCAGCCTGGATGCCCGGGAAGGGCAAGGTGCATGAGCCCGGTACCAGCGGCGTAACGCCCGGCAGCGGCGTGATCATGTGGCCGCCGGTCTCGGTCTGCCAGAAGGTATCAACGATCGGGCAGCGACCGCCGCCGACGCTGTTGTAATACCACTGCCAGGCGGCCGGGTTGATCGGCTCGCCAACCGTGCCCAGCAGGCGCAGCGACGACAGGTCATACTGCGTCGGCGCAACCGACGGATTGGTGTCGGCAGCCTTGATCAGCGAGCGGATGGCCGTCGGCGCCGTGTAAAAGATGGTGACCTTGTGGTCCTGGATCATCTTCCAGAAGCGACCGGCATCCGGATAGGTCGGGATGCCTTCGAAAACCATCTCCGTTCCGCCACAGGCGAGTGGCCCATAGGTGATGTAAGTGTGACCGGTGACCCAGCCGATGTCTGCGGTACACCAGAAAAGATCGTCGGGCTTCAGGTCAAAGGTCCACTTCATCGTCAGCACAGCGTGCAGCAGGTAACCGCCCGTCGAATGCTGGACGCCCTTCGGTTTGCCGGTCGAGCCCGAGGTGTACAGCAGGAACAAGGGATGCTCGGCTTCGACCCACTCCGGCTCGCAGACATCGGACTGACCGGCGATCACGTCGTGCCACCAGATATCACGACCGGCGACCATGTTGCAGGCGCCACCGGTACGCCGGAAAACGATCACATCCTTCACCGACTCGCAACCACCCAGCGCAATGCCCTCGTCGACCGCCGGCTTGAGCGGGATCTTCTTGCCACCGCGACATTGCTCGTCGGCGGTGATCACCGCCACGGCACCAGCATCGTTGACCCGGTCACGCACCGACTGCGCCGAGAAACCGCCAAAGACCACCGAGTGAATGGCGCCGATGCGCGCACAGGCCTGCATTGCCACGATGCCCTCGACGCCCATCGACATGTAGATCAGTACCCGGTCACCCTTCTTGATGCCGCGCGACCGCAGGCCGTTGGCGAACTGGCTGACGCGCGACAGCAGTTCCTTGTAGGTGATCCGCTTGACCTCGCCGTCATCGGCTTCGAAGACGATCGCCACCTTGTCGCCAAGACCGGCTTCGACGTTACGGTCGAGACAATTGTACGAAGCATTCAACTTGCCGTCGGCAAACCATTTGAAGAACGGAGCGTTGGACTCGTCAAGCACCTGCGTGAACGGCTGTTTCCAGGAAATGTGCTCGCGGGCAAGGCGACCCCAGTAACCCGTGTAATCCTTCTCAGCCTCGGCGCACAGTGCCTTGTAAGCATCCATGCCCGAAATCGTCGCCTGTTTGACAAACTCGGCGGAGGGCTCAAAAAAGTCTAGGGCCTCGTTCAGTGACATATCCCGTCTCCTGTTCAGTATTTGTGGAAGATTCAAGAAAGCGATGCAGCAAGTGGCGAAAAGAACCCATTGTTTGTGAATTCCGCGTCGCCGAAGGCAAATGATACGCTTCAGGGATGGCCTGGTGGCACGCCAATCTCCTCGGATTAGACCCCGCCAATCTTACACACCACTTACGGCATGGCCTTGCAGCGCGACGGAAACAGGCCTTTTTTTGGTGCTAGAATCAAGCATCCCAAACGCCCAACGTTGAAACCATGTCCTCACTGAAACCCACCGTAGACAAACTCGAGATGTTCATCTTCTGGAGTCGCTGGCTGCAGGCACCGCTCTACCTTGGCCTGATCATTGCCCAGGGGGCCTATGTCTATCTCTTCATGCTCGAGTTGTCGCATCTGGTCCACAACCTCTTTTTCAGCGCCACCCGCATCAACGAGACCGAAGTCATGCTCGTCGTTCTCGGCCTGATCGACGTGGTGATGATCGCCAACCTGCTGATCATGGTCATCATCGGCGGCTATGAAACCTTTGTTTCCCGCCTCGACCTTGACGGCCATCCCGACCAGCCCGAGTGGCTCTCGCATGTCAACGCCGGCGTGCTCAAGATCAAGCTGTCGACCGCAATCATCGGCATTTCCTCGATTCATCTCCTGAAGACCTTCATCAATGCTCAAAACATGAACCAGCATACGATCATGTGGCAGGTCATCATCCATGCCGTCTTCCTCCTCTCGGCACTGTCCATGGTCTGGGTCGACCGGGTGATGACCCAGACCCTGGCGCTGAGCCGGTCGACACCTGCCGGCAAGCACTGAACTGATCCCCAGCGGGGGACGCCCCGCCACCCAACCGAGAGAGCCTGAAATGACCACTATCAAGCAGGAAGACTTTATCCAGAGCGTTGCCGACGCCTTCCAGTACATCAGCTACTATCACCCACTTGACTACATCAAGGCGCTCGGCGCCGCCTACGAACGCGAACAGAGTCCGGCGGCCAAGGATGCCATCGCCCAGATTCTCACCAACAGCCGCATGTGTGCCGAAGGGCACCGCCCGATCTGCCAGGACACGGGCATTGCGGTCATCTTCCTCAAGGTCGGCATGGAGGTCAAATGGGACGCCAGCCTGTCGGTGCAGGAAATGTGCGACGAGGGTGTTCGCCGCGCCTACAACAACCCTGACAACAAGCTGCGCGCCTCTGTCCTGCTCGACCCCGCCGGCGCGCGCAAGAACTCGCGCGACAACACCCCCGCCGTCGTCCATTACGAGATCGTTCCCGGCCACCACCTGGAAGTCATCTGCGCCGCCAAGGGCGGCGGTTCGGAAAACAAGTCCAAGTTCTACGCCCTCAACCCGTCCGACTCGATCGTCGACTGGGTTCTCAAGACGGTGCCAACCATGGGCGCTGGCTGGTGTCCGCCGGGAATCCTTGGCATCGGCATTGGCGGCACGCCGGAGAAAGCGATGCTGCTGGCCAAGGAATCGCTGATGGCGCCGGTCGACATCCATGAATTGATCGCTCGTGGACCGGGCAATCGAGTCGAGGAATTGCGCCTCGAGCTCTACGAAAAGGTCAATGCGCTGGGCATCGGCGCGCAGGGTCTCGGCGGCCTGACCACCGTCCTCGACGTCAAGATCCTCGACTACCCGACCCATGCCGCCAGCCTGCCGGTGGCCATGATCCCCAATTGTGCGGCAACCCGCCACGCGCATTTCCATCTCGACGGCTCCGGACCGGCTGTCCTGACACCACCGGACCTGAATGAATGGCCCAAGGTCAACTGGATGCCAAACACCGCGACCTCGACACAAGTCAACCTCGACACGCTGACCCCCGCCGAAGTCGCCGCATGGAAACCTGGCCAGACGCTGCTTCTCAACGGCAAGATGCTGACCGGGCGCGATGCGGCGCACAAACGGATCCAGGACATGCTGGCCAAAGGTGAGAAACTGCCGGTCGACTTCACCAATCGGGTGATCTATTACGTCGGACCGGTTGATCCCGTGCGTGACGAAGCCGTTGGCCCGGCTGGCCCAACGACCGCAACGCGAATGGACAAGTTCACCGAGATGATGCTGGCCGAAACCGGCCTTATCTCGATGGTGGGCAAGGCCGAGCGGGGACCGACGGCGATCGAGGCCATCAGAAAACACAAGTCGGCGTACCTGATGGCCGTCGGTGGCGCCGCCTATCTCGTCGCGAAAGCCATCCGGACAGCAAGGGTGGTCGGTTTCGCCGACCTCGGCATGGAGGCAATTTACGAATTCGATGTCAAGGACATGCCCGTGACCGTGGCGGTGGATGCCAGCGGCACATCGGTGCATGACACCGGCCCGAAGGAATGGCAGGCCAGGATCGGCAAGATCCCGGTCGCGGTTGCCTGAGTTTCCGGGAGTGGCCAGGCGGGGATTTGGTTTTCGGCCAGCCTCGCCTTTTCTGGAGAAGGCACCCATGGCGATAGAGCGGCACGGCACGACGCAGCGATATTCCGATATCTGCGCCTATGGCAACACCATCTACCTCGTCGAGACGCCGCAGACGCTTGACAGCAACGTCGCCACCCAGACACACGAGGTTCTCGCCGGCATCGAAAAACTGCTGGAACAGGCAGGCAGCGACAAGACGCGCCTGCTGATGGTCACCATCTACCTGCGGGATATCGGCGACGCCATTGCCGTCAACGCGGTCTGGGACCGATGGATTCCACACGGGACAGCGCCGGTACGGGTCTGCGTTGAAGCCAAACTGGCCCATCACGACTTCCTCATTGAAATCGCCGTCGTCGCTGCCCGCTAGAGGCGCCGCAGAGCATCTCCCCACAAGCCTCAGCCGTCGCCGGTGGACAGCTCTGGCTGATGGCCCATCGCGGAGCTTTCGTCTGACTCGATGATTGGCGTTTTCGACAGTGGCCTCGGCGGCCTCTCGGTATTGGCAGCCATCGCCCGCGCGCTGCCCCGCGCCGACCTGGTTTACCTTGCCGACACCGCGCATCTGCCCTATGGTGACAAGGACGACGCCTACATCCGCAGCCGTGTGCTGCGGATCGGCAGTCACCTGGTTGACCAAGGCTGCCGCGTCATCGTCGTTGCCTGCAACACCGCCACCGCGGCCGCCGTGGCGGCCTTTCGCGAGACCTTTCCCGGCCTGGCAGTGGTCGGCGTCGAGCCCGGTGTCAAGCCGGCCGCGGCGCTGTCGCGCAGTGGCCGCATCGCCGTCCTGGCAACGGAATCCACGGCGCGCAGCGAGCGGCTGGCCGACCTGATCCGGCGACACGCCGGATCAGTACAGGTCAGGGTCGAAGCCTGCCCTGGTTGGGCCACCAGAGTGGAGACGCTACGCCTCGATGAACCGGACTTTGTCGAAGAAGCCCGGCAACATCTGGCCCCCCTGCTCGCCGCCGGGGTGGACCAGATCGTTCTCGGTTGCACCCATTACGCGTTTCTGTGTCCGGTACTTGAAACGATCGTGGCCAACAAGGCGACCCTGGTCGACGTCGCCGACGCCGTCGCCCGCCAGTGCGTGCGCCTCGCCGGCACCGACGCCCACGGGCAGGGCCGACTGATACTTCTGGCAACCGCCCAGCCGGAACGACTGCAGGCCGCCCTTCCCGCCCTCGGCCTGAACTGGCTGAGCCGGCGCAGCAGCAGCGCAGCGCGCCTGGTCGTCGCTTGAAAGATCGAAGCAGTTCCCCACCTGCCCGGGTCGCCGTCATCGGCGGTGGGCCGGCAGGCCTGATGGCGGCTGAAGCGCTCAGCGCTGGCGGAGCGACGGTCGATCTTTACGATGCCATGCCCTCGGTCGGCCGCAAGCTGTTGATCGCCGGCAAGGGTGGTCTGAACCTCACGCACTCGGAACCGGCAGCCATGTTTCGCTCCCGCTATGGCAGCCGGCAGGATCAGCTGACGCCACTGCTCGACGCCTTTGGTCCAGCGGCCTTGCGCGAATGGGCGCGAGGCCTTGGCGTGGAAACCTTCGTCGGCAGCTCCGGACGCGTTTTCCCCACCGACATGAAAGCCGCGCCGCTCCTGCGCGCCTGGCTGCAGCGCCTACGCGGTGCCGGCGTGGTTTTCCACGTGCGCCACCGCTGGTGCGGCTGGACACGTTCCAGCACCGGCAGTACGCGGCTTGATTACGCGACACCCGATGGCGAACAGCAGCGCGAGGCAGCGGCGGTCGTCCTGGCGCTCGGTGGTGGCAGTTGGCCGAAGCTCGGTTCCGACGGACGCTGGTGCGCGCTCCTCGAACAGGCGGGCATACCCGTAGCACCACTGCGTCCGGCAAACTGCGGCTTTGACGTCGGCTGGAGCCCGTACCTCAGCGAACGCTTTGCCGGCGCAGCAATCAAGCCTGTGGTCGCCTCTCTCGTTGACTCGGCGGGTGTCCAGCATCGTCGCCAGGGTGAATTCGTGCTGACCGCAAGCGGGCTCGAAGGTAGCCTGATTTACGCCCTCTCCGCCGTCTTGCGCGACGAGATCGCCAGTCGTGGATCGGCAACCCTGCACCTCGACCTGCTACCCGGGCACGACCTCGCCCGTGTCGTCAGCGAGCTGGCACGGCCGCGCGGGGCGCGCTCGCTGAGCAGCCACCTGCAAAGCCGCCTGCAGCTCAAGGGTGCCAAGGTTGCCTTGCTGCACGAATGCGTCGCGGCAAGCAACTTCGCCCATCCCGAGTCCCTTGGCGCCGCCATCAAGTCCCTGCCGGTTCGCCTGATCGCAGCGCGACCGCTGGACGAGGCGATCAGCAGCGCCGGCGGCGTGTGCTTCGAAGCGCTGGACGAACGACTGATGCTGCGGCAGCTCCCGGGCGTGTTCTGCGCCGGCGAAATGCTCGACTGGGAAGCGCCGACCGGCGGCTATCTCCTCAGCGCGTGTCTTGCCAGCGGCCGCGCGGCCGGCCTTGGCGTACTGGCGTGGCTCAACGATCAATACAGCAGCGCTGACACCCCGACCGATTCATCTCACGGGAGGCAGTCATGATTGCGCCAGACAACCGCCTCGGCAGAGCCACCGCATATGAGTACGTCTCCTGCTGCCTGGCCCTGCTGGCAATGCTGATGATCCTCACGGTCCACCTGTTGCCGGCATTGATTGCCGGTCTGCTGGTGTACGAACTGGTGCACGTGCTGGCGCCGTTCTTCGCCCGACACCTCTCGAGTGCGCGCGCCCGGGGGCTGGCTGTCGGCCTGGTGGTACTACTTGTACTCGGCGCGGTAAGCGGGGCAGTGCTCGGGCTCATTGCCTTCATGAATAGCGAGGGAGGCAGTTTCGCTGCGCTGCTGGCGAAGATGGCTGAAATCATCGAAACCTCTCGCTCGACGCTGCCCGCATGGCTGGCCGACCTGCTGCCGCGAGACGGCAAAGCGATGCGTGAATCTGCCAGCCAATGGCTGCGAGAACATTCGGCCGAACTGCAGATGATCGGCAAGGAAACCGGCCACATACTCGCGCACGTGCTCATCGGCATGGTCATCGGTGGCATGGTGTCGCTGCGCGAGGCCAACCATGACGAAACCACCGGGCCGCTGGCGCTCGCTCTGGCCGACAGGATCTCTCGCCTTGGCGATGCCTTCCGCCGGATCGTGTTCGCCCAGGTAAGGATCTCGGCACTGAACACCCTGTTCAGTGCGCTTTATCTGGCCGTCCTCCTGCCGCTGTTTGGCATTCACCTACCACTTACCAAGACGATGATCGTCGTCACTTTCATCGCCGGCCTGCTGCCGGTGGTTGGCAACCTGGTTTCCAACACGGTGATCTTCGTCGTCAGCCTGGCTCACTCGCCAATGGTGGCCATCTCCTCGCTGACTTTCCTGATCTTGATTCACAAGCTCGAGTACTTCCTCAACGCACGCATCGTCGGCGCCCAGATCAGGGCCAAGGCCTGGGAGCTGCTGACCGCAATGCTGTTCATGGAGAGCACCTTCGGTCTTGCCGGACTGGTCGCCGCACCGATCTGCTATGCCTGGCTGAAGGATGAGCTTGCCAGCCGGCAACTGATCTGAAATCCCGGGCCGCCCGGGCAAGCTGACCGGCGACCGCCGGCGTCACCGTAGTAGCCCGCGTCAGCCGCCAGCGCGCTTGGCGAGAGCCTCCTCGAGCACGGACGCCCAGGCGACAGCATCGCCGCGAGAAGAGCGTGCCTGGCGTATCAGAGCCAGATTGCGCGCCGTCGTTTCCGGCTCCCAGTTCTCACGAACCGCTGCCAGTGCGTTGGCAGCGGCCTCGGTTGCCGCCGACTCGTCCTTTTGCAGAACAGCCAGCTCGAGCAGCGTCGCGTGGTCCCAGTAATCGGGCGTACCCCTGGCCAGGCGACGCTTGACCGCGTAACTGACCACCGGCAGCAGTTCGAGCCGCCGCGGGTCGGGCGGGTTCTTCAGTTCCATCAGCGTCACCGCATTGATCCCCGGATAGGCGTCGCGCCAATCGGCCTCGAAACCCTGCAGGTAAGCCTCGATCGCCTTGCCGATCCAGCCGGCAGCGCCGAGCAGATCGTTGGCAGTGCGCGCATCCTCCCAGCGATCCTTGTAAACGCGGCCAAGCAGACCATTGGTCTCGCTGCTCGGCCCGCGCTCCCTGATCAGCTCGCGCAGCAGTTGCTCGGCCTCATCGCGACGTTTCAGACGGTTGAGGGCGAAGCCAAGTTGCTCCCGGACCATCACGCTGCGTGCCAGGGGCGCCGGCATCTGCACGGCAAGATCAATCATTGCCTGCCAGTCGCTGAGTGCGCGATAGGAGAGAAACAGGTCGATGACCACCCCGGATTCGAGATCCCCTATGTCGCCCAGGGTGCTCGCCACCTCGGCCAGCGCGGCGCTACCGACGCGGCGGGCAGCCGCCAGGCGGTTGCGTGCCGCGATCGCATAATGGGCTCGATCACGGAACACATCGGTCTTCAGCCGGGCAATGTCTGGCGGCGTGTAGCCATCGACCAGCTGGAAGACCGGGCTGTCCAGGTTCGCCTCCCCCTGCGTTCGCCGGGCCGCATCGAGCAGCTTGCGCAGGCCCTCGACGGCGATCGGCACGGCGGTCGGCCGGCCATCCGCGCCAAGCTGATAGGGTAGCGCGCGCAGCAGCGCGACATCGAAGGGCATCGGGCCGGCGCAGAGCAGCACCGTGGTAGCCGGGCGAACACCATGGCGCAGGCCAAGTTCGTAGAAAACGTTGGCATTGGCACCGGTCAGATCGGCGACCGCGAAATCACAAAGGATCAGCCGCTCGAACATCGGCTTGTGGATCACACCACCGGTGACCTCCTCGTCGGCGCGCAGCGCCTCCATGCCCGCCGCTGCAATGGCCGGAGCAATCAGCTCCTGATAGACCGCGTCGAAGTCGATGGTGGCCCCCGAGGCAATGGTCTTCCTGCCGAAAGGCATCAAAACGAAACACAAGGGTTGCATCAATCTTCTCCTCGACGACAGACGCCTTGCTTGGGAAGGCGCATTGACTGGGTCAGCCCGGCTGGCTGGCACTCACCGGACACCGCCGGCAAAAACCGCCGCGCCGCTGCACGAGTATCGCTGGCCTTGAAAACCGAAGTCAAGCGGGCATTCTTCCTTGAGGGACTTCTACTTGCAACTGTGTTGCAAGTAGAAGTCCCCTGTGCTTAAATTGGCCGCCATGAAGACCGCCGCCACTATCGACCAGCCTGCCAATCCGGACATCATCTCCCTGCAGGTTGGCTGCACTGACGCACCCGTCCTGCCGGCGCGGTAAGGACGCGCGAATGACGTTCGCCCGCGCAGCCTTCCTGGCGGTCCTGCTGCTGTTTGCCCAGTCGGCTGCGCTTCTCCATTCACTCGAACACCTGCAGCCTGCCGCCGATGAAGGGGGCGAACCGGTGTGCACCCTCTGCCTCGCCGTGCACGCGCTGGATGCACCCCTGCCCGCGCTTGCCAAGGCGTTGCCCGAGCCGTTTTCCCCTCTCGCGTCGCCGGCCGGGACAAGCCATGGCCGTTGTTCGCCGCAGAACCCGCGCGAATGCGCCCGCGCTCCTCCCGCCGCCTGACCGCCTGCCCCGAACAGTCCATCGCCCAGCCCCCGCCGGGTGAAGTGCAGTGCTCACTGGAGGAATCGTCATGCGTACCACACTTACCGCCGCCCTGGCTGCGGTGCTCTGCTTTGCCCCGTCGGCGGATGCTGCCAACGACGCCGCTCTGGCCGAGATCCGTGCCCAGGTCAAACAAATGAAGGAAAGCTACGAACAACGCATCGCAGCGCTCGAAAGCCGCCTTGCCGACGCCGAAAAGACCGCAGCAAAGGCCGAAGCCACCGCCGTGCAGGTGGCAACAGCACCGCCACCGGCTGCGCCAGCCGCCGCGATGAGTGCTTTCAACCCCGAGATATCGGTGATCCTGCAGGGCCAGTACAAGAACATGAAGGACATCCCGGAACGTGGAATCACCGGCTTCTGGCCGGCCAACGGGCACAGCCATGGCGATGACCACAGCGCCGAGCAGAGAGGATTCTCGATCGATCATAGCGAACTGGTGTTCACCGCCGGCATCGACCCCTACTGGCGCGGCAATCTGACGCTGGGTATTCAGGACAACGAAGTCGAGGTCGAAGAGGCCTGGTTCCAGTCGCTGGCAATCGGTCACGGCCTGGGCCTCAAGGGCGGTCGTTTCCGTTCGGGGATCGGCTACCTCAACGACAAACATCCGCACGCCTGGGATTTCGCCGATGCACCCCTGATGTATCAGGTGCTGTTTGGCAGCCATGCCAGCTACACCCAGGATGGCGCTCAGCTGAAATGGGTGGCACCAAGCAAGCTCTTCGTCGAGATCGGTCTTGAGGCTGGCCGCGGCTCCACTTACCCCGGAACGGACGAAAACGCGAACGGCGCCAACGCCGGCGCGGCCTACGTCAAGTTCGGCGGCGATGTCGGGGTGGCCAACAGCTGGCTCGCCGGCCTGTCGTATCTGCAGACCTCGGCGAAGGACCGCGAAGCGGAATTCGAGGACGTCAACGGCCTCGCGGCACAGGGCCTGTTCGATGGCACGACGAAGACCTGGATTGCCGACTTCGTCTGGAAGTGGGCGCCTGACGGCAACCCGAGCGATCGCAACTTCAAGCTGCAGGGCGAGTACTTCCGGCGAACGGAGAAGGGCGAGCTCGACTGCCTGGATGAAGAGGGCGTCGGCAACGCCTGCGATCCGGCGATGAGCGGCGCCACGGTCCTCAGCAACTATGACACGCGCCAGTCCGGATGGTATCTGCAGGGCGTCTATCAGTTCACGCCCAACTGGCGTGCCGGTCTGCGTTATGACCGGCTCGATTCCGGCAGGCGCGATTTCGGCGTCAACGAGAACAACCTGCTGGTCGCCGATTATCGCCCGCAGCGCGCCACGGTGATGGCCGACTACAGCTGGAGCGAGTTCGCACGCATGCGCCTGCAGTATGCGCAGGACCGGTCGATGCAGGGAGTGACCGACAACCAGGTGACCCTGCAATACATCATGAGCATGGGCAGCCATGGCGCCCACAAGTTCTAGGACCAGCGGCGCCGGTCGGCTGGCTCTTGCCGCCCGGCGCGACATTCACCGCCAAGGAGTTATCGTGACACGTTTCTTTTCCCTCTTGATCCTGCTCGCAGTCTCGCTGCCGGCGCATGCCGCCTTCAACATCTTCGCCACTGTCCCGGAATGGGGAGCGCTGGCGCAGGAAGTCGGCGGCGACAAGGTCAGTGTTTACACGGCCACGCACGGCCTGCAGGATCCCCACCGAATCGAGGCCAAACCCTCGCTGATCGCCCGCGCACGCACAGCGCAGCTGGTGGTGGCGACCGGCGCCGATCTCGAGATCGGCTGGTTACCGCTGGTCGTTCGCGAGTCGGGCAACGCCGCCATCCAGTTCGGCCGACCCGGCTACTTCGAAGCCGCACGTTTCGTCAGCATGCTGGAAATCCCCCCGGTGCTCGACCGGACTCTCGGCGACGTGCATGCTGCAGGCAACCCGCATATCCAGACCGATCCGCGCAATCTGCTGAAGGTCGGCGAGGCGTTGGCCCGACGCATGGCCGAGCTCGACCCGGCCAATGCCACCGCTTACGTCGCCAACTACCAGGCATTCGCCGAACGCCTGCGAACCGCGCTGGTCCGCTGGGAGAAACAAGCTGCGCCGCTGCGCGGCGTACCGGTGCTGGTTCAGCACAAGGCCTTTCCCTATTTGCAGAACTGGCTCGGCCTGAAGGAAACCGGCACGCTCGAACCAAAACCCGGGCTTGAACCGACCAGCTCGTGGCTGGCCGGGATCGTCGCCCAGCAGACCGCTCAGCCAGCCAGAATGGTCCTCCGCGCCGCCTACCAACATGCCGCGCCCTCACTCTGGATCGCCGAGCGAACGGGAATTCCGGTCGTCGTACTGCCGTTCACCATCGGCGGCACGCCCGAGGCGACCAACCTTTTCTCGCTCTACGACGACACCATCAACCGCCTCCTCAGGGCGCTGTAGCGTGCCGAAGCCACTGCTCGACATCGACGCGCTGACCGCCGGCTACACCCGGCCGGTGGTTGGCCCGCTCTCGTTTCGCCTCGCCCGCAGCGAGATCCTCGGCGTCGTCGGGCCCAATGCCTGCGGCAAGTCGACGCTGCTGGCTGCCCTGACCGGATCGGCAAGGATCTTCTCGGGCCAGATCGGCAAGGCGGCCGGCTTGCAGATCTCGCTGCAGCAGCAACAGCCGCCGGCGATCGATGGTCTCCCGATCAATGCCACCGACCTGCTGGCACTGACCGGCGCCAGTCCGGAGGAGCTGCCACCCTGGCTCTCGACACAGCTCGGCAAACGGCTCGACAGGCTCTCCGGAGGACAGCTCCAGTTTCTCTACCTCTGGTCCTGCCTGCTCGCAGCGGCTGACGTCGTCCTGCTCGACGAGCCGACCAACAACCTCGACCCCGAAGGCACGATCTTTCTCGAGCGGGTGCTGCAGCGGCGCGCCGACGCCGGCTGCGGCTTGCTCGTGGTCAGCCACGACCAACGCTTCATCAATGCCGTCTGCCACCGGAAGATCAGCCTCGGATGAACCCTGCCCTGCTACTCGACCCGCTCTTTGCCGGGCCTTTCCTGACCGGCTTGATGTTCGCCATGCTGCTGCCACTGCTCGGCTGCTACCTTCGCCTGCGCGGCGAGTGGCTGGCCGCCCTGGCCTTTGCCCAGACGGCGGCTGCCGGCTCGCTGCTGGCGATGCTCGCCGGCCTGCCGATGGTGTTCGGCGGGCTGGCTGCCGCCGGCCTGGCCGGCAGTCTCAAACACGCCTTCGATGGCTCGTCGCACACCACGCAGGGGGCCGCCTATGGCTTGCTGCTCCTGCTTGGCTGGGCAGCCTCGGTGCTCATGGTGAGCAATCTGCCGCTGGCGGAACGTATCGGGCAAGCCCTCTTCGACGGCCAGCTCTACTTCACCGACCAGTCCCACCTGATCTCGGCCGCTGCCCTGGCGCTCGCTTCCCTGTTCGTCATGCGACTGCTCTCGCAACGCCTGTTGCTGGCGCATTTCTTTCCCGACTTCCTGCGTGCCCGCGGGCTGTCCGGAAGACGCGCGCAGATCGGCTTCGATCTACTGGTCGCAGGCGCGCTGGCGCTGGCGACCATGAGCCTGGGCGTGATGGGTGCCTTCGCGTTGATCTTCGTGCCACCGCTGGTGGCCTTTGCCTGGGGTGGTGGCTGGCGTCAATGCCTGCTCCTTGCGACGGCGACCGGCGTCGCGATCTACGTCCTCGCATTCGCCCTGGCGCTCTCGCTCGACCAGCCTTTCAGTCCCCTGTGCGGCCTCCTGCTGGTTGCTTTTGCGGTGCTGAGTGGCGTGCTGCGGCGACTCTCGGCAGGTCGCTGACCTGCCCAGCCAGCAGGCGCAGCGCAGTCGGCGACGGCACGTGGCCAACTCCTCAGTCGTTGCCAATGCGCAGCACCTTGCGCCGATAAGCCCTCGCCGCCCGGTGCGCGATGGCCAGCAGGTCCACCGCATCGTCATAGGTCTTGAGTTCCATGCCGCGCAGCATGAAGGGCTGCTGCTGGTAGGGTTTGCGCGCCACCAGCGTGCAATCGACCGCCGCACCGCAAGCAGCGCCGGCCTCGATACAGGTGTTCAGATTGTTGCCGCTGACGTCGGCCAGCACCCACACCGCGTCACGAATCAGGCTGATGATCGAGCTGTGCACGCTATCGCCGCCGACCTGCTCGCCGACCACGCAGCGCAGACCACTGCAGCGCTGGATGACCCGGCGCAGCAGGTGGTTGCGCGCGCGCGCGGCCTCGTCGAAATCGGTGGCCAGGAACACATGGCCGGCGCGTGGCCGGCTGCGGCAGCGTTCAAGGAACTCCTCCACCCCCTCGGCGAGGTCGGTGGTCAACTCGGGGTGTGCATTGACGCCATCGGCGCCGGCACGCAAGCGCACCGGCAGGTCGACCGGCAGGTCGGCGCCGTCCTCGGCCACCACCAGCAACGGCAGCCCGAGTTGCCCTGCCGTACGGGCCTCGCGAATGAAGTACTTCAGCCGGTCGTTGTCGGCACTGCGCGGCCGGTTCGGAATGATGCAGACGACGCCGCCGCAACTGCGCATGATCGAGCGAATACGGTCGCCGCTGAAGCTCGGCCATTCGGGCGAGTCGCCGATCAGGCGCAGGTCGGGCGCCGCCAGGCGGGCCAGCACCTGGTCGGCCAGGGTCTGCTCGCGGCCGAGCTGCCAGCTGCGACTGACATACACATCCAGCGGCCGCACCGCATCCAGGTCGGTGTCGTCACCGGCCATCGCATCCAGAACCTCAGCCCAGGCAGCCACCTCGTCCAGTCGACCGACCAGGTCGACCCACTTCGTAGACTCCAGAAAACGGGGCAGCTCGCAGTCCTCGAGGCGCAGCGGGATGACCCGGAAGTCACGCGTGGCCTTGCGGTTACGTTCCACCGATGCCAGGTTCCACTCATCCTCGACCCAGCCCGATTCGACCGAAGCGCGGGACATCACCACCAAGGCCGAGCGGCACTGGGCGATGGCCTGGCCGAGTTCGCTGGCAATCTTCGCACCGGCACCCAGATGCGTCGCGTCGTACCAGACCTTGAGCCCGGCGCGCTCCAGCCACGCGTGTACGCGGTCCACCACCGCCTTGTCGGCGTGGGCATGACTCAGGAAAGTGTCGAAGGGACGTTCGCGCAGCGGGATATCAGCCATGGGATCAACCAGCACAGTAATTGCACAACCAAGACTGCCGATGGACAGGCCAACGACCGCCTGGCAACGCCTGACCGGCCATCAGTCACACCCGTCGCAGGGCCGCTCAGCGCCGCCGTGAACCGCCACCGAGGATGGACCCCAGCACACCGCGAATGATCTCGCGACCGACCTGCGAGCCGATCGCCCGCGCAGCACTCTTGGCGGCCGTCTCGATCACCGAATCGCCGCCCCGTGTCCGGCCGCCAGCGGAGCCGCCGCCGAACAGGTCGCCGAGACCGCCCAGCCAGCCGCCACCGGCAGCTGCCGGCGCCGGCTCGCCGGCAGGCGGCTGCGTCCCGCCGTTCGCCTGGGTAGCGCTGCCCTTCAGCTTCTCGTAAGCCGACTCGCGATCGACCGCCTTCTCGTAATGGCCGTAGATCGCCGAGCTCCGGATCACTGCCTGCCTCTCGTCGGCAGTCTGCGGACCGATACGCGACGCCGGCGGCAGAATGAAGGCGCGCTCGACGACATTTGGCCGGCCCTTCTCGTCGAGAAAGGAAACCAGCGCCTCGCCGACGCCGAGTTCGGTGATCGCCGTCTCGGCATCGAAGCGGGGATTTGCCCGCAAGGTCTGGGCAGCCGCTTTCACCGCCTTCTGGTCACGTGGCGTGAACGCCCGCAGCGCATGCTGCACCCGGTTGCCGAGCTGCCCGAGAACGGTATCGGGGATGTCGAGCGGATTCTGCGTCACGAAATAAATGCCGACCCCCTTCGAGCGGATCAGGCGCACCACCTGTTCGATCTTCTCCAGGAGCGCCGCCGGCGCTTCGTTGAACAGCAGGTGCGCCTCGTCGAAGAAGAACACCAGCTTGGGTTTGTCGAGATCGCCGACTTCCGGCAGTTGCTCGAACAACTCCGACAACAGCCAGAGCAGGAAGGTCGAGTACAGGCGTGGCGAGGCCATCAGCTTGTCGCCGGCGAGAATGTTGACCATGCCCTTGCCATCGTCGGTCTGCATCAGGTCGGCAATGTCCAGCATCGGCTCGCCGAAGAAGACTTCGCCCCCCTGCTCGCCCAGGTTCAGCAAGCCGCGCTGGATGGCACCGATCGACGCGGCCGAGACATTGCCGTACTCCGTCGTGAAGCTCTTGGCGTTCTCGCCGACGTATTGAATCATTGCCCGCAGATCCTTCAGATCCAGCAGCAGCAGGCCATTGTCGTCAGCAATCCTGAACACCAGCTGCAGCACACCCGCCTGCGTGTCGTTCAGATTCAGCAGCCGCGCCAGCAACACCGGCCCCATGTCCGAAATCGTCGCGCGCACCGGATGCCCCTGTGCACCGAAAACATCCCAGAAAGCGACCGGACATTTCGCCGGCGCGTAATCCGTGACGCCCAGCATATCAAGGCGCGACTGCATCTTCGGGCTCAGGCTGCCCGGCGCAGCGAGACCCGAAAGATCCCCTTTCACGTCGGCCATGAACACCGGCACGCCGATCGCCGAAAACCGCTCAGCCAGCAGCTGCAGCGTGATCGTCTTGCCGGTGCCGGTGGCACCGGTGATCAGGCCGTGCCGGTTGGCGAGCGCCGGCAGCAGCGCCAGTTCGGTCTCTTCGTGTTTGGCAATGACGAGGGGTGTAACCATGATCGACTCCGGAGGATGATGACAGCGACGGGCGGCAGAACGGGAAGTGGTAGAATGCCGGGCTTGATTATCAACCATTTGCAGCCGGTTTTGTTGCCTCGGGCGACAACCGCAGCAGACCAGCAATCACAAGAGGGCAGCATGGCAGGACACTCGAAATGGGCCAACATCCAGCACCGCAAGGGTCGCCAGGATGAGAAGCGCAGCGCATCCTTTTCCAAGATCGCCAAGGAAATCACCGTATCGGCCAAGATGGGCGGCGGCGACCCGTCGTTCAACCCGCGTCTGCGGTTGGCGATCGACAAGGGCAAGGGCGTCAACATGCCCAGGGACAAGATCGACAACGCGATCAAGAAGGGCACCGGCGAGATCGAAGGGGTCGAATACGTCGAGATCCGTTATGAAGGCTACGGCATCGGCGGCGCCGCCGTGATTGTCGATTGCCTGACCGACAACAAGACGCGTACCGTCGCCGACGTCCGCCATGCCTTCAACAAGTACGGCGGCAACCTCGGCACCGATGGCTGCGTCGCCTTCCAGTTCAGGCATTGCGGCCAGTTGCTGTTCGCTCCCGGAACTGACGAAGCGGCGCTGATGGATGCAGCAATCGAAGCCGGAGCCGACGACGTCTTGAGTAACGACGACGGCTCGGTCGAAGTGATTACCGCGCCGAATGACTACATGGCGGTGAAGGATGCCCTCGAAGCCGCCGGTTTCAAGGCCGAGTATGGCGGCGTGACGATGAAGGCCGAAAACGAAACGCAGCTCAGCGGTGACGAAGCAGTGCGCATGCAGAAGCTGATCGACGTCCTCGAAAGCCTCGACGACGTGCAGGAGGTTTACACCAGCGTCGTCATGGACGAGTGAGCAGCGGCGGGGGGATGGAAGAGCTCGAGCGCCAACAACCGAGGGCCCGAACAAATGGAGTCCGGGCGCTGACCATTGACGGGGTCGCGTCACGTTGCCGTGCGCTATAGCCCATACCTGATCACATCGGCCTCATCAGCGCACTGATAGTCGGTCACGCACTTTGTCAGGGAGCAGACGCTTGCCGTCCTGATCGCCACCTGTTTCCGCTGTTGGCAGAGTCTTTCGGCCCTCGTACGAACGTCCGCAATGGCCTTTTCGGAATTCGGGTGATCGAAGGTCAGGTAGTTTGTGTCGCCACCATAGCCCACAAGCATGGTATCGGCGCAGCCTGAAAGCAGGAGAGTAAGGAGCAGGGCGCGGTTGATCATCAAGGTGGCGATAGAGAATGGGGAATCGACCCGGGTTCACCAAGTATCGCCGGCCAAGGCAGCCGTCGTCAATTCTGGACTGCAGGGCCTGTGCGGCGGCCAGCGAAAAGGATACGCCGCTGCACGGCAAGCAAGCAGGTACGGATCAAAGTGGAGCCCAGCAGATGACCTTTTTTGTCGATCAACCTGCAGCCCGGCACGTGGCCAGAGGCAAATCACCTCGCCGGCGACCCCCCGACCCCGGGAGCCTGAGTTGATTCCCCGCCTTTCACCTGGCGTTTGTTTCGTTTTCGCATGCGTCTTGCTGGCCGGATGCGGCGGCTTTCCGACTGGTCCAGAGGCGGATGCCATTGCGGTTCCTTCGCCAAACCACAATGCCCGTCGGCCAAACTTCGTGATCATCCACGACACCAGCAACGACAGCGTCGCGCCTGCCCTCAGGACACTCACCGACCCGGCCCGCCAGGTCAGCGCGCATTACCTCATCGGACGCGACGGCACCCTTTACCAGCTGGTCGACGAAGAAAGGCGCGCCTGGCACGCCGGGGCATCCTGGTGGGGAGGAAACACCGATCTGAACTCAGCGTCAATCGGCATCGAGCTCGACAATACGGGTGCCGAACCCTACCCGGACGCACAGATCGTGCGTCTCCTTGAGCTGTTGAAGGGCTTGAAGGAACGTTACCGGATTCCGACGGGCAATTTCCTCGGGCACGGCGATGTGGCCCCCGGCCGAAAGGTCGATCCGAGTCGTTATTTCCCCTGGCAACGTCTGGCGAGTGCGGGCTTTGGCTTGTGGTGCGACGAGCCCCCACTGACACCGATCCCGGATCTTTCCGACCCCCTGGTTGCCCTGCAGGCCATCGGTTACGACGTCGCCAATCCGGCAGCCGCCATGGCCGCGTTTAGGCGGCATTACCTCGGCATCGACGCCGCGGGAGAAGCGAGCGAGGCGGAGCGCCGCCTCCTACAATGCCTGGTAATCGCGAAGCGCAATTCGGGGACAGTATAGTTAACTCCACCGCAGCACCGATCAGAACGCGCTACTCGCCGGTCTCCGATCTCGGCTTTGGACCGCGTTTCTGCGGCCGCAGCGTGCGCTCGAGCCGCGCTTCCAGTTCTCCGACGAAGGCTTCTTCGCCCAACGGCCGCCCGGTCCGGGTGTGAGCATGGATTTTTTCGGCCAGCGACTGATGCGTCGCTTCGCTCAGGTACTCTGGCCAGTTCGCAACCACAGCCAGCATCGGCGCAACCCTTGCCAACCCATCATCCTCACCCCGCAAGTGTGCGCGCGCACTGGACCATGGCCAGTCTTCGGCGTGCGCGCACAGCCCGGCACGAACCGGGTTGTTTTCGACATACCGTACGGCAGCCACCAGGTGCGTCTCATCCAGCAGGAATGAGTGGAAGCGCTCCTGCCAGAGATGGCCCTGCCATCCTTCGCGGACGTTGATCCGAAGCGTGAAGCGCCGATGCGCCTCACTCACCGCACTTCGCAGCCCATCGGCATGCTGCGGCACCATGATCAGGTGGACATGGTTTGGCATCAGGCAGTAAGCCCAGACCTCGGTCCCGCTACGCGCGCACGAAGCTGACATCAGGCGCAGGTACTCGCGATAATCGTCCTCGGAGAAAAAAGTCTGCTGGCGCCGGTTACCCCGTTGTGTCACGTGATGCGGATAACCCGATGCCACCACCCTCGCAATTCTCGCCACCGTCGTCCTCCTGGCCGTCTGTGTGATCCCGTGGAGTTAACTATACTGTCCCCTTTTTTAACAAACAAGTGGTTTTTGGCCTTAATTTGGTGACCTTAATTTGGTGACAGACCTTAATTGGGTAGAGTCGAGATGTGGCGCGGTGGCGATAAGTTCGGCTTGTCTGTTTCCGTCCCTTTCGTCTGACGGTGCCCAAGTAGCCTTGCCATAACCCCGTTTCCACATCCCGCTCATCGAACCGGACAGGCGCTTCTCGCGCATCCGGCTCTCGGACAAGACATCATGCTTCCTGATTAGCAATGAACGTCAGCCGCCCGAATCGAGCGCTGGGGCAGCGGCGAGCAGGCTACGGCGGCGAGCAGGAGCCGCGCGTTCAAGGTCCTGAGATCGAATCGGCGGTTGAATCGGTAGGCGAAAGCGGCGAGGTACTGAGCACCATACTTTCGGAAGGCAAGCGCGTGATAACAGCCCGAAAGGCTGGTCTTGAGATTACCCAAGACCGTGTTGACCCACTTGAACTCTGGCAGGTCCTTGGGCTTTCGCCCGGCGACAACGGTCGGCTGATGAACGCAGCCTGCGTCGATGACGGCGTTGAAGCAAGCCAGACCATCCGACAGCACCGTCGATCCCGGAGCGAGGTTGCTCTTGGCCCACTGGGCAATTGCCGTCAGGGTGAAACCGGGAACGAGCGTGAGTTTGGCACGCAAGGGGTGGCCCTCCTCACTGAACGAGACGGCTGCAACGAAGGGCACCTTGTTCTTCGAACCGCGCCCGACCTTGCCGCCGGTACGCTCGCCTCCCAGGTAGGCGTCGTCGACCTGCACCTGACCTTCGAGCACATAGCGCTCTTCTCGCTGTTCCATTGCCCGCATCAGCTTGTGGTGGATGAGCCAGGCGGTGGGGTAGCTCACGCCCAGATGTCGCTTCAGCGCCAGCGCCGACAGACCCGTCTTGGCCTGGCTGATGAGGTAGATCGCCAGGAACCACACGGTCAGCGGCAGCTTGGTGCCTTGAAACACCGTCCCGGCGATCAGCGACGTTTGATGCCGACAGGCGTTGCACTGGAAAACCTTGCAGGAACCCCCGCGCAGAACACAGTGTCCCGCTCCACCGCAGCGCGGACAGGAAAACCCGTTCGGCCACCGCGCCGCCTCCAGCGCTGCTGCGCACTGCGACTCGGTTCCGAAGCGCTTAGCAAACTCTGGCATCGACAAACCGCGTTGAAACTGAATTCGATTCATTGCCATGGCCCTGACCTCCCTGTGGTGACAGAGTTCAGGATAAGCCCAGCCGGGCTCACCAGATGCGCCCAGCTGACGATCGTTGCTAATCAGGTCATGCTTTCGCCCACGGAAGGTCGCGGATTCTCGCCGGCAGATTGACCAGTCCCAACTGCTCGTGGAGGTACTGGTTGGGGTAGCGCGCCCACCCATTGCCGGGAACCTTGTGTTTCTTGCACAACCACCGGCGGAGCCGTTGGGTGACATGGGCGTTGATCGCCCGATACGCCGGTCTGACTGGACCGAGGCAGAAGTAGTTCGCCCAGCCGATCAGTTTCCGGTTCAGCCGTCCCACGACATCCTCCCCGTCCAGGAGAATTCGGCTGCGGTCGGTTTCCTGAGTAATACTTTCCACCAGCCGTTTGATGCTCTTCGACGAGGGCCGGGTGCCAATGTAGGCGCGCCCGGTCTTCTGGCTGTAGCACCGCCCGAAGGTGTAACCCAGGAAGTCAAACCGCTCTCGCGGTATCTGACACAGGTGTGTCTTGTCGTCCAAATTCGGTGACAGTATACCCAATAGCAAGCCCGGGCCGCCCAGCCTCTGCCGCCGCCCTCTACCCCTCCAGAGCCACCCCGCGAGGCGCCTCCCTCGCCCAATCGCGTGATACTCCAGTCCCAGCCTGCGGGCCATGGCCGGGTCGAAGAGGTTGCGGCCGTCGAAGATCAGCGACTGCTTGAGCAGCGCCCGCATCTGCTCGAAGTCCGGGCTCGTGAACTCGCGCCACTCGGTGGCGATCAGCAGCGCGTCCGCCTGGTGGCTGGCGAAGCTCAGCCCCGGCAGGTCGCCAAGCACCCGGCGCGCCTCGTCCATCGCCACCGGGTCGTAGGCCTGGATTGCCGCGCCGCGGCGCAGCAGCTCGTGCACGATCACCCGACTCGGCGCTTCGCGCAGGTCGTCGGTGTCCAGCTTGAAGGCCAGGCGCCAGAGGGCGAATTGGCGTCCCTGCAGATCCTCGCCGAAGCGGGCGACGACCTTGTCGACCAGCACCCGCTTCTGAGTATCGTTCGCCGCCGCAACCGCCGCCAGCACGCGCCGGTCGATGCCCATATCGTCGCCCGTGCGGACCAGCGCCTTCACATCCTTGGGAAAGGACGACCCCCCGTAGCCGGTACCGGCGTAGAGAAAGTGCATGCCGATGCGCAGATCGCTGCTGATGCCGCGGCGCACCAGCGAAGTGTCGCCTGACCCCATCCCGGACTCGCCAAATTACGCTGTAGGAGCCCGATTCATCGGGCGATTTGAACTGACCGTGAAGTGGAAATCCTCCCGGCCACGTCCACCGCGAGCCACAATCCACCGACTGTCGGCCAGAAGCACCCAGATATAAATATACTGTCCCCGAATTACCGACCGGCCACAGGAACATGCCTGGCCAAGTCCATGCTGTCATGAAGCAATCGGAGGACATCGATGCTTCGACCTTCCGCTTCCTTGAAAACCACAAAATGGCGACCTTTTCTGCCTTGCCGAGCCACATGCAAGGTGCGGATGCCTGATCCAATATCGTCCCGCGCTTGGGCCCCCAGAATTTCTGGCCCATCATGCAAGGCCTCAATCGCCAGCGTCACAGTCTCGGCGTAGTACTCTGCCTGGCGAGCGCCGAAGTTCTCAGCAGTCCATGCGGCGATGTCGAGAAAATCCAGTTCGGCTCGCTCTGCCAACCGAATCTGCCAGACAAAGCTCATGCAGCAGCGATCGCTTTGTCGGTGATGAATTTGAGTTGGCCCCGCAGCGATTCTTTGGCTTCAAAGGTCTTGAATCGGCCAGCCTCAATGTCTGCAATCCCCATTTGCACAGCAGACCGAAGGGCCTCAAGACGGCAAGCATCTTCGGCCTCGCGTTGCTCAACGAGACGAAGACCCTCACGCAGAACTTCACTGGCGTTTTGGTAACGACCGCTGGTGACCAACTGCTCGACCAGCGAGGCTTGGTGCTCGGTGAGCACAACATTGCGCGTAGGCATGCCAACCTCCATCTCATGGCTATTGGCAGATTATGCCAACCCTGACGGCTTGGGTCAATCGCTGGCAGCCGTAAAGACCACGTTGCGAACCACCAGCATCATGTCGCTTGGCTTCTTGGGCTTGCAGCGCGTAAATCCGGGACATGACGACACTCCTGAAGAGACGCTGACATGCAAGAGAAGTTGATGACCCAGAAAGAACTGGCCAAGCGCTGGAGCGTTGCCGAGGCCACCTTGGAACGATGGCGGACCATCAGCCCTATTACGGTGACGCCCTAATACGGTGACAGTATATTCAATACCAATAGCGATAGCGATGGCCCACTTCGACCGCCCAGCCGCTGCTGCGCCCCCCAGGAAACCACGCCCCACACCCTCCCGTGGGGTACTCCACACCCGGCTCGCGCACCAGCACCGGGTCAAAGCGGTCGCGATCATCCAGGATCACCGGCTCGACTTCGGCGGTGCGCGTAGCCGCGAGCAATGGTTTCTAGCGGTTGCAGGAAAACGCCGCCACGATAGCTCGCGAGAGGATGCCTGGCGCTCGGCGAAGACGAAATTAAGTATACTGTCGCCTTTTTCCCGCCCGCGGTAGCGAATACGGTGGACGGAATTCGGTGACAGTATACTCAATTGCAAGCCCGCAAGCCCGAACCGCCCAGCCCTTCGAGTTACATATACTGTCCCCGAATTACGCCTCACCTCGCCCGACGGCGTGATACTCCAGCCCCAGGCTGCGGACGAGGGCGGGGTCGAAGAGGTTGCGGCCGTCGCAGATCAGCGGCTGCTTGAGCAGCGCCCGCATCTGCTCGAAGTCCGGGCTCTTGAACTCGCGCCACTCGGTAACGATCAGCCGTGCATCGGCATCGCGCAGCGCGTCCGCCTGGTGGCTGGCGAAGCTCAGCCCCGGCAGGTCGCCGAACACCCGCCGCGCTTCGTCCATCGCCACCGGGTCGTACGCCCGGATCGCCGCGCCGCGGCGCAGTAGTTCGTGCACGATCACCCAGCTCGGCGCTTCGCGCATGTCGTCGGTGTCCGGCTTGAAGGCCAGGCCCCAGAGGGCAAAGCTGCGTCCCTGCAGATTCTCGCCAAAACGGGCGACGACCTTGTCGACCAGCACCCGCTTCTGGCTATCGTTCGCCGCCTCGACCGCGGTCAGCACCCGCAGATCAACGCCCCCTGTCGTGGCCTCGTGGCCGGTGCGGACCAGCGCCTTCACATCCTTCGGAAAGCACGACCCGCCGTAGCCGGTACCGGCGTAGAGAAAGTGCGTGCCGATGCGCGGGTCGCTGCCGATGCCGCGACAGCGCACCAGCGAAGTGTCGCCTGACCCCATCCTAGCCTCGCCAAATTACGCTGTAGGAGCCCGATTCATCGGGCGATTTGAACTGACCGTGAGGCGAAAATCCTCCCGGCCACGTCGACCGCGAGCAACAATCCGCCGACTGTCGGCCAGAAGCAGCCTGAGATACATATACTGTCCCCGAATTACACGGTCGAAGCGAGCAGGTCGTCGTCTTGCGCGCGCCCAATGCCCGTGATGCCAGGGACTATGAATGCCCGGCCACGCCGACCACGGTTCGCTTGGTGCGGGTGGCGACACCGAACGGACGGGTGCATGTGGTGATGACATCGCTCCTCGATCCAGTGACCTTTCCAGCCGCTGCGTTTGCCGAGCTGTACCACGGCCGCTGGCGGATCGAAGAGGCGTTCAAACGGATCAAGCACCGGCTGCAACTGGAGCATACCTCCGGCTTGTCTTGGCATGCGGCGCGCCAGGATTTCGGCGACAGGTCTTCGACAACCTCAATGCACTGGCCGCCTATGTCGCTACCAACACCCTTCTCGACCCCGGTTCGACCTACAAGATCAACCGCACCTTGGAAATCGACAAGATCAAGCGACAGATAGGCCGTTGGCTCCTGGCTGCAACCGCCACCACTCGCCGCCTCAAGCCCATCCTCGAGGAAATCGCGCTGAACCTCCAGAAGTTCGTCCCCAATCGCTCCCAACCTCGAAAACCGCAGCCGAAACCGCACCTGTCGCACGCCTATAAGTGATTATGCCTATATGCTAACTTGTGAGGATTGGGTCGTACGCCCGGATCGCCGCGCCGCGGCGCAGCAGTTCGTGTACGATCACCCGACTCGGCGCTTCGCGCATGTCGTCGGTGTCCGGCTTGAAGGCCAGGCCCCAGAGGGCAAAGCTGCGTCCCTGCAGATTCTCGCCAAAACGGGCGACGACCTTGTCGACCAGCACCCGCTTCTGGCTATCGTTCGCCGCCTCGACCGCAGTCAGCACCCGCAGATCAACGCCCCCCTGTCGTGGCCTCGTGGCCGGTACGGACCAGCGCCTTGACATCCTTGGGAAAACACGATCCGCCGTAGCCGGTACCGGCGTAGAGAAAGTGCGTGCCGATGCGCGGGTCGCTGCCGATGCCGCGGCGCACCAGCGAAGTGTCGCCTGACCTCATCCCGGCCTCGCCAAATTACGCTGTAGGAGCCCGATTCATCGGGCGATTTGAACTGACCGTGAGGCGAAAATCCTCCCGGCCACGTCGACCGCGAGCAACAATCCGCCGACTGTCGGCCAGAAGCACCCGGAGATACATATACTGTCCCCGAATTACATGCGACGCCACGTTCCGCCAGCACCGCCTGCACCGCCGCGCGCACCCGGTCGGCGGTGCCGACCGGCACCGTGCTCTTGTCGACGATCACCTTGTAGTCGGTCATGTGCTGGCCGATGCTGCGCGCCGCGGCCAGCACGTACTGGAGATCGGCCGAACCGTCCTCGTCGGGCGGCGTGCCGACGCCGATGAACTGCAGCGTCCCGTGATGCACCGCGGCGGCAATGTCGATGGTGAATTGCAGCCGGCCATCGGCGGCATTGCGCTTGATCATCTCTTCCAGACCGGGCTCATGGATCGGGATGCCGCCGTTGTTGAGGATCTCGCTCTTGCGCTCGTCCACATCCAGACAGAGCGCGTGGTTGCCCATTTCCGACAGGCAAGCGCCGGTGACCAGGCCAACCTGGCCGGTGCCAATAACGGTGACTTTCCTCGGAGGAAAACTTTCCTTTCAGACCTGGTAGTAGTGGCGAGACCAATCGACCAAGCGCACTATGCCCGCAGACGGCGGTGTGCTCGGCGCGAAGTCGATCCATGGTTCAAGGGCGGCGGTGTCGGCGCACGTGGCCGCCACGTCGCCCGCCTCCATCGGCAGCATGCGCTTCGCAGCCTGGCGCCCAACCCGCTCATCGAGACAGCCGATGAAGTCCATCAGGGGCACCGGTTTACGGTGAAGAAGCGCAGGCCAGTGTTCGGCAAGCGACAGAGATGGCTGTAGGTGTGCGCCATCAGCTCGTTGACCTTCCTGGTCGCAGCTGACCAGGTGATCGACCTTGTCGCATTCGGCGAAGGGCATGCCGCTGTAGACGCATTCAGTGGCGATCAACAGCGTATCCGGCTAACGCAACGCCGGGGAAGTTGCGAGGGCTGGTGGGGCAGTTAACTATACTGTCCCCGTTTCCCTATTCAAGCCTTGCAATCAATGCACCCAAGTTCCACAATTGCAAGCATGATGAAGCGAACACTGGCTACCAAACTCAAGGCCGCAGTCGACTACACCCCCGCCGTGGCGCTGCTTGGGCCGCGCCAGGTCGGGAAAACCACGCTGGCCCTGGAAATCGGCCGCCAGATCAACGCACTCTATCTTGATCTCGAGTCGGAACAGGACCGCGCCAAGCTCGCCCAACCCGAGCTCTACCTGGCAGACCATCAAGACAAGCTGGTCATCATCGACGAAGTGCATCGCGCCCCCGGGTTGTTTCCGGTACTGCGCGGATTGATCGACCGCGCTCGGCGAGCAGGTCGCACAACCGGTCAATATCTGCTGCTGGGGTCCGCGTCACCTGATCTGCTCAAGCAGTCAGGCGAAAGCCTGGCCGGACGCATCAGCTATCTTGAACTGGCGCCTTTCAGCGTACTGGAAACACCCAATCTGCCAACCGATGAACTCTGGCTACGCGGTGGGTTTCCGGACAGCCTGCTCGCGGCCAATGCAGCCCGCAGCCTGCGATGGCGCCAGGATTTCATCCGCACCTATCTGGAGCGCGATATTCCACAGTTCGGGCCTCGCATCGCCGCCGAAACCCTGCGTCGCTTCTGGGGCATGCTGGCCCATCATCAGGGCGGCCTGCTCAACATCGCCCAATTCGCGCGCAACCTGGGCGTAGACGCCAAGACCGCCGCGGCCTATCTCGACCTGTTGGCGGACTTGTACCTCGTGCGCCGTCTGCCCGCCTGGCATGCCAACCTGGGCAAGCGTCTGGTCAAATCGCCCAAGGTCTATGTCCGCGACAGCGGCCTGGTCCATGCCCTGCTAGCCATCCCCGAGAAGGAAACCCTGCTGGCACATCCGGTGGTCGGGCAAAGCTGGGAATGCATGGTCATGGAAAACCTGCTCATCGCCGCTGCCGGCAAGGCACAAGGTTACTTCTATCGCACCAGCGGCGGTGCCGAAATCGACTTGCTGCTGGCCTGGCCGGACAACAGCCTATGGGCGGTCGAAATCAAGCGCAGCCTCAATCCAAAAGTCGAACGCGGCTTTCATGCCGCCTGTGAAGACCTGGCCCCCGCGCGCAAGTTCGTCGTCTATCCCGGCCAGGAACGCTATCGAATGGCCCACGACATCCAGGCCGTCTCACTGCTCGAACTGGCAACCCAAGTTGCCGAAGGCTGACTACAGCACCGGCAGGGCCACGCCGCTCCGATTACCGATACCCACCCTCATGGCGAGGAGGCGCAGCCGACGTGGCAATCCAGTGCCACCCGACGCGGTGGTCACAAGTTACAGGTCGCTCGCAGACATCGGACGCAGCTTCAAGGTGCTGACATCGGAGATCGAGATCGGGCCGGAGGCGAGCGGACCTCGCCGCAGTCACCAGCCTTCGTCGAACTCAGCTGCAGTTTGCTGCTCGTCCTCCACCGGGCCGAACACATCCGCCTGCCCGCGGTACGCCACCGCCCGCCGAACAACGCCATCGCTCGGCGCCGGCCGCTTGCCGGCGGGGGTGGACCGAACGCCACTGGAAAGACGTCTCGACGCCCTACGCCCGGTTGAACTGCGGGCGGTTCGCCGCACGCCGCTGGAGGGACTCTTCGACCATCTGATCACCGACTCCCATTACATCGGCCCGCTGCAGGGTGTCGGTGAGCAGATCAAGCATCTGGCCTTTGGTGCCGGCCGACCGCTCGCTGCCTGGGCTTCGCACCACTTCGAGTTATGGATACTGTCACCGTATTCCGCACCGTATTCCCAGAGTTATGGATACTGTCACGGTATTCCTTGAAATCACTTCATTCGGTGGCGAATAACAGCGTATCCCCCTGGCGCAACGCGTAGGCCAGGTTGCGAGGGCTGGTGGTCAGTTGAGTGCACCGGCCCCGAGTTTTCTCTTGTTCAGAGTGGCGACGTCAGTCCTGACAGTGATAGGATGAAGCTTCAGCGAGTTGGCGGAGATCGCACATGACGGCGTTGAATAGCCCTCACGACCGCTTTTTCAAGGCGGTGTTCGGGCGGACCGAGGTAGCGGCGGAGTTCCTGGAACGTTATCTGCCGGCGGCAGCCGGACAGGCACTGGACTGGAAGACCTTGCGCACGGCCAAGGATTCGTTTCTCGATCCGGAACTTGCGCTGCATCCCGCGGACCTGCTGTACACCGTTGATCTCTGCAGCGGCGGAACCGGCTATGTACACGTGCTGTTCGAACACAAGAGCTACGTCGAGTCGCGAATCGGCCTGGACCTCCTGCGTTACCGCGTGCGGATCTGGGAACAATGGCTGAACGCCGGGAATTCCGGCCGCCTGCCCGTTGTCGTACCGGTCGTGGTCTATCACGGCACGGCGACCTGGCGCGTCAGCCGGCAATTCGCCGATGAGGTAGAAGACGCTCCGGCCCTGCGCGCCTATGTGCCGGCCTGTATCTATCACCTGATCGACTTGAGCGGATACCGGGACGACGAGCTGCAGGGTGCGGTCATGCTGCATACGGCGCTGCTGACCCTGAAGTACATCTTCCGGAACGAGTTGAGCGAGCGGCTGCCGGAAATTCTGGGACTGCTGCGGGACCTCGCGCAGAGCTCAATCGGGTTGGACTATGTCCGTACACTTTTACGGTACCTGGCGCAGGCGGCGAGCATCGACCGCTTGAGCGGTGACGAGTTGCGCCAGGTAGTGACAGAAACTTTGAGTGGTGGAGGTGAACTGATGCTGACGATTGCCGAGCAATGGGAACAACAGGCGATGGAGAGAGGGATCGAAAAAGGGATCGAAAAAGGGATCGAAAGGGGAATTGAAAAGGGAATCGAGCAGGGAATCGAGAAGGGAATCGAGCAAGGCGAAGCACGGCTGCTGAAGCAGTTGTTGACCTGGCGCTTCGGAGCCTTACCGCCCTGGGTTGAGAGCCAGCTCGCAGGCGCTGAACCGGAGCGCCTGGAGGCGTGGGCGAAGCACGTGCTCGACGCACAGACCCTGGACGCCGTGTTCGTCGAGCGATCCTGAACACCCCCTGCTGCGACGGGCCGACCGCATTCCTGTCCGCGGCGGCCCGAATGGATCACGCCAACTGGGCTATGGGGTAACCAGTGACCCTTGCGAATTGCTAATTCGGTGACGGTATACTCAATGGCAAGCTCGGACAGCTCACCCGCCGCCGCCCTCACCCCTCCAGCGCCACCTTCGCAACAACCACCCGCGGGGTAATTGGTCATACCCCCCGCTGACACGACGGGCTGGGGTGGATTGAAGCAACCTCAGGGCAGCGCTTGGCGGGCACGCCCCACATTACGCTGTAGGAGCCCGATTCATCGGGCGATTTGAACTGACCGTGAGGTGACGATCCTCCCGATCACCTCAACTGCCCACAACAATCCGCCGACTGGCGGCCAGAAGCACCCAGAGATAAATATACTGTCCCCGAATTACGTCTCCCCGCGCCCGATGGCGTGATACTCCAGCCCCAGGCTGCGGACCAGGGCGGGGTCGAAGAGGTTGCGGCCGTCGAAGATCAGCGGCTGCTTGAGCAGCGCCCGCATCTGCTCGAAGTCCGGGCTCTTGAACTCGCGCCACTCGGTGACGATCAGCAGCGCATCGGCATCGCGTAGCGCGTCCGCCTGGTGGCTGGCGAAGCTCAGCCCTGGCAGGTCACCGAACACCCGCCGCGCTTCGTCCATCGCCACCGGGTCGTACGCCCGGATCGCCGCGCCGCGGCGCAGCAGTTCGTGCACGATCACCCGACTCGGCGCCTCGCGCATGTCGTCGGTGTTCGGCTTGAAGGCCAGGCCCCAGAGGGCAAAGCTGCGTCCCTGCAGATTCTCGCCAAAACGCGCGACGACCTTGTCGACCAGCACCCGCTTCTGGCTATCGTTCGCCGCCTCGACCGCAGTCAGCACCCGCAGATCAACGCCCATGTCGTGGCCGGTGCGGACCAGCGCCTTCACATCCTTGGGAAAGCACGACCCCCCGTAGCCGGTGCCGGCGTAGAGAAAGTGCGTGCCGATGCGCGGATCGCTGCCAATTGTCGCCGCCGGCGTGAAAGTGGTGCGAAACTGACGATACGAAAGCGGCTGCGGTTGTATTGGTGGAGGGGGGTGATTAGGGCGAACTGGTGACGACGCGGGAGGAGACATCCGGGTGGGCGGGCTACACGGAGGCCTGGGAGCCTTGATGCCCGGATGCCTGGAGGCCTGGGAGCCTTGATGCCCGGATGCCTGGAGACCCGCAAGCCGGGCAGCTGGCGGTTTCAGTGTTCGAGCGGCTCACGCATCCGATAGCTCGGCCCCTCGATGACGACGGTTTCGGCGTGATGGAGGAGGCGATCGAGGAGAGCGGAGGTCAGCGAGCTGTCGTTATTGAAGATCTCCGGCCAGGACTTGAAGGCTCGATTCGTAGTCAAGACCATGGAGCCTCGCTCATAGCGTTGACTGATCACCTGAAAGAGCGCATCGGCACCGAACTTGTCGATTGGCAGGTAGCCCAGTTCGTCGATGACGAGGAGAGAAGGCTTCGCGAGCCGCGCCATCTCGCGCTTGATGCCCCCCGCGAGTTGAACGGCGGCCAGCGAATTGACGATATCGACCGCGCTGGTAAACAGCGTCGTCTGGCCATGCAGGCACGCCGTGTGCGCCAGGGCGGTTGCCAGATGCGTTTTGCCGACACCGACGCCGCCGAGCAGGATCACATTGGTGTGTTCCTTCAGGAAGCCCAAGCGAAAGAGGTGCTGAATCTGGGCGCGGTTGATCTTGTGCGGGAAACTCCAGTCGAACTGATCGAGCGTCTTGATCCCCGGCAAGCGAGCCGCCTTCACCCGGCGCTGGATCAGCGCCTCATCGCGACGAGCGACTTCCCCGACGACCAACGTTTCCAGAAAGCGGGCATGGCTCCAGGCTGCCTGCGCCGCCTCGCTACTGATCGCGGCATGATGTTTGGCGAAGAACGGCAACTGCAGGCGCGCCAGGCCCTGCTCCAGCAGGATCTCGGATTTCATGAGGGACTTCCATCGAGCGGCGGGACCGGATAGCGCGACAAGTCGGGCGGTGGCAATTCAAGGTCCAGCAAGTCCTGCCGGCGTGTCAAGTGCAGTGGGCTCGCTTCCGGCAACTGGCGCTGGCGAGCCTCGACCAGGTGCGCGATGTACTCGCTGCTAAACGCCTGGAAAGCCAGCGCATCGGCGATTGCCCGCAGCACCGGTGCTTCCCCGTGGATCTCGAGCAGCGCCAGAATCTTCTGCACGTGCGCGTCGGCATGAGCCCGCCGTTCGAGCAAACCGGCGTGATACGCCCTGGCTTCGGCGGATAGCGCCAGAAAGCGCGTCAGCGCGTGTTGCGCCCGCGCATGTCGGCGCTGCGCAAGCAGGGGCTTGGCATGATCCGGGTCCGCCTGCTCCTGATGGCGATCGAAGCAGCGGGCATGCCGTGCGATCAACTGCTCCTCGCGATAAACGCAGAGTCGATCCGGATACGCCTTGAGCACCACGGGACAACCGGCAAAGCGCGCCGGCACCGAATAACGATTGCCCTCGAAGGTCACCCGGAACTGGCGATCGGCGCGCGCCGTCATCACCCTTCCGACATCAAAGGGACGCGGATTCACCGCCTGCAGGAAGGCGCGTTCCTCGGTCCACAGATCGACCGGACGGCGATGCGTCTCCCCATGCACGCGCACATTCGCCACCGTCTCCAGCCACAGCGCCGCCGCCGAGTTGAGCGCCGCGAACTCGGGCAGTTCGCGGCCTTGCAGGAAATTATGCTTGACGTACCCCACGCCGCGTTCGGCACGCCCCTTCTCATTGCCTCGGCAAACATTGCAGGCAACGATCTCGAAGCCGTAGTGGCGGGCGAAATCCAGATAGCGCGGGTTGAACACCGGCGGCTCGCCGCGCCGGTGCTGCACAACCCCGCAGCGCAGGTTGTCGATCATCACTTTCTTCGGGACACCGCCAAAGGCGTTGAAGGCATTGATCTGCGCCCCGAGGAAGAACTCCATCGTCTGCGCCAGGCTGAACTCGACGTACAACTGTCGGCTATAGGCGAGGACCATGACAAAGAACGACAGGCGACGCTGGGCCGAACCCACTGCCAAGGTGCCGAACTCGCCCCAATCGGCTTGTGCACATTCGCCGGGGGCGAAGGAGAGCGTCAGAAACGCTTCGCGTGGACGCGGGCGAACCAGGCGCACGTAGTCCTTGACGATGCTGATCCCGCCGGCGAACCCTTCCTCGCCCAAGCGCTGAAAGACCTGCTGGGCGGATAAGGGGTGCGCTTCCAGCCAGCGCACGATGCGGCCCTTGAACGGATCGAGCTGACTTGCACGTCTGGCGGTTTGCCGAGGGGCATACGGCCGGTCGATCCAGCGCCGGACAGTCTTGATATCGAGACCCAGTTCCTCGGCCAGTTGCGCGGGGGTGAGATGACGGGCCGCACCGTCGCGGATGGCACACCAGGTGGCGTAATCGATCATGGCTGCGCTCCCGTCGATCCCTGCAGTACCGCCCGCAGATGCGCGAAGCGGTCAGCGATCGGCACCGGCGTTTCCAGGCTCAGGACCTGAACCAGCGGCGGCTCAAACGCGATCAGGTCGAGTCCCAGCAGCGCCTTGCGCGCGCGCACCAGACGCGAAAGATCCAGGCCCAGCCGTCGCGCCAGTGCGGCGTCCGAGTAGTAGCTCAGGCCGTCGGCATCACCGACAGTGACCAGGAAGAGATACAGCGCCCAGGCGCTGACCTCAGCCCGCTCGATGTGATGCTCCTGCACCAGCCGGTGGTCGAGCCAGCTGAAATGTGCCGGCAACTCCCGCCGACGTTCCGGAACCAGCAAGCGTTTGCGAATGTTCATGGCGTCCTCCTTCGATATCCTCGCCTAGTTGTAGCAGACGATGGAGGATCGCCGCGATGTCCTCTTGCAACGGGCTATCCCACAAATGGGCAATAAGCCCAATGATTACAGTCGGTTGCCGGCTCAAGACATCTTGTAACGGTGCTGTGACGGGTTCCGGGGCGTTACAAGAAATCATCGAGGATTCAGAGGGTTGGGCCGGCAAGACTTCTTGTAACGCTTCAGAGCTCGGGGGCGGTTGCTCCCCCGTCGGCCCTCGCCGGCTGTAGCCCGGGTGTGCCGCACGCCACACCTGTACCCGGGCGACGGCTTGCGCGCCCATGAAATAGCCCCGATTCTCGGCTTTGGCCAGCCAACGCGCCTGGCTGGCCCGCTTGCTCGCCCCTTGGCACAAGGTGGCCGAGCAATACTGCTGGTGCCGCACGTTCCGCGCGTCCGGTTTGAACGACTTACCGCAATTCAGGCACTTACGCTCCGCTTCTCGACCCATCCCGAACCTCGCGACAGGAATTCATCCCGGCTATGGTGCGGCGTTGCCAAGCAATAACGAAGAAAACCGAAGAAGACGGAGGGAGCGGAAGAAGCGACAGCGGCGATAAGAAAAGCAGGAAGAAGATGCACGGCAACAGGGCGCTTCTTCACCAGATTCAAATCGTCAGGTTCAGACCACTTTCAGGTCGGCGGCGACACCAATGCCGTGGCGCACCAGCGAAGTACCGCCTGACCCCATCCCGGACTCGCCAAATTACGCTGTAGGAGCCCGATTCATCGGGCGATTTGAACTCGCGGGACGATTGAGAGGCTGTCCCTTGTTTCACAGGGCCCAGCGCGTGGATCGGCACGCTTGCAGAAAGAACTGACCGTGAGAGGGAGATCCTCCCGGTCACCTCGACCGCGAGCAACGATCCGCCGACCGTCGGCCAAAAGCCCCTAGAGATATGTGTACTGTCCCCGAATTACCTGCAACCTGCAACCTGCAACCTCAGGTCAACCACGGATCAACCAATTCGATGCCGCAGTCCACGAAATCCCTGGTGTTGCGCGTTGCCAGGCATGCCCCTCGAGAACGGACCACAGCGGCAATCATCGCGTCAAACTGGCTGATGGGCTTTCCCGCCTTCTTCCTCACTGCGGCAATCTCCGCGTAGACGTCAGCCGCGTCACGGTCAAAACTGAGCACCCGGCCGGCGAAATCCTCGGCGAAGATGGCCCGCACAGCCAGCAGCAGCGCATCCCGGCGTGCACCATCGGGTAACACACGGACCCCATAGAGAATCTCACCTTCCACCACGGTCGTAGTGAATAGCCCGGAACGCGGCTGCAGAGCAAGCCAACCGATCACTCTCCCGTGCGGTGCCGGCCGCATGCATTCGGACACCACATTGGTATCCAATACGATCATGCGCCCAAGTCCACGGCCGCGCGCATCGGCTCGCGCGCCGGCAGTTCCAGATCGACCTCACCCAGTGGCTCGATCCTGGCCCGAATTGCATCCACCAGGGATTGCCCGCTGGCGGGCTCGGCGGACAACGCCGTGCGCAGAATGTTCCGCGCCTCGTCCTCCATCGAGCGACCGTGCATGGCTGCTTGTACCCGCAACCTTGCCTTGAGCTGGTCATCGATGTTGCGAATCGTCATGGTCGCCATACGCCCCCCTCATACAAGCAATGACTGCATGTTAGTCATAGACATGATCAACAGCAACCATGCAAGGGCACATCCAACAATCCGGGTCCGTCATTCCGAAGAAGGCCGGAATCCAGAAAAGTCAACGAACTGAGCACCGGCCTTCGCCGGTGCGACGGGTTATTGGACGTACCACCCCACGTTCATTATTGCCTCTCGCCCCCAGACCTTGATCCCCGACACCCTGGATCGCCACGCCCCCATTGGGGCTCGCGATGACGAACCCTGCCGTCATTGCGAGCGTGACTAGGTGACAGCACCCTGATTGCAACCTCGCACAGCTCACCATCCACCGTCCGCTATCCCTCCAGCGCCAACGCCCCAACAACAATCGGCGAACTGGCGGTGCACCCCTTCGAGTTATATATACTGTCCCCGATTCCTAGGAAATCCTCCCGGCCACGTCGACCGCGAGCAACAATCCGCCGACTTTCGGCCAGAAGCACCCCCAGATAAATATACTGTCCCCGAATTCTCGAATTCTCGGCACAACGCGCTGGGGTGGCTTGAAGCAGCCTCTACCCACATTACGCTGTAGGAGCCCGATTCATCGGGCGATTTGAACTGACCGTGAGGTGACGATCCTCCCGATCACCTCAACTGCCCACAACAATCCGCCCACTGTCGGCCAGAAGCCTGCCAAGATACATATACTGTCCCCGAAATTAAGCTTCCCCGCGCCCGATGGCGTGATACTCGAGCCCCAGGCTGCGGACCAGGGCGGGGTCGAAGAGGTTGCGGCCGTCGAAGATCAGCGGCTCTTTGAGCAGCGCCCGCATCTGCTCGAAGTCCGGGCTCTTGAACGCGCGCCACTCGGTGACGATCAGCAGCGCATCGGCATCGCGCAGCGCGTCCGCCTGGTGGCTGGCGAAGCTCAGCCCCGGCAGGTCGCCGAACACACGCCGCGCTTCGTCCATCGCCACCGGGTCGTACGCCCGGATCGCCGCGCCGCGGCGCAGCAGCTCGTGCACGATCACCCGACTCGGCGCTTCGCGCATGTCGTCGGTGTTCGGCTTGAAGGCCAGGCCCCAGAGGGCAAAGCTGCGTCCCTGCAGATTCTCGCCAAAACGGGCAACGACCTTGTCGACCAGCACCCGCTTCTGGCTATCGTTCGCCGCCTCGACCGCAGTCAGCACGCGCAGGTCGATGCCCATCTCGTGGCCGGTACGGACCAGCGCTTTGACATCCTTGGGAAAACAAGATCCGCCGTAGCCGGTACCGGCGTAGAGAAAGTGGGTGCCGATGCGCGGGTCGCTGCCGATGCCGTGGCGCACCAGCTCGATGTCGGCGCCGACGCGCTCGGCCAGCCGCGCCAGTTCGTTCATGAAGCTGATGCGCGTCGCCAGCATGGCGTTGGCCGCGTACTTGGTGAGTTCGGCGCTGCGCGTATCCATCAGCAGCAGCTTGTCGCGGTTGCGTGAGAACGGCGCGTAGATCGCCCGCATCAGCAACCTGGCGCGCTCGTCGTCAGCGCCGATGAGGATGCGGTCTAGGCGCATGAAGTCCTCGACCGCGGCGCCTTCCTTGAGAAACTCCGGGTTGCTGACGACGGCGAAGTCCACGCTGACACCGCGTTCGGCCAGCACCACCTGCACCGCGGCGCGCACCCGGTCGGCGGTGCCGACAGGCACCGTGCTCTTGTCGACGATCACCTTGTAGTCGGTCATGTGCTGGCCGATGTTGCGCGCGGCGGCCAGCACATACTGGAGATCGGCCGAACCGTCCTCGTCGGGCGGCGTGCCGACGCCGATGAACTGCAGCGTCCCGTGATGCACCGCGGCGGCGATGTCGGTGGTGAATTGCAGCCGGCCATCGGCGGCATTGCGCTTGACCATCTCTTCCAGACCCGGCTCATGGATCGGGATGCCGCCGCTGTTGAGGATCTCGATCTTGCGCTTGTCCACATCGAGACAGAGCACGTGGTTGCCCATTTCCGACAGGCAGGCGCCGGTGACCAGACCGACATAGCCGGTGCCAATAACGGTGACTTTCATGAGATGCTAACTTTCCTTTCAAACCTGGTAGTAGTGGCGATACCAATCGACAAAGCGCGCGATGCCTTCGGCCAGCGGCGTGCCCGGCGCGAAGTCGATCCACTGTTCGAGGGCGGCGGTGTCGGCGTAAGTGGCCGCCACGTCGCCCGGCTGCATCGGCAGCAGGCGCTTCTCGGCCTGGCGCCCAAGCTGCTGCTCGATGCAGCCGATGAAGTCCATCAAGGGGACCGGTTGATGGTTGCCGATGTTGAACACCCGATACGGCGCATCACTGGTCGCCGGATCGGGGTTGGCGGCAGTGTACGGGGATCGGGCGCCGGCACCCGGTCGTTCACCCGCAGCACGGCTTCGACGATGTCGTCCACGTAGGTGAAGTCGCGCTGCATGCGGCCGTGGTTGAAGACGTCGATCGGCCGACCTTCGAGGATCGCCCGGGTGAACAGGAAAGGCGCCATGTCCGGCCGGCCCCACGGGCCGTACACGGTGAAGAAGCGCAGGCCGGTGGTCGGCAGACGATAGAGGTGGCTGTAGGTGTGCGCCATCAGCTCGTTGGCCTTCTTGGTCGCGGCGTACAGGCTGACCGGGTGATCGACGTTGTCACGCTCGGCGAAGGGCATGCGCGTGTTGCCGCCGTAGACGCTGGAACTCGAGGCGTAGACCAGATGCTGAACCGCGTGCTGGCGGCAGCCTTCGAGCACGTTCACGAAGCCGACCAGGTTGCTGTCGACGTAGGCGTTGGGGTTGAGCAGCGAGTAGCGCACGCCGGCCTGGGCGGCCAGGTGGATCACCCGCTCGAAACCTTCGCCGGCGAACAACGCGGCCATCGCCGCCCGGTCGGCGATGTCCATCTCGATGAAGCGAAAATCGCCCTGCCCCGCCAGGCAGGCCAGGCGGGCGTGCTTGAGGCGAACGTCGTAGTAGTCGTTGAGGTTGTCGATGCCGACGACCGTGTCACCGCGACGCAGGAGGCTCTGCGCGGTGTGCATGCCGATGAAACCGGCCGCGCCGTTGACGAGGTCAAGTTCGATGGCTATTCCCAACTCGGTAGGGAATGCGAGGTAGTGTCGCAATTGCGAGAAGCCGCCAGCGACCAGGTAGATAGATTGGGGGGGTAACCTATACTGTTCGCTTTTTCCTGTCCGTTATTCCATGAGAAAAGGCTGGAGTGCCGCGCTTCGCTCGGAATGACGGCAACCCCCCGGCCCCGTCATTCCGAGGCGGCGGCACCAACGCGGCAATCCAGCGCGTCCCCCTTACGTAACCCAACCATCCGAGAGCGCCGCTCTACCCAAAAAAACCAACCTTCTGCTTCAACACATGCCACACGAAGATCGGCGCGGACACAAACATCCGCCGCCACAGCCTTCGAGGTTGCTGAACCAGCCTTGGCAGCCACTCCAACCCCAGGCGTTGAAAAACCGGATGCGAACGCTTGACCCGCCCGGTATAGAAATCGAACACCGCCCCGATCGCGCCTGCAAATTTCACATTCAACCGGGCGCGATTCTCGAAAATCCACTTCTCCTGCTTCGGCGCCGTCATGCCAACCCAAAGAACATCGGCTTTGCTGGCGTTGATTGCCGCGATCATCGCGTTATTGTCCTCGGCCGAATATTCCGGCTTGAACGGCGGCGAATACGTCCCGGCAACCCGAATTTCGGGTGATCCACTGCCATGCGTGCACGGATCGCTGCCAGCGTTTCCTCGGTTGCCCCCAAAAAGAACACGCTCATGCCACCCGCCGCAGTCATGCGCCGGTGCAAGCCAAAAAACACATCCGACCCCGTCACTCGCTCGGTAATACGCCCTCCCTGCAAACGGGAAGCCAGCACTACGCCAGCGCCATCGGGTATCAGCCAATCCGCCGCGTGCAAGGCGCGAGAAAATGTTGGGTCATCCAATGCAACTGCATATGAATGGGGGTTCAGGCAGGCCAGCCAGGCGCAACGCCGAACATCCGCCCCTTGCACTGTGGAAAAAAGGCTGTCCGCGCACGCCTCAATCGAAAGCGCTTCGACCCCATAACCTAGAACAACCTCCTTCATTGCCGCCTTCCAGCACGCGAAACGGCCATGGCCTGCTGCGTAAATCTCCATCAACGCGGCGTAATTGGCGTCTTCGGTATATTTCTCTTCAAACTCGCGCCGGGCGCCCAGACCCAGGCGTTGCAAGCAGCCATCGGCCTCCCAGGACGCGCGCACTTCTTGCAGTAAAGACTCAGGCGAAGCCGCCTGAAACACCACGCCGCTGTGCCCATGCCGAACAATGCTGGGCAACGGCCCCAGGTTGGAAACCGCCGCCGGGGTACCAAAGGCAAACGCCTCGCGGACAACCATTGGGAAGCCCTCAAACCATTCCGACGGCAACACCAACAAGCGCGCCCCGGCAATCTGAGCCTGGGCCGCGGCACCACCAAGCTGGCCGAGAAACCGCACGGGCAAACCTTTGGCCATGGCCTCAAGCTGAGGGCGCAACTCGCCATCGCCCGCCAAACGCAGTTCTGGTGCAGCCGGCCCCCACAGTCGCCAGGCTCTCAGCAACGTGGCCACACCCTTCTCCGGCGTCAACCGGCCGGCAGACACCACATAGTTGCCGCGTTCACGCCAAGGAATTACCGGTGGCATACCGGGGTAGAAGTTGGGCTTTACATGCACCTTGGCCAAGGGCAAGCCGGCATCCGCCATCAGTGTTTCGCTGGAAGTCGGACAAGGCAACAAATGCATCCACCTGATCGCGCCAGGTTCCCATGGCGCGTCGGAGCCACACACTGAAAGCCAACGGTGCCGTGGCCACACGGCTGCCCCGGTAACAGCCATGCCGCATGGCAGGGAGGCTGCCACGAGCATCCAGGCAATCGGTGCAAACCTTGCCGGCCCGCATGGGAATACCCGCCGGACAAAACAGTCGGTAATTATGGAGGGTCAACACCCGCGCGGCACGGTCGCCAATCGCATGAAAAATACCCGGTGAAATCAACGGAAATGTATTGTGTACATGCACCACATCGGGCTGAAGCCGGTTCACTTCTCGCCGAATCGCCCACGTCATCCACGGGTTCCACGGCGTGGCCAATCCACCGCGCACGGCACCCAAGGCACCTTGCCCGCGTATCTCATCACTGTGCCGAGTGAACTCCGCGACCTCATGACCCCGCGCCCGCAGCAGGGTTCGTTCCGCCTCAAACACTTGGTTCTCGCCGGAAGGCGCGGCGGAACCGTAAAAGTTATGCACGAGCAAAACCTTCACGCCACCACCTGCGCAGATTCACTAATAACCTGGCGATAAAGCTTGTCGACCACCACAGCCTTTCTATCCCAAGTGAAGTCCTGGGCGCGATGCATGGCGCCTTGGGCCAAGCGACGGCGCAACGGCTCATCCTCAGCTAGACGGCGCAACGCCTGCGACAGGCCAGCAATGGATTCTGTCGGGTGGGTCACCGGCACCTTGATGCCGCATGACTCATCCACCACGCCAGCAAACCCGCAATGATCGAGGCAGACGATGGGCAGCCCCATCGCCATGGCCTCGATCGTGACCGTGGATGTCAAATCGCGCAGGCTGGTAATCAGCATCACATGCGCCTCGGCCATCAACTTCAGCGCGGCTTCGCGCTCCAGCCAGCCATGGAAATAGCAGCGATCGTTTAGGCCAAGGTCACTGGCCTGGGCCTGCCATGCCGTAGTACGCGGCCCTTTGCCCAATACATGCAACTCCCATCGCACGCTGCTAGGCAATGCCGCCAAGGCATCCAGTCCCAAGCCCAATGCTTTACCTGGCGTATGCTGCCCGCTCCAAGCAATCCGCAAGGGCTCATCCGGCAACCGGACACTGGGTGTCACAGCCAAGCCTACCTGCGGCAAACCCACCTCACTCATCAAGGTGCTGTCACACCGCCAATAGCGTTCCGCGCCAGTCTGGTTTTCTGGGGTGGCGGCAATGAGCCCGGCCCCAGCCGCGCGCGCAGCGAGGCGGGGTCGCCGCGAAATGTTCATTTGCCACAAGTTAAGCAAGTTGTAGCCCAGGTAATACAAAGCGCCATAGACACCTAAGCGCGACAAGTAACGCCATGGAAACCCCCCCATACCACCCACTGGGCCCCAGACGAAGGGGATGCCCAGCGCCCACAGATATCCAGGCTCGCGAAACCCCACCATGGTCAACTGGTGTGCCACATCAAACCCAACTTCGGCATGCAGTTTCCGCGCCAGATCATAGACCTGTGCATGCCAACGACGGTAATACCAGTAATAGGACGGCGGCCACAACTTGCGCAGCCAACGATTGCGCTGTTTGCACAGAAAATGGAAATGCACATTCCTAGCAAATTCCGGGTGTTGGGCCAGGTAACGCTCAATGTCCGCGCGGAATTTCTCTTCCTCCACCAGCACCCACAAATCATGATGCTGGGCCAGGGCTGACACAAATCCCCACCCAACGCCGGGCTCCGACCCCTTGTACGGGCTGCACGCATAAGCCGAAACCAACACCTTCAAGCGCCTGCTCACCGCCAACTCCTTGCCAGCAACACCAACAATTCTCCGTAAAGCCCAGCCTTGTCATGGCGGCCTAACAACCAAAGCGCAAGATAAAGCCGTGCATCAGGCTGAACCCCGCTGTCGTTAGCCATTTTCACTGCCAACATTTCACCCACATGCAACGCCTTCGCCAAAGTTGATTCAGCTTTGGCATCACTTTGTACCAACAACGCCGGGGCTATCGCGTAATAAAACGCGTCGCTCAAGGCCAGGCCCCGCGCCTCGCTTGCCTCCCAATCAAATACAAATAGCCCCTCGTCAGTCCAGGCGCAATTCCAGGGGGCAAAATCGCCATGAGTACGGTGAAGATTAATGGCCTGACCTGACTCCCCCAGATTTTGAAGGCGATCGTGCAAATCCCGGCAGGCACGGAGCACCTGGCCTGGCAAGGTTTCATTCATAGATTCCGAAACATGTGCCAGATAGTGCGCCAACGGCACCGTTACTAGCTCCACTAAAGCCAGTTGCCCAAGAAAATCGGCCACGGATTGGTCAAATTTACGCGCAGATACCCGCAGGCGCGGTCGGTATTCCTGATGAAGCGTTACCCCGGCATCTGACGTGACCACATCAACCAACCGTGGCACAAAACTCGAAATGAGGGAGTCTGATAATGCTGATAAGGCCGCGGCTTCATTGTTGAGTGAAGCGCAAGCCCTCGGAGTTTCTGCCACTTTGAGGATGACGCTTGGGAGTTCGTCGCCCAGCGGCATTATAACGGTCTTACGGTTGTCATCCGGCGTGCCCAGATACAGGGCGTAATCGGTAACCTGGCGGCCAACGCGTTCAGGCACACCCGCCAGCACCGCACCATGAGGGACAAAGCCGGGGGACTTTGTGGCGATCAGAAGAACACGGCCGCGCAGCAGATCCAGATAACCGAACCGTGCCAACGTGCGCGCAAGCATCACCCCCAAACGCGCAACCCGTCTCCCGGGCCGATGGAGGCTCAAAGCCATGACCGCATGACGAGCGGAGGTCAGTGGCACAACAACACGTGGATTCCCGGACGGCAACAAACCGTACTCTCGTACCTGCGGATAGGCTTCGCGCAAGATTGAGCGCCAGTGATTGGCTTGCGCCCGCCCAGCAATCATAGCGACCACAGATACCGCTCGAATATCACTTGGCGAAAGGGTGATTTTCCCGTTGCTGCGCACACCATCCACCAGAACCACCTTAGCGCTGCCAGTATCAGCATTGCACTCAGAAACCGGTAACACTCCCCGCCAGAACCGCACTTCTTCGTTTGAAAAACCATAAAGATACAAGCGGCTGCCCGCAGCAACGGGCAGCAACCACCGCCAACCGAAGCGGAAATCCAGTTCAAATAGCGACATCAGAATTACAAAAAATATAACCTATTCCGTCACATCTTTTTCGCGACAATCCAGTACGCCATGGAAAAATACTCACGAAGTGGCCAGCCTGCAAGATTCCAAAATCTCTCGATAGTATGACCTACTGGGCCTCTACATTTGGGCAAGTGAAAAAAAATTTTGTCAATTTTAAACCCGGTCTCTTCCAGCAATCTACGCGCATTTCGTACACTAAAAGCATAAATGTGAGTGCCGTTAAAATAATCCAGCCTTAGTAGATCGCGGAATACATTTCTCTCAATGGGCAAACCCAAGACAAGCGTGCCACCCGGTTCCAGAACGCGTTGAATATTCCTTAACAACAAAATAGGCGAGTCAACATGTTCCATCACATGTGAAAATAATGCACCCTCAAATTCGCCATCTGACAATTCCGCAATAGAACCGAGAACATCGCCATTAATGATATTTAGACCCCTGTTTTTACCAGCTTCTGCCAGGGACGAGACTTGCTCGATACCTTTAGAGCCATCAGCCATATATTTCAGATACAAACCATCCGAGCACCCGACATCAAGAACACGCTTGTTTTTGAGGTACGGATAGACAAACCTCCAAGAAGACATCTCCCCGAAGTCGCCATCCAATCTAGATGCTGCGTATCCTTCATATTGTTTGTCCATACAGCCATCCTTGTTGTGAATTCTCGTCAAGAAGAAGTTGCCCGAAGTCTTATTGCGTTTAGTACTTCATCACGTGCCTGCTCTACTGTCCCCTCGGTCGAAACCAGAACGGCTCCTGGTTGACGTCTTGCAAAGTCAACCAGTGTAAGCAACTGCCGCCGGGTTTCTTCCAGTGATAATTCCTGCTTACGTGCGACGATCACCTCGGGGTTGCCATGGAGACAAATAATCAGGTCGGGTTTGGGCACCAGAGCAGCGAACCACCACGCCACCCTACTCGGCAACCGGATACGGAAGCGGCGCTGATCCAAAGCCATGTCGTACGCGTAGCGATCAAAAATCACCACCGTGGGTTGTTTAGCAACCTGTGGCCGTGTCCAAAGCCAATAGCCGATCAGGTAGTCGATGGTGAGATAAACCAGGCGAAACAGGGAACCCAACGTGCCGGATGGCGTCGAGCCATGGGGCTCCAACACCGGGCCGGGTGGCAACCTTTTCTTGCCTTTCAATCGCGCAAGCGGGGGTAGCAAGGTGGGGCGTAGGTGTTGAACAACCACGGCATTGTGTGTTGCTGCATTCAGAATGGGCAGGATGGCGTCGATCAACGTGGATTTACCAGCGCCATCAACTCCCAGGATCGCAATCACCACGCCCGAAGGCTTCAAGTACCGGCGCACCTTGGTCCACTCGTAGGATGCACGCTGCCAAAACGACAGTAGTCCTTGATGGGCAAACGTATGATGAATAACATGCTGCCTCAACCTCCGGCATTCACCCCGCAGTTCTTCGGGAGGTGCATCCGAAAGAAGCATGGCGCGTAACCTGGTGAGCGCGCTCATTCCCATGGGCGCCAGTAAAGCTTCAATTTGAGGCCAGTGTTCATGTGCCGCCCCGCGTGCTGCTGCCGCATACCGGACCGCGAATGTATCGTTGTTTAGGGCTTCCTTCAGCACCCCCAGCACCCCCGCAAAACCATCTGCCAAAACCGGGATCGTGTTATGGTAAATAAGAGGCCACTCAACGCTCTCATCCAGCAAACGCTGTCCGCGGTAATAAAGTCCGATGTTGATATCCAATCTCAGGCCCCACCACGGGGCCGTTGCATCACCGGACTTGCCAAGCGCATACACCTTGAAAAAACCAACGGACACCGCGATGCCGATGGGAACGCCGCCAGCGGAATGAATGGACTCCAGCACGAGTGCCCGGGTACGCGTCCCGTGACTAGGGTGAATTATGATGTCCAGATCGCTGCCACCGGAACTGTAAGGCAATGGCTCATGGTTGCGCATTACAGCATAACGAATGCCTGATGCATTCAAGCGATCGAAGAGTATCTGGAGAAATGTTTCTTCGGGTGCGCGTTCTGTCACTTAGGCCAACCTTCGCCGTATCACACGAAGAGCAAGCCAGAAATAGCGCATGACGCCATAAAAAAGGGTCCTGAACCACGCAGGCCCACCTACACCACTATATCTGTCTTGAACCATCCGCCTTTCCAATAACCGTCGCCCAACAAATATAGAACTAATATTTGCTTCATGCCAAGTGAACGAAGCAAGCGAAATGGGCAAGTGGGCAAATCTGTAACCTGCTTTAGCCATCCTGACATACCAGTCCAAATCCATAGTTACCTTGAACTCAGAGTCCAGGAACACGCCCTCTTCAATTACGCGTCGTCGAACGAAAGTAGCGCAACTTGGTATAAAACAACCATAATAAATCAGCATAGAACACGAAAAGAAATACTCGTGCTTTTTTTTAACCAATACACCATTTGAGTCAACAAAATCGCAATCACCAAATACAACATCGACTTCTGGATTATTCGAAAAGAATGCCAAAACACGCTTAAGCGCACCTTCATGAAACCACTCATCCGTATTGAGCCAACAAACAATATCGCCACATGCAAGACTGAAGCCTTTGTTGATAGCCGCAGTTTGCCCCCCATCTTTCTCTACAAACACTTTCAAATCAACGCGTCCGGGCGTTCTCTGGTAGACCTGCAATTCATGCACCGTATTATCCATTGAACAGTTATCGAGGACAATATGCTCAACATGCGCAAAATTGGATTCGCGCCTCACTGATTCGATACATTTTTTAATAAACAAGCCCTGATTATATGATGGCGTTACCACCGAAATTTTCATTATCCTCACCGAAAACTTGTATTTAACAATTTGAGCCCAACAGTCTTCTAGCAAGGCCAATTGAAACAGAAGCAAAGAATATAACAAACATGAAGTTTCTCAGGCCGAATATCAAAGTGTCGAAAGCAGATACAAATGCGATCATCAGCCCAAGAAATAGCAACAATCGTCCTTGTTCCTGTATAATTGGTACAGCAGCATACTTCGCGCTCATTAATTCATGGCCCAATTTTAAAGCCCTGTATATAATAAATAGCCAAATAATTAAACCCAAAAGTCCAAGCTCAGCAACTAGAAATAGATAGTCATTGTGGGCGTATATTGATTCATTAAACTCTGAAGAATATCCACCATATTTGTTTATATCATATCCAGTCAAGGACCACATATAACCCACACCCCTACCAATTACCAGCTCGTCAAATGTACTGGGTAGCAATTGCAGCCATAACACCATCCTACCCGTTGTGAAATCTTCAGTTTCCAGCCTTTGTGAGGCGGGTGCATATAACAGAATTACCGAATATAAAAGCACAGGAATAATCATTAGACGTATCAATCCAACCCATGAACGCCTATGATAATAGAAAACAATAAAGGCAAGCAATAATACACCCCATGCATTTCTAGATAGCGACATCACACTTGCAAAAGCCAGAAATGCGATGAATATCATCAAAATCAGACGGGCGAGTAACCAGCGTTCACCCTTCAAGAACTTCAGTTCGATCAGTGCCAAGAACATTACAAAGGCGGTATATATACCAGCATGCACTCTACTACCAAACCCAGCATAAGCCATAGCTCCATCAATGTCGTCAATAATTCCCCAATCCTCCAGAAGAATTATTATTGCAGTAAGAACACCCGCAATAATTACCGATCTTCTGAGCCAAGAGGCTAGACGAAATGGCCTTGAAGCCAAAAGCACCAACTGTTGGCCCAGCACCGAAACAACAAATGACAAGACTAGGATTGCAATTGTTTCACGGCCCCGTGACCCTACACTAAAGACATCCCCATATTTTGGATATACAAGATAAGCAGTTAGCAAGAGAAGGAATAAAAAGGGATAAGTATTGTCGATTCTTTTTAATCTTCCGGAGGTTACGACCATCGCTAGCAAAATGAGAACCAGAAATAAAGACAGCCCAAATACACTTAAACCTGGAATAATAATCGCAATATAACCAGGTGGCACCATAAAAAAAGCAAGCAAAATATAGAGAAAGCCCATATTTACTGAATTTGCAAATACTTGTTTGGATCTTAACGAAGTGCTCATTATGATAATTCTTTAATCTTATCAGGTAATTTTCGGCCACCAACCACAGTTGTGGCGATGAATGACACGCGACCGGGAAAAACGACAGCGAAAATATCTTTTAGAATGCCAAGCAAGGATAAACTATCACGACCTAACCAGCTAATAAACCTTTTATGTCTCCCTGACTTGCCAGAATTATATGAAATGGCTGCCAAATACCTAATTTTTCCAAGTCTTGAAACTATCGCATTTACTACTCTTCTCTTAAAAGGGCTATATTTGTACCCACTCTTGTTATACTTTTCTATTAATCTATCAAATTCACTGGAGAGGAGTTCTGAATGCTTTTCTCTAAGAGTTTCTCCATGATCAATTTGCAAAGCCAGCACTTCATCAACATGAGATATTAGCGCCCCACTTTGGGCGCATTTTAACCAATAATCGCAATCCGCAATCAACTTGAATCCGCCACCAAATCCACCCAACTTTTCAACAATATCCCTTTGCAAAAACACAGTTGGCTGGGCAATTGTCGAATAATTGACGTAATAATTCATTTTGAATTCAGGATAAAATTGCAAGTACCACTTACTGGAATCGGAATTATTAACAACTATGCACAAATCCCCGAAAATAACATCTGCGCCCTTATCTTTCATCTGCTCCAACGCAACTTGCACTGTCCAAGGAAAGTATCTGTCATCGGTATTTAGGTATGCAATAACCTGACCAACCGCCAATCTCAATCCTTTGTTTATTGCATCATACATTCCATCATCACGCTCTGATACATATCGAAACCCCGGCTTCCCTGATAGACTTTCCAAATATTCTAGAGTACCGTCACTTGAACCCCCATCGATAACAATATGCTCTATATTTTTATATGTTTGCTCCCGTATTGAGCGAACGCAATTTTTTATATATTTAAGCCTGTTGTATGACGGGGTTATGATAGAAACTAAAACATTATCTGACATTCTATTGACACCTCTTGCTCAATAATTTAATGCTGCTCCTGACGTTGGGATCAATCAGCACAAACATAACAAACACCGCGACAGATGCTCGGTACCAACCAATAACGCCAAGAGAAATTGATAACATCGCACTAATAAAATAAAGCAGCGCAACACCCATTGAAACACTTGTATAGTTTTTCCTTATTCGCACATACAAGTACACATAAGCCAAGCCTGATAATAACTCTGCAGCTACAATTTGAAAACTCCCAAAGTATGCGGAACCATAATAAAGTCCCAACACGTTTAACATTACAAATGAACTATGAAAAACCATAAGCTCTTTCAGCTTCAAATCAGAAATAAATGCTGCACAATATAGCGTGAATACTGTATTTAGTAATAAATGCACAACCAACGACAGGTAGGCCACCGACACCATTGACCAGTCTCTACCATAGGTTGCAGCCAAGTACGGCAACAAAAGTCCCAAACCCATATATATCACAGCCATTCCAAGAGTATTCAACTCGCTCGCCCGAGCTATAACACTGTCACGTTTGTCGCCTCTATCCATACCGGACAAGGCAGGTATAGCTAATCTCCAGACAATCTGGCGCAAAAAACCCAATTTCTGAATTACTTGATTAGCAAGGCCATAACTACCCAGCAGCTCATCTTGCCCGTTAGCCTTTAATATGACAGGTATCATAGCCTCCCTGAACTGCCATATCCATGAGTTATACTGAATCTGCGCCCCAGTCTTGATCAATGTTACCGCACCATGCCATCTCCAATCACAATGGTACTTGATAACGCTCCCCTTTTTTATTCCAATATAAACTATCAAATTAGAGATAAAAACCCCAGCCGCAATCCCAAAGACACCTTTTTCAAAAGTAACTAACAATATTACCAGTGAGATTATATAAACAACTTGCCCAATTACCTCCATCTTCATCTGCAATGAGACATCAAGTTTTGACTCCTTGCACGCATTTAGTATCGTAGACAGAACTTTTATAAGGTATGACCCCGCAAACAAATAAACGATTACATTTGAAATGCCAAGGTAGTAAATCAGTACAAGGCTAGCAATACTTATTGTCAATAGTGAGCCTACAACAGCAATCTGATACATAAGACCAACTTGCTCGCCCGGCCCTTCTTTCCCCGACTTCAATATCAGTACATCCTGTCCGAGCATGCCAATATTTACCGCATAGAAGAATATCAATTGAGGCGCCGCTACTGCCGCATATTCAACAGCACTGACATACTTGAGTATTAGATATACGGAAATCATCGACAGCATGATGCCAATTACATTTCTGGTTAGTATTTGTAAGCCCGCTTTTTTAATTTTTTCAAACATCTACCTTCCCATATTTTTATACATTTGTTATTAATAATGATTTCTAGGGATGGGGTTTGCCATAGAATTAAAATCCAATACCTAGGCCTAACTTAGCAACAGCAGGATAATTTATACAACACTCACAAATCCTTAATTTTAGTTATTGATTTAGAGGGTGAATCTTCGACAACCGTTTTCGTAATCGCCAGAGATGCATTATTTCACTACGCCCAGAAGGAGCTTCTGGATAGCTGCTTTTCAACCATATTATCGGCTGGTGGATGGTGTCACTCGGTGCTTGCAACACAGCAGTCCAGTTTGCTCATCTAATTGCCTTTCCGTTTAAGGCTTCAGGAAGTCGGCATGGGCCAGGGCCAAACCTTGCTCCAGCTCTACTTTGGCTTGCCAGCCCAGGTCGCGCAGTCTTGAGATATCCATCAGTTTTCTTGGCGCTCCATCCGGTTTGGTCGGGTCGAATTCGATGCGGCCTTGATAGCCGATGACTTTACCCATAGTTTCGGCGAGTTGGCGGATGGTTATGTCTTCGCCGGTGCCGACGTTGATGTGCGAGAGCATGGGCTGGGTGTTGGCGTCGTTGGTGGCTTTGTCGAGGTTCATAACGTGGACGCTGGCGGCAGCCATGTCGTCCACGTAGAGGAATTCGCGCATGGGTGTGCCGGTGCCCCAAAGGCGGATGCAAGGGGCAAGATTCAAGGTGCAAGTTTCATGGAACTCACTTTTCAGGTCTTCGGGGATGGGGCCGTTCTTTTGTTCATCTGCTTCGATGGCTGGCCAGTTGTGCTCGGCGGCGAGTTTGGCTAGGTGAAACTTGCGGATCATCGCCGGGATGACGTGGCTGTTTTGCAGGTTGTAATTGTCGCCGGGGCCATACAGGTTGGTCGGCATGACGCTGCGGTAGTCGGTGCCGTATTGGCGGTTGTAGCTTTCGCAAAGCTTGATGCCGGCAATCTTGGCGACGGCATAGGGTTCGTTAGTGGGTTCAAGCGTGCCGGTCAGCAGGGCATCTTCAGCATGGGCTGGGGCGCCAGCTTGGGGTAGATGCAGCTCGAGCCGAGAAAGAGCAGCTTCTGCACACCCACTTTCCACGCCTCGTGGATGATGTTGGCTTCGATCATCAGGTTTCGGTAGATGAACTCGGCGGGGTAGGTGTTGTTGGCGTGGATGCCGCCGACCTTGGCGGCGGCCAGATAGACCTGGTCGGGCTTTTCGGCTTCGAAAAAAGGCACGCACGGCAGCCTGATTGGTGAGATCGAGCTCAGCGTGGGTGCGGGTGACGATGTTGGTCAGGCCCTGGCTCGCCAGCACGCGGATGATGGCGGAGCCGACCATGCCACGGTGGCCGGCGACGAAGATTTTAGGTTCAAGGTTCATTTTAAGACTCAAGATTCAAGGGGCAAGATTCAAGATTCAAGGTTTGAGCTGCAACTGCCTTGTTTGCTTGCAACTTGAACCTTGTAACTCGGTGATCGAAGGTTTTGAAGCCGGCCAATTTGACCAGTGCATCACGTTTGGCTGAACTGTAGTCGGCCAGGACCATTTCCTTGACCAGTTCCTGCACGCTGATTTGCGGGGTCCAGCCGAGTTTTTCACGGGCTTTGGTCGGATCACCGAGCAGGGTTTCAACTTCGGTGGGGCGGAAGTAGCGCGGGTCTACCTTGACGATGACATCGCCTGGCTTTGTCTTTGACATCGGGATTGCTTACCGCTTCGACGACGCCGATCTCGTTTCGCCCTCACCTTCGAAGCGAATGGCGATGCCGAGTTCGGCGGCGGCGAATTCGACGAACTGGCGCACGCTGTATTGCACGCCGGTGGCGATGACGAAGTCTTCAGGCTTTTCCTGTTGCAGCATCAGCCATTGCATTTCGACGTAGTCCTTGGCGTGGCCCCAGTCGCGCAGGGCGCTCATGTTGCCGAGGTAGAGGCAATCCTGCAGGCCGAGGGCAATTCGGGCGATAGCGCGGGTGATCTTGCGGGTCACAAAGGTTTCGCCGCGCACCGGGCTTTCGTGGTTGAAGAGAATGCCGTTGCAGGCGTAGATACCGTAGGCCTCACGGTAATTGACGGTGATCCAGTAGGCGTACATTTTGGCCACGGCGTATGGGCTGCGCGGGTAGAAAGGCGTGGTTTCCTTTTGCGGGGTTTCTTGCACCAAACCATAGAGTTCGGAGGTGCTGGCCTGGTAAAAGCGGGTCTTCTTTTCCAGCTTGAGGATACGGATGGCTTCGAGGATGCGCAGGGCACCGATGCCGTCGGCGTTGGCGGTGTATTCCGGCTCTTCAAAACTGACGGCAACATGGCTCTGGGCCGCCAGGTTGTAGATCTCGTCCGGCTGTACCTGCTGAATGATTCGGATCAGGCTGCTGGAATCGGTGAGGTCACCGTGGTGCAGAATGAATTTACGCCCGGTTTCGTGGGGATCTTGATAGAGGTGGTCAATACGGTCGGTATTGAAGAGCGACGAGCGGCGTTTGATGCCGTGAACTTCGTAGCCCTTGCCCAATAGCAGCTCAGCCAAATAGGCGCCGTCTTGTCCGGTGACCCCTGTGATTAACGCTACTTTTTTTTGTGCTGTCATTTCGATTCCGTATTTGAATAATTAGACGTAAGTTTTTATAGAACTCATTTTGATCGTTACTCCCTCGCCTGACAGAAAGCCGTCAAGTGCGCTAACTGGCTACGGTCAACGATCAATTTGACTTAAGAATAACGATAGACGTAACCCTTGTACCCGTAGCGATAGCGCTGGCGATCCGTATTCAGATCATTGAAGACGAAGCCTTTGACTTGTACGCCCGCTTGATTCAATCGTTTGACGGCTTGCTCCAACTCTTGAATCGGGTGCTTCACGATCAGCGTTGCACCGACGTGGCGGCCAATAATGGCTGCGTCTGAAACGGCGAGAACTGGCGGGGCATCGACGATGATGGCGTCGAAAAGTTTGCCCAGTTCAGAAAGCAGCATTTCAAGGCGCTCATACATGAGCAATTCGGATGGATTGGGGGGGGATTTGGCCGGTAGTGACAACCGATAGATTGGGTATCAGGGTGGGCTTGATGATGTCCGTCAGCCTGGCCTGACCAGAAATGTATTCCGAAACACCGCTCTCCCGAGCCAGTGCAAACTCTTTGTTGATATGCCCGCGGCGCAAGTCGGCATCGACAATCACGATGCGCTTGCCGGCTTGAGCGAGGACTGCTCCCAGATTTTTCGATATGAAGCTTTTACCAAGAGCGGAGCTGGAGCCAGTAATCAGTAATGAACTCCGTTGTGCATCGAGCAGGGGAAAGTGCAGCGTGGTTCGCAGGCTGCGCAGGCTTTCTATGGCATCGTCTTCCGGCTGGCTGACCGCTAGCAACTCACCTGCGGCCTGCCCTGACTTAAGTTTGCGACTCAGCGCCAGTTCCGATTTGCTATGCGGCACCGTGGCGTAGACCGGCAGGCCAAGTTTCGCTTCGATGATTTCCGGGTCTTCGACCACAATACGCAAGACACGCAGCAACCAGATGACAACCAGGCTGGCGAGCAGCCCGAGCAGGATGGAAATGCCGAGAATTGCACTTGACTTGGCCCCCTATCGGCGCCCGCGCAACAACAGCGTTATCGATGATGCGCACATCACCCACCGTACCGAATAAAGGGGAGACCTCGACATCGCGCGCCAGGCGCAGCACTGTTTGCTGCGTTTCGGGAAGCCGGGATACCTCGCCCTCAAACTGCTTGCGGCGGTCATTGAGCCGTGCCAGTTTGGCATCGACGTATATTCTTCTCTTTCCTGCTTGAGTTTTACGGCGGCGTCTTCGACTTCAACGAAATACCCTCGCTGGATTCGTCTCAAGGGTGCGAGTGATTCTGCCCTGTTGAAAGCGGTTGGAAAATCGATACAGCAGCAGCGGACAGCGGCCTGCATGCAGTGCGCCAACGAAAGGGGGCACCGGGTCATTCAGTTCGATCCGGGGTCCTCGCCCAAGTGCAGGGCAACCCGACTGATCAGCCCTGCATTGTAGTGGATGCCTTGTTGTCGCATCGCTTGCGCGGCTTCATGGAATGACGGGATCAGGCCAGCCGACTTGGCTTTGGCAAGCACACCGAGCGTGCCTGTCACGTTCAACCCAAGATACTCGGCGATGCGGCGGCCCAGGCGCTCGTCGATGATCACTCTTTGCGCGGCGTACTTCCTCGCCAGGATGATGGTTTGCTTTTCTCCGCGATCCAGTTCGAGGAGGACGGGTAATCCCGATGTCGCTTCATCTACTACGGGGATGACCCAATCCAGTGATCTCAAAGCGGGAACAACTATTCGTCCGCCGTCAGCGCATTCGCCGATGACCGATTCTGCAACGTGCACCGTGCCGAACAACTGCGGCAAGAGATGCAACTGGCCGATGCTGGCGAGTGCAATAAACGGCGTGGTATTGGAAAAAACGATCACAGCAAGGAAATCTCTCTGAGAAAGTCGTCATCGTTGTCTTCCAACAGGTTTGCGCCACCTGTCTGCATCGCTTTCAAGAGGAAATGGGCGCGCGGAATGCCAAGCCAGTTTGCTGCCATGCCAGACGACAAGCGACCCTCGCGAAACAAGGCCATCGCGGCTTCCTCCTTGACCAATTCGGCAAATTGGTCTGCGTCCAGGTGCAAACCCAACAAGATTTCCCGTGGGCACTCTATTTCAATGGTGCTTTGCATGGCAATCCGCCTTCGCTGACAAGGGGACTAATAAGGGGACAGTATATGTATTTCCCGCAGACTACCAACGACCTGAAAACCTGCACTGGCCCCGGCGGCTCTCCTTCATGCGTCGGCATGCTCGGCACGATCGGCAGCTTCTGGCTGGCGCCTGGCGGTTGGGTCGCCCGTTGCGCCGAGCAGTCCCCTCAGTGGAGCCGACGGCGGGCCTCGTGTGTCGCTGCAGACAGGGTCGCCCATGGGCTTTCTGGGCGATGGTTGCCGACCAGGAAAACACGCCTGAGGCTGGCGTGTTGCGGGCTTGGCAGACGATTGGACAATTGCCCTGCGGTGCGGGCTCGCTACACCGCCGCGGGGGGCTGCGGAAGCCTTTGGCTGCCTGGTGAAGTGACGGCGCCGGGTGGCGGCTGGTCGCTATGCGTGTCTTCAGGCATCCGGTCGCCAGGCATCAATGAGGACTTCTTTTTCAACGGTCAGGGACAGGCGTGGGGAAGGCCATCGAGGCCGGTTTCGCCAAGCGCTTGAGCCACTCATTGGCCTTATTCGCCCGATGAATCGGGCTCCTACAGGGTGCTGGCGTGGCTCGGTGGTCCATGGGCTATCTCATGGCGCTGCGCGAGGAGGGGCTTTTCGCAACTGGCTCCCCGCCGTTCCGGCTGATATCGCCACTTGAGCAGATATGCCAGAAGAAGCGACAGCCGGCTCGCAGGGTCGCGCTGTTCGCTCTCGCCACCACGGCGGCGGTGCGGGCTGTCGTGAGTTGGGGGGTCAAGCTGCTTCCAGTTCCCGGAGGGGCATCTTGCTCAGAATCAATCGGCTGATATCCGCGTGCTTGCTGGCATGTTGGACATCAATGCCAACCAGCCCGCGGTTTTCGTCAAGATCAAGCACAACGCCATCTGCAACCTCATCGCTGTCTTTGCTTGGGTTTTCGTTCAGGTGGATGTACAGCGAATCGTTTCTGGATCATAGGAGAGTCTCATGGCTTGAATCTCCTGTCGGGGAACGCGTTGTGAAGGGTAGCACCGTCTTCCAAGGTCACCGCCCGCAGATACCTGCCCAGCTCCGGAACGAATATCCAGTGGCGGATTCGCTGGTCCTCGGGCTGGACTTCCTTGCGCACGGGGTGGTCCAGCGCTTCTTTGCACCATTCGAGGCGAAGGTATGAACGTTTTTATCAACACGTATGGGGTGTTGGGTGGTCGGGGAATCTGGCATGCAGCGTTGCCGTCTACTCGTAGTAGTCCATGGCCTTGTCGCCATGCTTCTTGATGAGTTCGTCGTGCTCGGCGGATTTGAGGTCTTCGCGGACCACTTCGGCGACGAGTTCGTCAAAGCTGATTGCGGGAGTCCAGCCGAGTTTGGCTTTGGCGGGCTCGCCGAGCAGGGTTTCGACTTCGGTGTGCCTCATTAAAGGGACACCCAGGTAACGATCATTGCCAATCTGGAAACCATGGTTCTACTCGAGTGCGGCCAGCGCTAGCTCGGGTGCCTTGTCCAACACTTTGAACAATGCCTTTGCCGCACCGGCCGGGGAGCGTTTGCCTTGTTCCCAATTGCGGATGGTCTCGACAGAGACATCAATACGCCGCGCAAACTCGACCTGGCTGAGACCAAGGCGCGTTCTGACCCTGCGTGCGTACCGGGCCGCATCCAGCCTGGCTTCGGATTCATCCGCCGCGCGCTGTGCAGCGATGCTCTCTTCAGTCGTAGCGTCCACACGTGCCGGGTCGATACGCCCAAGTGTCAGCCCACCTGCAGAGGCGGCATCAATCGTCACTCGAACTGTTTTCATAGTACCTAACCTCACGCTGGTTGGCCTTGCGTGCCGAAATGATGCGCATGGCGTCATGACGAGGGGTGTAAACCACCACAAACAATCGCTGCTCGATCACACCGATCACCCGGTAGCGTTCCTCGCCATAGCTGTATCTGGTATCGGCCTGCACCATTCGATCGGGATCAAAGAACACCTGCGCCGCGTAAGCAAAATCAAAACCTCGCTCTCTGAAGCACAAGTCGCTCTTTGCTTCATCCCACTCAAAATTCATAGCTGCAGTATAGTTCATTGGCCGACCCCTGGCAGAGTCGGAGCGATAAGGGGGACAGTATAGGAAATACCTCCCGAAGAGGAGTCAACCTGGAAACTTGAGCTGGCCGCAGCAACATGGTCTGCAGGCCCCAGCAGCCGCAGCATCACTCCTCGACGGATCGTCGTTGCTCGCTTCATGCCGCTCGCGCACTTGTTTCATCCAGTAGCCAATCGCGGGCTGCAACGACGGTCACGCCGGCAGGAACTTCCAGCACGGCCGATTGGCCCGCGTGATCTGCACCCTGCTGGCGCGTAGGAACTCCGAGGCGGCATCCTGCAAGGCCCGGATTTCTCGAACGGATGTCTCCGGGTGATCCACACTGGCGCAGATCTGAATCAGCTCTTCGTGGCCATCGAGATGGATCAGGTAGCTGTGCAGGGTGTCTTTGCCGACAGCAATGCCTTGAGATTTCAGGTCGATTTGGAATTTGTTGATACTGAAGGTTCCCGCCGCGCTGCCGAGCAACTGGCACACCCGCCAACGCAACACGAGGGGTTGGGAAATCGCGTGACGCTCGAATACATCACGCAGCAGAACGACATGGACCGCGCCTTGGTTGGCCTTGTCCGAGGCCTCAGGCCACTGCAGTCATGTTGCAGTTCTCATACAGTCGTGCCGGCGAGAGCTCCAGGCCGTTCGGCCAGCATAAAGCGCCCATATCGACAAACAGGAGCTTGAAGAAGTTCTCATCGCGCAGCGCTTCTATCAGCGTTCCGTGGCGTTGTAGCAAACTTGTACCGTCAAAGATCCCTTCTTTATTGTCAGAGAAGACAAGTGCAACTTGATAGTTGCCAAGATAGCGTGCCGTAATCACCTTAATCATCGTGGTCTGCTCCAGCTATACGTGCACGAATAAAGGGACAGTATATGAAATAGCTTCCAGCGCAGAGCCCACTCACCAACCTCAGCTGACCTCGGTGATGGCGCGAGGTGTCGGGGGCTGTCGAGAATTGGGGCGGCGCTCGGAAGCCCTCGTTCCCGCATGCTCACGAAGCTGACCGTCGTGTCGAAGTGCTGCGCCAGCCAACGATGCTGACTACGAAAGCACGCCTGCGGCTGGTGTATTCCTGCCTTGCTGACGGTTGATCCATTGCCGTGCAGCCGCCGCCGCACCGCTGCTGGTACTGCGCAAGCCTTTGTCCTCCTGGTGACGTGGCGGCGCCGGGGAGCGGCTGGTCGCGATGCGTGTCTTCAGGCATCCGGTCGCCAGGCATCATTGAGGATTTCTTTTCCTATCGGTCAGGGACAGGGGTTGGGAAGGACATCGAGGCCGGTTTCCGCGACCGCCTGAGCCACTCATTGGCCTTATTCGCCCGATGAATCGGGCTCCTACAGGATGCTGGCGTGGCTCGGCGGTCCTGGGCTATCTCTTACGAATAAAAGGGACAGTATATTAAATACCCTCGCTGGATTCGTCTCAAGGGTGCGAGTGATTCTGCCCTGTTGAAAGCGGTTGGAAAATCGATACAGCAGCAGCGGACAGCGGCCTGCATGCAGTGCGCCAACAAAAGGGGGCACCGGGTCATTCAGTTCGATCCGGGGTCCTCGCCCAAGTGCAGGGCAACCCGACTGATCAGCCCTGCATTGTAGTGGATGCCTTGTTGTCGCATCGCTTGCGCGGCTTCATGGAATGACGGGATCAGGCCAGCCGACTTGGCTTTGGCAAGCACACCGAGCGTGCCTGTCACGTTAAGCCCAAGATACTCGGCGATGCGGCGGCCCAGGCGCTCGTCGATGATCACTCTGTGCGCGGCGTACTTCCTCGCCAGGATGATGGTTTGCTTTTCTCCGCGATCCAGTTCGAGGAGGACGGGTAATCCCGATGTCGCTTCATCTACTACGGGGATGACCCAATCCAGTGATCTCAAAGCGGGAACAACTATTCGTCCGCCGTCAGCGCATTCGCCGATGACCGATTCTGCAACGTGCACCGTGCCGAACAACTGCGGCAAGAGATGCAACTGGCCGATGCTGGCGAGTGCAATAAACGGCGTGGTATTGGAAAAAACGATCACAGCAAGGAAATCTCTCTGAGAAAGTCGTCATCGTTGTCTTCCAACAGGTTTGCGCCACCTGTCTGCATCGCTTTCAAGAGGAAATGGGCGCGCGGAATGCCAAGCCAGTTTGCTGCCATGCCAGACGACAAGCGACCCTCGCGAAACAAGGCCATCGCGGCTTCCTCCTTGACCAATTCGGCAAATTGGTCTGCGTCCAGGTGCAAACCCAACAAGATTTCCCGTGGGCACTCTATTTCAATGGTGCTTTGCATGGCAATCCGCCTTCGCTAATAAGGCTAATAAGGGGACAGTATATGTATTTCCCGCAGACTACCAACGACCTGAAAACCTGCACTGGCCCCGGCGGCTCTCCTTCATGCGCCGACATGCTCGGCACGATCGGGAGCTTCTGGCTGGCGCCTGGCGGCTGGGTCGCCCGTTGCGCCGAGCAGTCCCCTCAGTGGAGCCGACGGCGGGCCTCGTGTGCCGCTGCAGACAGGGTCGCCCATGGGCTTTCTGGGCGATGGTTGCCGACCAGGAAAACACGCCTGAGGCTGGCGTGTTGCGGGCTTGGCAGACGATTGGACAATTGCCCTGCGGTGCGGGCTCGCTACACCGCCGCGGGGGGCTGCGGAAGCCTTTGGCTGCCTGGTGAAGTGACGGCGCCGGGTGGCGGCTGGTCGCTATGCGTGTCTTCAGGCATCCGGTCGCCAGGCATCATTGAGGACTTGTTCTGGCATCGCCGAGGGACAGGCGTCGGGAGGCCACTCATTTGGTTCATTCGCCTGATGCGTCGCCAGAGGCCTGATTCGCCCGAGGCCTGATTCGCCCGATGAATCGGGCTCCTACGGGGGTGGACGGGTGGTCCATGGGCTCTCTGCTTGCGCTGCGCGAGGAGGGGCTTTTTGCGGCCCTGACGCGAATCGCGTTGCTCTGGCCGGCTACATGGTCGCAGATGGCTGGCAAGAAGGGGACAGCTGGGCCGCGTTCGGGTCTTTCTGCAACGTCGATACGAGCGTGGCAGGCGGGTGATTCTGCCTGGTCAGCCCCGCAACCTGGGCGCGATCAGCGGCCTCAACGGAGCAGATGCCCGGCGAGTTCGGCATACAGTGGAAACTTGTCATCCATGGAAATGAGTGTGGCGTCGTGCGTCAGTGCCGTGGCGATAATCAGTCGGTCTTGGGGATCGCGATGGTGTTCGGGTAGCTGAACGGCAATGCGGGCAATGCGTGCGGTGATCGGCAACAGCGTGATGCCCGAACCATCGAGGGCTTTTTCGAACCATGCCTCTTCCGCACATGGCAGGTCGATTCGGCCATGATGCGCCAACCAGGCGACTTCAAAGCAGGAAATGGCAGAAACACCAACCGACTCAGCGCTTTCAATACGCGCGGTCCAGGCCGATTGGAGACGCATCTGATCCGCGTTGATCCACCAGAGCCAGATGTGTGTGTCGAGAACGATCATCGAGGCAAGTCCCAATCGATTTCGGGAACGCTGCCGAGAATGTCGCCATTGATTTGAACTCGGCCGGCAATGTGCGGGTGTGGGCGCCGACGAACCGCAACGGGTTCATCGGCAGTGAGGACAATGATTTCGACGCGGCGATTATTGAAGGCATCGGGCAGTTCAATCAGCACATGCCGATCCTTGACCTGCTCAAATAGTCGTTCTACTTGCATGTGATGCTCTCCACACGTAAGGTAAAAAGGGGACAGTATAGGTTTTCTCTCGACGCCGAGAACACGTTGACGCCTTTTTGCTACAGCTCCCGGCCTCCATGTTCCTGTCCTCGTTCTATTCCGAAGCGGTCGGATCTGTACGTGGAGCATGGCGAGATCTCTTTCCGCGATGGCCCACCTGACCTCGGAAACGCGGATTTCGGCCTGGCAAGTGGCTGGCGGGTGCGGTACCGGAATAAAAGGGACAGTATATAAAATAGCTTCCAGCGCAGGGCCCACTCACCAACCTCAGCTGACCTGGTCATGGCGCCAGGTGTCGGGGGCTGTCGAGAATTGGGGCGGCGCTCGGAAGCCCTCGTTCCCGCATGCTCACGAAGCTGACCGTCGTGTCGAAGTGGTGCGCCAACCAACGATGCTGACTACAAAAGCACGCCTGCGGCTCATTGGGGACTTCTTTTCCCATCGGTCAGGGACAGGCGTCGGGAAGGCCATCGAGGCCGGTTTCCGCGACCGCCTGCGCCACTCATTGGCCTTATTCGCCCGATGAATCGGGCGCCTACAGGATGCTGGCGTCCGCAAAAAAGGGGACAGTATAGAAAACTCTCAAGAGAACAGAGCTGGACAAGTCTCAATGTTCATCATCCTCAGCGCTGCCGCCGGAAGCGCTCTTCCCGGTGGATGATCCAGCCGCTGCGGCGCAAATCAAGTCCAGGCGCCTAGCAATGCGCGCTGTTTGCCGGGTCACCAACCCGCTTGGCCTGGATGAAGGGGCGATGACCTCGCCGGCCTTGGCTTCGGCCTGGTTGACGGTCACGGCGGCGACGATGCTAAATTCGTCAAAGGCGATTTCCAGGAATGGACGGACCGGCCACGGCTGCGCGCTGCCGCCCCGTTGCAGTGTCTCCGCGCTGTGCGGGCCGAAGCGAAGCGGCGGGTGAGTTGGCGCGTTCGAGGAGGGCAGACTCCCATTGCTGCATGCCTTGCTGAATGCCTTTCTCAATGCCGATACGTTCCACCGAGGTGATGTAGGGCATGGTTCGGTTCCTCTCGCAGCTCCAGAAACACGGCTGTTTCAAGTGCATGGCCAAGGGTGGCTTTGCCTGATCGGTCAAAAATCGGGATCAGCCCGGTGTCGACCCGTGCCGTCGGCGGCTCGTCAGGCGCAGTGTCCGTTGGCGGATCACGCGCCGAGGCCCCACGAGGTTGGCGATAAACCGAATTGCTGCCGGGCGGACGCGAACTATTGCGGGAGTGCTGGTTCAATCGGTCCGGCGCGTCCTTGAGATCGGCCACCAGGCGCTCCGCCAACGGCCGCAACGCCTCTTCCCCAATCCGCGACAGAGCATCGCGGTCGAGTTGGCGAAGATCGTGGTCGGTCAGATGTATGGCAAGACGGGCTGGGCCGGGGTCAACGACGCTTAGTCCAATACACCTCACGCTCAGACCCAACGAAACCGCACCTGGTCTCTCGGATTACATCGGTAACATGTTGAGGAAAAACGCTTGCGCAGTTTGTCTGATCGCCGCCGGACAGCAGACGCCCGGCACAAAGCGGTCACGAACGGCGGCGTCCGTCCGCAGGCACCGCTGAGGGGGCTGGTGGCCAATCTGCGGGGGTGGAGGGGTGAACGGAGCACATCGCAGTAGTTGGCCAGCAATTGCTTGGTGTCCTTCGGCGGGCAATAGCCGCATCAGCCGAACGAGGGATTATTTAACTTGAGGGTTCATTCCTCACTTGCCGAACGAAGTTTTCTTGCCTTATCGGCCAGGGAGGCAACTGTTTCTTCTAGCCATTGATTTCTGCGCCATTCGGTGTAATCAAGCCGTTCCCGGTTGATCAGTGCGATAAATCGCTCGGCTTCGACGGGGCCAAGGGTTTTGATGAGCGTCGCTACACCTTCATGGCGAATTTCTGTATCAGTTCTCATGGCTTGTGTCCTGTTGCGTTTTTATGAAATCTACGGGGTCAATGACACAAATGCGTGGTTCGACAACCATTCTTTTCAGTAGTTGCTTGTCTGTCGTGAGTAGGAAGGTTGCACCAGCGGTGATTGCGCTTGCGACATGGAGCGCATCCATGGGTTTGACACCAATACTGGCGAATTCTTCTGCCAGAGATTCAATTTGTGGTGTCACTTCCATGTCGATTACCGCGAGTGGTTTCCATCCATTGATGACCTTGCTCCTTTCGATATCAGCATTTGCGGTGTTTTCCAAATCCAGCACTGCTGACCAGACAAGGGCGATTTTCCCTTCTCTTACGGATTGCTGGATGTCGAGCTTGGCTTCAGTCTGCAACCGGACAAGCAATTGACTCTGATCGTCGAATGGGCGGTTGAAGCAGCAGATATCGAGATAAATCAGTGTGACTGCTAGTTTAGTGTCCATGCTAGAGATTCTGCGTGCATATCAGGTTCGGAATAAAAGGGACAGTATATGGAATACCTTCCAGCGCAGGGCCCACTCACCAACCTCAGCTGACCTAGTCATGGCGCGAGGTGTCGGGGGCTGTCGAGAATTGGGGCGGCGCTCGAAAGCCCTCGTTCCCGCGTGCTCGCGAAGCGGTCCGCCGCTATGAGCGTGTCGGAATCGTGCGCCCGCCAGTGGTCCTCACCACGAAAGCACGCCTGGAGCTGGTGTATTCCTGCCTTGCTGACGGTTGATCAATTGCCCTGCAGCAGCAACCGCACCTCCGCTGGTACTGCGCAAGGCTTTGTCTGCTGGGCGACGCGACGGCGCCGGGGGTCGGCTACTCGCGATGCGCGTCTTCAGACATCTGGTAGCCAGTCATCATTGAGGACTTCTTCTTCCATCGCCCATGGACAAGCGTCGGGAAAGCAATCGAGGCCGGTTTCCCCAACCGCCTGAGCAACAGCCTTGGCCCACACCATCTCAAGCCATCGCGTTTCCTGAAGCTTGGGGGTCAGGCTTGGGGTGTCACTCAGTCCATAGGCAATCTCCTTGCGTTGTGCGAGGATGGTCTTTTCCCAACTGGCTCCCCGCCGCTCCGGCTGATATCGCCACTTGAGTAGATGAGCCATGAGAACCGACATCCGGCTCGCAAGTTCGCGCTGTTCGCTCTTGCCCACGTCTTCGATTTCCTCCGCGAGGTGGTCGCGGTCGAGCAGTTCCAACCGTCCGGCACGAAGAAGGCTGGCCTGCTCGTTGGCCCATGCCACGACATCGGTTTCGTACCTGGTGCTCATATCGACCTCCCCACAATGCACAATTAAAGACAGTATATGAAATACCTTCCAGCGCAGGGCCCACTCACCAACCTCTGCTGACCTCGGTCATGGCGCGAGGTGTCGGGGGCTGTCGAGGATTGGGGCGGCGCTCGGAAGCCCTCGTTCCCGCGCAAGCGCTAACGCACTGCGTATAACCCGTTTCCATACCGCCATGCCTCAGTGTCACCCTCGCCAGCCAGGAATTCACACGCTCTCGGTCCTTACCGGCAAAGCACACGGGCGCACCCCGGTGATACGGCGGCGAACTTGATGAACTGGACGACGAACTGTCGACCGCTGTATGGCGCGCCAGTGGCAATGACGAAGTCGTGTGGGTGGTCCTGCGACATCGCAACCGGTTGGGGTGTGCTGCCCCCTTGCTACTGTGGGCGCTGATCGAAGACTTCGTCCAGGGACTCGGCATCGAGCACCTTGATCGCCCATTCTTCCAGCTGATCGACATCCGCGGTGGTCAGCCGAACCTGGACCGCATCGGGGAGCGCGCCAAAGCGACGCGCGAGCAGGCGCTTCAGGAGGGCAGCCTCGCCTTCCTGCCGGCCTTCCTGCCGGCCTTCCTGCCGGCCTTCCTGCCGGCCTTCCTGCCGGCCTTTCTCGATTCCGAAGCGTTCTGCAGAGGTGATGTAGGGCATGCTGACATTCCTTTCCAGTGTGTAGACTTCGTACAGCAGCCTTTGCTCAAGGTCTGTCGGCAACTGCATCAGGCAGTCAATGACCCCGAACAGATCGATGATGCGCTGCTTGTCCCAGTTGCGTTCGTAGAGCAGCTTGCCTGGAAACCCGGCCTGGCCGCGGCAAGATAACCTGCATGCCCCACCAGCCGCAGCATCACTCCCCCGACGGATTGTCGTTGCTCGCTTCATGCCGCTCGCGCGCTTGTTTCATCCAGTAGCCAATCGCGGGCTGCAACGACGGTCACGCCGGCAGGGACTTCCAGCACAGCCGGTTGGCCCAGCGTGATCTGCGCCCTGCTGGCGCGTAGGAACTCCGTGGCGGCATCCTGCAAGGCCCGGATTTCTCGAACGAAGGTCTCCGGGTGATCCAACACTGGCGCAGATCTGAATCAGTTCTTCGTGGCCATCGCGATGGCTCAGGTAGCTGTGCAGGGTCTCTTTGCCGACAGCAATGCCTTGAGATTTCAGGTCGATTTGGAATTTATTGATACTGAAGGTTCCCGCCGCGCTGCCGAGCAACTGGCACACCAGCCAACGCAACACGAGGGGTTGGGAAATCGCGTGACGCTCGAATACATCACGCAGCAGAACGACATGGACCGCGCCTTGGTTGGCCTTGTCCCAGGCCTCAGGCCACTGCAGTCATGTTGCAGTTCTCATACAGTCGTGCCGGCGAGAGCTCCAGGCCGTTCGGCCAGCATAAAGCGCCCATATCGACAAACAGGAGCTTGAAGAAGTTCTCATCGCGCAGCGCTTCTATCAGCGTTCCGTGGCGTTGTAACAAACTTGTACCGTCAAAAATCCCTTCTTTATTGTCAGAGAAGACAAGTGCAACTTGATAGTTGCCAAGATAGCGTGCCGTAATCACCTTAATCATCGTGGTCTGCTCCAGCTATACGTTGCAACGATTCAAATCTCTGCGCGCTCCCAGTTCGTCATCAACTCATCTTGATGCCGCAGGCACCATTCCTTGACGAGGGCCGCAGCTTTCCTTGGTAGCCGCCCTTCGCTGATCTCGCCCGTTCGAATTTCGACAAAAGCCTCGAATCCCTGGTACTCGACGTGAATATGGGGCGGCGGATGGTCATCATGCCACATACGAACGATGATGCCGAAGAAGACTGACAGTATAGGCATGGGAGTCTACTGCGAATAAAAGGGACAGTATATGAAATACCTTCCAGCGCAGGGCCCACTCACCAACCTCTGCTGACCTCGGTCATGGCGCGAGGTTTCGAGGGTTGTCGAGGATTGGGGCGGTGCTCGGAAGCCTTCGTTCCCGCATGCTCACGAAGCTGACCGTCGTGTCGAAGTGCTGCGCCAGCCAACGATGCTGACTACAAAAGCACGCCTGCGGCTGGTGGATTCCTGCCTTGCTGACGGTTGATCAATTGCCGTGCAGCCGCCACCGCACCGCTGCTGGTCCTGCGCAAGCCTTTGTCCTCCTGGTGACGTGGCGGCGCCCGGTGTTGGCTACTCGCGAGGAGTGTCTTCAGGCATCCGGTAGCCCGGCATCATTGAGGACTTCTTTTCCTATCGGTCAGGGACAGGCGTCGGGAAGGCCATCGAGGCCGGTTTCGCCAAGCGCCTGAGCCACTCATTGGCCTTATTCGCCCGATGAATCGGGCTCCTACGGGGTGCTGGCGTGGCTCGGTGGTCCTTGTACCAATAAAAGGGACAGTATATTAAATACCTTCTAGCGCAGGGCCCACGCACCAACCTCAACTGACCTCGGTCATGGCGCGAGGCGGCGCTCGGAAGCCCTCAGAATAAAATGGGACGATAAAAGGGGACAGTATAGGAAATACACTCCTGAATCTGCTTCCTGATCCGGCGCATGGCCAGCCGCACATCGGCTGAGCCGAGTCCATGGCAGTTGGCATCACCCGATGAATCGGGCTCCTGCAAATACGCCTGGTCAGACGGATCAGTACACCTCGGCTGCCAGCAGCGGCGTTCCTGCGCGGTCTTTTGGCGATAGCGTCGGTTCGCCGTCGAGCGGCCAGCGGATGCCGATTGCGGGATCGTTCCACTGGATGCAGCGCTCGTCTTCCGGTGCGTAATAGGCCGTGGCCTTGTAGCAGAAGTCGGCCAGGTCGGAGAGGACGAGAAAGCCATGCGCAAAGCCGGGCGGTATCCACAGCATGCGCTGGTTTTCTGCCGACAGCTCAACCCCTTCCCAACGTCCGAAACTGGGCGACGAGCGGCGGATATCCACTGCGACATCGAAGACGGCCCCCTGGGTCACCCGCACCAGCTTGCCCTGGGGCTGCTGCAACTGGTAATGCAGGCCGCGCAGCACGCCTTTCGCGGAACGGGACTGGTTGTCCTGCACGAAATCCAGATTCAGACCGAGAGCGGCAAAGGTCCTGCGGTTCCAGCTCTCCAGGAAGAAGCCGCGGGAGTCGCCAAAGACCCTGGGTTCGATGATCAGGACGTCCGGGAGCGAGGTCGGGACAAGTTTCATGGGCTGGGCCGATGTCGGGAAAGGGAGGTTGGAAGGGCGGCATTCGGCAAGGAGGGTTCCTTGTGGCAGCGATGACGACTCGCCGACCGTGTCATTCCCTGAGCAATCCGAGCAGGTACTGCCCGTAGAGGTTCTTCTTCATCGGCTCGGCGAGCGCTGCCAGCTGCGCCGCGCTGATGTACTCTTCCCTGAACGCAATCTCCTCGGGGCAGGCGATCTTGAGCCCCTGCCGCTTTTCGATGGTTTCGATGAACATGCTCGCTGCCAGCAGGGATTCGTGGGTGCCGGTGTCGAGCCAGGCGTGGCCGCGGCCCATCATGGAAACACTGAGCTCACCCCACTGCAGGTACTGGCGGTTGATGTCGGTGATTTCCAGCTCGCCCCGGGCTGAGGGCTTGAGGTTGCGGGCCACATCGACCACCCGGTTGTCGTAGAAATAGAGGCCGGTGACTGCGTAATGGGATTTTGGCGCTACCGGCTTCTCCTCGATACTGATCGCACAGCCGGACTTGTCGAACTCGACGACGCCATAGCGCTCGGGGTCATGGACCCGGTAGGCGAAGACGGTGGCGCCGCTCTCCTGGGCGTTGGCCGACCGCAGATCGTTGGCAATTTCGTGGCCGTAGAAGATGTTGTCGCCGAGCACCAGGGCCGACGTGCCGTTGCCGATGAAGTCGGCGCCGATGATGAACGCCTGCGCCAGGCCGTCCGGACTGGCTTGCACCGCGTAGCGGATGCTCAGCCCCCACTGCTGGCCATCGCCGAGCAATTGCTCGAAGCGAGGGGTGTCCTGCGGCGTGGAGATGACCAGGATGTCGCGGATTCCCGCCAGCATCAGCGTGGTCAGCGGGTAATAGATCATCGGCTTGTCGTAGATCGGCAGCAGCTGCTTCGAAACCGCCAGGGTGGCCGGATAGAGGCGCGTGCCGGAGCCTCCCGCGAGAATGATTCCCTTGCGTTGGCGGCGATGGACAGGCGATGAGGAAGGAGGCGTCATCAATGACTCGCAGCGCGTTGTGTGGAAAGTGCGGATTGCGTGGATTGCATCGCCGGCCCGGTTCAGGCGGCGCGGAAGTCCGGCATAGGCCCTGGCCAGTCCTTCGGCGAGGCCGACGGTGGCGTGACAGCCAAGGGCGTGCAGGCGGGAGACGTCCATCAGCTTTCGTGGCGTGCCGTCCGGTTTGCTGGCGTCGAAGTCGATGCGACCGCGGTAGCCGACGACGCTGGCGATGGTAGTCGCCAGTTCGCGGATGGTGATGTCCTCGCCTGTGCCGACGTTGATGTGCGAAAGCATGGGCTGGGTGTGGGCGGCATAAGTGGCCCGGTCGAGGTTCATGACGTGCACGCTGGCGGCGGCCATGTCGTCGACGTAGAGGAATTCGCGCCTGGGCGTGCCGGTGCCCCAGAGCGTCAGGAGAGGCTCGAGCTGGCCGGTGCAGGTGTCGTGGAGCTGGCGTTTGAGGTCTTCGGGGATGGCGCCGTGCCTGGCTTCGTCGTCTTCGATCGCCGGCCAGTCGTGTTCGGCGGCGAGCCTGGCCAGATGCAGCTTGCGGATCATCGCCGGAATGACGTGGCTGTTCTGCAGGTCGTAGTGGTCGCCGGGGCCGTAGAGGTTGGTCGGCATGACGCTGCGGTAGTCGGTGCCGTACTGGCGGTTGTAGCTCTCGCAGAGCTTGATGCCGGCGATCTTGGCGATGGCGTAGGCTTCGTTGGTCGGTTCCAGGGTACCGGTAAGCAATGCGTCTTCCGCCAACGGCTGCGGCGCGAGGCGGGGATAGATGCAGCTGGAGCCGAGGAAGAGCAGCTTCTGCACGCCGTGGGTGTAGGCGGCGTGAATGATGTTGGCCTCGATCATCAGGTTTTGGTAGATGAACTCGGCCGGGTAGCTGTTGTTGGCGTGAATGCCGCCGACTTTGGCGGCGGCCAGGTAGACCTGGTCGGGGCGTTCCTTGGCAAAGAAGGCATCGACGGCCGACTGATTGGTGAGGTCGAGTTCGGCGTGGCTGCGGGTGAGGATCTCGGGCGCGGCGCCAGGGTTGCCGGCGGCCGGGCTGCGCGTCGGCGGATTGCACAGTTGCCGCACGATGGCGGAACCGACCATGCCGCGATGGCCGGCGACGAAGATCCGGGGTTCAGGCATGCTGGCGACCCCTCATTCGTGATGGTCGAAGGTCTGGAAGCCGGCGAGCTTGACCAGGGCGTCGCGCCGGGCCGAACTGTAGTCGGCGAGGACCATTTCCTTGACGAGTTCGTGCAGGCTGGTGGTCGGCGTCCAGCCGAGTCTTTCGCGGGCCTTGCCCGGGTCACCGAGCAGCGTTTCGACCTCGGTCGGGCGGAAGTAGCGCGGGTCTACGCGAACGATGACATCGCCCGCCTTGACCTTGGCCTGGCTGCCGCTGACGCTGTCGACGATGCCGACCTCATCGACGCCGTCAGCGGCGAAGCGCAGGCTGATGCCGAGTTCGGCGGCGGCGAATTCGACGAACTGGCGGACGCTGTATTGCACGCCGGTGGCGATGACGAAGTCTTCGGGATGGTCCTGCTGCAGCATCAGCCACTGCATTTCGACGTAGTCGCGGGCGTGGCCCCAGTCGCGCAGGGCACTGAGGTTGCCGAGGTAGAGGCAATCCTGCAGGCCGAGGGCGATGCGGGCGATGGCGCGGGTGATCTTGCGGGTGACGAAGGTCTCGCCGCGGACCGGGCTTTCGTGGTTGAAGAGGATGCCGTTGCAGGCGTAGATGCCGTAGGCCTCGCGGTAGTTGATGGTGATCCAGTAGGCGTAGAGCTTGGCGACGGCATAGGGGCTGCGCGGGTAGAAGGGGGTGGTCTCCTTCTGCGGGCTTTCCTGGACGAGGCCGTAGAGTTCCGAGGTGCTGGCCTGGTAGAAGCGGCTCTTCTTTTCCAGGCCGAGGATGCGGATCGCTTCGAGCATACGCAGGGCGCCGACGCCGTCGGCGTTGGCGGTGTATTCAGGCTCTTCGAAGCTGACGGCGACGTGGCTTTGCGCGGCAAGGTTGTAGATTTCGTCCGGTTGTACCTGCTGGATGATGCGGATCAGGCTGGTCGAGTCGGTGAGGTCGCCGTGATGGAGGATGAAGCGGCGATCCTTTTCGTGCGGATCCTGGTACAGGTGGTCGATGCGGTCAGTGTTGAACAGCGATGAGCGGCGCTTGATGCCATGCACCTCGTAGCCCTTGGCGAGCAGGAGTTCAGCCAGGTAGGCGCCGTCCTGGCCGGTGACGCCGGTGATGAGGGCAACTTTTCTTTGCGGGGTGTGGGCGGGCTGGGTCATGGGCATGTGGCTCGGTGCTCGGTGAGAATGGGTGACAGTCGTCTGGTGGCTGGGCCAGCGGCTGTATGGGCAAGGTGAAGCTCGTCAGCGTCGGGGGTCAGGTCAGGGCCCGGGGGGAGTCAGGCACGCTACCGCCATGCCCGAATACTTGCGCATTCAGCACTTGGTAAGGCTTGGCCGCTGACGGTCTCCCTCCCACTGGCGGCGGCGGGTTCCCGTGCAGCGCCGGAATCGTGCTTCTTGTTGCCGGTCGCAGTTGGCAGGCCGCAGCCGCCAAAGGTATTCGTCAAGTCAGCAGTGTTGCCCGGCACGGGTCATCCGCAGGGCTGCGCGACGCGCTTCATCCAATGTGCTCCTGCGCGGCCAGTTCGGCGCGCATGTCTTCGATCTCGACCTGCATCGCCACGTACTCCTGTTCTTTCCGGGCCAGGTAGTCGCGGGTCAGGCGCAGCTTGGCACCGATGCCTTCAGGCGTCAGCAGGTAGACGTATTTCAGCTTGTCCTCGGCACGGAGAAAGTTGCCGGCCTTGATGTAGCCCTGGTCAAGCAGCGCCTTGAGCAGGTAGTTGGCCTTGCCCAGGCTGACGCCGAGACGTTCGGCGAGCTGCCGCTGGCTGATCTGCGGTGCTTCTTCGACGATTCTGAGGATGCGCAGGTGCGCCTGTTCTGCCGGGGTCATGGTGGTCGTTCAAATCGTGAACACGAATGATACGGGAAGTCCCCGGCAGCGGCAATGTTGTAGGCGCCATACGCGATCGGGGAAGGACGATCGCCCGATGAATCGGGCTCCTACAGTGTGCGGTCCAAATCACCGCATCGCGAAACGGGTAGCAGGCAATGTAGGAGCCCGATTCATCGGGCGATGCTCACCGCATCCCGAAACCGGTGGCAGGCCATGTAGGAGCCCGATTCATCGGGCGATCGTCTTTCTAAATCCAAACCGCATCCCAATGCGGGTAATCGCCCACACGGTCAACGATCCCGGCACGCACCGGGTTGCCGACGACATAGCGGGCGACGGCAACCAGATCTTCTTCGCGGCGCAGTGCGCGATCGTAAAATCCCTTCTGCCAGACTCGCCGGCCCAGGGCCAGGCTGACCTTGGCACGATAGACGCGCACGGCCGCGCTGACGTCTCCCTCTGACCCAAGCTCGAGCAGCCAATGGACGTGATCGGGCATGACCACAAACGCCAGGGTGGTGCCGTAGTCGCGTACCGCTTGCTCACCAAAGGCCCGGACCGCCCTGCGCGCCGCGCGGAAATCCTGGAAGACGCGCTCTCGTCCGGCAGTCACCAGGGTCAACAGATAGACCTGCCCAGACTGCGAATACCGTCCCTGTCGCAGATTTCGGGCATGGGGTTGATCGGGTTGCACGGTTGGTGAGCGAAGAAGTCGCCCGATGAATCGGGCTCCTACACGGGAAATCGGTCAGGGGACGATGACTTCGATGTTCGGGTGGCACTGCCTGATCGCGGCGGCGAGGGCCTGTTTGGCAGCGGTGTCGCCGTGCACCAGGCGTACCTGCCGTGGCTTGTGGCGCATGCGGCCGATGAAGTTGAGGAGGTCCTTCTGGTCGGCATGGGCGGAATAGCCGCCGAGGGTGTGGATGCCGGCGCGGATGGGGTAGCGCTGACCATCGAGGTCGACATGGCCGCCCTTCGGGCCATACTGCTGGATTTGCCTGCCCGGCGTGCCGGCCGCCTGGTAGCCGATGAGCAGGACATCGTGGCGCGGGTCGCCGAGCATCGCCTTGAGGTAGTTGACGATGCGGCCGCCACTGCACATGCCGCTGGCGGCGATGACGATCGCCGGGCGCGCGGTACGCGCCAGGTACTCGACGGCCCCCAGGTGGGTGGCGTGGTCGTCGATGGTGGTGAGCTGTTCGAAGGCCAGCGGGTGGCGCCCGGCGGCCACTTTGCGCCGGGCTTCACTGTCCCAGTGCTCGCGCAGTTGGCCATAGCCGGCGGTGAAATTCGCCGCCAGCGGCGAGTCGACGATGATGTCGAGGTCGTCCCAGGTGACGCCCGGAGCGGCGGGACGCTGGCGATTGCGGTGGATGATCTCTTCCAGTTCGTAGAGCAGTTCCTGGGTGCGACCGATGCTGAAGGCCGGGATGAGCAGGCTGCCCTTGTTGCCAAAGCAGCGTTCGCAGAGGGCCTGCAGGCGCTGGCGGCGATCCTTGCGGCTTTCGTGGGTGCGGTCGCCGTAGGTACTTTCGAGGACGACGACGTCGGCGCCGTAGGGCGATCGGGGCGCTGGCAGCAAGGGGGTGTAGGGGGCGCCGAGGTCACCGGAGAAGACGACGCGCTGTGTCTCCTGGCCCCGCTTGAGATCGAATTCGACGTAGGCCGAGCCGAGGATGTGGCCCGCCGGGGACAGCCTGACGCGCAGCGCCACTTCGCCGCTGATGATCGTGCGCCACTGTTTGTAGGGTACGGCGATGGTCTGCTGGCGGATTTGCTTGAGAAAGCCGCTGATCAGCGCCTGGTCGCGGGTGAATCCGACCTTCAGGGCATCTTCGAGGACCAGCGGCAGCAGCGCCGCAGAGGCCTGGCTGCAGACGATCGGCCCGCGATAACCGGCCGCCAGCAGCCTGGGGATGCGCCCGACATGGTCGATGTGCACATGGGTGACGACCAGCGCGCGCACCCGATCGATGGGGAAGCTGATGTCCAGGCGTTCGGCCCCGGCGCCTTCGCGCGAGGTTTCGGCGCCCTGAAACAGGCCGCAGTCCACCAGCACCGATTGCCCGTCGGGCAGGCTGAGCTGGTGGCAGGAGCCGGTGACGCCATCAACGGCGCCGTGATGGCTTATTCTGGCTGCAAGGGTCGAGGTCATGGTCGATATCGGCTGTGGGAAATCAGGTAAACGTGCTGCCTGCCGGACGGCACGGCAGTCACGAGGCGAGCGGCAGGCTGCGAGGGTGCGGGCACGGCGGTTCAGGCCAGGGTCAGGTGGCCGGTGGGTATGGCCACGGGCTTTTCGCGGCCCAGGAGGCTGAGCATCACGGTCACCCGTTCTTCGGCGACGGCGGAAACGATGCCCGACATGCCCTTGAGCGGGCCGTCAGCGATCGCCACGCTGTCGCCGGCCTGAAAGGGCAGCAGCGTTTCATCCAGCGCCCTTGCCTGATGTTCCGCCAACGAGCGAATCGCTTCCAGGGTGGCTTCATCGAGCGTCGCGGGAACGTTACCGAAGGTAACCAGCCCGCTCACGCCGGGGGTGCTGCGGATGGGGGCGATGCTTTGCCCGGGGCGGCCGCAGCGGACAAAGCCGTAGCGCGGGAACATCACCTGCTGCTTCTTCGTCCAGCCATCCCTGCTTTTCTGCCATTGCGTCAGCAGGGGCAGAAGAACCTCGTACCCCTGCTCCTCGAGCTTGCGCACCGCGAACGCTTCTCGCCGCGGCTTGGTGAGGCAGACGTACCACGGTATGGATGGGGGCGGGGTGGTGGACACGGGCCTTCAGTATCCCCGGATCCTGTTGCAGCCGTCAATGGACTTGCTCGCTGCCACTGGCCACTACCCGTAGCCGGGGGGCTGGCGCATGCGGCAGGTGCAGGAGCAGCAAATCGCTGCCGAGCAGGGTGACGTAGCCCTGCCGGCGATTGTCGCCGGTATCGCTGTACTCGAAGTGATAGACACGCCGCAGGCGCAGGCGGCCATTGTCATCACGCGCCGGGCGCAGCCCGCCGAGTGCCACGGTGTCATCGAGCAGCAGCAGGTTCTCGGCCGCACAGGCGGCACGCGCCGCCGCCATCCCCGCCGCACGTGCCTGGAAGCTGTCGAACCAGAACCAGGCGAGGGCAAGCAGAACGAGCAGGCTGATCGTTTCCATCCACGGCATGACGTGTTCCCCAATGGCCAGTCAGTGAAACCGGCACAAGACAGCGCTTCACCTGGCTGACGCAGGCGGCGGGCAATGGCAGGGCGATGCTCGGGCGGCGCCGGGTGTCTTCGTGCCGCGCGTTCTTGCCCGAGCCGACCAGCACCGCGGCCTGTAACATTTGCTAACGCAATCGCGAGCGGCAAATGCGTTTCCGGATGCCCGCGTCGCACGAGATTGCTGCCAGGCTGGCTATACTAGCGAAAAATGGCTTACACGACACCTCCAGCACTTTTGCGGCACACCCGGACACTCCCCAGCCGACTCGCCATCGCCACGCTCCTGGCGGCACTTGCCGGCGAGCTGCAGGCTTTCGAAGTGGCCGATCCCTTCGCCACCGGCGCGCTCACCCCGCCGCCGCCGGCCCTGATCATCGATGGCGCCGCCCTGCCCTGCCAGCCGCTGGCGGCCGACGTCCCTTACGGCGTGCTGGAAGTCGTCGACCTCGCGCTGTGCCTCAATCCGACCACACGCGAGGTCTGGTCTGCGGCGCGGCTGCAGGCGGCGCAGGTCGGTCTGGCGCAAGCCGATTTCCTGCCGGCCCTCGACGGCCGCGTCGCCGGCAGCCGGGTGAGGGTCGATGCGCGAAGCGCCAACCAGAGCAACGCCGCACTGACGCTCTCCTGGCTGCTGTTCGACTTCGGCGCCCGTTCGGCCAACCTCGAAGTCGCGCGACAGTTGATGAGCGCCGCCGTCTCGACGCTCGACGCGACCGTCCAGAATGTCTTCCTCGAAGCGCTGCGGGCCTACTACAATGCCCAGGCGGCCCGTGCGGCGGTGACAGCCGCCCGCGAATCGGAAAAGGCCAGCCGGGAAAGTCTCTCGGCGGCCGAGGTCCGCTACCAGGTCGGCACCGGCACCCCGGCCGACCGGCTGCAGGCACAGACCGCCTGGTCGCAGGCGACGCTCACCCGCATCCGGGCCGAGGGCGTGCAACGCAACACGCTCGGCCGCCTGGCCAACGTCATGGGTCTCGACGCCAACCGGCCGCTGCTACTCGACGACATCCCCGCGGCCAGCCCGGAAGCGAGCTTCGAGGGTGACGTTGCGGCACTGATCGCCGAAGCGCGCGAGCGCCGCCCTGACCTCCAGGCTGCCGAAGCCGAACTGAAAGCGGCACAGTCGGGCGTCGATTACGCGCGCGCCGCCGGTCTGCCGACGCTGTCGCTGAGCGCCGGCCCGAAATGGGAAGACCTCGGGGGCGCCTCGGCCAACAGCAACTCGATCGGGCTGGTGGTGAACCTGCCGCTGTTCTCCGGCTTCAGCACCACCTACAGCGTGCGCGCCGCCGAAGCGCGCACCGAGGTCCAGGCCGCCCGCCGCGACAACGTCCGCCAGCAGGTGGCGCTCGACGTCTGGGAGGCCTACCAGAACCTGACGACGGCCACCCAGACGATACGCACCAGCGCCGACCTGCTGGCCAGCGCCGAGCAGTCCGAGCGCGTCGCGCTCGGCCGCTACAAGGCTGGCGTCGGCAACATCCTCGACGTCCTCAACGCCCAGAGCGCGCTCGCCAACGCCCGCCTGCAACGCATCCAGGCAGTGCTCGAGTGGTATGTCTCGCGCGCCGCGCTGGCCAGGGCGATCGGCACCCTCGATAGCCGGCTGCTGTCGCTCAGCACTGGCCAGAAAACCCGCAAGCCATGAAAATATCGCGCCAGAAATCCGCTCTCGCCCTCCTCCTGATCGCACTGGCTGCCGGTGGTGCCTATTGGTACCGCCAGAGCAGCGAACAGTCGCTGGAACAGCGCTACCGGGTGCAGACCATCGAACGGGGTGATCTGACGCAGACAGTCTCGGCCAACGGGACGCTTAACCCGGTGGTGCTGGTCAATGTCGGCACGCAGGTCTCCGGCACGGTGACCCGGCTCTATGTCGACTTCAATGACCAGGTCGAGAAGGGTCAGGCGCTGCTCGAACTCGACGACCGGCTGCTCGCCGCGCAGGCGCGGCAGTCGGCGGCCAACGTGGTCAATGTGCGCGCCGCGCTCGATCTGGCGCGCGCCACGGAAGCGCGCATGAAGGCCCTGTTCGAACAGGAATATATCTCGCGGCAGGAACTCGAACAGGCGATCCAGACGCGCCGCTCGAGCGAAGCGCAGCTCGCCCAGGCGACGGCAGCGGCCGAGAAGGATGAGGTCAACCTGCGTTACACGACGATCCGTTCGCCGGTTTCCGGCACCGTCATCGACCGCGTGGTCGATCTCGGGCAGACCGTCGCTGCCACCCTGCAAACGCCGACGCTGATCAAGATTGCGCAGGACCTCTCGGAGATGCGCATCGATTCGAGCTTTGCCGAGGCCGACATCGGCAGCATCCGCGAAGGACAAAAGGTACGCTTTACCGTCGACGCCTTCCCGAATCGCAGTTTCCAGGGGCAGGTGCAGCAGATTCGCCTCAACCCGACGACGCAGCAGAACGTCGTCACCTACAACGTGCGGGTTTCGCTTTCGAACCCCGATCATATCCTGCTGCCCGGCATGACCGCCTACGTCAGCATCGGTGTCGCCAGCCGCCAGGACGCCTTGCTGGTGCCCAACGCGGCGCTGCGTTTCAAGCCCAGCGAGACCAACGGCAGCAACGGCGACAAGCTGGCCAGCGGTGCGCCGCCGGCGGCCGGCTCGAGTGCGACGAGTGGCAGCGGCGGCGCCGGCGAGGCGAGGGGCAAGGGCAAGAAGCGCGACACCGCCAGCGGTACGGTCTACGTGATCGACCAGGGCGAGCTGAAGCCGGTGAGCGTGCAGCTCGGGATCACCGACAGCCGCAATACGGAGGTGCTCGGCGGCGAGTTGAAAGCCGGCGACAAGGTCATCATCGGCGAGAATATTGCGGGCAACGGCGGCAAACCGAGCAGTGTCGGGATGAGATTGTTCTGATGGCCGAGGCGATCATTCGCGTCGCGGGCCTCGGAAAATCCTACCTCACCGCCGCGGGGCCATTTCCGGCACTGCGAGGGGTCGATCTGGAGATCGAGTCCGGCGAATTCGTCGCCATCATGGGCCCGTCGGGTTCCGGCAAGTCGACCTTCATGAACCTCCTCGGCTGCCTCGATACGCCGAGCTGCGGCGACTATTTCCTGGTCGGTCGCAACGCCGCCCAACTCGGCAAAGACGAACTGGCGGCGCTGCGCAACCGGACCATCGGCTTCGTCTTCCAGGGCTTCAACCTGTTGCCGCGGATGACGCTCGAGGACAACGTCGCCCTGCCGCTGGTCTATGCCGGCTTCGAGCGCGAGGCGCGGCGGGCACGGGCACGACTGGAACTGGGCCGGGTCGGCCTCGGCGATTACGCGGCTTCGCTGCCGAGCCGCATCTCGGGCGGTCAGCAGCAACGGGTGGCAATCGCGCGCGCACTGGTCAACTCGCCGCAACTGATCCTGGCCGACGAACCCACCGGGAACCTCGACAGTCATACCAGCGAAGAGATCATGGCCCTGTTCGTTGAACTCAACCGCGAGGGGATCACCATCGTGCTGGTGACGCACGAGGCCGACATCGCCGCCTATGCCCGGCGACAGGTGCGTTTCCGCGACGGCCTGATCGTCAGCGACCTGCCGACGCCGGCGCCAGCTCTGGCCGCAGCGGCATGCTGAAAGCGATGCTCGGAGAAGCCTGGCACGCGATGGGCGCCAACCGCATGCGCACCGTGCTGACGATGCTCGGGATGGTGATCGGTGTCGGCTCGGTGGTGCTGATGATGGCCATCGGCCAGGGCGCGCAATACTCGGTGGCGCAGACGATCAGTACCATGGGCAGCAATCTGTACATCCTGATCTCCGGCACCACTACCGCCGGCGGCCTGCGCAGCGGTGGTGGCGGGGGCCCGACGCTGACCGTCGCCGACGCCGAGGCGATCGCCGAGCTCGATGGGGTGGCGAACGTTGCGCCGGTGCACCAGGGCACGCAGCAACTGGTCTATGGCTCGAACAACTGGAGCGCGACGGTGGTCGGCACGACGCCGCCCTATCTCGATGCGCGCGCCTGGCAGATCGTCAGCGGCTACCCCTTCGGCGATTCGGACGTGCGCTCGGCGACGCGCGTGGCGCTGATCGGCCAGACCGCAGCCGACAATCTGTTCGGCGCCGAGGATCCGCTGGGCAAGACGATCCGTATCCGCCAGAGTCCTTTCGTGATCATCGGCGTGCTCGGCAAGAAGGGACAGAACCTCGACGGACGCGACCAGGACGATACCCTGATCATTCCGCTGACCACCGCCCAGCGCAAGGTTTTCGGTACGCCCTTTGCCGGCTCGGTGCGCCTGATCATGGTCCAGGCGACTTCGGCCGAGGCGATGCCGGCGGTTGAGAAGAGCATGACCGCCCTGCTCCGCCAGCGGCATCGCCTGCGCGAAGGACAGGACAATGATTTCTTTCTGCGCAACCTGGCCGCTGCTGCCGACTCGGCGGCGGAGACGACCCGCGTGATGTCGGCCCTGCTCGGGGCGATCGCTTCGGTCTCGCTGCTCGTCGGTGGCATCGGCATCATGAACATCATGCTCGTCTCGGTCACCGAACGCACGCGGGAGATCGGCATCCGGCTGGCTATCGGCGCTCGCCAGAAGGATATCCTGGCCCAGTTCCTTCTTGAAGCGCTGATGATCTCGGTCGCCGGCTGCCTGATCGGCCTCGTCCTCGGGATCGGCGGCGCGCTGCTGACCAATCTGCTGAGCAACATGGTCATCGTCATTTCCGGCGGCTCGGTGCTGGTCGCTTTCGGGGTCGCCGCCAGCATCGGCATCTTCTTCGGCTATTATCCGGCCCACCGCGCGGCGGCCCTTGATCCGATCGAGGCGCTACGCCATCAGTAGCCGGACAGGCTACAATTTCTCCTCCGCCAACCCCACTGCGAGAACCCATCCCATGCCCCTTTACGCCCTCGGCGCCCGGCGCCCACAGCTCGACCCGCAAAGCTGGGTCGCCCCGAACGCGATCGTCATCGGCGACGTGCACCTGGCCAGAAACGCCTCGATCTGGTGGAACACGACGCTTCGCGGCGACAACGACCCGATCAGCATCGGCGAGAACAGCAATATCCAGGACAATTGCGTGCTGCATACCGACGAGGGCGTGCCGCTGACGATTGGCCGCGACGTCACCGTCGGGCATCTGGTGATGCTGCACGGCTGCACGGTCGGCGACGGTTCGCTGATTGGCATCGGCTCGGTGCTGCTCAACCGCGCAGTGATCGGCAAGGGCTGCATCGTCGGCGCCAACACGCTGATCCCCGAGGGCAAGGTGTTTGCCGACCACTCGCTGATCGTCGGCTCGCCGGGCAAGGTGGTTCGCCAGCTCAGCGAGGAAGAGGTTGCCCGCCTGCTGCACAGTGCGGAACACTATGTCGCCAACTGGCAGCGCTATCAGCGCGAACTCGAGGCTTTGTAGCGGCGGCGCGGCAGCGCTTTTGCAGGGGCGCAGAGCGCTTGTCATTTCTTGCCTTGCGACCGCAATACTTGCGCCATTCCCGCGCAAGCGGGAATCCACCGCGTATATCTGATTGATCATCGCAGTATCCTCCCCCAACCCGAGCACAAGGAAATCGTATGCAGGCTTTTCAGGACTACTACCCCGAGAATGTCGCCCATTGCTACGGCTGCGGCCGGCTCAATGAGCACGGCCACCAGATCAAGACGTACTGGGAGGGCGACGAGACCGTCACCCGCTTCCAGCCCAGGCCCGAGCACACGGCGATTCCCGGCTTTGTCTATGGCGGCCTGCTGGCCTCGCTGATCGACTGCCATGGCACCAGCACGGCAGCTGCGGCGATGTATCGCGCCGAGAACCGGTCAATGGACAGCCTGCCGGCCTTCCGCTTCGTCACCGGGTCGCTGCAGGTCAGCTATCTGAAGCCGACGCCGCTCGGCCCGGTGCTTGAAATTCGCGGCAGGGTGAAGGAAATCAAGGGCCGCAAGGTCGTCGTCGAAGCGACGGTCTACGCCGATGGCGTCGCTACGGCGCGCGGCGAAGTCGTTGCCCTGCAGATGCCGGAGACCTTTGCCAGCCAGTGAGGTCGGGCGCTGTCGGTCCGGCCCGGGCCGACAGCGCCACCCTCAGACCAGCAGCGGTGGCCGCAGCCGGGCGACCAGGCGTTCGGCCGGCTCGATGATCTCGCTGCCGAAGATGCGCTGCAGGTGCGCCCGGTCGCGGTAGCGGACGACGGGCTGCAGGACGGATTCACGGCGCAGGATATGATCGGACACCGGATACTCGCGCTGTGAGTCCTCGATCAAGGGAATGACCGGTACCGACGGATGCGCCGGCACAATGGCCTGCAACTCGGCGGGCACGCTCTTCGGGTCGGAGAGGTCGGCGATGATGAACCGCGAGACGCCGGCGAAGCGCAGCACTGATTCGATCAGGTCGCGCTCGGGTGCCTTTTCGAAGTCGAAGAGGATGGGCACGTAGCCGCGGTCGAGTTGCGTCAGGGCACGGCGAATGTCGTCAAGCACAGCCTTCCGCTCGTCGGTGAAGCGCCCGAGGATCAGCACGCAGACTTGCGCCATGTCGGAGAGCTGGCGCTGGAAGGCCTGCGCGTCGTGCCGGGAGGCGCGCCGCTGGGTGCGCAGGGCGGTCGCGGCATGCGCGGCCACGGCGGCCTCGCGGCGCTCGTCACCGCCGCTGCGTGCGGCCAGCGGGAAGAGCACCGAAGACTCGGCCGGCATGTAGACCATGAAACGGCCCCAGTCGCACGGCCACCAGCTGCGCGAGTCGTCCATCACGTGCAGGCGCGCCCACGACACCGCCTCGTCTACCGACAAACCGAGCGCCAGCGAACGGTACAGCCTTTCGGCGAAGTGCAGCGCAGCGAGGTTGCTGACCAGGCCTTGCACACCCACCAGGCAGCCAATGCCGGCGCGCAGGAAATGCTCCGCCACCGGCCAGTAGCCGCTGTTGCAGGCGTTGAGCATGACGCAGCGGACGCCGGCGTGCTTGAGCAGTGGTGCCAGGCGCTCGACGCGGTTCCATCCGCCAGCCGCGCAGCCGTCCTCGAAGCGGCCGCCGAGTATCTGCTCGTCGGTGGCTTGCGCAACCGCCGGATTGACCAGCGCGACCAGGCTGGCCTGGCTGCCGTCGATGTCGACATGGCCGGCGTAGTGGAAGAAGTCGCAGCCGCGCGCCAGTTGCGCTTGCACGCCATCGGCATCGTCGGCCCAGACCGAGTCGATTTCGACCAGGTCGGACAGCGGCGCAAGCGAGCGCTTGAGGCTGCGGAACTCCTGCTTGACACCCCAGCCATCGGTGTGGTCGCTCCACAGTGTGCCGACGAACAAGCCACGCTGCTTTCGCGCCGCCGCCGCGGGGCGCGAAAGCAGCGTCGGTGGCTCGCGCACCAGCGACAGCCGGCTGTCCATCAGCAGGAAGCCACTGCGCGGCCGCGCCGGGTCGGTCACGTCGGGACGGTAGAGATACTCCCAGGGCAGGTCGATCAACTCGTCGGCGAGGCACAGCCGCAGGCGCAGGCCGGTGCCGGGCACCGCGCCCAGGGCGCGCAGGCTGTCGACCAGCAGCGCCCACACCGGCGGCGGCAGCAGCCAGCGCGCGAGTTCGCGGCCCAGCGTCGCCGCCGCTGCCCAGTCCGCCTGCAAAGGCAGGCGATAGGCCCGCGCGTCGAAATCGCCAATACGCACGAACACCGGCGCGCGCATGCCACCAACCGGCGATGAATGGGCGATCACGCCGACGGAATACCCCTCCAGCCACGCGCGGATGGAGAAATCGACGAAGCGCTGTGCGGGTTCGGAGGCTGGTCTCGCCCGGGTACGGGGCGAGCGACCAGCCGGGGTCAGCGCGGCGCCCATGGCGACGGCGTGCGGGACGGCAGACTGGCTGGCATCGGGGTCCGGGACATTTCGCTCGCAGCATGCGCGGAAGCGGCAATCCGTGTCAAGCCAGGCAGTGCTGTCCGTTACTGAGGGCTGCGTGCAGCAGCGCGCGGCCGGGAGCGGCCGTCGATGCCGAGCCTCCCGGCACCCTCGGGAAGTTAAGTATACTGTCCCCGTAATAACATTTTTTCAGCTTGATTTGCATCAAGAAAAAGCGCCAGCCACAAGCTTAGAGTGTTCGCTCAACACAGGCCCCGCCCGAGTCGGCGGCGGCCGGCCTGCGAACGGGAGCAGCTCGAGCCATGAACCTTTCCAGCGTGCTGGTCAACGCCCGACCACAGGCGCTTCATCGGCTGCGCGAGGGCCTTGCGGCTCTGCACGGCATTGAAGTCCATGCCGCAACCGAGGATGGCCGCTTGATCGTCACCATCGAAGGGGACTCCGTGCAGGCGATCGCAGACCTGTTCGCACAGATCAATCAGCAGCCGGGGGTGCTCTCGGCGGCAATGGTCTATCACCAGTTCGAACCCGATCCCGATGAGGAAGCATGAGATGAAACTGACTTTGACACGTCGTGACTTTATCAAGAGCCATGCGGTTGCCGCCGCCGCGATTGTTGCCGGCATCAGCGTTCCCGGCCTCGCAGCCGCGGCGCCGGCGAAGAATGACGGCGTGCGCTGGGACAAGGGCACCTGCCGTTACTGCGGCACGGGCTGCGGCGTGCTGGTGGGTACCAGGGACGGCCGCATCGTCGCCACCCAGGGCGACCCCGATGCGCCGGTCAACAAGGGGCTGAACTGCATCAAGGGCTACTTCCTGTCGAAGATCCAGTACGGCAAGGACCGCCTGACGACACCGCTGCTGCGTATGAGGGACGGCAAGTTCGACAAGAACGGCGAGTTCACCGCGGTTTCCTGGGAGCAGGCTTTCGACATCATGGCCGACAAGTGCAAGGCCGCCCTCAAGAAGGGCGGCCCGCGCAACATCGCCATGTTCGGCTCGGGCCAATGGACGATCTGGGAAGGCTATGCCGCCGCCAAGCTGATGAAGGCCGGCCTGCTGAGCAACAATATTGATCCGAATGCCCGCCACTGCATGGCTTCGGCGGTCGCCGGCTTCATGCGCACCTTCGGCATCGACGAGCCAATGGGCTGCTACGACGATATCGAGCACGCCGACGCGTTCGTTCTCTGGGGCTCGAACATGGCCGAGATGCACCCGATCCTCTGGTCGCGGGTGACCGATCGTCGTCTCACCGGCAAGAACGTGCAGATTCACGTGCTGTCGACTTTCAGCCATCGCTCAACTGAACTGGCCGACAGTGAATTGATCTTCAAACCGCAGAGCGATCTGGCGATCCTCAATTACATCTGCAATTACTTCTACTTTGTCAGATTGTCTTTCAATCTAATGCTGAGAGCATGGCGGCTTGCTTTCTGTAGGCGGATTCCATGGCTTTGTGCCGCCGTCGATGCCTATCGATGATGGATGCCGCGAGGTCTTCGTCGGTGACGATCTTGGTAGGCAGCCGATGGCGCATGATCTCTATCAAGTCACGGCAGGAGAGCAGTTCAGCCGTCTCGCGATGGGCCAGGCGCTCCTTGGCCAGGAACATGGTGGCGATCATGACCAGGGCCATGTGATGGTGCCACGCCTGCCAGCGGCGGACCTGATACTCGGCCATGCCGCAGGCGCTCTTGGCCTCTCGGAAGGACTGCTCGACGAAATGGCGCGCTCCCTGCATTTCCGCCAAGCGGCGCAAAGACGCCCTGGGCTTGGCATTGGACAGGCCGAATTTGAGTTTCGTCCCATCGAGTTCCCGTCGTACCAGGAGATGCCAACGGCTCGCCAACGGCGCCTCGCCGTCCCAGACCCACACCCGCTGGGTGAGATAGTCGGCCATCACCTCGCCCTTCTCGCCGTCACGGATCGACAGACGCCCCCAGGCGGATGCCGACTGCGTGGCTGCCCACGCGGCCACCGTCATGGGCACCGCCGTGGTCCGCAGCCGACGGGGCGCTCGACCCTTCGACGAACGACGAGCCGCCACCGCGGGTGCGGGATCCTGGAGATAGATCGCCTGATCCGAATGCACCTCAGCGAAGAAGATCTCTCCCTCGACATCCAGTTCCCCGAGCAGCCAGGGCAAGTGCCCGTAGCCGCCATCAAAGGCGACGAAAGAGAAGTGCAAGCCTTCCCGCCTCAGGCGAATTACCATGTCCAGAGCGATCTCGCCCTTGGTGCGGAACGTCTGCGCCTCCTCAGGCACCCCCACCGCCTCGCAACGTGTCGTATCTTTGGCCCACTTCTCCGGCAGATACAAGTCGGCATCCACCACGCTTGCTACGCCATCGCGCGTCACCGCCGCGAAGACGCCCACCTGACAGTTATCGACCTTCCCCAAGCGACCGTTCCACTGCCGCGCCACGCCCGCGGACATGTTTCCCTTCTTCCCGAACGCGCTCTCGTCCAGGAGTAGAGCGCTGGGATAGCCGAAGTGGGCGTTGGCATCGACCACCAGTTGCCGACGCACCGCGCGCCGATCCCAATTGGATTCGCTAAGCATATGATGCAGTGGCTGATAGCGGCTGTCGGATACGGTTTCCGCCATGCACTCCAGGTTACGGCGCGAACTCTGGAACAGCCCGTGCAGATACCGGCGCGCGGTGTCTTCTACCGAACGGGTCCGGCTTCGAAAGCAATGGAGATAGGGCGCGAAGTGCGAATCGAAGTGCTCGAGTGCCGAAGCGACCAGCGAAGATATGCTATCGACGTAATGGAGTTGACATTGTCATTTACAACTCCATGAATAGATTAAACAATCACGACGTATGGCATTCTAGCACATGACAAACGCAGATCACAGGAAGGCGAATACGAATCTGACAAAGTAGAATTACATCATCCAGAACAACGCGGTGAATCAGGAATTCGTCGCCCGCAACGTCAACTTCAAGCGCGGCGTCACCGACATCGGCTACGGCCTGCGGGCCAACCACCCGCTAGAAAAGGTCGCGCTGAACAACGGCTATCCGGGCGAGGACGGCAAGCCGAAGGGCAACCCGGCCGCGGCCAGCCCGATGACCTTTGACGAATTCAAGGCCTTCGTTGCCGAGTACACGCTCGACAAGACACACGAAATCTCCGGTGTGCCAAAGGACAGGCTCGAGGCGCTGGCCAAGGCCTACGCCGACCCGAAGATCAAGGTCACCTCTTTCTGGACCATGGGCTTCAACCAGCACACGCGTGGCACCTGGGTCAACAACATGATCTACAACGTGCATCTGCTGGTCGGCAAGATCTCGGAACCCGGCAACAGCCCGTTCTCGCTGACCGGCCAGCCTTCGGCCTGCGGCACCGCACGCGAAGTCGGGACGTTCTCGCATCGCCTGCCGGCCGACATGGTGGTAACCAATGCCAAGCATCGCGAGGTGAGCGAAAAGCTGTGGAAACTTCCTGCCGGCAGCATCCCTGACTGGATCGGTGCGCACGCTGTCGCGCAGAGCCGCCTGCTCAAGGACGGCAAGATCAACTTCTACTGGACAACGACGACCAACAACATGCAGGCCGGGCCGAACGTCAATGACGAGATTTTCCCCGGCTGGCGCAACCCGGACAACTTCATCGTCGTCTCCGATGCCTACCCGACCGTGTCGGCAATGACCGCTGACCTGATCCTGCCGGCGGCGATGTGGATGGAGAAGGAAGGGGCTTTCGGCAACGCCGAGCGGCGCACGCAGTTCTGGCGCCAGCAGGTCAAGGCACCGGGTCAGGCACGCTCCGACCTCTGGCAGTACATCGAGTTCTCGAAGCGTTTCAAGACCGACGAGGTGTGGCCGGCAGCGCTGCTTGACAAGAACCCGGAGTACAAGGGGAAGACGCTGTACGAGGTGCTCTACGCCAATGGTCAGGTAAACAAGTTCCCGCTCAACCAGACCTACAAGGGTTTCGACAACGACGAGTCGAAGGCCGTCGGCTTCTACCTGCAGAAGGGCCTGTTCGAAGAATATGCCGCCTTTGGTCGCGGCCACGCGCACGACCTCGCCGACTTCGACACCTATCACAAGGCGCGCGGCCTGCGCTGGCCGGTGGTGGACGGCAAGGAAACCTTGTGGCGGTTCCGCGAGGGCTATGACCCCTATGTCAGGAAGGGCGAAGGGGTCAAGTTCTATGGCCATGCCGACGGCAAGGCGGTGATCTTCGCCCTGCCCTACCAGCCGGCGGCCGAAATGCCCGACAAGGACTACGATCTCTGGCTATGCACCGGACGCGTGCTCGAGCACTGGCATACCGGCTCGATGACCCGACGCGTGCCCGAACTGTACAAGGCGATGCCCGACGCCTGGATCTACATGCATCCGGACGATGCCAGGAAGCGCGGCCTGCAGCGGGGCGACGTGGTGAAGACGAGCACCCGCCGCGGCGAGATCCAGTTGCGGGTAGAGACCCGCGGCCGTAACAAGCCGCCGGTCGGGCTGGTTTTTGTGCCGTTCTTCGACGAGCACCGCCTGGTGAACAAGCTGACGCTCGACGCCACCTGTCCGATTTCAAAGGAGACCGACTTCAAGAAGTGCGCCTGCAAGGTGGTCAAGGCCTGATCGACGAGTAAGCCCGGATCACCAGACAGCGCCAGGCGGACAGCGCAGCGCTCGCCCGCCGGCTCACCCTCCGCCCGGTTTCCGACCAACCATTGATGCCTAAGGCAAAAGACAACCCCCGTCGCATAGCCCCGCGCGAGGAGAATCCGCCCGCTCTGGGGCGCCGCCAGTTTGTGCTCGATAGCGCACGACTGCTGTGCGGCGTCGGCGTCCTCGGGCTGGCGCTGTCAGGCTACAGCAAGCAAGCTCTCGCCAGGCCGCCACTGGCTATCCGCCCGCCGGGCGCCGGCCCGGAAGAAGACTTCCTCGGGGCCTGCATCCGCTGCGGCATGTGCGTGCGCGATTGTCCCTACCACATCCTCGATCTTGCCAGGCCTGAATCGCCGGTCGCCACCGGCACGCCCTACTTCGCGGCGCGCAGCGGACCCTGCGAAATGTGCGAGGACATCCCCTGCGTCAAGGCTTGTCCTACTGGCGCCCTCGACCACCGCCTGACGGATATCAACCAGTCGCGAATGGGCCTTGCGGTTCTATCGGATCAGGAGACCTGCCTCAACTTCCTCGGCCTGCGCTGCGACGTCTGCTATCGCGTCTGCCCGCTGATCGACAAGGCGATCACCCTCGAACTGCGACCGAACACCCGCACCGGTCGGCACACCATGTTCATCCCGACCGTGCACTCCGAGGACTGCACCGGCTGCGGCAAGTGCGAGAATGCCTGCGTCACCGCCGAGGCGTCGATCCGGGTGCTCCCGGCCAAACTGGTCAAGGGCTCGCTCGGCGAGCACTACCGCCTCGGCTGGGAAGAGAAGACCAGGGCCGGCGGCCATTCCCTGGTCGAAGACAAGGATCTCGTCGATCTGCCTGACCGCCTGCCCGAGGGCATGAAGCTCGAAGGCCACTTCGACCCGGGCAGCGACAGACTGCCGGCGGGAATGCCGGGGGGCGGCCCGGCCAACGTCGTTCCCAGCCTGCCGCCCGGGTTCGAGGGAGCTGCCGGCGGCAAGGCAGCGAATGCCGCGGCCGGCAGCGTGCGCCAGCGCCTCCCCGCTGAGGCCGCCCGATGACCAGGCGGCGGACCGGAGCGGAAGCCGTCACCGCCAAAGGCTGGATCGGCGCACACCAATGGCTGCTGGCAAGGCGCATTTGCCAGTCCGCGATCCTGGCCCTTTTCCTCCTCGGACCGCTGGCCGGGATCTGGATCGTCAAGGGCAATCTGGCGTACAGCCTGACGCTCGACACGCTGCCGCTGACCGACCCCTATGTGCTGCTACAGTCACTGCTCGCCGGCCATCGACCGGAGCGGCTGGGTCTGATCGGCGCGCTGATCGTTGTCGTCTGCTACTTCCTCGTCGGCGGCCGCGTCTATTGCGCCTGGGTCTGCCCGCTCAACCCGGTGACCGACCTCGCCGGCTGGCTGCGCGACCGGCTGGGCATCAAGGGCAGCGCACATGTCGCGCGCAGCAGCCGCTACTGGATCCTGGCGATGACGCTGCTGCTGGCCATACTGACCGGCACGATCGCCTGGGAACTCGTCAACCCGGTATCGATGCTGCAGCGCGGGCTGATCTTCGGCCTCGGCGCGGCGTGGACGGTGGTGCTGGCAATTTTCCTGTTCGACCTGTTCGTGATGAGCCGCGGCTGGTGTGGCCACCTCTGCCCGGTCGGCGCCTTCTACAGCCTGCTCGGCAAATGGAGTCCGCTGCGCATTACGGCGTCGAAGCGGGCGGAGTGCAACGATTGCATGGACTGCTTCGAGGTCTGCCCCGAACCGCAGGTCATTCGTCCGGCGCTGAAAGGCGCCGGCAAGGGCGTCGGCCCGGCCATCCTCTCCGCCAACTGCACCAACTGCGGACGCTGCATCGACGTCTGTTCGAAAGATGTCTTCACCTTCGGCCTGCGTTTCAACAATCCACCGGAAAGCGGAGTGCCGCCGGCCACCTCATCTGCGACCGGCAGCCACTGAAGCACGCGACAAACATTGCCACAATCCTTTGACCTGGAGGGAACGCCAATCATGAACAAGTCACTGAAACACAGCCTCGCCATCGCGGCGAGTTGCCTGACGTCCCTGGCCTTTGCCGCCGACAGCGCCACCTCGATGCGCGGCGCCGATGTCGCCGCCCCCGATCAGGCGCCCGACATCAAGACCTACGTCGGCAAGCGGCCCGGCACCGAGGCACCGGTCGCCCGCACCTTCAGCACGCAACCACCGGTGATTCCACATGCCGTGGAAAACTTCGACGAGATCAACCTCGAAGGCAACCAGTGCATGGACTGCCACTCGGCGGCAACCTACCAGAAGAAGAAGGCACCGAAGATCGGTGACAGCCATTTCGTCGACCGCGACGGCAAGAAGCACGCCGAAGCCACCGGCGGCCGATACAACTGCGTGCAATGTCACGTGCCGCAGGTCGACGCGCCGCCGCTGGTCGATAACACCTTCAAGGGTGACGCGGTCAAGAAGCCGGTGAAGAAGAACTGAAACAGCCCCGAGTGGCGGCCTTCCTCGACCAGCTACCACCTGAACATCGCGTCTTCGCTTACCGCCAGTCCCGCGTCGCGACCGTTTGCGAAAGGAATCCCGAAGGCAGGGTGCGGCACGAAGGGACAGGTGTCGGTTCTCCGGTCGATCCTGAAGAAGCCCGCATTCGCAGGCGATACCGCACTGCTGGTGGACACCACCGGTGACGGCGCCATCGTGCTACGTCCGGCGGCGATCTATCCCGTCGAGATCCACCGCGACGAGCGGGTAGAGGAGCTGTTGCCGACGCTGTCGATGACCGCGGCGTCGGTCGGAAACGCCACCTGGCTCACCGGCGTTTCGGGCGACGCATATCGTCACAATTAATCAGAATACTGTCCCTGTAATTGCCTGCTGTCCCTGTAATTGCCTGTAATGGCGCCCTGTCCCTGTAATTGCGCCCGTGTTCAGCCGCGATGCACCTCGCTCAGGCGGAACTCCCTGCTGCCGTTGGCCGCGCGCATCTCAAACAGGCCGGCGGCAGCCAACGCCTCGTGTAGTGTCGCGCAGCCACTGTCTTTGAGATCTCGTCCCATTGCCTTCATCTGTTGCCCGATAACTACAGCGGATGACCAGCCGTCGGGTCCCTGAGTCTTGCTCGCGGCGTCCCTGAGTGCCTGGACGTAGTCCGCTGGCACAGCGCGGTTGAGGTGATGTGTTGCGATCGGCTGCGTCAGGGTCTTCTTCGGCCGGCAGAAATGGGTCTGACCATTGCCTTTCGTGCGCAGGACGACGTCGAAGACGGCGGTGGCCTCGAGCAACCGGGAGAAGCTGCTAGCACCATAGTGGCGCGGATCGAAATCGCTTTGATTGGCCCGCACGTATTGGGCAACACGCGCCATGAGAGCCCAGCCATCTTCCTCGGCGACATTCGCATGGGCGCGCAACAACTGGGTCTGCAGCCGCAGCGGATCTAGCGGTGAGGCCGTGACCGCGGCGCGGGTGCCGGGCGTCCCCGCGGCGACCGCTGTTGCAACTGCCAGTCCGGCGGTCGGCAGCGGGGCAGCCTCGACTGCCTTCGATACTTCTTCGCGGTCGAGCGCGAGCGTTGCACGGCCGGTCGGTTCGAGGAGATGCTCGACGTAGGTGAAGCGCTCGCAGGCATTGACGAAGCTCTTTGCTGCGTCATTGCGACCATAGCCATACATGCGCAGACCGTCTTCGCGAATGCGCGTGGCCAGCCGCGTGAAGTCACCGTCGCTGCTGACGAGGCAGAAACCGGCAAAGCGACCGGAATGGAGGAGATCCATCGCGTCGATGATCAGCGCGCTGTCACTCGAGTTCTTGCCGACGGAGTTGCGGTACTGCTGAACTGGGTGAAATCCGTGGTTCGCGATGACATCGCGCCAAGCGGCGAGGTGCTGCGTGGTGAAATCGCCATAGACACGGCGCACGGCGATCCGGGCATCGCGCGTGAGATCCTCGATGATTGCTGCGAGTGCGTCGCGCGCGACGTTATCGGCGTCGATCAGCAACGCGAACGGGGGCAGATCAGTGTTCATCTCTATCGGAAAGGGATCACTTTTTTCGCGCGTGAGCCGGAGTCGGCCGGAAGTCCGGCGCACGACGACTGAGGCGATCTCCAGAAAACAATGACTGTACCACGCGTCATCGCATGACGGTCAGCCCCAGCCCGAGACGATCAGGGGTGCCGGCGTCTCTACCGCGCCCAGATGCCCGGGATTTGCTCCGGTTGTGGGACGTCGTTCCACAGCCCAACCTACGGCTACGACCGGGCGGCGAGCGTGGCGCACGACGAGCGGCGTGGAAGACGGAAAACGGGCAGGCTGGTGACGGATCTTAAGCGCCCGTCAACACGCTGTTGTTCGAATGCAGGTCAATTCCGCTCTGTTTCATCTCCAGCCTCCTGTGGCTAATGCAAGTTCCGAAACTCACTTTAACCCCACCGCTTCAACTTGGTGGGAGGCCGGCTAGATGATTTTCAGGGTCGAATTATCTTGATGGGATAAGTTCCACCGCCGTTGGCCTGCCGGGCAACCGAAACAGCGCCGTAGTGCATTGATCAATCCATTGCCTATAGAAGTCTGGGCCGGACGGTGGCAATGGCGGATGGAGCGGCTGAATGATTACTATAAGTCATGAGACCGCTGTGGGTCGTTATGCAAAGTCCGCGATTATGGAAAGTCGCTGTCGTGAGGGACGTTCAGGGGTAGGCAGGAAGCGAGACGATTGGCAGTAGCTTGGCGGCGAGGTAGACATAATTTCTCCAGTCTTTTGAAGTGGTAGCTCCACTTTGGAGACTGCCATGAATGCCAAGACACCCCAGCCCGCGTCGACCGAACGCGACGACGCTGCATCCACCGATCACATCGAAGAAGAACTGCGGCGCTACGACGCGTACTTGCGCGACCTGCGTGGGCTGTCACCGGGTAGCCGACGACATGACTTGCGAATTGCAGGCCGGCTACTGCGTCAGAAATTTGGAAGCGGCGTCGTTGATGTTGCCCGACTGAGTCCGGCCGACGTCCGACAGTTTCTTGCAGATCAACTGGATGCTCGCCGAACGCCCTCCAATGCGGCCACTTTGGCCTTGGGGCTGCGCAGTTATCTCCGCTATCGAAGCGCTTGTGGGGACTCAGTCAATGCAGTGACTGCTGTCATTCTATCGCCGGCACATTGGCGGCTAGCGACCTTGCCACACGCACTGACGGCGGAAGAGGTTGAACAGTTCCTGAATTCCTTCAGGCTCGCCCGGCGGTGGCCGAAACGCGGTTATGCCATTGCTCGTTGTGCCCTCGACCTGGGCTTGCGGGCCGGAGAAATTGCCCGCTTGACGATCAGTGATATTAACTGGCACACCGGTACTCTGACGCTGAGGGGTACGAAGTCATTTCGGCAGGATATTCTGCCCTTGCCAGTCGAGACCGGGCAGGCACTTGCGGACTATCTACAGCACGAGCGACCGCCGACTTCCAACCCTGCCATCTTCGTTCGTCGACTGGGGGCGCGTGATCAACCCATCACATCGTGTGCAGTCCAGAAAGTGATCACGCGCGCCTATCGACGCAGTGGCCTGCCGCATTCTGGATCGCACGCCCTGCGCCACACCTTGGCGTGCCGTCTCGTGGAGCACGGAAGTTCCCTCAAGGAGGTCGCCGATCTTCTGCGCCACCGCTCACTGAACACGACGCTCATCTATGCCAAGCTCGACACGCCGATGCTCTCGACGGTGCCGCTGCCGTGGCCCGGGAGCGAATCATGAACACGCGAATCCGCCTACAGACGAGAGTTGACGGCTATCTGGTTGAGCGCCATCGACTTGGTTTCGAACTCCACTCGCTGGACACCCTCCTGGCCGACTTCGCGAAGTTTGTCGCCGATCGGCATCACCACGGACCGTTGACCGTTGAACTGATGGCCGACTGGGTGCGAATGGGCAAAGGGGGGCTCGGCACACCCGAAACCTGGTACCGCCGGATGGGGACACTGCGCCGCTTCATCCGCTACCTGCAACAGTTCGAGCCGCAAACCGAAAAGGAGGGGAAAAAGCGAAGAAAAAGCGAAGAAAAAGGGGCCAGGCTCGAATTGAATTCGCATAGCCGTCAAAGTCCGCGCTGACGAGACGACGATAGTGAGTAGGTAGAAGTAAGAGACCTCCCGCACTCGCCGCGCGGGTAGCTGCCCAATCGAAAAGGGCTGCATTGCGGCGCTTTATGCTGATGGCGATCGCCGTCGGGTGGGTTACCTCGCCATCTCGATCAACTCGATTCTCTTCCTGAGCATGTCGTTGACCAGATCGGCGAGTTCGACGCCCTTGGCGTCGGCCTTGGCGGGAAGATAATCCTGCACCTCCTCGTCGACGCGGCAACTCGGGGTCAGGTCTTTCCTGTTGCCTTACGCAGGTGGGTGAGCAGGGTCAGGTTTTCTTTTGCCCGATCGGTGATTTCTCAACCAGCGATTTCCAGCCGTCTTTCAATCCGGTCAATTCGCGCCTTGATCTGATCGATACTTGACTGTTGCCGGATGATTTCCTCGTAGTTGTGCGCGCTATCGCGTCGGCCAGCGGCAGTGCTCGCTTGCAGGCTGGTAAGCCGGGCGGCGGCCTCCCGCAACTCGCTTTCGATGCGGTCCTGTCCACCCCGCAAGGCGCGCAAGTGCTCAAGAACCAGATTGTCGACGTTGTCGCTCATGGTCAAGCCTCCTTGCAAGGGATAGGAAATCCAACGGCACCATCAAGAGTGTATGAGCCTCCATCAAGGGGCGTCAATCTTCAATTTCGCCCCGGTGGCTCTTGAAAAGTTGTCCGAATCCCGCCCCACTCAGTGCCATGGGCCATCCGCCAAGCGGGACCGGGGCGGATGGCCCATGGCACGGGTCGTTCCACGATGGGCGATGGCAGCTCGTCCTGCCTCAGTCTGGACCTATGCGCATGCACCAGCCGGCGCCACGTTGTTCAATGAATCTCGTGTTCCGTCAACCCCAAGCTCTGGCCAGCAGCAAGCAGCCTTCGGTCTGCCGCTCCCGACCAGTTCGAAACCGTGGTCGCCGGGCAGCCGACACAACTCCCTTGCCGAGAAGACTCGGAACCAACCAACCGCGATCTCAAGCCGGGTGACGCACACCTCGCCGGGGCGGATGGCGATCTCGGAGGGATCGGCCGTCTCGAAGAACAGTTCGATCACCTCCTGCAGATTGTCGCGTGCCTTTTCGACTGTGGGCCCTTGACTGGCGATGTCCAGTTCCCGGCAGACGAAAACGTACTCGCCCCCCTCACGCTCGATGATTGTCGTCACCTGCATCGTACCTGCCAAGGCCGCGACCGCCAGAAATGAACGCCTCACAGTCTAGCACCTCGAGTTGCACGTCCAACCTCCCGGGGTCACCCATCGGCCGGCTCCCGGACGGCGCGGACGGCAGGGTCCGGGGCAGGCCGGGCGCGAGTCTCACATGCCAACGCCGAAAGGAACACGGGGGTAATCGGGGACCACGTTTCTCTTGCCTCGCTTGATGACCGATGGCACGATAGGGGCACGTCGTCTTCATCCCCTTCGGAGCGATTCGTGCCAACGATCAGCATGTTCTACGGAATTGTGGTGCTCATCTCTACAGGGACAATGAGCGACACTATCTGCCACATATCCACGTTCGCTACCAGGGCAAGAGCGCTTCAATCGCCATCGACGACGGCCGGCTGCTTGATGGCGACTTTCCGCCGAAGCAGCTCAAGCTGGTTCAGGCGTGGATCGAGATCCACAAGGACGAGCTTGCCGCCGATTGGGAACTGGCGATAGCGGGCGACGAGCCATTTCGGATCGCGCCGCTGCAGTAGGAGGGATGCACAATGCTGCTGGATGTGGTGAAGGTCGAGGCGGGCGTGGATCACACGCTGCTCCTCGAGTTCGAGAACGGGGAATGGCTTCGATTCGACGCGAAGTTCCTCATGGACAAGCGCCCGTTCGATCGGTTGAGGAACGCTGGGCTGTTTGCACTGGCGAGGGTCGATTACGGTACTGTCGTATGGCCCGGGAACATCGACATTGCGCCCGAAACGCTCTACGACCGCTCGACGCCGATCACGAGGTGATCGCAGGGAATCGCGCAGGAATTGGGGCCACCCATTAGACGGATCGGGGCAACAGGGCGAACCAATTTCTTTCGCGTTGTAGGCGCGACTGATGGTTGTTTGCCGCGCGTGTGGCTCCAACTCCACCTTCGAACCCTGGGTTTCGCGCGGCCATTGACGGCTGCTTCCACCACCCTCGGATGACTGGATCGCAACGAGAATACGGTGAGCATCCGTCCTTGCGGGAGTTTCGGGCCTTTGGCGAACCCGCTTGCAGTCACCGGCGTCTATTGTTCTTGCTCGTCGCTCCGCCCGATCGGCAGGCGGTGCAGGCGAATGTCGCGTTCAGTGATCGTCGCCATTGCGCCCCGGTCCAGGGCATCGCCAATCACCGGCCACACCTTCTTCAGCAGGTCGGCCAGAGCGCAGCCGTTCAAGCCTTCGATTCGGACACGGACCGTCGAAGGGCGTGCAGCGCCGCTCACGGCGAGGTGGGCGTGAAAATCAGCATCCAGGGTCACGCAGACGCGACGCTCCCGGCGAGCGTAGTCCAGAATGTCGCTGTCCGATGAGCGGGCCATGCCAATGTCTCCCGCGTGTACCACGTTCCAGCCGACATCGCCCAGCAATCGGACGGCGGAGCGCGGCAGCCCCTGGTCCAGCAGCAGCCGGATCAAGCCAGCTCCAAGACTATCACCCGGTCATCCAGGTTCTGCGCGGCGAACTCCAGCGCCTGACGGACGTCCTCCGGTTCGAGTTCCGGATATTCGGCAAACAGGTCGTCCCGATTTGGGTATAGCGCCACGGCTTCCACTACCCGCCTGACCGTGAGCCGCATGCCGCGCACCGTCGGTTGGCCCCCCAACATCGCCGGATCCCTGGTGATGCGATCGAACGTCTTCATCTCTGCCTCCTGTGACGAAGCCATTCTACCCGTGAGCGTCGGCTCTGGCTGCACATGAGCACATGCAACAACACATGGAAAGCCCGGGTCACCCATTAGCCGGCTACGGTCAACAGGGCGAAGAAATTTTTTCGCTGTAGGCGCGACTCATTTTTCGTTCCCCGCACTCTTGGCTTCCGCTCGACGACCGCGCTGAGGTTTTCGTTCTTGTCCAGATGGAGGTATCGACCAGGATCATGCCGGCTCCGCCTGGCGTCTCGGCAGGTCGTCCAGTTGCGGCTCCGAACCGCCGAGAAGTGCGAGGCGTTTCGCGCTTTCGCGCTGAATCAGGGCGCGCAGGGCCTCGCGAAGCAGGGCAGTTCTTTCGGAAACGCCTGTCAGAGCCTGGGCTTTGGCGAGCAAGTCATCATCGAGTGCGACTGTGGTCCGCATGCGCTTCTCCTTCTTGCAGAAACATTGATCCTAAAATCATTGGATGACAGGTTTGGTACGTCAACCGTCGCCTGCCAGCCCTGACGCATGACCCGGCCGACTCGAGGACCCAGCCGGAACCCAGCCGGGATCAAGACCAACATTCCCACACCTTCCTTCAGCACGCCTCCGGGACCTGGCAATCTCGCATCCTTGCGCACGACTTCGATGTGGCGCGGCAAGCTCGAGGGCTTTCCTTTTGCCTTACCGTGAGAAAGCCGTGGGCCAAGCGCATGAGTCTCGGTCACCTCGGTATTCTGTCTCTTGTTTTCCCGGTCGCATGGTGGCACGATCGGAGTTCATTGACTGAACCTCGGCGCTGTTCGCGCGCCCTGAGAAGGAGTGGCGTGCGCCGACCATCAGCATGTTTTACGGCATTCTCGTGTCCATGTACGCGCTTGACATCGAGAAGCACCACGCACCACTTATTCACGTGCGCTACAACGAATTCAGGATTGTTCTCGGTATTCCGGACGGGAACATGCTCGAAGGGAGCTTGCCTTCTCGCCAGATGAAGCTCGTGCAGGCCTGGATTGAAATTCACCAGGATGAGCTCATGGCGGACTGGATATCGCTGCCAGCGGTCAGACGCCATACAAGATCGATCCACTGCGCTGAGGAAATTACGATGACGCCTGACGTGGTGAGTGTCACCCCCCTGCCCGAATACCAGCTCGAAGCAGTCTTCGCCAACGGCGAGATACGCGTGCTCGACATGCGTCCCTACCTCGGCTATCCGGCATTCGCTCCGCTGGCCGAGGGCGGACTGTTCATGAAGGCTCATGTGGTCTTGGGAACGGTCGCCTGGACCGATCAAATCGACATCTCGCCCGACACTCTCTACCTGTGCGGGCGCCTGCTTTCGGATCAGGACACAGCACAGGGCGCATAGCGAGATCAGACTTTCGTAACGCTAGGCATGGACGCATTCGGACGGGTCCTGGTCGTCCATTCACCGCGCGAGAGCCGAACCCGGCTGATCTCTGCGCGCAAGGTCAGCAAAGGCGAAGCGGAGGAATACCATGCGTAAGGAATAGGACTTCAGCAAGGGCACGCGGGGTGCTGTCATCCCATCGACCGGGAAGACTCGCATCACGATCATGCTTGACGCTTACGTTCCATTCCCGCTCATCAGTTCCTCGCGGATGGCTTTCCTGATCATCGTTTCAATATCGGATTGCTGCAGTGACCTCTTGAGGGTTTCGTTGATCAGCGTCTGATAGCCGCGCTCGCCAGCCATTCCCTTGAAATGCTCAATCAGAGAGGCATCGAGATACAGCGTGACGCGCTTCTTCGTTGGCGTCACTCGCCCCTCGATACGCTTGCGCAAGACCAGCCGGCCAGCATCGATGTCACCCTGTGTGATTGGGGCGTCGTCGTCAAAGGTTGCCAAAGTAGATTTCCTGTTCATTTCGCTCCGCCTTCCGCATCGAGATCAACCGGATTTCTTCATCCGTTTCGGCAGTGGCAATAACCACCACATCGCCACGCAAGATCCCCAGGGTGATAAACCGCTGCTCGCCGTACTTAAAGCGGCGATCCTCAAAGGTGACCGTGCGGTCGCTCTCGATGACCTGGGGAGCGTCCGCAAAGTCGTAGCCATGCTTCTTCAGGTTCGCAACACGCTTCTTCGGCTCGTTGGTATAGCGCACAGCCTGAGTGTAAGCATGTTTGTGCATACGTCAAGCTCTTTGGCCCACTCGGGGTCCCCCATTAGCCGGCTCCGGTCACCAGGGCGAACAATCTTGACGTTGCCGCTTCTTTCTTCTTGCCATTCGATCGACGTTCGCTGCCAACGCAACGGCCATACGAGGAGAAATCGCCCACCGTCGGAAAGCGCTTCACGTCTCCGGTTTCCAGCGCAATCATCAGCGACGGCACCTGACCGATCCCGCGCACCGTGAGCAGGTACTGGTACTCCGGGCGTAGCTTTGCCTTGGCCAGGATAGCCGCTTCCAGCCCGTCGATCTGTTTGATTGGCCCTGGAGCAGTTTTCCGTTCGTTGTCGGACGGGAAACCCCGCCACCGTGGCTGGATGTGGACTGGCTGCTGCGGCAGTTTGGTCCGGTGCGCGGCGAGGCTCGCCGCGCTTATGCCAACAAGCGATCTGCGAGCGACCGATCACCATCCCCGGAACGACACGCCGGGCCTTTTCAAAAGCCAATTCTCGACGGTAGGGCGATGGAATATCATCAGCCCTCTTCGAGTGAGCCGCCCGCGCGGCGCTGCGTCGCGGCTACCTATGACCACAGTACAATGGAGATACCTGATGGAAACCACGGTTGGCGCCGACGATTTCAGGGTCAGGTGCCTGAGGCTTCTCGACGATGTAGGTCAATGCCACCGCACTGGTCACCTTCGCGGATAAGGGCCTGGCAGGTCGGGCCGGGCTTCGTTCGTCGCCCCAGCAGGCTGACTGACGTTTTCTCTCGGTACCGATTGGTCGGAGCGCTTGTTGGCGGGCTGTGCCTGCTGTTGTGCACCGACGGCCTGGCGGCGGACGTGCCGCCAGCGCGGGGATCCGCGGCGCCGGCAGCCGACCCGAGCCCCTGGGTGCGATGGCTGCCCGAGCGATCCGTAAGCAGTCCGCTCGCCGTCATTCAGTAGGATAGGGGACGGATCATGCAAAGTCTCCGCCAAGACCTGCGTCACCGCGCGACCTGCCGTTTGCTCGCCCTGATCGAGCTCGTGCCTACCACAACAACGCTGAGACTGAAGACGGCGGCGTCATGTTCATTCCGGTGGGCCAGGCTCGCCCAAGTGCTGGCTGCCGCTGGCCTGTTGCTGGCAGCATTCTCCGCCTGGGCTGCGCCGAGCATCGGTGGGGTGCAGGTTACACCGAACGCGATCGCAGCCGGCGTGCCGACGACTGTCCGCGTGACGGCCACGATTACCGATCCGACTGCCATCCCCGCCAGCGTCAACCTGCAGCGCGTCAGCGACGCCGGGGCGGTCGTCGCGGTCGTCGACCCGCTGCGCGATGACGGGCTTAACGGCGACGCGATCGCTGGCGACCAGGTCTACACCCTCGACGCTGTCTTCACCGAGACCACGCCGGTGCGGCTAAGGGTGTCGGCGGGCTTCAAGGGTATGTTGAAGCGGCTGTTCTCGGCCAGCGTGCTGCTCAACATCAATTGCCCGCCTCTGGCCAACGCCGGTCCAGACCAGCGTGTTGCCCGGGGCAAGCTGGTCGTCCTCGACGGTAGCGCCTCCCTGGATCCTGAAGGAGTGCCCCTCATCTACACCTGGTCGCTGATCGGCAGGCCTGTCGGCAGCAGCGCCGTCCTCGCTGCCGCCAACAGTGCGGGCGCGACCTTCACCGCCGACCGTCCGGGCGACTATTTCGTACAGCCGATCGTCAGCGATGGACAACTGGCCAGCGCCCTCGATGCGGTGAGCATCACCGTGATCCACACGCCGCCGACGGTCAGCCTTACCGCGCCGGACGAGGGCTCCGTCCATACCTTGCCGGTCACCGTGACTTTGGCGGCGACGGCGAGCGGCGTCGATACCGACGGGACGATCGCAAAGGTGGAGTTCGTCCACGGCGCGACGCTGATCGGCAGCGCCACGGCGGCACCGTACACCGTCGCCTGGAACAACGTCCCGGCCGGGAGCTACAGCCTGACCGCCAAGACGACCGACAACCTTGGCGGAACCCGCACCAGCGAGGTCGTGCCGATCACGGTGACTGCTGCGGGACCGACGATCCTCTACCTGCATGGCGATCACCTCGGCACACCGCGAGCCGCGACGAACGAAGCCAATATGGTCATCTGGCGCAATCTGCCGACGACCGAGCCTTTCGGGATAGCGCTGCCCGAGGAGGACCCAGACGGTGACGGGCAGGTGACGAAGATCAACCTCCGCTTCCCGGGGCAGTACTTGGACCGGGAGACGCAGCTGCACTATAACTACTTCAGGGATTACGATCCGGGGATCGGGAGGTATGTGCAATCGGATCCGATTGGGTTGCCCGGGGGCGTTAATACATATGGGTATGTCGGCGGGAATCCTCTGAACGACGTCGATCCGCTCGGCCTAGCAGCGCAGTGCAATTGCCACAAAATAATTGAGGTGGTTAGAAGCAAGTTGCAGAGCAGAAATTGGGCCAGCAAGACAGACCGAAGCAGCGATGCTGGCGTCGGATTCGGCCGTGGAAGAAACAAGTGCAACCTATTCATTTGCGATGTTCTGACGGAAGCACTCGGGCAATGCCCTCGTCGCACATTGTCGTTGAGCCAAGGCCCGATATCTGCGGGGGATTGGGCAAACCGGAGCAAGAACATCCCCGGATTTGATAGCGTACAGATCCCGCAGCCTGGCGATATCGCTGCTGTGGCATTTCCCAATGCCGATGCGTCTGGCCACGTGGCGATCGTTGACGGCCCTGGCTGGACAATTTCACCTGGCGAGGAGAAGGTGAGCCAGAGTCAATAGCCTTTCGACCAAACCAAGCAGCCGGTTGGAGTTCCCGTGTTTCGCCGCTGCATCTGCCCAGTGGAATGAAGATGAGTTCGTTGGTCTTCGGAGCATTACTTCTTGTTGCTTAGACATTGGTCCAAGCGACGTCTCTGACAGAATTAAAAATTCAACAGTGCCTTCGTGCAGCACAAACAGCGAGTCGATCGTACAGGGACATTCCGGGGACGCTGACGACTTCACCCTCGTTTACCGCGTTGTGGAGCCAACCCGAAAGGACAATCCACCATGCTCGATCACTCATGCTCAGTCCGAACCCACCACTGAGGATAAGCTGGTTCTAGTGTTCGCCTTGCAGAATGGACGATGGCAAGATTTGCTTGCGCTCCATGAGTGGGCGTTTCACTGCTATGCGAGGGGTCTCCTTCCGTCGCGACTCGTCGACGCGCTAATCTTTCCGTCCTCGGACTGGAATACACGGCTTCAGCTTCGATACAAGGAGCCAAGAGTGCGAAACCTGCTGGTACGAGTACAGAAGTCAAGATTGCCGGAAGAGGAGGAATGGTTGGAGCAATACATAGTCGACGTGCTTTCGGGGAAGGCGGCTGGCGGGCTGAATGCAGCTCGTCGCGACGGGCAGTTGCGGGATTGGAATCGAAAGGACTGAAACCTCGAATTCGCCGCTGGCGCCTCATCGTCGCCTCCTGCGGCGAGAAAATGTGGAGTCCGACGTTACAGGACCCTCTACACCAGAGGCTTCGTTGCCTCCACGACTGCTCCAGTTGCTACCGAGCGGAGCGAAAGTTGCCGGGCTGGATTCGCGGCATTGTGGAGCAACCGCCCCCAGCGCCTGACCGCCAGCGCCACGAAAATGGTCTTTTTTCAACGAACAGGGGCATTTTTCATGGCAGAGAGCGACGTGGTCACAGCCCTAAGCACCAGGCATGCCGAACCGGCCAGGCTGATCGAGCATCAACAGAAGGAAATGGGGCGTCTGGCGGATGTTGTGGCCCACCGCGGACACTAATGACATAAGCGTAGGACGTTGATGATCAGCGCGCCTTCCCACATTCCATTGCGCATTGGCGATACCCCAAGAGATCTGGGCACCTAAGCCGACACAGTCACCGATCGAGATCGTGCTCGCCGCAGAGTCGTAGCATCTCTTGGCGCGTCGAATCGCGCAGTTGCACCGCTGCAGCCCAGTCATCGCCAGTCGGGCCAAGCAGCGACCCGAGTGCCAAGCTCACCTCGCCCCGCCGCGGCAGCCAGGTGCGATCCCGCAGAACGGCACGCGTCCCGCGCAGTCCGCCGACCAGTACCGGCACCCCGGCCCTGGCCGAGGCGACGAAGGCGCCCATGCGAAACGGTTTGAGGCCGGCTTCCCGCGAAAAGGTGCCCTCCGGGAAGATCACCATCTTCTGACCTCGCCGGAGAGCGGCGACGATTTCGTCCACGTCCTCGACACTGCGTGAAGCCTCGAAACGTTCCACAAACAAGGTGCCGAGCGCACGCAGGAAAGCGTGCACGACCACCTGCTCGACGAACTCGCGCTTGGCGACAAAGCTGTACATCTCGCTCGGTGGCAAGGCAGCGCACAGCACCAGGGCGTCAAAATAGCTGCAGTGGTTGACCAGCAGCAGGTGCGGCATGGTCGGCAAGTCTCCCGCTGCTGTCGTCGGTACAGGCATGCCCGCCAGCCAGAGGAAGAGCCGGGCTGCACGATGAACGATGCGACGACCTATCGCCGGCGCGCGCAGGGCGATAACGAGGAGCATCACCGGTACGGCAAGGAGCAGGAAAACCGTCCAGCACCACAGCCCATAGGCCCGCCTGCCCAGACGCGCCGCGGCGTCGGCAAGGCGTGCGCGCCAGGCGGCCACGACAAGCCGCAACATCTGCTGTCGGTCCGGCATGACACGGGCACCGATCAAGCCACGCTCGAAGGCATCGCGCGAGGCATTGCGCCGAATCTTGCCGCTCGATGTCTTGAGGACGGAATTTGGTGGCGCCAGCACAACCTCGTCCGCCGGCATGCCGATGGCCTCGACGGCCACCTCATTGATCTTCTGCCGCAGCGACTCGCGTCGGGCCGGGTCGTCCTCGCGCGTTTCAGCCAGAACCACCAGACGTTCCATGGCATTCACCGGGTCCCTGCTGGCGAACACCGCCACACACCCCCTGCGCACGCCGGCCAGGTTGCCGACCGCCTGTTCAAGTTCATAGGGATAGAGGTTGCGGCCGCCGCGGATGATCAAGTCCTTGACCCGGCCCGTCAGGTAGATCTCCCCTTCGACGGTATACGCGAAATCGCCGGAGTCCAGCCAGCCATCACGAAACAGGGCCTGCGTCGCCAGCGGGTTGCGATAGTAGCCGGAGGTGGCAGACGGCCCGCGAAACTGCAGCTGACCGACGCGCCGGTCCGGTAGCTCGTCGCCGGCTTCGTCAACCACACGGATCTCGTGCCGTGGCAGAACCCGACCACAGGCCGGGACCTGCATTGCATCGACATCGTCGCTGGCCGCCGGCAGCGCACATTTCCTGTCGACCAAGGCTTGGCGCTGGATCAGGTCGATACGCGGGCCACGCCCAAGCGGCGGAAAGGCCAGCCCGACCGAGCACTCGGCAAGGCCATAGACCGGTGTGATCGCCTCGGCTCGCAGGCCGTAGGGGGCAAAGCGCTCGGCAAAGGCCTTCAGTGTGGCCGGACTCACCGGTTCGGCGCCGTTGAGCGCCAGCCGCCAGGACGAGAGATCGAGACCTTCGAGGTCGGCGTCGGCGAGCTTCCTCGCGCACAGATCGTAGGCAAAGTTGGGTGCCGGGGAGAGCGTGCCTCGATGGTGCGAGATGGCGCGCAGCCAGCGCGCCGGCCGTGACAGGAAGGCCAGCGGTGACATCAGCACCAGCCGCATGCCGAAGTAAAGCGAGCCAAACCAGGCGCCAATCAGTCCCATGTCGTGATAGAGCGGTAGCCAGGAAACGAACACGTCGTCGCTGCAAACGCCGACCGCCTCGCCCATCGCCCGTAGATTGGCCAGCAGGTTGGCGTGGGTGAGCACGACGCCCTTGGGATCGCCGGTACTGCCCGAGGTGTATTGCAGGAAAGCGATGTCCTCGGGCGCCGCCCGGTAAAGCAGGGTCATCGGTTCGCTGGCGAGATCCTCGGGGGTCAGCACCTCGGTCAGGGTCGGCGCCTCGGCGCGCAGGAGTGCGGCCACACCCTTCGCTTGCGGCACGGTAATGATGAACACCGTTTCGGCGTTGGCCAGGATACGCGCGTGCCGTCGCAGGTGATCCTCAATCTGCGCCAGCCGCGCGGGAGGATAGATCGGTACGGGAATGCCACCAGCGAGCATGACGCCGAAAAAGCTGGTCAGATAGTCACTGCCGGTGGGCAGCATCAGGGCCACGGCCTGCCGCGGCAGCAAGCCGCGCGAGACCAGGCCGGTGGCAACACGCCGCGCCTGATCCAGCAACTGGCGATAAGTGATGGTATCGGCACGAAACTCGCCCTCCTGGTCGCCGCCATAGAGCAGCACATGCGGACGTTGTGGGGTACGCTCCGCATGCCACTCAAGAACCTCGACCAGCGTCTCTGCCTGTCCGGGAATGCTGATCGGGCCGCTGCTGATGCCGAGGTCGGGGTCAATCGCCGCAAAGCGCTCGGCACCAGCGCGGTCGATGAATCGCAGCAGATCCTGCGGCGTTTCGGCCTCGGCGAGCGCAGCCTCGGGCAGAGGCTTGCCGAACTCGCTGCCGACACGCAGCAGGAGTTCGACCCGTGCCAGACTGTCGAGACCCAGATCACGCTCCAGATGGCTGGACATGCTCACCCGTCCAACTCGCCCCGGGCGAGTCTCCTCGACCATCACCGCGACCACGCGCAGCAATCGTGCCGGGTTCTCCGGCGACGGCTCACCAGCGCCCGCCTGATGCGCGATGACGTCAGGACGCATCGGAGCTCTGACCAAGGTCGATCGCAGCAGTCGGGCAGGGGGCGGCGCAGAAAGTACATTCGCGGACCAAGAAATCAAGCGCGCGAAAACCACCATCACCTTGGCCAATGATCCGTTTCGGGCACGCCCGGCGACAATCGCCGCAACGCGTGCATGCCGTCACGAAAGCAGCCTCGGCCGCGGCCCTGGGGGGACGGAAGGCAACCTTCGGCGTCGAGAAGCGACCGCGAAGAAAATTGCGGCGGCTGGCCCGATCAGCCATGGACCCGGCTCCCTGCGTCCCGGTCGACGGCCCGTGTGGCAAGGCACGCCCTTCGCAGAAGACGCCCATCGAAATACATGGCACCGCAGGGCGAGGGTTCAGCCTGGCTGGGCGGCTGCGTCCAACAAGGTCTGTCACCGCCTGAGCCGGATCAGGTCGGGTCGGCCAGCACGAAGTCAATCCGCCCGGTTTCAAGGTTGGCCCGCACCAGCCTTACCTGCAAACGGTCACCGAGGCGATAGCGTCTGCCGGTCCGCTCGCCGAGCATCAGGTGCTTGACGCTGTCGAACGCGAAGTATTCCTCGCCAAGTTCCGAAACATGCACCAGGCCCTCGACATACACCTCGTCGAGTGCGACGAAGATGCCAAAGGGCACCACCGCTGCGATGGTTCCGGCAAAAGTCTCACCGATTCGGTCAAGCATGTAGTAGCACTTCAACCAGTTGCTGACATCGCGCGTCGCCTCGTCTGCACGCCGCTCGGTCATCGAGCAGTGCAGCCCAATGTCGTCCCACTTGCCCGGCGTGTAGTGCGTCCCCGTCAGCACTGCCTTTATCGCGCGATGGACCAGCAGATCAGGGTAGCGACGGATCGGCGACGTGAAGTGGGTGTAGTGTTCGTACGACAAACCGAAATGCCCCACGTTGTCCGGGCTGTACATGGCCTGGCGCAGGGAGCGAAGCATCACCGTCTGCAGCAGCTGGGCATCGGGACGGGTCTTGATGCTGTCCAGCAACAGCGCATAGTCCCTGGCGGTCGGTTCGTCACCGCCACCGAGGCCGAGGCCGAACTCCTTGAGGAAGTTGCGCAGAGCCTCGAGCTTCTCCGCGGTCGGACCTTCGTGAATCCGGTACAGGCACGGCTGCCGCCTGCTCCGGAGAAAATCCGAAGCACAGACATTGGCAGCCAGCATGCATTCCTCGATCAGACGGTGCGCGTCGTTGCGGTACACCGGAACGATGTTCTCGATCTTCCCGTGCTCGTTGAACAGCATCATCGTCTCGATCGTTTCGAAGTCGATGGCGCCGCGTTTTCCGCGTGCCTCGCCAAGCACCTTGAACAGGTCGTAGAGCGTCTGCACCTGCGGTTGCAGCCTGCGGTGGACCTCGCCCTCCGGCGGCGTGGCGCCTGAGAGCCAGTTCCACACCTGATCATAGGTCAGCCGCGCATGCGAGCGGAAAACCGCTGGATAAAAGCGGTAGTCGGTGATCTCGCCATGATCGTCGACCGTCATGTCACAGACCATCGCCAGGCGGTCGACATCCGGATTCAGAGAGCACAGACCGTTGGAGAGCTTCTCCGGCAGCATCGGTATCACCCGGCGAGGGAAATAGACCGAATTGCCACGCTCCCGGGCCTCGCGATCGAGCGCCGTTCCCGGCTGGACGTAGTGACTGACGTCGGCAATCGCCACCACCAGCCGCCAGCCATGGCCCTGTTTTTCGGCGAAAACCGCATCGTCGAAGTCTCGCGCCGTCTCGCCGTCGATGGTCACCAGCGGCAAGGCCCGTAAGTCCGCGCGGCCTTGCCACTGCTGTGGCTCGAGAATGTCCGGCAGGACAGCGGCCTCGGCCAGCGCACCGCTGGAAAACTCGAACGGCAACTCGTGCTTGCGCAATGCAATTTCGATTTCCATGCCGGGGTCGGCGTAGTTGCCCAACACCTCGACGATGCGCCCGATCGGTTTCGAGTGCCGGTCCGGCTGTTCGATGATCTCGACGGTCACCACCTCGCCCGCGCGAGCGCTGACCGCACCGCCCGGGGCGACCAGAATGTCCTGGTTGATCCGCCGATTTTCAGGTACGACAACCGTGATTCCGTGCTCCAGCAGGACGCGGCCAACGACCCGGCTGTTGGCCCGTTCCAGCACTTCGACGATGACTCCCTCACGCCGCCCGCGGCGGTCAATCCCGACGACGCGCACCAGCGCGCGATCGCGATGCAGGACCTTGGACATCTGCCGGGCTTCGAGCGACAGGTCTTCGCTGCCGTCGTCGGGAATCAGAAAACCATAGCCGTCGGGATGGCCCTCGATGCGCCCGGCGATCAGGCTGGCGCGCTCGGGCAATATGTAGGAGCCCTTGCGATTACGCAGCAACTGCGCCTCGCGCTCCATTGCCCGCAAGCGACGCTGAAACGTCTCCAGCTCGATTTTCTGGACATCAAGCAGTACGCAGAGATCGTCGAAAGCGACGGGTTTGCCCTGTTCCTGCAGAATCTGCAGGATGTATTCGCGCGACGGCAGGGGCTGCTCGTAGCGCTTGACCTCACGCTCGAAGCACGGGTCGCGCCGGCGTATAGCCGACAGTTTGATGATTGACATTTCCTCATGTTCCTATAGAATTCGGCCTTCGCTGGAAATGCCCAGGTGGCGAAATTGGTAGACGCGCTAGGTTCAGGTCCTAGTGGTGGCAACACCGTGGAGGTTCGATTCCTCTCTTGGGCACCAGGCAAAAAAAAGTAATGCCCTGATGATTCATCAGGGCTTTTTCTTTTCTTGCGCGCGACTCTTCAATTTCTTCAGGCACTGACCCCTGCAGCGTCGGATCCTTGACCGGCCTACCTTCATTGTACGCCAACAGACGGGTCCTTGCCGGCAATCTGTCATCCCACCGCCTGTCGCTGCCCGGCCCCGGCAACGCTGCGGCCCGTCCTGCGAAACCGCCTACCCTGAAGACGCCAGCGCTTGGTCCTTGATCCGGACAACTGCCAGCCGGCCCATGCTCGCGCAGCCTGTCCGGGAAAGGATCGGGACCAGCCGGTCCTTTCTGCGACGCCAAAGGCACCGACTACGACCGGCGAAACGATTCCAGCAATTTTCGTGGCACTAGCCAACACGCACGAAAATATGGATACTACGCTGCCGGAAGCTCGCCAGCAGCGACCTGGTGCAAGAATGAGAATTAGTTCTACCTCAGACACTGTTAGGAATCCCGATGACGATACGACCGGATTTGATTGAAAAGCTGCGCGCCAAGCGCGCCAAGCTGACCGAAAACGTCAGTCCCGAGAAGCTGGAAGCGCTGCACGCCAAAGGTTTGTTGTCGGCTCGCGAGCGGCTTGAGACGCTCTTTGATGAGGGCACTTTCCAGGAACTTGGCCTCTACGCTGCGCACGCGGCGACCGCCTTTGGCATGGCGGGACGCGTTCTACCGGCGGACGGCGTGATCGCTGGCAGCGGCTACGTGGGCCCGGGACAGGTGGCCGCTTTCAGCCAGGACTTCAGCGTCGTTGCCGGCACTCTCGGCAAGATGCAGGCGAGAAAGATCACGCGAATCATGCGCCATGCCCTCAAGACCGGCGTGCCACTGGTCGCCTTCAAGGATTCCGGCGGCGCACGGATTCAGGAGGGAGTCGATGCCCTGTCCGGCTACGGCGACGTGTTCTACGCCAATGTCCTGATGTCCGGCGTGGTACCGCAGATCGCCGTGATCTGTGGTCCCTGCGCGGGCGGTGCAGCCTACTCACCGGCACTGATGGACTTCGTGATCATGACGCGCAACAACGCGCACATGTTCCTCACCGGGCCGGAGGTGATCAAGGCGGTGACCGGCCGCGCGACGACGATGGCCGAAGTCGGCAGCGCCGAGATGCACTCGACGGTCAGCGGCAACGCCCACTTCGTTGCTGAGGACGACCGGCATGCCATCACCCTGGTGAAGCAGATACTCTCCTATCTGCCGGCGAACAATACCGAGGACCCGCCGCATGACCTGTCTGTGCCGATCGAGGAGATGGAAGACCCCGGGATCAACGAGTGCATCCCGGACAGCCCATCCGAACCGCTGGATATGTATGCGGTCATTCGCCGGGTGGTGGACAACGGCGAGCTGCTCGAGGTGCATGCCGGCTTTGCCCGCAATGTCATTGTCGGCTTCGCCCGCATCAGCGGTGTCGTGGTCGGCCTGGTCGCCAACCAGCCGATGGTCATGGCCGGCGCGCTGGATCTCAATGCCGCCGACAAGGTGGCCCGCTTTGTCCGGACCTGCAACATCTTCAACGTGCCGTTGGTCACCCTGGTCGATGTTCCGGGCTTCCTGCCGGGAGTCGAGCAGGAACGTGGCGGCATCATCCGTCATGGCGCGAAAATGCTCTCCGCCTACGGCTCGTGTACCGCGCCGAAGATCACGGTGATCCTGCGCAAGGCCTACGGTGGGTCGTATCTCGCGATGTGCAGCCAGGAAATGGGAGCGGACATGGTTTACGCCTGGCCAACCGCGGAGATTGCGGTGATGGGCGCTGAAGCGGCAGTCAAGATCCTCTATCGCAAGGAACTCGAGCAGGCCGAGGATCGTCAGGCGAGAGCGGCTGAGCTGGCGCAGGAATACCGTGACGAGTTCGCCTCGCCCTACGTTTCTGCGAGCAACTTTTACATCACAGACGTCATCGAGCCGCAGGACACGCGCTGGATGGTCGCGCTGGCGCTGCGCAAGATCCTCGACAAGCGTGAACTCAGGCCGGCGAAGAAGCACGGCAATATTCCCATGTAACCGGCGAGCAAAGGAAACCCTACCATGCTGACTGCGGCCATCATCCAGTCTTTCCAGGTCTACGGCATCGCCATCGTCATCTCGCTGCTGGTTGCCGTAGTGATCAAGGTGCTGGTGTACCTGACCGCCCGGATCGAAAAAGCCAAGCCCGTGGATATGCCGACGGGAACGGTGTGCCCGATCGGGCCGGGCGTTCCCGACGAGGACGTGGCGGCGCTGTCAGCGGCCATCTTCGCCGCCATGGGACCGCATCGCATACTTCACATCGCACCCTCAAGCCATGGCTGGGCGAGCGGCGGACGCGCCGCCCAGCATTCATCACATACGCCGGGGCCCGCAGGCCGTGGCCCCCGATAACAGGAGCAAGACATGCCCAGACAATTCAAGGTGACGGTCAACGGACGCGAGTACGATGTAACCGTCCTCGAACTGACAGCCGGCCAGGCAGCGCAGTCACCGGGTCCAGCGCCCGCCGCGGTAGCTGCCGCCGGTAGCGCAACCAGCGCGGCGCCGGCGGCGGCCGCGCCGCAGCAGCAAGCCACGGCCGCCGCCGGTGCAGGCGATGAAGTCGCCGGGATGGGTGGCGTGGTGGTCGAAGTTGATGTAAAGGTTGGCCAGACGGTCGCAGTCGGCGATCGGCTGCTGGTACTCGAAGCGATGAAGATGAAGACACCGGTCGTTGCCAGTCGCGCAGGACATGTGACCCGTGTCCTGGTTTCGCCAGGAGACCCGGTGGAGGGCGGTCAGGCCCTGGTGACCATCGCCTGAGCTGGGCCAACAGGCGGGAGCAAGCTCCTGCCGTCTGCAACTCGATGCGCCGGCGGGCCGTTGCTGCGCTCGCCTGGCGCGAGGACTGAAGCGTATGGAAGGCATTCATTTTCTCGATCTGTTCCAGGGCATTGCCACGCTCGTGGCCTCCGAGCCGAAGATCATGTTCGGTCGCATCTTCCTGATGTTGCTTGGCTTCCTGCTGATCTACCTGGGCTCGAAGAACATTCTCGAGCCCCTGCTGATGATCCCGATGGGCCTGGGAATGTCGGCGGTAAACGCCGGCGTGATGTTTCTCGACGGCCAAAGGATGGGCACGCTGTTCGTCGACCCGCTGATGTCCGATCCGGTCGAGCTGATCAACATCATGCAGATCGACTGGCTACAGCCAATCTACACGCTGACCTTCAGCAATGGCCTGATCGCGTGCCTGGTTTTCATGGGGATCGGCGTCCTGCTCGATGTCGGTTACGTGATGGCAAGGCCCTTCCAGAGCATGTTCATCGCGCTCTTCGCCGAGTTGGGGACGATCGCCGTCTTCCCGATCGCCGTCTGGCTGGGCCTCAATCCCGGCCAAGCCGCGGCCGTAGCAACGATCGGGGGTGCTGACGGGCCGATGGTCTTGTTCACCTCGCTGGTACTGGCCAAGGACCTGTTCGTCCCGATCACCGTCGTCGGCTACCTCTATCTCGGCCTGACCTATGGCGCCTACCCGTATCTGATCAAGTGGCTGGTACCCAAACACATCCGGGGAATCAGCATGGCCGCCGACCGCGGACCGAAGATCAGCCGTTCGCAGAAACTGACCTTCGCGGTGATCGCCTGTACGCTGCTGTGCCTGCTGTTTCCAGTCGCGGCGCCGCTGTTCTTCTCGCTGTTCCTTGGCGTCGCGGTTCGCGAAAGCGGCATCGAGCCCTTTACCAAGCTGCTCGGCGAAGTCTTCCTTTACGGGGCGACGTTTTTCCTCGGCCTGACGCTGGGTGTTCTCTGTGAGGCCAACACCCTGCTCGAGCCGACGGTCCTGAAGCTGCTGCTCTTGGGCATGCTGGCCTTGACCATCTCGGCCCTTGGCGGCCTGCTTGGTGGCTACATCCTTTATTTCTGGACGGGCGGCAAATTCAATCCGATCATCGGCGTCGCCGGGGTCAGTTGCGTACCGACCACCGCTAAAATCGTCCAGAAGGTTGCCAGCTCGGCCAACGCGGGCGCGATCGTCATGCCGCAGGCGCTTGGAGCGAATATCAGTGGCGTGATAACCTCGGCGATCATCGCCGCGACCTTCATCTCGCTGCTGCGCTAGCCGCGCCGAGGGGCTCTCGAGCGACAGGGTCTGTCGGTCTGATGCCGACAGACCAGCAAGGCTGATCGTTCGACCGGAACAAACAGAGCCGCTGTTCGTCCGTTACTTCTCGGCGTCGCTCGCCGGCTTCCCGGCATCGGACGGAAAGCCGGGAAGCGGGATGCTGGTGAACAGGGTGCGGGTCTGGGTCTTGAGCTGGTCCTGCATCTGATGGAGCATCTTCCGGCTCTGCTCCATATAGGTCGCCATCATCGTCTGCATCGCCGGACCCTGGAAATTCATGAACTGCGACCACATGTCGTTCTGCATCTGGGTACTGTTTTCGCCGTAGAGCTGCTGCGACTGGTCCTGCAGCTTTTTCTGGAAGTCGACGAAGGACTTGATGTTGGTTTCCAGATACTTGCCGAGCATTCCCTGCATCGCGTGACCGTAGAAGCGAATCATCTGGGCGAGTAGATCGGTAGTGAACAACGGAATACCAGCCGCCTCCTCCTCGAGGATGATCTGGAGCAGGATGCTGCGCGTAATGTCTTCGCTGGTCTTGGCGTCCAGCACATTGAAGTCCTCCCGGGAAAGCACGAGGTCCTTGACATCGCTCAAGGTGATGTAGGCGCTCGTCTTGGTGTCGTAAAGACGACGGTTCGGGTATTTCTTGATCAGTCGCGGCTGCTCGGGCATGACGACCCTTCCTCCATGTACAGATGACTCGGCGAGCGCTGCTCGACGCTCTTTGGTGCAATGCAGCACAATTATACGCCAGCCAAAAAAAACAGGCCCCTAGTGGAGCCTGTTTTGACCTCCCTGAAGCAAAAACCTGCCCTTACTGATAGTACAGACCGCCACAGATGTTCATCGTCGAACCCGTCATGAAGCCGGCGATGTCCGAAGCGAGATAGGCACAGGCGCCACCGATCTCTTCCGGCTTGGCCAGCCGCTTCATCGGCACCGTGTCGATGATGCCCTGCAGGATCTCCGGCTTGATCGCCATCACCATCGGCGTCGCCACGTAACCGGGGCAAATCGCGTTCACCGTCACCCCCTTCGCTGCCAGTTCGGCGGCCAGCGCCTTGCTGAAGCCGATCACACCCGCCTTGGCGGCCGAGTAGTTGGTCTGGCCGGCCTGACCCTTGAGGCCGTTGAGCGACGAGATGTTGATGATCCGGCCCCAGCCGCGTTCGGCCATCTTCGACGAAACCTGCTTGGTCATGTTGAAGAGGCTATTCAGGTTGGTTGAAATCACGGCATTCCACTGCGCCAGCTCCATGCGTGCGAACATCTTGTCACGGGTGATGCCGGCGTTGTTGACCAGAATGTCGATCGGACCCGCCTTCGCTTCGGCCTCGGCAGCCAGGGCGACACAGGAATCGTAGTCGGAAACGTCACCGGCAACGCAGATGAAGTCGTTGAAGCCAGCTTCCGCCATGGCCTTTGTCCACTCTGCCGGCTTGTCAAACTCCGGATGGTAGGCGGCGACCACCTTGTGGCCAGCCTTGGCCAGTTCCTGGCAGATCGCCGTGCCGATTCCACCCATAGCACCTGTAACCAAAGCAACACGTTGCGTCATAGCTCTTTCCTTTTCTGTTGACGATTGAAACAATTGACGGCACTACGCCGCCAGGATTACAACACCTGCCGAAAATCCAGGACCTCGACTTCGGCACCCCCCCCTGCAGGAGCACTGTTTGCCACCCATCCGGCGACCTAGCTGGCGCTGACTCTGACCGGAATCCCGGCGACGATCGCAGCCCCGATCAATCAACGCAGCCAACTGCCGATTCTGCATTGCAGCATCAGCGCTGTCAATGCCAAGAGTGCCCACAACCCTGCCCCGGGACGCGGCGAGCCCATGGTCATACTATACTGGCCACTCCGCCGCCAGTACCGGGTCGCCTCGACGGCTATAATGTCGGCATGCACATCATCGTGATCGCTTGGCTGTACGTGACCGTGTTGATGGCACTGACCGAAACCAGTGTCGTCGCCGGCGTCCTGTCGCTGGTCTTCTACGGGCTGCTGCCGGTGGCCCTGCTGCTGTGGCTTTTCGGTGGCCCGGCGCGGCGTCGGCGCGCCGCCCGCAGGCCGGAGCCGGCGAATCCCCGGGCCGGCAGCGCAGACGACGAAGTGCGTACGCCCGACCTTGACTAATCCGCCGACAACCAGATCAGCGAGGCCATGCGCCCCGTGACGCCGTCACGGCGGTACGAAAAAAAGCTCGCCTCCTGCACCACCGTGCAATAGCCGCCGCCATAGATGGCCTCGACACCGAGACGGCATAGGCGTTGGCGTGCGAGCAGGTAGATATCGGCCAGCCATCTGCCCACCGGCGCAGCGGCGCGCGGTGGATTTTCCACTCCCCGATCGCCCCCAACGAAACCCGGTTCAGATATCGGCACGGACCTGAACGCTGCTGCCGCCTCCCGATCCGCATCAAGGAACGCCGTCCGCACCTCGTTGCCAACTTCAAAAGCCAGCGGGCCGATGGCAGGCCCCAGATAGGCGATCAGGCTTCGGCCGGGAACGCCCATGACGGCCACTGTCCGCTCCAGGATCCCTGCCTGCAGGCCGCGCCAGCCGGCGTGCGCGGCAGCAACGACGGCGCCAGCCCGGTCACAGAGCAAGACCGGCAGGCAGTCTGCAGTCATCACCGCGCAGACAACGCCAGGGTCGCGTGCAAAGGCCCCGTCGGCAACCACGACATCGGCCGAGCGCCTAGCGGCAACCGCATCTATGACCGTCGTACCATGCACCTGCTGTAACCAGCAGGGTGGGGCCGGCACATATTGATCAAGCTGCTGACGATTGCGGACTACCGCCAAAGGATCATCGCCCACGTGATCCCCAACATTGAGGCTTTTAAACGGATGACCACTCACCCCGCCCTGGCGGGTCGTGATCAGACTGCGCACGCTCGCCGGTGCCGGCCAGTCGGGAACGATCCAGTTCGGGTTCAAGGGGCAAGGCTCAAAGGCGTCGGCCGGGATTGTCGCGTCACTGCTCGCCCAGGTCATCGTCGTCAGTCTCATCGCAACCAATCGCGATCACTTCAGCATTCTCGTCCCAAACCTCACCGCCATCTTCGTCGTCGTCACCCGCCTCGCGACCACGGGCGGCAAGGGCCGCCAGCCGCAGCGTCTTGATCAGCGCCGACATGTCCTCTGGCAATTCCGATTTCCAGAACATCGCTCGACCCGTCAGCGGATGAGTCAGTGCCAGGCGACACGCGTGCAGTGCCTGGCGAGGAAACGACGGTCCCCGCGGCACGCGGCTGGCACCGCCGCCGTACGCAGGGTCGCCCACCAGGGGGTGTCCGACGGCGGTCATGTGAACGCGTATCTGGTGCGTGCGCCCGGTTTCAAGCGCGCATTCGATCAGCGTGCAGGCGACGAACTGCTCCAGGACCCGGTAGTGCGTGCGCGCCGGCTTGCCCGTCTTCACCACGGCCATTCTCGTACGAAGGGTCGGATGGCGGCCGATTGGCGCATCAACGGTTCCTGAGCGGTCGATGATGCCGCGCGCCAGCGCCCGATAGTGGCGCTGGACGCTGCGCGCCTGCAGTTGCCGCACCAGATCGGTCTGCGCCTCAAGTGTCTTGGCGACGACCATCAGCCCGCTGGTATCCTTGTCGAGGCGGTGGACAATACCGGCCCGTGGCACCACGTCGAGCTGCGGCGCATGGAACAACAAGGCGTTGAGCAAGGTGCCACGCCAGTTGCCACTGCCCGGATGAACAACCAGACCGGCCGGCTTGTCGATGACGATCAGGCTGTCATCCTCAAACACCACCTGCAGGGGGATATCCTCGGGCGTAGACGATTCTGCGCGTTCATCGCTTGCCTCGGCGAGCTGGATGGTTTCGCCGGCCCAGAGTTTATGTCGTGGCTCAACGACTGGCGCCCCGCCCACCGCGACCCGCCCCTCGCGTATCCAGCCCTGCAGGCGGCTACGCGAATGCCGCGCCAGCAGGCGCGCGAGCACCTGATCAAGCCGTTGTCCGCTGGAATCTGCGGGCACGATCAAGGCAATTTGGAGGTTTGCGCTATAATCGCCGGGCCCGATATTCTGCCTTGGCGTACCCGCCGGCGATTTTCTTTTCTCTGGATCTCTCATCATGCGTAGTTTAGCGGTTATCGCAACGCTTTTTGTCGCGTCTCTGATCGCGGGCTGTGGACTTCTCCCGGAAAGCAAGGATGAAACCATCGGCTGGTCGGCCAACAAGCTTTACGCGGAGGCCAAGGACGCCCTCAACGAGGGTGCTTACGCCAGGTCGATCAAGTACTTTGAAAAGCTCGAATCGCGTTATCCCTACGGCCGCTACGCGCAGCAGGCGCAGATCGACATCGCCTACGCCTACTGGAAAGACCAGGAGCCGGCTTCGGCGATTGCCGCCTGCGATCGCTTCATCAAGCTGCATCCGAACCACCCCAACGTCGACTACGTCTACTACCTGAGAGGGCTGATCAACTTCAACGAAGACCTCGGCCTGCTCGGGGTCATCAGCAATCAGGACATGACGGAACGCGACCCCAAGGGTGCCCGGGAATCGTTTGACGCCTTCCGCGAACTGGTCACACGCTTTCCCGACAGCAAATACACGCCTGATGCGCTCCTGCGCATGAAGTACCTGGTCAATGCCCTGGCCTCGCTCGAGCTGCATGTCGCTCGCTACTACATGAAACGCGGCGCCTATCTGGCGGCAGCCAACCGGGCCCAGTACGCCGTCTTGAACTATCCGGAGGCGCCGGCAACCGAGGAAGCGCTGTTCATCATGGTCAAGGCCTATGACTCGCTCGGCCTCACCGATCTGCGTGACGACGCCGAACGCGTGATGCGAAAGAACTTTCCCAACAGCGTATACTATGTTCGCGGCCTCGAGCGCAAGGAGCCGTGGTGGAAACTCTGGTAGGACTGCCGTCCCGCCGCTGCTGCAGAGGCAATCAATGCCGCACGATTCATCGCTACACGACCGGTTGACCGCTTCAGACCGACTGCTTGATCGCCAGGACGGCCTGGTTACGCAGGGTCCTCAGCAAGGATAGCTCCTTTTCGGAAATCACGATCTCGCCTGCCAGGGCACGGTCGGCATAGATCATGGCCACCGCATTCCCCTTGATGCAGAGCGGAAAAACGACGAACGTCTCGGCGGCCACCGCCTTGCGGAACCACTCCGGGATGCGCGCCGAGATCTTGGGGTCGTTGGTATCGCTGATCAGGATATCAACCCCGTTGGCAAGCGCCGCATGAAAGATATCCGGTGCAAACACCAGTGAAAACCTGAAGCGCCTGGCAATCTCCAACGCATCGGGACCAAAGCCGAAGCGACCCAACATCGAATTGCTGCGCGCCTCACGGATACACAGGATGACGCGCTTGAACCCTTTCGCCCGGTAAATCGTTTCGAGAGTGATCCGCAGAACATCGTTCAGCTTGAAGTCGCTGACCAGGGCATTGCTCACCTCCTGTATGCCGGCCAACAGAATCACTTCGCTGGCGACGGTAGCAGTCACGGAAACGGCTTCAACGCCGTGCTTGACCACCGGGTCGCCCGCTGCCGCCGCTGGAATGACGTCCGAAAGTAGCGTGCCGTTCAACCCATCGTCAGCGACCGGCGTCGCCTCGACCGTTGACGAACCGCTCTGGGCTCCGCCCCAGGCCCTGATCTGCCTGCCAAAGCGCGTCTGCTGCAGATTCAGGTGAATGCTGCGGGCAAACTGCGCCATCTGTTCAAGCGACTTGTCCAGGGATCTGCGCAACTGCTGCTCGTCGAGGGCGATGGCCTCGCCGAAGCGCGTCGCGATCGTCCGTAGTTCCTTCTGCTGCCGCTCGGCTGCCGTATCAGCGATCACCGTGCACAACTCATTCGACAGCGCCGAGAGAACGCGCAAGCGATCCTCAGGGTTGAGCGGGCGACGAATACTGCCCGCCGGAAGCCGGCGCATGCTGTTGACGATCAGCCTCGGAAATCCCCAGGCCTGGGCAATTCCGACGCCAAGGTCTTCGAAAGATATCCCCAGCACCTGCAGCGCGGCAGCTTCTTCAGAGCAGCCTTTCTGCAACAACGCGCGCCTGATTTCGGCACTTTCTTCGGGAAAGTAATACTGGCTCAGCAGACGGCCCAGGTTGTGGAACATCGAGCAGATGAATACCTGCTCGATGTCCTGGCGCGAGGCACTGCTGCTGCCGATTTCCCTGGCCAGCACACCCGCCAGATTGGCCCGCAGGAACTCATCCTTGAGCTGAGTGGCGTTGTCCTTGTGCTGCAGGTGCTCGAGGAGGAGCACCGTGATGGCAATACTGCGCACTGCATCGAGGCCGAGAACGACCACTGCGCGCGAGACGGTACTGATGTTGCCACCCCCTGCCTGCTGGTAGTAGACCGAGTTGACCATCCGCAGGAGCTTGTTGGTCAGCGAGAAATCCTTGAGGATCGCGTTCGACACTTCGGAAATGCTCTGATTTTCCGAGGCGGTAATCCGGTTGATCGCCCCGACCGACTCAGACAGAGCCGGGAAATCGCTCTTGTGCCGCATCCGCCGCAGCAGGAAGTCAATCGTGCTCTGCCTGGAATCGGTGGCAGCCGCCGCGGCTTCCGGCTCAAGGTAGTCGTCCAGCGCCTCGCGCATCTGCGCTGCGGATTCGTATCGGCTCTCCGGATCACGAGCCAGCGCCCGATGCAGGAGATGCACCAGGCGCTCGTCAAACAGGCTGCTGGTTGCCGGCGGGAGCCGGATGTCCTCGCTGCTTATGCGCTTCATCACCTGCTGGACGTGATTGCCCGGAACCGCGCGCTCACCGGTCAGCAACTCGTAAAAAACCAGGCCAGCAGAAAAAATGTCGGACCGCTCGCTGCTCATGCGCTGCGAGATGTATTCCGGCGCCATGTAGGCGGGCGTCCCGGTCAACTGGCCGCCATCGTCCGCCACCGCCTCAACACGCGCCGCGATACCAAAATCCATCACCCGCGGCACCCCCTCGTCGTCGATCAGAATGTTGCTCGGCTTGAGGTCACGATGAATGATTCCCGCCGCATGCGCGTGGGTGATCGCATCGAGGATCGGCTGCATGATCGCGATCGCCCGGGTCGGCGTCAGTGCGCCGCCGGCCTTCAGGTACTCGGCAAGATTCTTGCCCGGCACATACTGGAAAACAAGATAGAGCTCCCCCCGCTCCTCGGCCGCCTCGAAAATCGGAACGATACTCGGGTGCCGCAACTGGCTGACCATCCGCGCCTCTGCCAGCAACTGGCGGTTCTGCGATGCATCCGGGTGAGCGAAGTGCACCGTCTTGATCGCCACCTGCCGCTGCAGATGCGGATCGCGTGCGAGATAAACGATGCTTTGGGCGCCACGACCCAGCTCACGCATGATCTCGAAACGCCCAACGTGCTTGCTCATGTCTCTTCCTCTGCCGGTGCATCCTCTGCCGGCGCAAGCTCTTCGAGATCACCGAGACGCAACTGTGCTTCGATCACCGGCAGCGCTTCAACCCCTTTCAGCTTGCGCTCGATCTGTCGCGTCCGGACGCCCGCCGATTCGATGCTCCGGCTTGCCTGCTCGAGCTTTCGCCGGGTTAACTCCAGGGCCTCGCCGAACTTGCCAAACTCGGTCTTGACCGCACCCAGGACCGCCCACACCTCGGACGAGCGGCGCTCGATGGCCAGCGTGCGGAAACCCATCTGCAGACTGTTGAGCAGGGCGGCCAGCGTCGTCGGCCCTGCAATGCAGATTCTCAGATCGCGCTGCAGGCTATCAACCAGCCCCGGTCGCCGCAGCGCTTCTGCGTACAACCCCTCGGTCGGCAGATAAAGGATCGCGAAATCGGTCGTGTACGGCGGCTCGACGTACTTGTCGCGAATCTTTCTCGCCTCGTCGCGAAGGCGCACTTCCAGCGCCTTTATCGCCGTCTCGAGCGCCGCCGGATCGGCTCGCTCCTGCGCATCGAGCAGGCGCTGATAGTCCTCGAGCGGGAACTTCGCATCGATCGGCAGCCACACCGGCCGTTGTTCGTCCTCGCCCGTCGCCAGCCCGGGCAGACGTATGGCAAACTCCACCCGATCGGGACTGCCTGGCCGGGTGGCCACGTTCTTGCCATATTGCTCGGCGATCAGTAGTTGATCCAGCAGCGCCTCCAGCTGCACCTCACCCCAGGTACCGCGCGTCTTGACGTTGGTCAGGACCCGCTTCAGGTCGCCAACGCCAGTGGCCAGCGTCTGCATCTCGCCAAGCCCTCGATGGACCTGTTCGAGGCGATCGCTGACCAGCTTGAAGGATTCACCAAGCCGCTGCTCGAGCGTCGCATGCAGCTTTTCATCGACTGTTCGACGCATCTCTTCCAGCTGTAGCGCATTGTCGCTCTGCATCGCGGCGAGCCGTGCCTCAAGGGCCAGCCGCAGGCTCTCGAAACGCTGCTCATTGCTGTTGGTCAGGCGCGACAGTTGCTGCGCAAAGGACTCCAGTTGCTGCGCCTGCAACTTGCCGAGTTGGGCCAGTTGTGCAGCCAGTGTCTGTGCCAGGCGGCTCAGCGACAGCGACTGCTCATCCCGGTCGCCGCGCGCGGCTTTTGCCGCCTCCTGCCGTCCCTGGGCCAGTTCCTGGCGCAGTTCGCGCTCGAATCGATCAAGACCGCCCTGAATGTCGCGCCAGCGCGAGTCAAGCATTGCGCGCGCCAGCCCGGCGCGTACCAGCACCAGCGCCTGCAGCGCGATCACCACGATGCCAATCGCCAGCGCGACATACAGCAGGCCGCCCTCAGTCATGCGCCGCCTCTTTCAGGTAAAGGCTTGATCGACCGACAACTGCCAGGAGGTCCTATTTCAAGGACATGACCACCCGGCGTTCCTTGCCCGGTGCAGCCGACTCCGCCTTGCCGTCGGGCGCGACGAGCTTCACCGGCAGCTGGAACAGACGCTCCGAGGGAACCTCATGCGCAACCAGCCAGTCAAGCACGGCTTTTGCCCGCCGGTCGGCAAGATGACGTAGATCCTCTTCATCGACCGTGGAGTTGGTCAGGATCAGCTTCTCCATTTCCTCTACCGGCAACCCCTTCACGAGGCCAATCAGATTGCGCGGCTTGGGAAACTTTTCGGCCCGGTACACTTGCTCAAGCAATACCGGATATTCTTTCGAACTGACCTCGACCGCGTCCGCCGAGCCGCTCTCGACGGCTTTCTTGGTCAGTTCCTCGCGTTTCAACGCCCGCACCTTGCGCTCCAGACGAGCGCGCTTCAATCCCTCGGGGTCGCTCTCCGAGTCCGCATGCCCTTCGATTTCAAGCCGGAGCGCCGGCCGGTCGAGCAACGCCCTGGCCAGATTCTCCAGGCGCTGCTGCGACGCCTGCGTGATCGCCGCTCGTCCGGCATCGAATTCGATTTGCGACAAATCCTCGCCACCGGCGAAAACCGACCCCAGCAAGGCAAAGGGCGAGGTCACTGCCTTGACCAGCAGGTTCATTATCACCTTGACGACCAGACCGCCGACACTGAACTCCGGATCATCGAGCGAACCGGCCATCGGCAGATTGATGTCGATCTCGCCTCTCAGGTTCTTGAGCAGGGCCACGGCAAGGGTAACCGGCAGCTTGGTGGCGTCGGGGCTTGCGACCGCTTCGCCGAAGGTGAGCTGATCAAGAAACACCCGGTTCTCGGCGACCAGCTGCCTGTTCTCGATCTTGTACTTGACGAACAGCGACAACTTGCCTTTTTCGATCGCATAGCCAGCATACTTTGCCGAATACGGCGACAGCGAGGTCATCTCGATGCCCTTGATATCGGCCTGCAGGTCGAGATAGGGGACAGCCGACAGCGGGTTGAGTCGCCCGCTGACGTTCAGCGGCGCGATATTGTCATAACTGCCGCGCAGCTCGAGAGTTGCGACGCTGTCAGCCGCCGATGACAGCCCGCTGATGGTGCCACCGATTTTCTTCAGATTCGCCGAGTAATTCGGCTTGATGAAATTGTCGCTGAACCTGATATCGCCACCCTGCAGCGTGATTTTCCCGATCTTTACCGGCAGCGGCGACTTGCCGGTGGCAGCCACCGGTGCGACGGCCTTGCCTTCCCCGGCAACCACCGCTGGCGCCACCGGTGCCGCTTCGCTCTGGCGAACAATCTGCAACAGGTTGAGCTTGCCTTCACGATTGATGATCACACGGGCGAAGAAATCGGCCAACGCCACTTCGCCGATCGACACCGAATCCGGATTCAGACGCAGGTCGAGCCTGGCCAGATAGAGGGACTTCCACTTCAGGAAATCGGCAGAATTGATTTTGTCGACCGCGTAGAAATCGCCCACCGTCACCTGCCCGGTGAACCCCCCACTCAGCCCCGTGCGATCTGCCGCCGCTGTGGGCTCCTGACGCAGCTGGACGGCACCGTCCAGAGCCACCTGGCCACGCGTGACATCGATGTTCAAGTGCTCGGTAAAGTAAGGCTGCAACGGGAGCAGTTGCAGGGCCTTGACCGCCACCCTGAGGTCTGCAGCAAACGGGAAGGCCTGGATGTTGCCACCCGCCTCGATCTCGCCCTTTCCATTCAGCCTGAAACGGGTCGTCAACTTGGCGATGCTGCCGGGCTTGGTGGACAGATTCTCGGCGTCGACGCTCATCCCCTCAATCGTGTGCGTCGCCGCCGGCGACACGGCAGCATCCTCGAAGCGCAGTGCGATGTCTTCCCCATGAAACTTGCCGACGGTCAACTTCCAGGGAGCCGCGGCATCCTTCTGCGAGGCCGCGACAACGCGCAAGGCAGGGGGCTGCACGAAGTCGATGCTGCCGTCAGCAGCGCGCCGGATCAGCAGCCCGCCGCCACGACCGGCCACTTCATCGATCACCACTTCGCGCTGCGCGAGATCGAGCCGTCCTCCCTTGACCGAAGCAGCGTTGCCCTTGATCCACGGCTCAGCCTGCAAGCGCCACACCGCATCGAACTCGGCCGGTGTGCCACCCTTGCGGGCGAGCTTTCGCACGCTCAGATCAAGCCCTTCGATACTCGCGTTGAACGGCTTGCCATGCGACTCGTCCAGCCAGCGGAGGGCGCCACCCGTCACCTTCAGCTCACCCAGTGACCACTCTGGCGGCGCAGACTTGTCCGGAGTTTTTGTTTCGGGCGCGGCAGCCCCGCGCGCCGCGAGCTCCCGGCTGAAGAACTCGATCCAGTTGATTGTTCCCTGCCGACTGACCCGCGCATGAATCTCGGGAGAATCGACTGACACGCGGTCGATCACGAACTGCTGCCGCAGCGGATCAAGCGTACCGACGAGCAGCTCCAGACGCTTGAGAGAAACCAGTGGCGCGCCGGAAGGATCTTTGACCTCCACATCGTTGATCACCAGGCTGCCCGAGAGTGCGAGCGCCGACGGAGTACCTGCCTGCCGCCGGAAGCTGAGCTTCAGATCACTGTCGAGCACACCGGAAACCCACTGGATTGGCAAGCGTATCGGCAGGTAATCGAGATACTTGCCCAGTTGCAGGTCACGAAAATCAAGCGCCAGTTCGCTTTCCATGGCCTCGGCGAAGGGTTTGCTCCTGCCCTGGACGATCAGCGGAGAACCATTGATCGACGCCGAGAACGCCGGCTCAACGAAGATCTCGGTGGCAGCGGGCAAGCTCGAGACAAAGGGCAAGGCAATGGTGACATCGCTGATGACGTGCTTTTCGCCAAGCAACTGGTCTTCGAAGTCGATCTTGCCGCCGCTGATCTGGATGTTGTTGAGCGAGAACGCGGGCGTCGGGTCGTCGGACGGCGGCCTCGCCAGGAACTCGTCGATCAGGTCAGAGAAGTTGAAGCGTCCGTCAGGCAGGCGGACGACCCGCAACGCCGGACCGACGAGCTTGAGCTCACTGATCACCGGCCCGCCACGAAAGATCGAACTGGACTCGACGTTGAAGTACAACTGTTCAAAGCCCGCCGCCTTGCCGCTGCCGTCCTTCTCCTGGACCGCAAGGCCGTCAACTTGCACCGAAAGCGTGTAGGGGTTTATGCTCAGGCCTTCGACGGTCACCGGTCGTTGCAAGGCCTTGGCAAGCTGGTCGACCAGGATCGATTTGACGACCGGTGGCAGAACCAGAAACCCGAGCACGCCGATGACGAGCAAGACCAGCGCGATGCGCAACCCGTATTTCTTGATGCTCCTGGAAGCAGTCGCGCTGGATGCAGCGGTTGTTTCAGTCATGGCAACGGACCACAGGCTGGCTGGGGAAAGCGTCAATTTAGCACGAAGAGGCGTTGCCCGCCTGAAAGCGAGCCGCGGATCGCGCGGCCGGCGCCCGCTGGCCACCAGCGGTCTCCAGGCGCTGACGCCAACCCGTTCCCGGCAACAGGGACAATGAATTCGTCTTTGCCGCCCAGGGTCGTCGTCGTCGATGACAGCGACCTGATGCGAACGTTGCTGCGCGGCATCCTGCGCGATAACGAATACCAGGTCGTCGGCGAAGCGAAGAACGGGGTCGGCGCGCTCGAACTCGCCGAACGCCTGCGGCCTGACATCATCTGCATGGACGTGATCATGCCCGAGATGGGTGGCCTCGAAGCGCTGCAGACGATCAAGGCAATGCACCCCGAAATCATCGTCGTGATGCTGACCGACAGCCCAACGGTGGAAAACGTCCGCGAATCGATTCAGGGCGGCGCCAGTGGCCTGATCATCAAGCCATTCAACCCCGGCAAGGTGCTCGACACCATCGGCCGGGCCTGGCAGTCAGCCAGGCGACCCGCCGCGTCACCACAAGCGCTCTGAAGCCGCCTTCAGAAGCTGTTCTTCCACTCGCGCAACGCGGCAAATACCGCCACCTCATCGGCCGCCGCAGGCGCCCGGCGGCGCGCTGATGCTGCCACTTCCTGTTCGCCGCACCGCAGGAAGGGGTTGCTCGCCTTTTCAATCGCCATCGTCGAAGGCACCGTCGCCAAGCCGCTGGCGCGAGCCCGTGTGACCTCGTGGACCCGTCTTTGCAGCCGACGATTGCCGGGCTCGACCGCCAGCGCGAAGCGCAGATTCGCCTGGGTGTATTCATGTGCGCAATAAACCGCCGTCTCATCCGGCAGCTCCGCCAGCCGCGCCAGCGAATCGGCCATCTGCGCCGCTGTCCCTTCGAAAAGACGGCCACAGCCGCCGGCGAACAGGGTATCGCCACAGAACAGGCAGCCTGCGCCATAATACGCAATGTGCCCCAGCGTATGTCCTGGCACCGCGATCACCTGAAACTCGACGTCACAGGCCGCGATGCGCACCGTCTCGCCGCCAGATAGCGGCCTGCTGAGGCCGGTAATCGACTCCGCCGCCGGGCCGAAGACCTCGGCCGGATAGTGCGCCAGCAGCTCCACCACCCCGCCCTGATGATCGGCATGGTGATGGGTGACCAGTATGCTGGCCAGCGACAGCCCCTCCCGGTCAAGCAGATCGAGCACCGGGCGCGCATCGCCAGGATCGACGACCGCGGCTGATGCGCCTTTGCGCAGCAGCCAGATATAGTTATCCTTGAAAGCCGGAATACGAATGACGTTTAACATTGCTGGATTTTGGAAGAACTGCAGAAAATGTCAATTCCCGGCCTCGACACCTGGCTGCAAAGCCCGCAAGGGCGCTATGTCATGGCCTGGGAACAAGCCACGATCGATGCCGTGGTGGCCGACCTTTTCGGCTACCACGCGCTCCAGCTGGGTCTGCCGCAGCGCGCACTGCTGCTCCACAACCGCATCCCCCTGCGCCAGGTGGTCAGCGACTCAGGCAGGGTTGACGTCCGCTGTGACCTGCGGCAACTGCCCTTCGCCGCGCACAGCATCGATCTGGTGGTGATGGCGCACGCACTCGAATTCCATGACGACCCGCACCAGATTCTGCACGAAGTCGAGCGCGTCCTGATTCCCGAAGGCGAACTGATCATCACCGGGTTCAACCCTATCTCGATCTGGGGCCTGCGCCAACGGCTTCCCAACTGCCCTGGCGACTTCCCCTGGAGCGGGCATTACCTGTCGGTGCGACGTCTCAAGGACTGGCTGCAACTGCTGGGCTTCGAGGTTGAACGGGGCAGCTTCGGCTGTTACGCGCCGCCGTGCACCCATGAACGCTGGCTGCAGCGCTGGCAGTTCATGGAATCCGTCGGCGATCGCTGGTGGACCTTTGCCGGCGGCGTTTACCTCCTGCGCGCGATCAAGCGCGTGCATGGCATGCGCCTGATACTGCCGAGCTGGAAACAGCAGAGGTCGCCGCGTAAGGCTCTGTCCGCCGTCAGCAAGAAGGAAGCACCGCATGAGCGATGAAGACGTCGTGACCATCCACGCCGACGGCGGCTGCCGAGGCAACCCGGGACCCGGCGGCTGGGGGGCGCTGCTGCAAGCAGGAGACCGCGAGAAGGAGCTCTGGGGAGGCGAAGCGGCCACCACCAACAACCGGATGGAGCTGACTGCAGCCATACGCGCACTCGAAGCGCTCAAGCGACCGGCAACCGTTCATCTGCATACCGACTCGCAGTACGTGCAGAAAGGCATCAGCGAGTGGATTCGCAACTGGAAGCGAAACGGCTGGCGCACCGCCGACAGGCAGCCGGTGAAGAACGCCGACCTCTGGCAACGCCTTGACGAACTGGCTGCCCGGCACCAGATCAAATGGTGCTGGGTAAAGGGGCACGCGGGACACGCCGGCAACGAACGGGCCGATGCTCTGGCCAATCGCGGCATGGACGAATTGCAGCGCACCCGCAACTCCCAATAACTCAGGCAATGGAGAGGCCCATGCGCCAGATCTTTCTCGATACTGAAACGACCGGCCTGGAGCACAAGCTGGGGCACCGGATCATCGAAATCGCCGGCGTCGAGATGCGTAACCGGCGACTGACCAGCCGCCACTTCCACAGCTACCTTAATCCGGAACGGGAGATCGACACCGGCGCCCTCTCGGTGCACGGAATCAGCCGCGAGTTTCTCCTCGACAAGCCGCGTTTTGCCGACATCGCTGCCGAATTTCTCGACTTCGTACGCGGGGCCGAGCTGGTCATCCACAACGCCGCCTTTGACGTCGGCTTCCTCAATGCCGAACTCGCTCTGCTTGACATGGCCCCCGTGGACACGGTCTGCCACGCGATCTGCGACACCCTGCGCATGGCCAAGGAGCTTTACCCCGGCAAGAAGAACAACCTCAACGCACTCTGCGAACGCTACGGCGTCGACAACTCGCAACGCACCCTGCATGGCGCCTTGCTCGACGCGGAGATTCTGGCCGAGGTCTATCTCGCGATGACCCGCGGCCAGGAAAGTCTGATCATCGATCTCGGTGACGATCATTCGGGCGGGATTGAGGCGGCCCGCAGAACGTCGTGCAGCAGCCAGGCCCGCACGCAGATCGTCAGGCGCGCCAGCCCGGATGAACTCGTCGAACACGAGCAGGTATTGGCCGCCGTCGAACAGGCGAGCAAGGGCCAGTGTCTGTGGCTGCACACCGGGACCGGTCGCTGATTCGACGTGAGGCGATTGCCAGCAATCGCTCGATCACATGCCGACCGAGGGTGCGCCGCCCACACCCCAGCTTTACGCAGCGCGCGCCGCGACCGGCGTCAACAGAGCGCTGTTCGTGCGAGAAAGTACCGTGAATCAGCTGTCGCCGGGGGTTTCGGGCGTCCGCCTTGGCCGTCGAACGTGTCGTTTCGGCGGGCGCGCTTCGGGCGAGCGGGCTTCAGGCTGGGCGTCCGAGCCTGTTTCAGGCCTGGCAGCGGGCGGCCGCGGGTCGGGCCGCGGGCCAGGGGGCCGTGGTCCGCTCTTCCGTTGTTCCGGACGCCGGCCGGTGCCGGGTGCACCCTGGCGCCGCTCCTGTTGCCGATCGGGCTGTCTGTCCAAAGGCCGGTCCGACTCACGGTTTCCCGGAGCGAGCGTGATCTCGATCTCGATAATTTCATCCCATTGCTCGTCAGTGCGATCGCGCTCGGGGATGCTGAGAAGTTCGCGGAGCCGACGCCGCGGATCCAGAGGGGGCGTTTCATTCATGCTGCCATTATGACTCACACAGCCGCTGTCGTTCAACAAGCATGAACGTTACGGGCGGGCAAGAGGGTCAATAACCGGCCCAAGGCCACCTGAAACGGCCCCGGCTGCGGGAAAAAGCGATCGCGGCGGTGCGGCACGAGGAAAGGCGCAGGAAAAAGGCCCGCTGCGAGGCGGGCCTTTTAATTCCCCGACACCCCGGAGTAACCCAAGGATCGGCGGACTCGATGCTGCCGGTAACCGCGGCAGGAAACCGGCGAATGATCAGTGCTGAGCCCGCAGGCTGGCAGCAAAAGTGGTCTGCAGAACTTCCGGAAACTGAAAGCGTGCAAGGGTATCGTGGATATCTGCCTCGTTGATGCCGCCACTGCCATCCTGAAAGCGGATTCCGAGCGGTCGACCGTTGGCAGCCAGGGTGGCGAAAGCAAAGCGCCAGCGCTGCGCTTCAGCCAGCCGCTCGCGCAGCTCGTTTTCATTGCTGATTTCCACACCCGCCTGCTTGAGTGAATCGAGGAACTGGTCAAAAGACTCGCTGCTTAAGCTACCCATTATCTTGTTCTCCTGTCGAAGTGTACCTGCATGCCACCCATGGGCCGAATAACGCTCGCTCCGGATAGCGGTTGACAAGAACCATCAAGAAAACCGCTATCGCCGATCGAAGGCGCCGATCGTTGTGGATTGGCGCTGCGGTCGCCGTCCCGGAAACGTCCGGCGACGCCGCAAGCGTATAGAATGCGGCCATGACTCAGTCGCGGACACGCATGCCGAAAAGCCACCCATGCCTTGAGCTCCTTGCCCCGGCCAGGAACGCGGACTTCGGTATCGAAGCGATCGTCCACGGTGCCGACGCCGTCTACATCGGCGGACCAGCCTTTGGCGCCCGCGCCAGAGCGGACAATTCGGTCGCCGACATCGAGCGTCTTGCGAGCTACGCGCATCGCTACCATGCGCGCGTCCTGGTCGCACTGAATACCCTGCTCAAGGACGAGGAACTCGAACCGGCACGTCGCCTGATCTGGCAACTGCACGCTGCCGGCGCTGACGCCCTGATCATTCAGGACATGGGTCTGCTCGAACTCGACCTGCCGCCAATCCAGTTGCACGCCAGCACACAGACCAACATCCGCTCGGTCGAAAAAGCCAGATTCCTCGCAGACGTCGGCTTTTCGCAGATCGTTCTGGCGCGCGAACTGGCGCTCGATCAGATCCGAGCCATTGCCGCAGAAACCAGCGCCGTGCTCGAGTTCTTCGTGCACGGCGCCCTCTGCGTCAGTTACAGCGGCCTGTGCAACCTCAGCTACGCGCAGACCGGGCGCAGCGCCAACCGTGGCGACTGTTCGCAGGCCTGCCGGCTGCCCTACTCGCTGGCCGACCAGCAGGGGCAAATCGTTGCCGCCAACCGGCACCTGCTGTCGATGAAGGACAACCATCAGGCGGACAACCTGCGCGCTCTGATCGATGCCGGAATCAGCTCGTTCAAGATCGAGGGACGCCTGAAGGACCTCGCCTACGTCAAGAACGTCACGGCGTATTACCGCCTGCAGCTCGACGAAATCCTCGCCGAACGCCCCGATCGCCGGCGCAGCTCATCGGGTGACAGCCGCTTCCTGTTCACGCCGCAGCCCGAGAAGACCTTCAACCGCGGCGCCACCGACTATTTCGTGACCGGCCGCAAGGGCGATATCGGCGCTTTTGAATCGCCCAAGTTCATCGGCGATGAAATCGGCACGGTCAGCCGGCTGGGACGCGACAGCTTCGAGCTGAGCAGCCAGACACCACTGCACAATGGTGATGGGATCACCTGGTTCGACGCCGCGCAGGAAGTCCATGGCCTGGCGATCAACCGGGCCGAAAAATTCGACCGCGGCTATCGCCTGTTCCCGCAACTGCGCGACGGCAAACCGCTTCCCCCCGAGCTTCAGGTTGGCACCCGGATTTACCGCAATCGCGATCAGGCATTCGAACGTCAGCTGGCAAAGAAGTCGGCCGAGCGCAGGGTCCCGGTTGGCCTGCGCCTGACCGACCATGCCGAGGGCTTCACCCTGACGATGACCGATGACCAAGGCGTCAGCGGTGCCGCCAGGCTTGCTCACGTCATGGAAGTGGCGCAAGACGGCGAACAGGCGCGGACGACGGTACGCCAGCAGCTCGGCCGACTGGGCAACACGCTCTACGCCGCGACGAGCATCGTCGTCGAGTTCGCCGCGGACTGGTTTCTTCCGGCAACGGTGCTCAACCAGTTGCGGCGTGACGCCGTTGCCGCTCTCGACGCCGCCCGCCTCGCGGCCTACCAGCGGCCGCCACGCCGCCAGCCGCTCGAGCCACCACCGACCTATCCCGAGCACTCGCTTGACTACCTGGCCGGCGTGTGCAACCAGAGAGCACGCGCCTTCTACGCCCGCCACGGCGTGCAGGTGATCGAACCCGCGTACGAATGCGGCCAGGAAAAGGGCGAGGTATCGCTGATGATTACCAGGCACTGCCTGCGCTACAGCTTCAATCTGTGCCCGAAGCAGGTCAAGGGACTGCGCCCCGATCCGATGATCCTGATCAACGGCAACGAAAAGCTCACCCTGCGCTTCGACTGCAAGGCCTGCGAAATGCACGTCGTCGGCAAGCTGAGGAAGCAGCGAACGCTGCGCCTCAGCGAGAAATGGCCGACAGTGTGAATCGCCGGCGGCCTCGACCCGAAGCCGGTGTCACGCTCACCACCGCTCAGTAATGCGGCGGCAGTTCCTCACGCGGGGACTGCTCGCCCGAAGCGGCCAGAACGTCCTGGAGTTGTTGTTGCAGCTGGCGCAGTTGCCGCTGCAACAGTTCGATCTGCTGCTGCTGTCGGTAAACAGTGAGATTGACTTCTTCCATCAGATCCTCGGCCAGGCTGATCCGGGACTCGACTTCGACAAGGCGTTGTTCCATGGCTGAATCTCCGGTACAGGATCAGCCCGGCTCGCCTTCGAGGCGGTTGATGATCGGCGTCAAGGCATCGACCGGATACACCAGGGGAACCATCAGGTCGTCAACGCGGGTGAACACGCCGACCTCTTGCGGATTGGCACTGAACAGTATGTGGTGATTGCTAATGCCATCGACGTTGAGCCACAGAGTCCCCTCGCGGTCGAGCGGGGTGTGGCCGACAATGAAGGGGGTGTCCTTGTCGAGTTGCAGCGCGCGCCGAAAATGCTTGACATCGCTCCGGCCATAACCCTGAGGCCGGTTAGGCCGCCGCAGGCGGTTGTTGATCAATTCGAGGATCAGCGATGGATGACGGTGGATATTCACCAGCATCTCCTTGCTGACCCTGGTCGTGGGTGCCGCGGCGTGGCAAGCAATAAAGTCCTGTGAAGCAACCACGTAGGGTAACCGCCGGTAGAACTCCTCCATGGCCTTCAGATAAACCGTGCCCCGTCGATCGGCAAGTTCCTTCGCCCACAGCAGGCCCTGCGGAATCCCATCCTTCGACATATCCTCTGAGAACGAATCGTGGTTGCCACGAACGTAGAATACCTGCTCGGGAAAACGCAGCTTGAGCCGGAAGATGAGATCCATGAGGAGCATCGAACTTCCCATCTCCCTGAGCTGCCCGTCCACCTCGGAATGGACCGCGTCACCCAGAATCACCAGGGCGGCAGTGCCCTCCTCGAGCGCGTCGAGGAAAGCATTCTGGCTCAACACGGTCAGCAGATTGTCGATCTGTGCATGCAGGTCGGCAACCAGAATCGGGGTCAGCTTCCTGGGCAGCATCAGCAACCCACCCGGCATGCCGTGGTCATCTCTCGGACGATAGCTCTCATGCTGCAACAGCCGATTGACCTCTTCAATGAGCCCCAAGGCATCTTCTTTCGGCAACAGTTCGAGCGGGCCGCCGAAAATCTCGCGCAGACGCCGGAACCTGTTCTCAGGAATCCACCTGGTTTCCCTGAACGCCGGACCGATCGCCGCACCCAAATCGCTCAGATTGCGAAAGACCAGAGCGTCCCGACCATGGATGACGACCAGGTGCTCCTCGTCAACCGCAGCAGGGTATTGGAATATCGCCTGCTGGAGGACATCCCCCGACCCCAGAGACAGCCAGCTCTTCGGAGTGAGACGTAGAAAACCGCCAATCTGGCCGGGATGGGAGAGCGGGTCGATGATGACGAAGTTACTCCCTTGGCGGGTAGCCTGCCCCCGCTCGTTGAGTCGGGTTTCGGGATAGAGATGTAGCTTCTTGTCGTTCAAACCAAGGGTGATCTCGATCGGCATGCCATCGAGAGGAACCCTCACCTTGGTGCTGCCCAGGCGATACGCGTCTCCCAGCTTGAGATTGTGACCCCAGCCGAAGCCCAGTCTGGCAACCACCGCTCTAAAGCGCGCCAGCAGACTGGAAAACACCCAGGGACGTCGCCTGGCAATTGTGTTCACGGCAGCGACCGCAAATCGACGAAGCGCAGCGGCTGGGTCTCCATCCCTTCGCGAAGATAGACATAAAACCCGTGATTGTGCAGGTGCTCGGCAAGACGGCGAAACACGTCGAGCTGTGCGATGCAGATCTCCAGGCTGAGCTGTTCGTCCACCGGGTGGGTGCTATGCCGGGCCCGCGCCGTCCGGCGCTGAAAAACCAACTCGGCGGGCGGCAGCAGAAACTCGAATACGTAACGGCGGTACCAGTCAACCGAGAAGAAATAGCGTTTGTGAGGCGGCAGCACGATGCGGTCGAACGCAACCGCCGGCAGCGGATCGCGGTCGAGAAACTGGGCATCAAAAACCGATACCGCGTTGGTCAGACCACAAAAGGGAATGCCGAGATGAATCTCCCGCGGTCGCACAGAGAGGATTTCCGATCTCCACCAGTGCTTCTGGGCGAGGTCCAGATAGCCTTCCTCCGACCAACCGCCGAGACGCCTGATCAAGGTGCTCTTGCCGGCACCGGGAGGACCAGTGACCAGAATCTGGCGAAAGCGAATGTCGCCGGGGAAGTCGATTCCCTTGAAATTCTGCAGCGATTCAATGGACTCGGTTGACAGTTCCGGCATGGCGCCACTTTCACTCGTTAGGCAATAGCCAGGCGGCAGCCCAAAGACACTGCCGCCTGGAACCAGTGCAGTGATCCTAGCCGAAGATCGCCCGCAGAATGTAGAAGGTGACCGCCGCCAGGATGGCGCCGACTGGAACGGTGATAAACCACGAGAGGATGATACCGCCGATGACCCGCAGGTCGAGGGCGCCGATACCACGGGCGATCCCGACACCCATCACCGCGCCGACCGCGATGTGCGTAGTCGAAACCGGCAGGCCCATACCCGAGGCAGCGACGACGACGATCGAGGCGGCAATCGTCGCGCAATAGCCGCGGGTTGGCGTCAGCTCGGTGATCTTGTTGCCGATGGTGGCCATCACCTTGTAGCCATAGGTCGCCAGACCGATGACGATGCCGATACCACCGACGAAGAGCATGAACGGCGTCACCGCGGACTTCGAGCTCACCGACTGAGTTTCGATGATCTGCACGACGGCAGCCATCGGGCCAATGCCATTCGCCACGTCGTTCGAACCGTGTGCGAAGGCCATCGCCGCGCCGGTAAACACCATCAGCGGAATGAACAGCTTCTCGACGCTGGCGTAGTGGAAATCACGGTCGTCCCTGGCGTCGAGCTTGATGCGGTTCATCATGACCTTGGCAGCGATCGCCAGCGCAACGCCCACCGCGATCGACAGGATCTGCCCCTCCATGTCGCTGAGGTGAATGTTGACGTGCTTGAGACCCTTGGTGATGGTTACCAGCGAGACGATCCAGCCGACCAGGAAGGCGTACATCGGGCCCCACTTGCGCGCCTGGGCGATCGGATTATCGGTGTTGAGAATCAGCTTGCGGATGCTCAGCGTCAGGATTAGCGCGACGATCCCCCCGAGCACCGGTGAAATGAACCAACTGGCGACGATCTCGCCCATCTTGTCCCACTTCACCGCGTCAAAACCGAGCGCCGCGACACCTACGCCGCACACCGCGCCGATGATCGAGTGCGTCGTCGACACCGGCCAGCCCCGCATGCTCGCGACCATCAGCCAGATCCCTGCGGCCAGCAGCGCCCCCATCATGCCGAACATCAGCAGATGCGGCACCGGCTCGAAGAGTTTGCCGTCAATGATGCCCTTTGAGATCGTCGCTGCGACGGCACCGCCGGCCAGATAGGCGCCGGCAAACTCCATGATTGCGGCGATGATCAGTGCCTGCTTGACCGTGAGCGCCCCGGAACCGACCGAAGTACCCATGGCGTTGGCGACGTCGTTGGCGCCGATTCCCCAGCACATGTAGAGGCCGAAGCCAAACGCTAGGACGTAGAATATGGTTGAATGTTGCGCAATGATTTCCATGGTACAAGCCTTAGCTATAAGAGTTTTGCAATGAACGTGTGACTGGGTGGCTGGGGCGGTCCGCCCACATCCTGATACCGCTCATCAGCGGGCGATCATCAGCCGCAAGCGATCCCCGACTTTTTCGGCATAGTCGGCCAAGTTGCCCACCCACTGGATCAACTGGTACCAGAACATCACCGAAACCGGCTTGATGCTGTCTTCCTGCGCGAACAGCGCGCGCGACAGCGAAATGCCCATCACGTCGGTATCACTCTCCATGTGCCCAAGTTCAAGGATCATCGCTTCCACCTGCTCGACCTCTCGACCGCGAAAACCCATTTCCAGCAGTTCGTCGAGTTCCTCGATGATCTTGTGCGCCTGCTCGCAGGTGTCGACGCAGCGGGTGACGAACCGTGTCAGCGGCTCGGCCATGCCGGCGGGAACCTCCATGCGACGTTCGACCAGCAGGCCTGCGATGTCCTGCGCGATGTCCGCGATGGCGTCCTGCATCGCCAGAAGCTCCAGCAGGTCGCGCCGGTCGACCGCCAGCAGCATGCTTCTCGGTAGATGGTTGCGCAGCTCGTTCTTGATCTCGTCGGCCTCATGCTCCTTGGCAAAGATCTTGTCCTTCTGGGCATCAAGCTGCGTCTGATTCTTTTCGATCACGGCGTTGAACAGTGCCGGCACTTCGGCAACGCATTCGATGACCACCCGCATATGCTGCTGCAACGGCTTGAACGGCGACTTGCCGAACAGCGCCGCCATTGGGTTGGTGGATAACATGTACTCTCCTCTTTCGTTGGCAAAAAAGACCTTGTCAAAGGTCAAAAACCCGACACAGATAACGCAAGCTGACCAGACGCAAGGCTGCTCACCGACTCAAAGCACACCCTGATTCAAACCAGTGATTGTAGTCTCGATTACCCGCAAAGCGGCCCGTCAGCCTAGCATTCCTTGCGCCAAATGCACAAAAAATCGTCGATGCTTCAATGCGTTGCGCCGACTCATCGGAGGAGTTTCCCGGCCGGCAGCTCGGCCTGCAAACGCTCAGCGAGATGCGGCAGATCCTGGTAGCCTTCGAGGCGGATGCCGCGGTTGTTCTTGAGCAACAACTGGATGTGCTGCAGCTTTCCCCAGCGTTTGAAGAGGCGAATCGCCGCCACCTGCGCAAGGTCCAGTTCCGAGCATTCGCCGCCGGTGACGAAGCGCAGCTTGCCTGGCTCGAGTTCCAGATGGTGGTCGCGGATCTTTCGCAGGTAGCGCAGCAGAAAGAACAGATTGCCGAGATTGGCCATAGTCAGAACGATGATCACCGACCACAGCAGACCACGAACCGATAGCTGCGGATCCCGCTGATAGTCGAAAGCAACGACGGCAATCAGGCCTGCGCTGAAGACCAGACCCCAGCCGACGCCGATCCAGCGGTGGCGCCTTTCGCCTTCACGAATTACGAAACGCTCCATTGTACTCACGCCAGTAGTTCAGTGATCCTGTTGATTCCTGCGTCGCGCAGACGCCCCCCGACTGCGGCCGTCGGGAACGGCGCAGTCGCCGGCTCCACCACCCCACCCGCCCCTGGGCGCCTTTCTCGGCAGGATCTCCTCAGTTTGCATTCGCTGGCGTCATCGATACGGCCGGCGCTACGACCGGCGACATTTTTGGCCCCTCACCGGGGTTCCAGCCGATGAGGAGCAGCATGACGAAGAAACCGACGACGTAGGCAATCGGGATATGCCAGCCGTGCAGCAGCCATTTGCCGATCGACCTTGCCTCGGGAAAGAGGTTGGCCACCGCCACGCCGGCCGACGAGCCGAACCACAGCATCGATCCCCCGTAGCCGACGGCAAAGGCAAGGAAACCCCAGTCATAGCCACCCTGTTTCAGTGCCAGCTCGGTCAGCGGGATGTTGTCGAACACCGACGAAACGAAACCCAGCCCCAGCGTCGTCTGCCACGACGCCAGCGGCAACTTCTCGACCGGCATCATCGACGCACAGGTGACCAGCGCGAGGAGAAAGACGGTCCCCTTGACGGCTTCCGGAACCAGGCTCCACTCGGGCTTGCGCAGCGGCACAGCGAGCAGCAGGGCGATCCACACCGCCACCCCGAGGAAGGGGAAATCGTCGGCAAGATCCGGGAACTTGATGTTGACCGTCACATTGGTCACGACTGCCGCGACCAGCATGAACAGAACGACGCCGACTCGCGCCCAATCGACGTGATGCACGGCATGCAGGTGACGGACGATCGGCTGGTGCCGATTCTGCTGCAGAGCCGCCGGAACGCCAAAGACCACCAGCGCCACCGCAGAGGCAACGTAGGCCGGCGCCACTTCCAGCGGGCTGATGCCGGCAATCCAGATCATCGTCGTCGTCGTGTCGCCGACGACGCTCCCCGCACCACCGGCATTCGACGCGGCGACGATGGCTGCGAGGTAACCCAGATGTAGCCGGCGCTTGAAGACACTGGCTGCCACCGTACCGCCGATCAGTGCCGCCGCGATGTTGTCGAGGAAACCCGATAGCACCCAGATGATCACCAGCAACACAAAAGGCCCGAGCCAGCTTTCGGGCAGCAGCTTCGGCAGCACGTCCGGCACGCCGCTGTCCTCGAAGTGGCGTGCCAGCAACGCAAAGCCGACCAACAGGCAAAAGAGATTGACCAGCAGAACCCACTCGTGCGCCATATGCGCCCCGAAGCCAGCGATGCCGTCACCGGTCTTGAAGCCGGTGACCGTGATCTTGTACAGCACAATCACCGCCAGACCGCCCAGCGCCACCTTCAGCACATGGTGATGGAACAGCGCCACGCCGAGCAGCGTCGCCGCGAACAGGATGAAGTCCACAGGGATAGCGAAAAGTTCGGGGCCATCGGCGGCCCAGGCCGGGGGGGCCAAAGACAACAGCCAAGGCACCGCCAGAAAGCGAATGACGGGCAAGCTCCAGACTCTATCCAGCATCACATTGCTCCTCTCCGGACCCCGGTTTTGTGGTAACGTTGCTCGTTTGTGCGCGACCATTTGATTATGCCATAGTCAGTCTCATGGCATTCGATGCATGGTCCGTGCTGGAAAAGAGCTTATTCGGCCAACCCATCTGATGGAGGAATTCGCCATGCGCAAAGCGCTTGTCCCAGTAGACGGCTCAGCCGCCGCTCACCGTGCCGTGCGGCACATCGTGTCTTTGGCGAGCATCTATCCGTCGATCGAAGCCGTTCTGCTCAACGTCCAGCCCGAAGTCGACGAATGGCGGGTCCGCCGGGTTCTGAAAAAAGAAGAAATCGAGGCCATGGAGGAAAGCAGGGGTGGCGACACCCTGCAACAGGACCGCGACGTGCTCAAGGCTGCCGGCGTTCGCTTTACACCGGTGGTCGAGATCGGCCCTGCCGCCGAGACCATCGCCAAGATTGCCCGGGAACGGGGCTGCGACGGGATCGTCATGGGAACCCGCGGGCTGGGGGCGGTCTCCAGCGTATTGCTTGGCTCGGTGAGCAGTCGGGTCCTCCAGTTCAGTGATCTGCCGGTGACGCTGGTCAAATAGGATTGATGCAGGGAATCGGGGGGCACAGCGTCCCGTCGAGCCTCGGCTTGCCATTCAACTGTTCGCACCGAAGTCCCGCGAAACCATCGCTTGATGAAGCGGCGCGGCCACAATGAAAACGCCCCTTGTGCCGGGGCGTTTGGTTGTGGCGGACGAGAGAGCAATAAGAGACGGTCCAGGCAAGCGATCCAGCCAGTCCCCGAAAATCACGTGGCGATCGAGAATCGTGGGGCAGTCATAAAGGCCTGGATGCTGTCCGTCAAGCTTGCGACCAATCCGCCTGTATCTCAGGCATTCTGCAGCAAAATCTCTTCCAGCGTCTGAGCCGATTTCTTGCTGGCCCGCAGAACCTTCTCCTGCAGCGCATAGAACTGCCGCATGCGCATCGCCCGCAAGGCTGCCGCGTGATCGCCCTCAGCGTCGAACAAAGCCTTGATCGCCTTGTACATCACCGCAACCGACTTCTCTTCGATGCGTTCGATTTCGAGGCACAGATTGACCGTCTCCTGATTGCGCTGCCGTTCCTTCAGCGAGGCAATGGCCCGCGTCAGTCGACTGCAGGCGTCAACGGTCATCGACGCCAGTTCGTGCGACTCCTTGCTCGCCTCGGTCACATTGTAGATGCTGACCGCCTGTGCGACATCCTGCACCGCGTTCATCACGCGGTCGATGTCCAGGGTCAGCGCGTAGACCTGGTCACGATTGAGCGGCGTGACGAAGGACTTGTGCAGCATCGTCATCAGGTCGTTCTTGATCTGGTCCGAGCTGGCCTCGTTCATGTTGATTTCCTCGATCAGCGCCGCCACGTCCTGCTTGCTGACCCCCAGACTGCTGACCAGGCGCAGCATGGCATTGGCGCCGGCCAGTACGCGCTCGCTGTGTGCCGCGAGCAACTCAAAAAACTCGGACCTCTTCGGTAACATGGGTAACTTCCTTTATTGACTGTAGTGATGACCATTGACTGATTCTGGTGGCACGCTTCAACGAACGCCCCCATTGCCGGGGCGTCCGTTCGGCCAGCGCCTCGGCTTACAGGAACTTGGTACCGATATACCAGAAGATCGCAGCAATCAGACCCGAGGCCGGAATCGTCAGCACCCAGGCAACCAGCAGGTTGGCGGTGATCGCCCAGCGCACCGCCTTGACGTCAGTGGCCGCGCCGACGCCGATGATCGCGCCGGTGATAGTATGCGTCGTCGACACCGGAATGCCACCCAGCGTCGCCAACCCCAGCGTGATTGCTCCGCCCATCGAGGCACACGAACCGCTGATCGCATTGAGCTTGGTGATCTTGGTCCCCATCGTCTTGACGATTCGCCAGCCACCGAGGTAGGTTCCCCAGGCGATCGCGAAGTAGCACGAGTAGATCACCCAGGTCGGCAGCGTCGCGACGTCCTTCGTGGCCACGCCGGCAGTGATCATCAGCAGCCAGATGATGCCGATCGTCTTTTGCGCGTCGTTGCCGCCGTGGCCCAGGCTGTACGCGGCCGCAGCGAACAACTGCCCACCCTTGAAGAACTTCCCGGCCTGATACGGCGAGGTGCCGCGGAAGATCCAGGCGACTAGCACCATCAGCAAGCCACCGATGATCACCCCGACCAGCGGCGAAATGATGATGAACGCGAGGATCTTGCCAAAACCCTCCCAGACAATCGGCGCCCCCGAACCGGCCTTGGCCACCGTCGCTCCAACCAGCCCACCGACCAGCGCGTGCGAGGACGACGAAGGAATGCCGTAGTACCAGGTGATGATGTTCCAGGCCAAGGCGCCGATCAAGGCCCCGAAGATCACGTAGTAATCGACGAAGGTCGGGTCGACCGTCCCCTTGCCAATCGTCGCCGCGACCTTGAGCTGAAACACCCAGAGGGCGGCAAAGTTGAAGAACGCGGCGAACAACACCGCCTGTTTCGGGGTCAGGGCACCGGTCGCGACGATCGTCGAGATGGAGTTCGCGCCATCGTGAAACCCGTTCATGAAGTCGAACGCCAGCGCAATTGCTATCAGCAGCGCCAGCGTCCAGATGCTCATATTTAGGCCTTCCATTTTCGGCTACCTCTCAGGAGTTTTCGATCAGGATCTCTTCGATCATCTTCGCCGCTTCCTGACAGCAGTCGAGGACCTCTTCCTGAAGCGAGTAGAACTCCCGCATCTTCATCGTCTGCCAGACGTTGGCGCCCTCCTGAAACAGTGCGGTGATCGCCTTGTGCTGCACCTTGTCGGCCTTCGACTCGATTTCCTCGATTTCCTTGCACAGATTGAGCGTCTCTGCGCCACGAGCCTTGTCTCCCAGAGCGGCGACCGCACGGTTCAGACGCAAGCAGGCGTCGGCACTCAGGGAAGCCATCTCGCGCGCTTCGACCGTCGACTGCTTGATGCTGTACATGCCCACGGCATTTGCAACGCTCTGCAGAACGTTCAGGGTCATGTCGAGGTCGCTGACCAGCGAGTGAATCTGGTCCCGGTTGATCGGCGTCGTGAAGGACTGGTGCAGGCGCTCGATGACCTTGTTCTTTATTTGATCCCCATTGTGCTCGTGTTCATTGACTTCGGCGACCAAGGCCGCAAGGTTTGCACCCGCATCACCCAAGCCATTGACCAGACGCAGCGTCGCGTTGGCCCCGGCGACGACCTGTTCGGAATGCGCTGCGAGAAGTTCAAAGAATTCCTTGCGTTGCGGCATAAGACTGCTAAACATACGACCTCCCTTGGTTATCTGCTCTTGCGAGCACCACTCAGTTAAGGCTGCCCACGCCGATCGATTGTCGGCGCCACGTCAGCTACTACAAAAATCAAGTGCGGCAATGGACGTCCCGCAAGAAAAACCTTGCCGGTGAAGCGCTGCAGACCATCCATTGCCCCCAGTATCCACCCCGATCTCTACCCCCTCAGCCCTTCTTCTTGCCTTTCGATACGGTCGAGAGTGCGGCCAGCAACTCCTTCATCTGCTCGAGCCTCTGCTCGGCAAACAGGCGTACGCCGGCACGCAGGATGTCGGACTTGCTCGCGGCCCAACCCGCAGCCCTCGACAGTTCAGCGCGCACGGCCTCGATCGCCGCCTCTTCGCTCTTCAGCAGCTCAACCGTATAGCGGACGAGTTTGTCGCCCTTTTCCTTGGCCGCCTTTTCAAGCTTCTCGACGGCTTCCTCGATCTCCGCCTTGACGGCCTTCTTGCCTGTGGGCTCCTTTGCCAGGGCTGGCGCAGCGGCTACCGCCTCGGTCTTGGCCGGCTTCTCGGGCACGCTCGCTTTGGCCTCTGCGGTCTTCTTGCTCACCGCCTTCGCTGCAGGCGTGGTGCCAGCCGCCGGCGGGGCTTCTTTTGCTACAGCCTTCTTGCTGGCCTTCGGTGCTTTCGCAGCGGTCACCGGCGTCACGTCGGCAGCCGGTTTGGTGGCGGCCTTGGTCGCGACTGACTTCGTCGCGGCCGGTTTGGCGGCAGTCGTCTGGGCTGCTGGCGCCTTGCCGGGCTTGCTGGCAGGCGGCTTGGCGGCCGCAGTCTTGGCAACAGCCTTGCGCGGCGGTGCCGCGACAACGGGAGCTTCGACTTCGCGCGCGGCAGCAACAGGAGCCTCGGGCTCCGGTGGCACGACCATGGGAACGTCGGTTGCCACCAGACGCTCGGCGAGCGACGCGTCTTCCTTTTTCAGGCTGGCCCGCAAAGCGGTCTTGTTGCTGCTGTTACGTGTAGGTGTCGTCATCAGGTGTCTCCCAGTTGTTTAAGAACGGCTGCGATCAGCTTGCGGACTTCTTCCTGTGCGGCCTCAGCGGCAGGACCGAGCTGAAAGACGGATGCCCCGATCACCGCACTTTGCGCATAAGCGTTTCGCTGGCAGAGCATAGCATCGAGGATCGGCAAGGTAAATTCATGCAACAGTTCCAGCACATCCGTTGCCAACGCCGTGTTTTGCACACGATTGGGGAGAATGCAGCCGTGCAGGCGATGGCTTTGCTCCATGCGATTGAGGATCAAGCGCTCGACCGCAAGAGTCGACCACAGGTCGGTTGGGCTCGGCACCGCCGGGATCAACGCCAGGTGCGCCACCGCAAGCGCGGCGAGAGTCGATGGATGGTAGATCGACGGCGGGGTGTCGAGTACGACGTAATCCGCTTCCTGCTGCAGTTCTGCAACGTGCTTGATCAGTTCCAGACCCGACATCTTGCGCACGTCGAGTTGCAGATCGGAATCGAGCAGAGGGGCCGACTCGGCCCAGCGAAACGCGCTTTCCTGCGGATCCAGGTCCACCAGCAGCACTGAAGCACCAATGGCGTGGAACCCCCCCCCAAGTTGCATGGCCACCGTGGTCTTTCCCGCCCCGCCTTTCTGTGAGACGACGGCGACGACCCGACCTAGTGACATTGACATGACACATGCCTTTTGAGGAGCTTGTTGATGTGAACCTGCATAACTGATTATTATCCCACTGAAAAAAAAACGGACAAGGCGAATTGGTCTTCAAAAGGGCCATGAAATGGGCCATTTTTTGCCAAACAACCCGGTTTCTGACTTAAGTCAATGAATGCCCGCAAGCGAGCAAGCCATGACGGGGCAAGAACACGCGCCAGACCGGTAGGCGACGCGGGGGAGCGTTGGCGGCCAGGCTTGTGCGGCGAGTGACGCATGGCGCGCGCTCAGCCGTCGGCAAGAATGTTGAGTGTCCTGGCCCTGAACACGGCTTCACGGCGGCTCGATGCGCGTAGCTTGCGGTAGATGTTCTGGGTATGCCGCTTCACCGTCGCGCGTGAAATGCACAGTTCCTCCGAAATTTCGACGTTGCTCAGCCTGACAGCGAGCAGTTTGAGGATCTTCAATTCGCGCCGGGTGAGGTCGGCACCCACTTGCTGCCGACCCGCACTCACGAGCCAGTCGTCGTTGAACGCAGAAAGAACCTGCGCGACGTAGCGCTCATTGCCTGCGCCAGGGTCCAGGCGCTTGAGCGGTTGCAGCAGTTCCTGCCCCAGATCGACGAACAGCCGGATGAAGCCCCCGGGCTGCGCGAGAGCCACGGCACGACCCAGCCGATCACAGGCTGCGTCCTGTTCACCCAGCGCATATTGCAGTACGGCTTGCAAGGCAAACACCTCGATGAGGAAGCGAACGTTATGCCTGGCTGTGAGTTCAGCCTCCAGCAACTGCAGGAGACGAGCAGCCTGCTCTCGGCTCTCGGCAGTGCCTTCGGCGATCCACACCCGGGCCAGCGTCAGGTGGGGGGCATTGAAAAAGTGATAGACGAACTGCACCGGCCCCGGATCGAAGTTCCGAGCCCACGCCCGCGCCTCATCGACGCGCCCCTGGCGCAGTGCGAGCTCAGCCTGGCAGGCCTGGGCACGAAACAGCGCCGGAGAATCGCCGTTGCGCAGCAGATGCTCGCAGACTGCATCGACGATCTCGCGCGCCCTGTCGGCCTGCCCCAGCGCCTGATAGACCGCTGCGAGGACAAATGAGATTTCGGTCCGGTAGCCGAGACGCGGCGCCTGCTGCGGCGCGAGTGCCGGCAGCAGCGTCGCCTCCGCCAGTGTCAGCTCGTTGCGTTGATACTGGACAAGACCGTGGAAGTACCGCCCGAGGCCAAGGCCGCCATCGCTGCCGATGTCGGTCTCGGCCAGCTTATAGCGCTGATTGGCGGTCCATTGCAGCGCAGACAGGTCGGCCGCCATCCAGTCGAGGAAACACAGCGTCGCCACCAGCGGCGCCTGCGAGGTATCGATCGGTCCCGACGCACGCGCCAGCACCTGATGAATCCACTGCCGCGCGCCGACCAGGTCGCCGCTCATCTGCCGTGCGCCGGCAATCATCGCCTGGGCGGTGACACGTGCCTGCATGCAGTCGGCAGGCAAGCGCTGCAGCGCCTGCTCAGCGCACGCCATGGCACGGTCGGCCTGCCCCTCGAGATAGCTCTGCAGACTGCGTAGCGCCAGGACGCTGCCGCAGACCAGATCGAGAACGGGTAGCGCCAACGCCCCGGCATCACTCTCGACGAGCCTCTCGATTCGATCCAGAACCGCCGAAGTCTCAAGCTGGCGCCCCTGGTGATGAATCAACCAGGCTTTCAGCAGCAGCATTTCGGGGTCGTTCTCGATCGTGTCCGCTGGCAGCAGGCGCAGGCAACGCTCTAGCCGATGGCGCTGCCCCCGGTCAAGGAGTGCGCCTTGATGACGGGCCAGAAGGCGCGCCGCGGCGACCGCACCCTGACCGGCGAGCGCCTGCGGGATCGCTTCTTCAAGCAACGACTGCGATTCCAGCCAGCTTGCCGCCCGCCAATGGAGTTCAGCAATCTCGACTGCTGCATACTGTTTGCCAAGCTGGCGCTGCAGGAACTCCTGAAACAGCCGATGGTAGCGATACCACTCAAGTTTGTCGTCGACGGCAATGCCAAGGATTGCGCCACTCGCCACCAGCTGGATGAACTCCTGGCCATCCAGCTGTCCTTCAACCCGGCCGCCCACCCCCAGCAGCTCATCGCACAGGGGCACACAAAAGCGGTCGAGGATCGAGGCTCTGAGCAGACAGTCGCGCGCCATGTCAGACTGCTGTGAAAGCACTTCCTCGGTGAAATACTGCTGTACCTGTGGTGTGGCACCACTGAACCCGCGCCCGAGTTCATCAATGCTCATACCCTGCCGCAGCGCCAGGGCCGCGAGACGAACACCAACCGGCCACCCCTCGCTGCGATGCTGCAAGGTCTCGAGGGATGCACCTGCAAGCGTACGCCCGGAACAACGTTGAATCAGGATGGCCGTCTCGCGCTCACTGAACTGGAGGTCGCCCATGCGCACCTCGCTCATCGCCTCGCGAGCGCGCAGCGCTCCGAGCGCAAGCTGGGGATCGTGACGAGTGATCACCACCAGGTGTAGCCCATCCGCCGGATGCGCCAGCAAGCGGTCGAGCAAGGCATGGGTCTGTGACGAACGGATACGATGAAAGTCGTCGAGCACCAGCACAAGCGGTGCGGACAGCGCTTCGAGATCGTTGCTCAGGCAACCGGCAAGAGCCGCCAGCGACGGTGGCTGCCCGACGTTGAGATAGTCAAGCGTGTCAACGCAGGCATTGGGACACACCGTCCGCGCAGCGGCGACCAGATAGTTGACGAAAACAACCAGGTCACTGTCTTCGGCGTCGAGTGACAGCCAGGCGGACAGGCCATCGCGGCCAGCCAGCCAGTGCGCAATGAGCGAAGTCTTGCCATACCCGGCAGGCGCCGCAAGCAGGGTCAACGGCAGCGCGCTGCCCTCTTCCAGCCGGGTCAGCAACTCGCCGCGCGCAACGAAGTCACCGGGGACCCGAGGACGATGCAGCTTGCTGCGGATGATCTGGACGGAGGGCATGTCAACCTGACCCGGCGGCCGCAACCTGAACTGAACGGCGCCGTGTGAACTGAAAGAACGCGATGATACGTCAGGCAAAGGGAAGTGCGTATTCATTCCGGCGCTGATTCTCTGCCCGGCTGGTGCCATACAGGCAACGACAGGATGTCGTCCGTCAGCGCTTCGCCAGGTCGAGCAGTCTTTCGATCTGCGCGTCCTTGTCCTGCCAGAGTTGCTGCATCCACTGCTGGAAGGCATCGCGAACTGCCGGGTCACCGGCGTAGTCGCCAGTCGCCAGATGCCTGGGCACTGGCAGTTCCTGCACGCGAACCTGCACGCGCTTCATCCTGCCGCAGAGGAACTGCCAGAAATTCGGCGCACCGTCGGGATAGACGATGGTCACATCGAGAATGGCGTGGAACCTGTCACCCATGACATTCAGCGCCAGCGCGATGCCACCGGATTTGGGCTTCAGCAGGTGGCGATAGGGCGACTGCTGCTGCCGATGCTTGGCCGGAGTGAAGCGGGTACCCTCACAGAAATTCATGACACTCGTCGGGATCAGCGAAAACCTCTCACAGGCCAGCCGGGTTGCTTCCTGGTCCCGGCCACGCAGTTCCGGACGCGCCTTGAGGACTTCTTCACTGTGTCGACGCATGAAGGGAAAGTCGAGTGCCCACCAGGCCAGCCCCATCACCGGCACCCAAATCAGCTGTTGCTTGAGGAAGAACTTGAGCAGCGGAATGCGCCGCGTCAGAAGGTGCTGCAGCACCAGGATGTCGGCCCACGATTGATGATTGCAGTTGACCAGATACCAGCCGCGCGGATCGAGACCTGCGATGCCCTCGACATCCCAGCTTGCTTTCTGGGTGAGCGCCATCCAGCCACTGTTGCATGCAATCCACGCCTCCGCGATGCGCACCAGCAGCGGGTCGAGGCGCAGGCGGACAGCCGTGAACGGCAGCATCAGCTTGAGCATGGCCAGAAGCAGGAGAAGGGGCACCCAGCCCAAAGAGTTGACTGCCAGCAGTAGGGACGCGAACAGGCCGATCAGCGGCGCGGGGAGAGAATTCAGCATCGGCCAGGCGGGCGTGCCCCCGCTACTCGTCGGTTTCCGGGCCGGCCGGCAAGTCCCTGTCCGGCGCCAGCTGCGGGTTTTCCGTCTGGCCAAGTTCGGCCGCCAGCATGACACTGCGCGTCATCGGCGTCTCCAGGCTGACGCGCCCGAGCAGGCCATCGCGGTAGTCCTGCAGCAGCACTTTCGCCGCTTTCCCGAGATCGGCTTCGCCGCCGCGCATGCGCAGGCCGCGCCGTTTGGCGATTCCCTCGATCACCGCCACCGCGTCGATGTCAGCGTGGCCCTCGGCCGGGAGGCCGTAGCGCTTCGCCAGCAGCGCCGGGTAGCGGGCGAGCAGCAGGCCGGCAAGAAAGGTCGCGACCTCCTCGTCGATCATCGCGTTGCGACCGACGGCATTGCTGGCGGCGAGCATCAGGCCGTCACTCGGATGCTCGATCTTCGGCCACAGCAACCCGGGGGTATCGGTGATCGAATGCCGGACGTCGAGCTGCGAAGTCTGCTGTGACCGGGTGACCGCCGGTTCATCGCCAACCTTGGCCAGTTTGCGCTTGAGGACGACATTCATCAGCGTCGACTTACCGACGTTCGGGATGCCCATTATCATCATCCGCAATGGCTTGGTGCTTTCCTTGCGATGCGGCGCCAGGGTCTGGCAGAGGGCGGGGAGGCGTGCCAGGTCGCCGGGCTTCTTGCACGACACGGCCACCGCCCGTACCCCCTCCTGGCGGTTGTAGTAGTCGATCCACGCCTGCGTGATCAACGGGTCGGCCAGATCGGCCTTGTTGAGCACCTTCAGGCAGGGACGCTGGCGATGCAGGCGGAGTTCGTGCACCATCGGATTGGTGCTGGCCTCGGGTAGACGCGCATCGACCACCTCGATGACGACGTCGATCGAAGCCATCGTCTCGGCTGCCTTCTTGCGCGCCGAAGTCATGTGACCGGGGTACCACTGAATGGCCATGAGAGGTCCGACTGCCTGAAAGTTGTCATTATCCCACCTGTGCGCCCGCCTCGCTGCTCCTCCTGCGGCCACAAGCGCCGGCAAAGCGCTAAAATGCAGCCCTCTTCCCCACCAGCGTCAGGAAATTCTTGTCGGCGATCCCCGAAATCAGGCCGGAACAGTCGGTCGAATTGCTCAAGGAGCTGCACATCCTGACCCGCGACGGCAAGCTCAACCAGGACAGCCGGCGCAAGCTGAAGCAGGTCTATCACCTCTTTCACTTCATCGAGCCACTGCTCGCCGAACTTTCCGCGGCCGGTAGCAGCCTGACCCTGGCCGATCACGGCGCGGGCAAATCCTACCTTGGCTTCATCCTCTATGACCTCTTCTTCAAGCGCCGCCAGGCTGGCCACATCTACGGCGTCGAGGCGCGCGAGGAACTCGTCGAAAGTTCTCGCAGCCTGGCCAGTCGCCTCGGCTTCACGCGCATGTCCTTCCTCGCCCTGCGAGTCGATCACGCGATCGACTCGCAGGTACTGCCGGCAGTCATCGACATCGTCACTGCGCTGCATGCCTGCGATACGGCAACTGACGATGCGATCCGCTTCGCCCTCCAGAAGCGGTCGCAGTTCATCGTCCTCGTGCCGTGCTGCCAGGCCGAAGTCGCCACCCTGCTACGCCGCAAGAAGAATGAATCCTTAGCCAGGACATCGCTGTCGGAACTCTGGCGGCATCCGATCCACACCCGCGAATTCGGCAGCCTGGTCACCAATGCCCTCCGCTGCCTGCAGCTCGAAGCGCATGGCTACCAGGTGACGGTCACGGAACTCGTCGGCTGGGAGCACTCGCTGAAAAACGAGCTGATCATCGCCAGATACACCGGCGCATCGCGTCACAACGCTGCGGTGCGGCTCGAACAGATCCTGCATGAACTGAATCTTCTGGACGAGCTGCGGACCCGTTTCATCGATTGACCCGCAAGCCGATGCACCACCTGCACGCGAATTGAGCCGGCGAGCCGGTAAACAAGGACCTTAAATGGAAAAGTGGATCACGCGCGGCGCGTCCGCGATTGTCGCAGCCGGCAGTACGGCCATGTTCTGGACCTTCGGCGTCTTTCTTGCGGTACCTTGGCGCGAGAGCCGGATGCTGGCGCTCAACGCGGTCGAGCTGCAGGTGCTCGGCATCCCGCTGATTGGCGGCCTGCTCGTTGCCTGGGGGGCATTACACATTCTCGCGCTGGCCGACCGGGCCGCCAACCCCGCCCTGTACCGAAGCCTGTGCATCGCGCTGGTGATCGGCTCACTGCTGGCGGTGTACGGCGGCATGTCGTGGAGCAGCGCGCGCCTTGCTTGAGCGTGGCGGTCGCCGCACGGCAGATGGGACGGCAAAGGACTTCATCGTTTGTGCAACGATTATTGAGGACAAAGTCACGGCGACCGGTATCGGGCTGAACTAGAATGATAAAGAGGTGAGCGGCGGGGCCAACCGGCACCCCGCTCGTATATCAACCCGAGTCGTATTGGATGGTGATCCGAATGAAAGTCCAGAAGAGAGTTCAAAAGGCAGTCTTCCCGGTCGCCGGTCTCGGAACGCGTTTCCTCCCGGCGACCAAGGCCAGCCCCAAGGAAATGCTGGCAGTGGTGGACAAGCCGCTGATTCAGTATGCAGTGGAAGAAGCCTACGCAGCCGGCATCCGGGAAATGATCTTCGTCACCGGCCGCAACAAGCGCGCCATCGAGGATCACTTCGATACCGCCTACGAACTCGAGGCCGAACTCACCGTCGCGGGTAAGAACGAACTGATGTCGCTGGTCCATTCGATCAAGCCCGAAGACATGGATTGTGTCTATGTACGCCAGCCGCGGGCGCTGGGCCTGGGCCACGCAGTTCTCTGCGCCGAACGGCTGGTACACGGCGAGCCCTTTGCGGTGCTGCTGGCCGACGACCTGATGATCGGTGAGCCGCCGATCCTGCAACAGATGACCGAACTGTTCGCCGAGCGGCAGTGCAGCATCCTGGCCGCGCAGGAAGTGCCGAGGAATCAGACCAACCGCTATGGGATCGTCAAGGGCAAGCCCCTGTCCGCCGATCTGGTCAACATCGACGGCCTGATCGAGAAGCCGCACCCCAGCGTCGCGCCCTCGAATCTGGCCGTGGCCGGCCGCTATGTCCTCACCCCAGCCGTGTTTGACCGGATCCGAGAGCAACCGCGTGGTGCTGGCGGGGAAATCCAGCTGACTGACGGCATCGCTGCGCTGCTGGCCAGCGAACAGGTACTTGCCTATCGCTATCACGGCAAACGCTACGACTGCGGCAGCAAGATCGGTCTGATGCAGGCCAGCGTCGTCCTCGGGGAAGTCCACCCTGAAATCGGCCGCGAATTTTCCGCCTGGCTGAGGGACCGGCAAAAGCTCGCGCAGGCAATCGGCGCATAAATTTCACCCGCCGGCCGGAGCGGCAGATCAGGCCGGCAAACTCGGCAGGCACTGGGCCGGCTGTCGGCAGGGCGCCGCCGTCAGTTCGTCAGCAGTGGCGCGACAACTGCCGCGGGCTGCCGCTCCAGCTCAGGCGAAACGCCACCCCGTGGCGCAGATTGGCGACCAGCGCCGGTCTGAAGCAGGCCAGTTTGCTGCCACTGTGTCGGCTCTGCACAGAAAACTCGGGGGATCACGCTCCCGCCGATCCGTCCCCGGCTGACGATCGGCCACCGATCCCCGACCCACTTCAGTCCGCCGCGTCGGGCTTGTCGCAGCACCATCCCGTGCTATAGTTGCAGCCCCTTGTTGGCCGGACGATCTCCGCTTGACGCTTCGTTTCGACGTTCTCATCATTGGCAGCGGCCTGGCGGGACAAGCCGCTGCACTGCGGCTTGCGCGAACCCGCAAGGTAGCGCTGATCAGCAAGCGCACCCTGGAGGACAGTGCGTCCAGTTGGGCGCAGGGCGGTATCGCAGCCGTGCTAGACAACCGCGACTCGATCGAGGCCCATATCCGCGACACGATCACCGCTGGTGCTTTTCTCAATGACGCACGCGCCACACGCTTTGTCATCGAGAACGGTCGGCGCGCGGTCGACTGGCTCATTGAACAGGGCGTTCCCTTCACCCGTGACGAAGGTGGTTACCACCTTGCCCGCGAGGGCGGTCACAGCGCGCGTCGCGTGATCCACGTCGCTGACACCACCGGCCTGGCGGTGCAGAACACCCTGACCAGCTTGATTCGTCGGCAACCAAACATCACCGTCCTGGAAAACCACATCGCTGTCGATCTGATTACCGGAGGAAAGCTGGGGCTGAATGAGCAGCGCTGTCATGGGGCTTACGTGCTCGACAGTACCAGCGGTGAGGTGTTGACGCTGGGCGCCAGAAACACCCTTATCGCGGCCGGCGGCGCCGGGAAAGTCTATCTCTACACCACGAATCCGGACACTTCAACCGGAGACGGGATCGCGATGGCGTGGCGTGCCGGCTGCCGGGTTGCGAATATGGAATTTATCCAGTTTCATCCGACCTGCCTCTACCACCCGCAGGCGAAATCCTTCCTGATCTCCGAGGCGGTGCGCGGCGAAGGCGGACGCCTGCTGCTGCCCGACGGCAGCCGTTTCATGCCCCGCCACGACCCACGCGGCGAACTCGCGCCGCGCGACGTCGTGGCCAGGGCCATCGACTTCGAGATGAAAAAGCGCGGGCTGGATTGCGTCTATCTCGACATCTCGCATAAACCCGCGGCTTTTCTCGCCGAGCACTTCCCGAACATTCTGGCGCGCTGCCTCGAACTGGGTATCGACATTGCCCGCCAGGCGATCCCGGTCGTCCCGGCCGCGCATTATACCTGTGGTGGCGTCGTCAGCGACCTGCGTGCACGCACCGATATCGCAGGTCTCTACGTCGCTGGCGAAGCTTCCTGCACCGGCTTGCACGGGGCCAATCGCCTGGCCAGCAACTCGTTGCTCGAATGCCTGGTATTCGCTGAAGCGGCGGCCAGTGACATCCTGCAACAGCCTGCAGGCGATCTGCCACCGCTGCCAGCGTGGGACGCCAGCCGCGTCAGCGACCCCGACGAGGAGATTGTCATCGCTCATAACTGGGATGAACTGCGACGCTTCATGTGGGATTACGTCGGCATCGTCCGCACCACCAAGCGACTGCAACGGGCACAGAACCGGGTCCGCCTGCTGGCGCGCGAGATCGACGATTTCTATTCGCATTTCAGGGTCAGCCACGATCTGATCGAACTTCGCAACCTGGTGGTGACCGCTGACCTGATCATCCGCTGCGCGCTACGTCGCCACGAAAGCCGCGGGCTTCATTTCAGCCGCAATTATCCGGAAACGCTGCCACGCGCGCGCAACACGGTGATCAGACGCCGTCCGCGACGTGGGCTTGAGGATTAGCCAGCCAACGCAGCCATACGCGCAGCAAACGGAACTGCTTTACCGACATGCTGTCTCGCAATAGCACAAGACTGTGCAACCGACCCTGACCGACGTCCCGCACGCGAAGAACGATCAACCAGGAAAAAACTGCCGAGTCTGGCTGCACCGTAACCGACCGCAAATCACCATCTGGGGAGAGAAACCCGAGTTCACCGTTCTCCGCCAGGCGCAGTCCGACGATTGTCGAAGGTTGCAGCGTGCGCCATGCCGACAGCACAACAGGCGGCAGAAGTGAGTAGCTGACCACTGCCGGCCAGGGCGTAAGGAACAAACTGCCGGCCGCCAGAACATGCAGCACGACCAAGAGCCAGGACAGCAGGCGAGAGCGGCGCAGTCCGATACGAATCGGAATTTCCACCAGCTCCTGCACCTCGCCCCGAGGCGGTTCTAGATTCGCCTGAAGGCAACCGTAGCGTTGGTGCCACCGAAACCGAAAGAGTTCGAGATCCCGACGTCGATCTTCAACTGACGTGCTTCATTGGCGCAATAGTCAAGGTCGCAGGACTCGTCCTGATTGAAGATGTTGATGGTCGGTGGCGAAACCTGATGGTGAATCGCCAGCACCGTAAACAAGGCCTCGATGCCGCCCGCGGCGCCCAACAGATGGCCGGTCATCGACTTGGTTGAATTGACCACCAGTTTGCTCGCATGCTGGCCAAAAGCGCGCTTGACGGCAACCGTCTCTGCTTTGTCGCCCAGCGGGGTCGAGGTTCCGTGCGCATTGACGTACTGTACGTTGTCCACATTGACGCCTGCATTCCGCAGGGCGTTGGTCATACAGCGCGCCGCGCCCTCACCATCCTCGCACGGCGCGGTGATGTGGTGGGCGTCGGCACTCATGCCAAATCCTGCCAGTTCGCAGTAGATCCGGGCGCCACGCGCCTTCGCATGCTCATACTCCTCAAGCACCAGCACACCAGCACCTTCACCGAGCACAAAGCCGTCACGATCCCGGTCCCAGGGGCGGCTTGCCGTCTGAGGGTCGTCGTTTCGCGTCGAGAGCGCACGCGGCGCACAAAACCCCCCCAGACCAAGCCGGGAGACGCAACCTTCGGCACCGCCGGCAATCATTATGTCGGCATCACCGTACTCGATCAGACGCCCGGCATCACCAATGCTGTGCGTTCCCGTCGAACAGGCGCTGACCAGCGAGATATTGGGCCCCTTGTAGCCACACATGATCGAAAGATTGCCGGAGATCATGTTGATGATCGAACCAGGAACGAAGAAGGGCGATACCTTGCGCACACCACCGGCGGCGAAGTCGTCGCAGGTGCTTTCGATCATCGGTAGACCGCCAATCCCTGAACCGATCGATACGCCGATCCGCTCCGGGACCATTGGCTGCCCGTCAAGTCCTGCATCCCGTATGGCCTCAATCCCTGCCGCCATGCCGTAATGGATAAATACGTCCATCCGGCGCGCCTCTTTCAGCGAAAGATACTGACCAACATCAAAACCCCGCACTTCTCCGGCAATCCGCACCGGAAAGGTGGAGGCATCGAAACGCGTGACCGGACCAATCCCCGAACGCCCTGCAAGGATGTTCTGCCAAGCTTCGGTAACCGAGTTGCCGACAGGAGAAACGATACCGAGGCCAGTGATGACGACTCTGCGACGTGCCAACTTGAACTCCGACGAATAGGACATGCGTGAGCAGGAACTTCCCTTTCACCAGCACTCCCTGCCGGACACGACCACTACACGGACCTGTCTGCAGGGACTCCGGCCAGCCAACTACTTCTTGTGAGCGGTCACGTAGTCGATGGCCTGCTGCACGGTGGTGATCTTCTCGGCCTCGTCGTCAGGGATCTCGCACTCGAACTCTTCTTCAAGCGCCATCACCAGTTCGACCGTGTCAAGCGAGTCAGCTCCCAGATCATCGACAAACGATGACTCATTCTTGATATCCGCCTCATTGACACCGAGTTGCTCGGCGACTATCTTCTTGACACGCTGCTCAATATTTTCCATCAATAGGTTCCTTCCCAAGGTTCAAATGTAAAACAAAACGCGCCATTCTAACAAAATGCCCGCAACTTACCAATTCTCACACCCAACCGCAATCACCCGTACGGGACCGGCCCTTCCGTCAGCCCATGAACATGCCACCGTTGACGTGAATCGTCGTTCCGGTGACATAGGCCGCCCCGGCTGAAGCGAGAAACGCCACCGCCGCTGCCACATCCAGCGGAGAACCGAGACGACCCAGCGGAACGTTCGCCAGCATGGCATCCTTCTGTCTGTCGTCGAGCGCCTTTGTCATGTCGGTATCGATCAAGCCAGGCGCAACGCAATTGACCGTGATGTTGCGACTGCCCAGTTCTCGCGCCAGTGCCCGGCTCATGCCGGTGACCCCTGCCTTGGCTGCACAGTAATTCGCCTGACCCGGGTTCCCCGCGTGACCGACGACCGAAGTGACATTGATGATCCGACCCTGCCTGGCTTTCATCATGCCGCGGATGACCGCCCGGGAAAGCCCGAAAACAGCTTTCAGGTCGGTATCGATGACCGTGTCCCAATCGTCGTCCTTCAGGCGCATGGCCAGGTTGTCACGCGTGATGCCTGCGTTATTGACCAGCACCGTGACCGCGCCATGGGCTTTCTCGATATGGCGGATCAGCGCATCGACCTGAGTCGCATCGCGCACTTCGAGCACGCAGCCCTCGCCCTTGCTCCCCGCATCGCTCAGAAACGCGGAGATTTTCGCAGCGCCCTCCGGGCTGGTAGCCGTTCCGATCACGGTGGCACCAAGCGCGCCCAATTCGAGCGCGATGGCCTGACCGATGCCGCGCGAGGCACCCGTGACGAGTGCAATCTGTCCATTCAGCATTGCCCTGGCTCCAGGGTGGCAAGGGTGGCTTCAATCGACGCCAGATCAGCCAGTGCAACACTCGTCAGGCCGTCGGCACAGCGCTTGGTAAGACCCGCGAGGACCTTGCCCGGTCCGCACTCGACCACCGTCGTGATGTCCATCGCCGCCATCTTGCGGATCGTCTCGACCCAGCGCACCGGCGAGTAGGCCTGACGAACCAGCGCATCCTTGATCCTCTCGGGGTCTGACTCGATGGCCACGTCGGCGTTGTTGATCACCGGTATATGCGGCGTGGCAAAGCTCAACTGCGCCAGACGGGCGGCCAGCTTGTCCGCCGCCGGCCGGATCAGCGAGGAGTGGAAGGGTGCTGAAACCGGCAGCAACAAGGCGCGCTTGGCGCCACGCGCCTTGCACGCTTCGCAGGCGCGCTCGACCGCGGCCTTGCTTCCGGCGATGACGGTCTGCCCGGGCCCATTGAAATTGACCGGTTCAACGACCCCGCCGGCGCCAACGGCGGCCTCGGCTTCGGCACAGGCGTCAGCAATCTTGTCGTCGTCGAGGCCGAGAATGGCCGCCATCGCACCGGCACCTGCCGGCACAGCTTCCTGCATCGCCGCCGCGCGCAGGCGCACCAGCGGCACCGCATCCGCGAAGGCAATAACGCCAGCGGCAACCAGTGCGGAATACTCGCCAAGGCTGTGCCCGGCAAGTACAGCGGGGACCTTTCCACCCCTGTCGAGCCACAGGCGATAGACCGCAACACCGGCGGTCAGCATTATGGGCTGGGTGTTGACCGTCTGCGCCAGGGCTTCGGCCGGCCCCTCCGCAAGCAATTGCCAGAGGTCCTGGCCGAGCACTGCCGCGGCTTCGTCGAAGGTGGCTCGAACAACCGCAGAGTCGCCATAGGCCGCCATCATGCCAGCCGATTGCGACCCCTGACCTGGAAAAACAAACGCGAACGCCATGATGACTCCCTTTAGAACTCGAACAGGACAGCGCCCCAGGTGAAACCGCCGCCAACGCCTTCGAGCAGGACCTTCTGCCCGGCCTGAATGCGCTGGTCGCGAACGGCCTCATCGAGAGCTAGCGGGATCGAGGCAGCAGACGTATTGCCGTGCCTATCAACGGTCACGATGACCTTGTCCATCGGCAGCTTCATTCTCCTGGCGGTGGCCTCGAGGATGCGAGTGTTGGCCTGGTGCGGAATCAGCCAGTCGATGCCCGAAGAAGGAATACCGGCAGCCTCGCAACACTCCTCGCCCACCTCCGCCAGAACGCGCACGGCAAACTTAAACACGGCCTGTCCGTCCATGCGCAGGAAAGGATCGCCAGTCACCTGCCCGCCGCAAACGCCGCCCGGTACCGACAGGATGCCGTGGTGCGCGCCATCTGCATGCAAAGCAGTGGCCAGAATTCCTGGTGTTTCGGACGCCTCCACCACAACCGCTCCCGCACCATCGCCGAAAAGGACGCAGGTGGCACGATCAGACCAGTCGAGAATGCGAGAAAACACCTCTGATCCAACGACCAGCGCCCGCTTGTGACTGCCTGAGCGGATAAACTTGTCGGCAATCGTCAGAGCATAAACGAAACCGCTGCACACCGCCTGGACGTCGAAGGCTGTTGCACCATGATTGCCCAACTTGCTTTGCAGCAGGCAGGCGGTGCTTGGGAAAATGAAATCCGGCGTCGACGTCGCGACGATGATCAGGTCGAGATCGGACGCTTCGAGTCCTGCGGCCACCAATGCCCGACGGCCGGCCTCTAGGCCCAGATCGCTGGCTGTCTGGCCGTCCTCGGCGAGGTGACGGAAACTGATGCCGGTGCGGCTCGTAATCCACTCGTCGCTGGTTTCGATGCCGCGACGCGCGAGGTCATCGTTGCTGACGGCCTGACCGGGCAGAAAACTGCCGATCCCGGTAATTCGGGCGAACATGCTATGCGATCTCCTGAAGCGGTTGTTGTTGCGCCATCCGTTCACTGATCCTTGCTAGAACACCACTTCGGGCCTCTTCGGCAGCTCGCTGCAGGGCGCAGGTAAAGGCCAGAGCATCCGCCGAGCCATGGCTCTTGACAACGATGCCCTTCAGGCCGAGCAAGGTAGCCCCGTTGTACTGCCGATGGTCCACCCGCTTTTTGAACCGCCTGAGCACCGGCATGGCTACCACGGCGGCCAGCTTGGTGAACAGACTGTGCCGGAATTCCTGGCGCAGGAAAGTGGCCAGCAATTGCGCCAGGCCTTCCGAAGCCTTCAGCGCGACATTGCCGACAAAGCCATCACACACGATGACGTCGGCTTCGCCCTTGTAGAGTCCGTCACCTTCAACATTGCCGACAAAATTCAGGCCGGAGTCCCAAAGCAGTTCGGCTGCGCGCTTGACCACGTCATTGCCCTTGATCTCTTCCTCACCGATGTTAAGGATCCCGACCGTTGGTCGATCGCGGTGTTCGATCGCGGAGACCAGGGAAGCGCCCATGATCCCGAACTGCAGCAGGTGGCCGGGACTGCAATCGACGTTCGCACCCAGGTCGAGCACGTGCGTGTGCCCGGCAAGCGTCGGCAGAACTGCGCAGATCGCCGGGCGGTCGATGCCGGGCAGCATCTTGAGGACAAAGCGCGAAATGGCCATCAGCGCGCCGGTATTGCCAGCCGAAACGCAGGCATCCGCCTCGCCCTGCTTGACCAGATTGATGGCGACCCGCATCGAAGAGTCTTTCTTGCTGCGGAGCGCCAGCGCTGGCGACTCATCCATGGCGACCACTTCCGTGGCATGGCGAACGGCAACGCGACCGACCGCAGCGTCGCCAAGAAAGGGCCGAATGCTCTCGGCAAGACCAACCAGGATGACGCGCACGTCGGCATGATCGCGCACGAAACCAAGCGCCGCCGGCACGGTCACCGAGGGCCCGTGGTCCCCTCCCATGCAGTCGACAGCGACGGTAATGGTCATCGGCTGACGGACAAAAGAAAAGGCAGGCAGCTCACCATTCGGGAAAGCTACCTGCCCAATCCGGAGAAATCACTCGCCAGAACCCTTGACGACTTTCTTGCCCCGATAAAAACCCGAGGGGCTGATATGATGCCGCAAATGAACCTCGCCAGTCGTCGGCTCGACAGCCAGCGGCGCGCCGGGCAACGAATCATGCGCACGATGCATACCACGCTTGGATGGGGATTTCTTGTTCTGTTGAACAGCCATAACTGACTCCTAGAATCAAATTCACTAAGCCTTGCCGTGCAAACCGGCGAGGACTGAAAACGGTGACACTGCCGCCGACCCTTTCCCACTGCCCGGCAGCGCGCAGTCGTCATGACGCGGCGCGGTCGGCAGCGCCAGGAGGATTTCATCCTCGATCAGAACGGCCACATCGAGTTCTCGCTGATTGGGAAGAAAATCCCTGGAGTCGTCCTCCAGTTCCTCCTGCGTCAGATCACCGTCACTATCGACGAATTCCAGCACGCTACGCAGCTTCAGCCGGTACGCCATCGCCTCAAGACAGCGCTGGCAACATAATGCCAGCACCCCATCGACCTCAAGCAGCAACTGTGAGCGCTTGCTCGTCCCAATCCTGCCCGCAACCCTAAAAGCCAGGCAACCGGCGGAATCAGTCAACAGATCCGACAATCGCGTCAGCGTCGCGATGGGCAATTCGCCTTGCAGCGAACCTCCTTCACGTCCAAAATTCCGGCTGTCTATTAGGACACGTCGCGACATAAGGGGCGCATGATATTATTTTCGGCTTTTGAAGTCAAAGCAGCGACGCTTCAAAACAAGGTATATCCTGATTTTTTCCGCTTGGCCAATGTGTTTGTGCTGCATTTCTCCCCCAGATGACCACACCGCCGCTGATTCTCGCCTCGACCTCTCCGTTCCGACGGCAATTGCTTGCCCGCCTTGGCTTGCCTTTTGAAGCCGCCAACCCGGCGGTCGACGAGGCGCTCCTGCCAGGCGAAAAGCCGGAAGCGGGTGCACTGCGTCTTTCGGAAGCGAAGGCCCGTGCTGTCGTCAGCTTGCACCCCGATGCCTTGATCATTGGCAGCGACCAGGTGGCCTGTCTTGACGGCCAAGTTTTTGGCAAACCGGGAACGCACGAAAATGCCGTGCGCCAGTTGCAGACGATGCGAGGACGCCGCGTCAACTTCTTCACTGGTCTGTGTCTTCTCGACGCAAGCAGTGGCAGGGCACATCGGCGCGGCGTACCGACGCTGGTCACCTTCCGTGACCTGACGGACACTGAAATCGAAAGCTACCTGCGCCAGGAGCAACCTTACAATTGTGCTGGCAGCGCGAAGTCGGAGGGCCTGGGAATCGCCTTGATTGCCAGGATCGATGGCGAAGACCCCAACGCGCTGATCGGACTGCCGCTCATCGCGCTCTGCGATCTGCTGCGACTCGAAAACGTGCCCGTAATCCCGTCATTGCCGTAGGCCTGAGATGGCTAGTCGTTCATGAAAGCCGGCAGGCTTTATCTGATCCCGGTTCCGCTCGGCCCGAGTCCGCTGCTCGGCAGCCTGCCGGAACCGGTTCTTGCGAGGGCCCGCGGGCTCAAGCACTTCGTTGCTGAAAACGCGAAGACAGGCCGCGCCTTCCTCAAGGCACTACCTTGCGATTCGCCGCTGCAACAGATCACGATTCGCGAACTCAACGAACATACGCCGGCCAACGTCCTGCCGGAATTGTTGTCACCGGCACTGTCCGGAAGCGACCTCGGGCTGATCTCGGAGGCTGGATGCCCCGCGGTCGCCGACCCTGGCTCCGCCCTCGTTGCGCTGGCCCATCGGGAGGGCGTGCAGGTCATCCCGATGGTCGGCCCCTGCTCGCTCGTGCTCGCCTTGATGGCCTCAGGACTAAGCGGCCAGAGCTTCGCGTTTCACGGCTACCTGCCAAGCGAAGCGCAGGAAAGGGAAAAGCGCCTGCGAGAACTGGAGAAGGAATCGCGACAGCAGCAACGAACCCAAATCTTCATCGAAACGCCCTACCGCAACCGCCAAATGCTGGCGTCGCTGATCAACACCTGTGCGCCAGGCACGCGCATCTGTGTTGCCACGGATCTGACGCTGGCAGAGGAGCAGATCACCACCCGCCCGGTTGCCGACTGGCGGCGCCAGCAGCTACCGGAGACCAACCGCCGACCGACGGTCTTCCTGTTGCAGGCCTAGCGAACGCGTCGCGTCACCGGTCATCAACGAAACATCAGGCGGCCAGCGCCAAGCAGGGAACCCACGACACCGTCTGTCGAGTCGGCACGGAAACGCCTGGCAAAACGTTCCGCGATATTCTCCCTGATCGTGAATTCGACGATCCTGTCGGCCTTGATCACGTCGCGCGCCACCGAGCCCACCGTACCAAGACCATCGGCAAGACCCAGGCCAACACTTTGACTGCCGGTCCACATCAGGCCACTGAACAACTCCGGCGTATCCTTCAGCCTGTCCCCGCGCCCGCGCCGAACGACGTCGATGAACTGCTCGTGGATCTCGCGCAGCAAGACTTGGGCGTGCGCCTTCTGCTTCGCGTCCTGGGGCGAGAACGGGTCGAGGAAGCCCTTGTTGTCGCCGGCAGTCAGTAGCCGACGTTCTATGCCGAGCTTCTCCATTGTCCCGGTAAAGCCGAAAGCGTCCATCAAGACCCCAATCGAACCGACGATGCTTGCCTTGTCGACGAAGATCTTGTCCGCGGCAGCGGCGATGTAGTAACCGCCGGAAGCGCAGACATCCTCGACCACCGCATAAAGCGGGATCTGAGGGTGCTTGGTACGCAGCCGACGAATCTCGTCATGGACAATGCCTGCCTGGACCGGACTGCCACCGGGGCTGTTGACCCGCAGGATGACACCGGCCGTCCGCTTGTCGGCAAATGCCTCTTCCAGCGCATTGTTGATATTCTGCGCGCTGGCTTCCCCCTGCGCCTCGATCGTGCCATGCAGATGAATGACCGCCGTGTGCCTGGCGTCGGCCAGCTGCTCGGAGCCGCCCCAATCAACCACCATGACCAGCACCGCAATCAGATAGGACAAGCCGGCCAGCTTGAAAAAAATGCCCCACCGCCGCTTTGCCCGCTGCTCCCGCAACGCCGCGAAGGCGACCTTTTCCAGCAACTGCCGTTCCCAGGGTGGTTCGTTTTCAGTGGTACTCAAGATATCTGCTCACTCGGGGTGAAATAAACCTCGCCATCACGTTCTTCGACGGGTAGCGGCGTCAGGCCTCTGCCGTTACAGCGACCCCCCAGACAGCGGCCGTCCTGCGGCGAGTAAATCGCGCCATGTGTCGCGCACATCAAGTATAACTTGGAATCATCGAAGAACTCGTTCTGCTGCCAGTCAAGTTCGATCGGAACATGCCCACAGCGATTGAGGTAAGCAAACGCGCGACCCTGAAAACGCACCGCAAACGCCGCTTCTTCCGTGCCGCGCCAGTCAACGGTAAAGCGGACCCCCGGACCACCGTCAGCCAGATCGGCGGCGAGACAGATCAGGCGTGCGTTCGCAGCCATTCGGACAGTTCCTCCAGTCCCTGTATGAGAGCCAGCGGCCGCTGCTCAGCCAGCGCATCCGCCGGATGCGCGCCATAAGCCACGGCCACGCAGGAAACGCCAGCGTTGTTTGCCATTTCCAGATCGTGCGTCGTATCGCCAATCATTAGAGCCCGCCCGGGTCCAACCGCCAACTCTTCGAGCAACTCCTCGAGCATCTGCGGATGCGGCTTCGAAAAACACTCGTCGGCACAGCGCGACGCGTGGAAATACTTGCCCAGCCCGCTCAACTGCAGGGCACGGTCCAGACCGTGCCGGCTCTTGCCGGTCGCGACCGCGAGCAGGAAGCCCGCCGCCGAGAGCTCGGCAATCAACTCCTCAACTCCGTCAAACAACTGCAACTCGTGGTCGTGCGACAGGTAGTGGCAGCGGTAGCGTTCAACCATCTCGGGATATCGTTCTTCAGGCAAACCAGGCAGGGCGTGCGCGAGGGCGTCACGCAGGCCAAGTCCGATCACGTGCCGCGCCCGCTCGTCCGGCGGAGCGGGCAGACCAAGATCACCACAGGCGGCCTGGATGGCAGCGACGATAGCGCCCGCAGAATCGAGCAGCGTACCATCCCAGTCAAACACCAGCAGCTCAAACCTTTTCGCCATACTCCTGCCTTTCCTTCGCCGAAATACCCTGCACGAAGCCATTCAACGCTACCGGCAGAGCCGCCTCGACGACCAGCTCGCTGCCGTCCAGCGGATGCGCCAGGCGCATCCTAGAGGCGTGCAGGAACATGCGCTTCAGCCCTTCTCTGGCCAGCGCCTTGTTCAGCATGAAGTCGCCATACTTCTCGTCACCGGCGATCGGATACCCGAGATGCGCGAGATGAACGCGAATCTGGTGCGTTCGTCCCGTTCTCAACTCGGCCTCCAGAAGACTGAAGCGTTCCCAGCGCGCTAGCAGCCTGAAGATCGTATGCGCCGCCTTGCCCTCCTCCGAAACGCGGACCCGGCGCTCACCCGAGGCCTGCACATACTTGAGCAATGGTAGCCGAACATGACGCAGCGGATCCATCCAGCGGCCGGAAACCAGAACCAGGTAGCGCTTGTCGGCTCCGCGTCCTCCGCCGGCCGCGCCTTCACGGAACATCTCGTGCAGTGCAAGCAGCGCCGAGCGTTTCTTGCCCAGCAACAGAATCCCCGAGGTTTCGCGGTCAAGCCGATGTGCAAGTTCGAGAAAGCGCGCCTGCGGCCGCTGCCGTCGGAGCGCCTCGATGACCCCGAAGCTCTCGCCGCTGCCCCCATGCACGGCGATCCCGGCCGGCTTGTCGACCACCAGCAAGCCCTCGTCTTCGTACACCACCGGCAGATGCACCTTCAGTTCAGCGCCGGAGACAACTTCCTGTTCGACGCTGGCAACCCGCAAGGGCGGAATACGCAGCAGGTCTCCGCTCTGCAGCCGATAGGAAACCTCGACGCGCCGGCCATTCACTCGCACCTGACCACTACGCACGATGCTGTAGAGGTGGCTCTTGGGCACGCCCTTGCATTGCTTCAGCAGCAGGTTATCGAGCCGCTGCCCGGTCTCATTCTCGGTGATTAGCTGATGGGTAACGGAGTTTTTGCTAACTTCGGCCATTTTGAATATACTTCACTTGATTTGCGTCTTGAGTTGAAAGAGGCGCTGACCCGTGAGACCGTCGAGCGACGCCGATTCTGAAGTTATTGCGACGCCCTTTGCGGCAGGCCTCAGCCGCCTCGCTTGCGCCATTTGCGCAGGATCACTCAACGTCAATCACCTGGTTAAGTACGCTCACCACAAAGTAGCGATACTACTTGAACTGCGCGCGCCTAGCACCTGTGGAGCGGCCCAGGCAGATTCCCGAGCCCTTGTCTTTCAAGGCCCGACGAGCAATCGAGTCGGCGAGATACCCCTATTGGTTGAAGTACCGGAAAGCCCCCCAAGCGCCCCGCCGACAACTGATCTGTTGCTGCCTGAACAAGGCTCCGCCCCCGTGAAAGCGCGCGGGAGCCCAAATTATGAAACGCATGCTCTTCAACGCAACGCAGGCCGAGGAACTCCGCGTTGCCATTGTCGACGGTCAGAAGCTCATTGATCTGGACATTGAATCGGCCAACAAGGAGCAAAAAAAGAGCAACATTTATAAAGCGGTCATTACCCGCCTGGAACCCAGCCTAGAAGCGGCGTTTGTCGATTACGGATCGGAAAGGCACGGCTTTCTGCCCTTCAAGGAAGTCTCCCGCACCTTTTTCCAACCCGGCGTAGACGCGGGTCGTGCGACGATCAAGGAAGCCCTGCGCGAAGGCCAGGAACTGATCGTCCAGGTCGACAAGGACGAGCGCGGCAACAAGGGCGCCGCGCTGACGACCTTTGTCAGCCTCGCCGGCCGCTACCTGGTCCTGATGCCGAACAACCCGCGCGGCGGCGGGGTCTCGCGCCGCGTTGAGGGCAGCGAGAGGACCGAACTGCGCGAAGTGATGGACCAGCTGGACGTGCCGCAGGGCATGAGTCTGATCGCCCGCACGGCAGCGATCGGACGCAGCGCCGAAGAACTGCAATGGGACCTCAATTACCTCCTGCAACTGTGGAAAGCCATTGAAGCCGCGGCCCAGCAGCAGAAGGGGGCCTTCCTGATCTACCAGGAGGGTAGCCTAGTCATCCGCGCCATCCGCGACTACTTCCAGCCCGACATTGGCGAAATCCTGATCGATACCGACGAGGTCTTCGAGCAGGCACAGCAGTTCATGGAACATGTAATGCCGGGGACCGTCAATCGCATCAAGCGCTACCGCGACGACGTCCCTCTGTTCTCTCGCTTCCAGATCGAGCATCAGATCGAATCCGCCTACTCACGTCAGGTCAGCCTCCCTTCGGGTGGCGCAATCGTCATCGACCATACCGAGGCACTGGTTTCGGTCGATGTCAATTCGGGCCGCTCGACGCGCGGCGCTGACATCGAGGAGACGGCGCTGAAGACCAATCTTGAGGCCGCCGAAGAAGTCGCCCGGCAGCTACGCCTGCGAGATCTGGGTGGCCTGATCATCATCGACTTCATCGACATGGAGAATCAGCGCAATCAGCGCGAAGTCGAAAACCGCGTGCGCGAGGCGTTGCGGTATGACCGCGCCCGCGTCCAGACGGGCAAGATCAGTCGCTTCGGCCTGCTCGAGCTGTCGCGCCAGCGCCTGCGTCCGGCACTCGCTGAAACCAGCTACATCCCCTGCCCGCGTTGTTCGGGCACCGGCCACATCCGCAGCACCGAATCCGCCGCGCTGCACATCCTGCGTATTCTCGAAGAAGAAGCAATGAAGGACAACACGGCCGCCGTTCATGCGCAGGTACCGGTTGACGTTGCGACCTTCCTGCTCAACGAAAAGCGTACTGATGTCCAGGCGGTCGAACTCCGGCACAAGGTCACCATCGTCCTGATTCCCAATATCCACCTCGAAACGCCCCAGCACACCTTTGTCCGCCTGCGGCAGGACGAAACCGGCCCGGAAAGTCTGCCGCCGGCATCCTACCGGATGGTTGCGCTGCCAACAGAGGATGAGAGCAAGGACACCACGCCAGCTGGTGAGACAAAGACACCACGAGCGGAGGCGGCAATCAAGGGCATGACGCCATCGCAACCGGCACCGATCGTAGCCGACAAGCCAGCGCCTGAGGCGGCGGCACCTGATACCGCTGCCAGCCGCTTTCTGAAGAGGATCGTTTCGTGGTTCCGCCACAAGGAGGCACCCAAACCCGCTGCCGAGTCCCCGCCGACACCACGCGCCCGGCCACCTGCCCGTGACGCGATGCGCGACCCGCGCCGGGGCAGTGTTCGCGGCCCTCGCCGCGACGAGACGCGTGAGCTGCCAGAGACGCGCGGCAACCGCGCGCAGAACGAAGCGCCACAGACCGCAGCACCGGCCCGCGGCGAGGCGCAGAAACCTCGGGAACCCCGCGAGCCGCGCGAAACAGGGGCGGCGCGGGAGCCTTCTGTCGCACGTGAGCCGCGTCGCCCGCGAGCGGAACCGCGCACCGAGCGCAAACCACAAACGCCCGCACCCGTCGTTGCAGACAGCACCATCCTTCCACCGGTTACTGCCCCCGCAGCAGTTCCGGCAAACCCGTCCGAGCAGACCAGCGAAGAGTCCGGCAACACCCCCCGTCGCCGTGGGCGTCGGGGCGGCCGCCGCGAGCGCGGCGAGAGGACCGAGACCCCACTCGCCGCCCAGAGCGGCGCGATAGCTGCGGTGACTGACCTGAGCAGCAGCGGCCAAGTGGAAAGCGGTGCAGTAACGCCGGTCGCAGCCAGCCCTGAGGAAGACAACGCGTCACCGGATGCCGCCAGCGCTGCGGCTTCTCCAGTTCTTGCCACTTCTGACGAAGCTCAAGGTACAGTTGCAGGCATCGCTCCGGTCGTCCTGATCGAACCGCTGACGATGGTCGAGCTGCCAGGAGCCCCGGAAACCGAGGCGCCCGTAGCTCTATCGGCCGCCACAGAGACCCCGGTCGTAGCCGACGCCCAGCCAGTGGTCGAAGCCCAGGCTGCCGAAACACCGGCAAGCGGCGAAGCCGCGGCAGTCGTCGACCAGCTGCCGCCGCTGGAACCTGCCCAGACTTTCAATCCCGTTGCCGTCAGTACGTCATCGATCAGCCGCCAGCAAACGTTCGAGGAGAGCGGCCTGATCATGGTGGAAACGAGCCGGGACAAGGCGCAGCCGTTGCCTCAGGAATTCGGCAACAACCAGGCGGCGCCCGCCCCACGCCGCAGGCGGGCCCCGGCGGCGATTCCGGACGAGCCACTGGTGATGGTCGAAACACGGAAGTAGACTGGAGACTCTGAGCGAAGGCCCCTACTCTGCTGCGCAGGACACCGCGCAGCAGGTCAACAAGACCGTCCGCAGGCATAGAAAGGCCATGCAGGCCAGCCACGGTAATCCAGGAGAAGCCGATGCAACTGTCTCTCGTCGTCTCGTTTTTCGCGCTGGTCGCTGCGCTGCCGGGTCCGAATGTCGCCCATGCCCAAAGCAAGGGACAATCGCCTGCCGAATACCGCGTTGGCGATCGACTGGCTAAGGACAAGGCCGCCTCGCAGGCCTACCGTCAGATCGAATGGGACGACCTGATCCCGAAGGGCTGGGACCCGATGGCTGCCTTCAAGGGACTCGACCTCGCCCGCCTAAAGGATAATGACCCGAAAGCGCAGGAAGCACTCGAAAAAATGAGATCGGCCTGGGATCAGGCGCCGGTCGAGACGGCACTGAATGGACAACGAGTGCGCATTGCCGGTTTCGTCGTTCCTCTCGAGCGCAAGGGAGAACAGATCCTCGAGTTCCTGCTGGTGCCGTACTTCGGTGCCTGCATCCATGTGCCGCCACCGCCAGCCAACCAGATCATTCACGTCATCCCAGAAAAACCCGTCACCGGAATGCGCACCATGGATGCAATGTGGGTCAGTGGCACGCTCAAACTCGATCGTTCCGAAACCGGCATGGGCGTTTCTGGTTACCGTCTGCGCGGCGAAGCTCTCGCCCCGTACACCCGGCCGAAGACCTGAGCGGCTAGCCCTCAGCGCCTCCCCAGAGGAGGCCTGCCAGGCGACCCGTCAGTACTGATCAGCCAGCGGCGGTCTCAGGCGGCGCTGCGCAAACCCTCGCCGCTCACCGTCTGCCCCAGAACATCGTTAAAGCTCTGACCGATCTTGCCGAGCGCCTGCACTTGCAGGACGAGTTTCTCCTCGACATGCTGCAGCTCCTCGATACGCTCCTCAAGCGTATCGGTCGCCTGGTGAATCCGCTTGATGCTCTCGAGACGACGCTTGAGCTGAATCTGGTGCTCGCGAATCTGAATCTCCATCGGTGCCATGATCGCCTTGAGCCATGATTCGGCATCGCGGTTGGCGCGTTCGAAAGCCTTTCGCACCTGCACCGCCACCTCCCCGAAGAAGCGCTGCGTGACCTGACTCTTCTCGTGCGTCAGCAACTGGAACATGGTGTTGATGTGAGTGCTGCACCAGTGATCAAGGCGGTCGATCTCCCGCTCGTAGCGCATCAGCGAAAAGCCGATCGGCGCACCCAGCTTGAGGCCATGTTCAACGGCGAACTTCTTGTAAATGGCCTCCATCATGGTGAGGATTTCTGTTACCTCGCCCTGGGATCTGGCGAGATTGCCGCGGGCAACATCGAAGAAATGCTTCATCGCGCCGGATAGCGTCGCGGAAAAGGTCGCGTTGACCATTGCTTCTCGCGTCGTGCTGCTCAGCAAACCAAGGGCATCAAGTCCAAGGTGAGCGAAGAGATTGTTGGTCAGTTGCGAAAAGACGCTGCGCACAGCGTAGTAACGCTGCAGGCCGGATTCGAATTCCTCCTTCTCGACACGCACCTTGCCCATCATGTATTCGACGACGCCCTTGTTCTTGCCGCGCAGCTCGGTGAGTTCGGTGACCTGTTCACGCAGGCCGACGAGCCGCGAATCAAGGAGGCTGCGGGTGCGCTGGTAGCAATCGGTAAACTCGGCGTCGGTGTTGTCGCGGACGATCTCCTGCTTGGCCGGAATCACCTCTTCGGATAATGCGTACTCGAGATCCGCCAGGCGGCTGCGCTTGAGCAATTCCGCATCATCGTTGATCTTGGCAACCAGCGCCTTCTGCGCCGAAACCGGAAAAATCTGGTCCTCAGGCAGATTGAGCGTCCACGCGCAAGTATCAACCTGCCTGGCAATCTCGGCGTCGATTTCTGCCGCTGACTTGAGTTCGTCCCACAAGCTGTCGATCTTGTTCAGAACGACAATGCGACCCTTCTTGCGCCCGCCCGCGGTGCCGATATGTTCGCGCCAGACGGTCAGATCGGACTGCGTGACGCCGGTATCGGCGGCCAGAATGAAAAGCACGGCATGCGCGTTGGGTAGCAGTGACAGCGTCAGTTCGGGTTCGGTGCCGATTGCGTTCAAACCAGGCGTATCGAGGATGACCAGTCCTTGCTCGAGCATGGGATGCGGGAAATTGATCACGGCATGGCGCCAGCGCGGGATCTCAACGGTACCGTCGCCGTCAACGCGCAGGACTGCAGAGTCACTGTCGCCGATGGCAAAGCCGAGTTTCTCGGCGGTCGCACGATCAACGCGAACGACGTCACTGACGTGGCGCAGAGCATCCTGCATGGCTTCGGCCGAGGTGGTGTCGATCGGCACTACTTGCCACTCATCGGCAAAACGCTTGTATTCGCTGATACTGGCGTTGGATTCGCGACTCTCGATAGGCAGCAACTCGATTGACGGGGCTTTGGACTTGTCGAACATCAACTCGGTCGGGCACATGGTCGTGCGGCCGGCTGTCGAGGGAAGAATGCGGTTGCCGTAGCCGGCAAAGAAGATGGCGTTGATCAGTTCCGACTTGCCGCGCGAGAACTCGGCGACGAATGCCACATGCAGACGGTCCTCGCGCAGCTTCTCCAGCAACTGGACGATACGGCGGTCAGTCTGGGCGTCAGTCAGTTCGTTCTGGACCAGCCAGTCAGCAAACTTCTCGAGAACCCCCGAGATCTGCGCACGCCATTGGCTGTAGGCGGCGAAATGTTGGGCAAGCGTCATGTCAGGTTCCAGCACAAGGCAGTAATTTTCACTTTATCACAAACTCTCGTTCAATCAGCAACATGGGACAACGGTTCAACGCTGACAATGGGGACAGTAGAAAGTCGATCGGCCCGCCTGACGGATGGCGCGCACCGGCCGGGTGCAGCTCGGACACGACTCGCCCGCACGACCGTAGACGGCGCACGAAAGCTGGAAGCAGCCGGCACCGCCATCGCTATGGACGTAGTCGCGTACCGTGCTGCCACCAGCCGCGATTGCCGCCGCCAGCGTTGCGCGGATGGCATCAGCGAGTACGTGGTAGCGCTCACGACTGATCCTGTTTGCCTTGCGTAGCGGGGAAATGCCCGCCTGATACAGGCTTTCCGCAGCGTAGATGTTGCCGATGCCAACCACCAGCCGGGCATCCATCAGCAATGGCTTGATCGGTGCCCGGCGAATACGCGTCGCGCTGTACAGCCAGTCACCATTGAAGCCGTCGGACAGCGGTTCAATGCCCAGCCCGGCCAGCACGTGATGGCTTTCCACCTGGGCACCCTCGTGCCAGAGCAAGGCCCCGAAGCGGCGGGGATCACGCAGGCGGAGAACCGTCTGCGCGAACACCAGGTCGACGTGGTCATGTTTTCCGGCGGGCGTATCCGGCGGTACCAGCCGCAGACTGCCGGACATCCCCAGGTGAAGCAGCAACCAGCCGCCCCCGAACGCGCTCTGGCAGTCAAACAAGAGATACTTGCCGCGCCGCAGGATGGCGTCTACCCGCAGCCCGGCAAGCCGTGCCTGTAGCCCGGCCGGAATCTCGTGACGCAGTCTCGGCGTACGCACCAAGGCGCCGACGATACTTTGTTGAGACAAGTAAGGAAGCAATCCTTGACGGGTCACTTCAACTTCCGGGAGTTCTGGCATTGCTGCTACCGCGAAAAGTCCATAACATGCGCAAACGGATTATGACGCAAACTCCCCAGGCAGATCCGGCAACTGTTTGCCGCAGGCAAGGAAACCATGAAACCGATCAAGACGACCCTCCTCTGCGCTGCCCTGGCGCTGACCTTCGGCCTGCCGGCGCTGGGCGAAGAAGTGGCAGCCAAGAAGCTCAGGGCGACGACGCGTGAGTCAAGAACCGCCAAGCCCGAGGCAGCCCCCGACGCCAAGGACTACAGCGAGCTGAGCGGACAGGTGGTCTATCAGGTCCTGCTTGCCGAAATGGCCCTGCAGCGAGGCAAGACAGAATTCGCCAGCCAGGCCTACGCGGATCTGGCTGTGCGCAGCCGAGACCCGGCAATCCTGCAACGGGCCATTGAGGTGGCCGGTCACGCGCGTCGTCTGGACCTGGTGCTCGAACTCGCCCGCCTGTGGGTTGAGGTCGAGCCCGACTCCCAGCGCGCGCAGCAAGTCTTGGTCGGTGTCCTGATCATGTCCAATCAGCTGGAGGGGCTGGCACCGCAGCTGATTCGCCTGCTTGACGCGGACAAGGATGCGTTGCCTGCCAACCTCCTGGCACTCAACCGGATGTTTGCCCGCAGCCCGGATCGGCAGGCGGTCCTGCAGTTGATCAGCCAGGCGTGCAAGCCATTCTTCGGTCTCGCCGAAGCCCATTACGCCGTCGCCGTGGCTGCCAGCGCTGCGGACCAGCAGGAACAGGCTCTCGCTGAAGCACGCCAGGCGCTCGCGCAACGCCCGGACTGGGAGGCTGCCGCCTTGCTGGAGGCGCAAATACTGGCCAAAAAGTCTCCCGCTGAGGCCATCAGATCGCTGCAGCGTTTCGTCGAACGTCATCCGGGTGCGCGCGACGCTCAACTGCAACTCGCCCGCGTGCTGGTGGCTGAAAAGCGTTACAGCGAGGCCAGGCGTCAGTTCGAGCAGTTGCTGCTCGCCTACCCGGACAATCCTGACGTGGTTTTCCCGGTTGCCATCCTGGCACTGCAGGAAAACGATACGGCACTCGCCGAGAAACAGCTCAAACACCTGGTCACGCTTGATTTCCAGCACAAGAGTGCGCCCTATTACTACCTTGGTCAGATTGCCGAGGAGGGTAAGCGCAGTGACGAAGCATTGGCCTATTACCAGCAGGTTGGCCCCGGTGAGCACTATCTCCCGGCGCAGGTGCGCAGCGCAGCCATCCTCTCTCGTTCGGGAAAACTCGACGAGGCAAGGAAGCAACTTCGCGCGACCGCCAACAGGAGCCCCGAACTCGGTGTCCAGCTTTCCATTGCCGAAGCAGCCCTGTTGCGCGATGCCAAGCAGAACGAAGCAGCGCTTGAACTGCTGGAGCAGGAACTCGGCAAGCAACCGGAGCAACCCGAGTTGCTCTACGAGTCTGCGCTGCTGGCCGAAAGGCTCGGACGAGTGGAACAGATGGAAAGCCGCCTGCGCAAGCTGATCGAACTGCAGCCGGACAGTGCACAGGCTTACAACGCACTTGGCTACTCTTACGCCGATCGCAACATTCGGCTGCCAGAGGCACGTCAGCTGATTGAAAAGGCGCTCCAGTTGGCACCCAACGACCCCTTCATTCTCGACAGCATGGGCTGGGTGCTGTACCGTCAAGGCGATCTCGAAGGGGCGCTGGGCTACCTCCAGCGCGCCCACAGCCAGCGACCCGACCCGGAGATCGCCGCGCACACCGGCGAAGTGTTGTGGATGCTGGGGCGTAAGGAAGAGGCACGGCACACCCTGCGCGAGGCGCAGAAAAAAGACCCGTCAAGCGAGATACTGACGGAAGCGATCAAGCGATTCGCCCCCTGAGCCAGCAGCCCCCTCGGCGTGCCGTCGGCTTGAAGCGCCACCGCTCGTGCCTTTACGTGGTCGGCGTGCTCGTGCTGTCTGCCTGCGTGACCCCGCCACTACCGGCCAGCGTTCCCGTACCGATCGCCGTAGAGCGAAACGGCCTCGACGCCTTTTCGCTGAGCGGCCGCTTTTCGATGCGCCACGAGGGCAAGAGCTACGTCGGTCAGCTAACCTGGCGCCATGACGGCGCCGACAACGAACTGGTACTTTCGTCGCCGCTCGGTCAAGGTCTGGCCGAAATCATCAGCGACTCTGGCGGCGCCCGGCTAACCGGCAGTGACGGCAGATCACAAACGGCAGCCAATGCCGACGAGTTGTTGCAGTCGGCTCTTGCTTATCCCTTGTCCCTGAGCCAGCTGCTCTACTGGCTGCGCGGCCGGAACCCTGATCACGGCAAAATGGTGCGCGACGCCCTGGGACGCCCGCTGCACCTGAGTCACGAGGACTGGCGGATCGACTACGACTACGACAGCGATGACCCTCAGGCACTGCCCGGCCGCCTGTTTGTCGAGCGCGAAGGCGGCTTCACGTTGCGGCTGCGCATCGATCAGTGGCAGCGGCTACCTGCCGACACCGCTGGTGACTCTGCCAAGTGACCTCCAACCGTCGCGCCTGGGGCTGGCACAGCATCTATCCGGCGCCAGCCAAGCTCAACCTCTTTCTGCACGTCATTGGCAGACGTGCCGATGGTTACCACTTGCTGCAAACCGTGTTTCGCTTTCTCGGACACGGCGACCGATTGCGCTTTTCGCCACGCGCTGACGGCTTGATACACCTGACCACGCCGCTTCCGGGAGTAGTGGCGGAGCAGGATCTGACCGTGCGTGCTGCTCGGCTGCTGCAGACGGAGACGGCGTGCCGGGCGGGTGTCGATATCCGTATCGAAAAGCGTCTGCCACTCGGCGGCGGCCTCGGTGGCGGCAGTTCCGATGCGGCAACCGTACTGCTGGCACTCAACCATCTCTGGCAAGTTCACTTGCCCCGCTGGCGCCTGCAGGAAATGGGCCTCGCTCTCGGAGCCGACGTGCCAGTGTTCATTTTCGGGCACAGCGCTTTTGCCGAGGGCGTCGGCGAAAAACTGCAAGCGGTCGAACTTCCTCCGCGCTGGTATGTGGTCCTCGAGCCACCACTGCAGGTTCCGACAGCAGCCATTTTTGGCGCGCCGGAGCTAAAGCGCGATTCGCTGCCGATTGAACCTCAGGCTTGGCGCCCCGGAGTCGGCGGCAATGACCTCGAAGCCGTGGCCTGCGCCCGCTTTCCTTCAATTGCTCGGCACATTGCCTGCCTGTCTTCCCTGGCGCCGTCTCCTGCACGCATGAGTGGTTCCGGGGCTTGCGTTTTCGCCGAGTTCGCAGGCCGCGAAGAAGCCGGAGCCGCCCTGCGGCAACTGCCCGAGGGGATGCGTGGCTGGGCGACGGCGGGTCTGGATCGACATCCGCTGCTCGAACTGGCGGACTGACTGGACAAGCCTGACGACACTGATTGTTGTTCGTTGCGCTTTTTTTCCTGACGAATCCCCGGTATAATCCGCGCCTCGTTCGCCATCCAGGCGATGCGAGCGACCGCTGGGGAGTGGCCAAGTTGGTTAAGGCACCGGATTTTGATTCCGGCATTCGAAGGTTCGAATCCTTCCTCCCCAGCCACTCAATCTCTGTCAAAGCGGGCAGGCAGCCTCACCTGCCGGTCTTGCTTTATACGGCGCCGATGCTTCCGGCGCCACGGGAAGCGCACCATGGCCTATGACAGCCTGATGGTATTCACCGGCAACGCCAACCCTGCCCTGGCTGCCGACGTCGTCAAGCGCCTCAACATCTCGCTTGGCCGCGCCCACGTCGGGCGCTTTTCCGACGGTGAAATCAGCGTCGAAATTCAGGAGCATGTGCGCGGGATGGACGTGTTCATTCTCCAGTCGACCTGCGCACCAGCCAACGAGAACCTGATGGAGCTGCTGGTGATGGCCGACGCGCTCAAACGCGCCTCGGCTGCCAGGATCACTGCCGCCATCCCCTACTTCGGCTACGCGCGCCAGGATCGCCGGGTGCGCTCGGCGCGAGTGCCGATCGCCGCCAAGCTGGTCGCGGACCTTCTCACCGCTGCGGGTGTGCACCGGGTGTTGACCATGGACCTCCACACCGAGCAGATTCAGGGTTTCTTCAACATCCCGGTGGACAACATCTACTCGCTGCCGATCATGCTCGGCGACGTCTGGAAGCGGGACTTCGACCACCTGATGGTCGTTTCACCCGACGTTGGCGGTGTGGTTCGGGCGCGGGCGCTGGCCAAGCGGCTCGAATGCGACCTGGCGATAATCGACAAACGCCGCCCGAAAGCCAATGTATCCGAGGTGATGAACATCATCGGCGAGGTCGAAGGACGGACCTGCGTGATCATGGACGACCTGGTCGACACCGCAGGAACCCTGTGCAAGGCGGCGACCGCACTCAAGGAACATGGCGCACGGCAAGTACTGTCCTATTGCGTGCATCCGGTTCTTTCGGGTAATGCCGTCGAGCGTATCAACAGTTCCGATCTCGACGAACTGGTGGTGACTGACACCATTCCACTGCGCGACGACGCACGGAATTCCCCCCGCATCCGTCAGTTGTCGGTGGCCGAAGTGATGGCCGAAACCATTCGCCGGATCAGCAACGAGGACTCCGTTTCCTCACTATTCATCGAGTAGGGCGCCGGTCGCCCGCTGTACTGATTTTCTCAACCCCTCGCCTGGTCGCGGGCGGGGTTTGTTTCACACCAGGAGTCGTCCATGAAGTTTCAAGTTGAAGCGCGCAAGCGCATCTTGCAGGGGTCCGGAGCGAGCCGCCGCCTGCGTCGTCAAAAAAGGGTCCCGGCCATCGTTTACGGTGGCGCGGCTGGTCCGCAGTTGATCGACATCGATCATAACGAGATCCTGCTGAACCTCGGCAAGGAAGCGTTCCACGCGTCCGTCCTGACGCTGAATATCGACGGCGTTGCCGAAAGCGTCGTCCTGCGAGACTCGCAGCGGCACCCGTGGAAGCCGCTGATCCTGCACTGCGATTTCCAGCGCGTCGACGCCGTGCATGCCATTCACCAGCGGGTGCCGCTGCACTTCATCAACGCCGACATCGCACCGGGCGTCAAGATCAGCGGCGGCAACGTCTCGCACACGCACAACGACATCGAGGTGAGCTGCCTGCCGCAGGACCTGCCCGCCTACATCGAAGTCGACCTCCAGAACCTCGAAGCCGGCCACGCGATCCATGCTTCCGAGCTCATCTTCCCGGCGGGCGTCAAGCCGGTGGTGCACGGAGACGATTACGTCGTGGTATCGATCCCCGCCAAGAAGGCTACTGCCGAGGCTGACGAGGGCGAAGCGGCTGCCGGCTGAACCCGCCTGCCATACACCAGGCCGCCATCCGGCACCCCGTGCCGGTGGCGGCTTGTTTTTGTCGCAAGGCAATCGATGTCATGTCACCACCCCGCCTGATCGTCGGCCTCGGCAACCCCGGCGGCGAATACGCAGACAACCGGCACAATGTAGGATTCTGGTTTATTGACCAGCTCGCACGCCACTTGCAGGTGCCGCTGACGCCGCAAGGAAAGTTCCTTGGCCGGGTCGGGCGGCAGGGAGATCTGTGGCTCCTGCAGCCCATGACTTACATGAACCTGTCCGGACAGGCGGTCGCCGCCCTGGCCGGCTTCTACAAGATCGCCGCCGAAGAAACACTGGTCGTGCATGATGACCTCGATCTGCCGCCAGGGGCCATCCGGCTCAAGCAGGGCGGCGGCAACGGTGGCCACAATGGTTTGAAGGACATCCAGGCCCGCCTGGCAACACCCGATTTCTGGCGGCTGCGGCTGGGAATCGGCCATCCGGGCGAGCGCGCCGAAGTCATCAATTACGTCCTCAAGGCCCCGCGGCGCGAAGAGCAGGAGCTGATCGACCCGGCCATCGACCGCTGCCTGCTCGCCTGGCCATTGCTCGCCGCTGGCGATTACGCTGCCGCCCAGCGGCAACTGCACCTCAAGACCCCCTAATTATCGGAATCTGCGCATGAGCCTCCAATGCGGTATCGTCGGTCTGCCGAACGTCGGCAAGTCCACCCTCTTCAATGCCCTGACCAAGGCCGGCATCGCCGCCGAGAACTATCCCTTCTGCACCATCGAGCCCAACGTCGGCATTGTCGAAGTGCCCGATCCCCGCCTGCAGCAGATCTCGGCCATCGTCAAACCGCAGCGCATCCAGCCGGCGATCGTCGAGTTCGTCGATATCGCCGGCCTGGTTGCCGGCGCCTCGAAGGGCGAAGGCCTGGGCAACCAGTTCCTGGCCAATATTCGTGAAACCGACGCCATCGTCAGCGTCGTCCGCTGCTTCGAGGACGACAACGTCGTCCATGTCTCGGGGCGCGTCGACCCGCTGGCCGATATCGAAACGATCCTCACCGAACTGGCGCTGGCCGACCTAGCCGCGGTCGAGCGCACGCTCAATCGCGAGAGCAAGAAAGCCCGCGCCGGCGACAAGGACGCCCAGAAACTGGTTGCGGTGCTCGAACGCCTGCTGCCCCATCTCAACGAAGGCAGGCCCGCGCGCACGCTGCCCATGTCGGCCGACGAAAAGGGGCTGCTCAAACCGCTGTGCCTGCTGACCATCAAGCCGATGATGTACGTCGGCAACGTGCTCGAAGACGGTTTCCAGAACAACCCCCACCTCGACCGTCTGCGCCAGCACGCCGCCACCGAAGGCGCGCCCGTAGTCGCCCTGTGCGCCAAGATCGAAGCCGAACTCGCCGATCTGGACGACGAAGACAAGGCCGTTTTCCTCGCCGACCTCGGGCTTGAAGAACCCGGGCTGAACCGCCTGATCCGCGCCGCCTATCAGTTGCTTGGCCTGCAGACCTACTTCACGGCGGGCGTCAAGGAGGTCCGGGCGTGGACCATCCACGTCGGCGATACCGCACCGCAGGCCGCCGGCGTCATCCATACCGACTTCGAACGAGGTTTCATCCGCGCGCAAACGATCGCCCTGGCCGACTTCCTCGCCTACAAGGGCGAGCAGGGTGCCAGGGAAGCCGGCAAGATGCGCGCCGAAGGCAAGGAGTACGTGGTCAAGGACGGCGACGTATTGAATTTTCTGTTCAACGTCTAGCCGGGCTGGCCCACTCACCTGGCGTCATGCCACTACGCGAAGCCGAAGCGATACCGTCTTTCCCGTGCTCTGATCGCCGACCGACCGATTCTCCTCCGGCTACAGATCGCGCGGACGATAGTAACTGGCGAATCGAGGCAGGCCGCGAGCGGTCAGTTCACGATAGCGGAAGGTAATCAGGCTGCCTATCGGCGGCGGCTGGCGACGGTCGGCGTCGCTGAAGCCGCTGCCGAGCAGGAACTCGACGCCATCGTCCGTAGGCACCCGCAGGGCGCCCAGCATCCCGGCATACTTGCCGCGGCCGGGCTGATGGCCGATCACCATCGCCTCGGCATCCCGCCACAGCTTGAGCTTCAGTAGCACATCGCTGCGGCCGGTGACGTACAGGGCGTCAGCGCGATGCAGCATCAGCCCCTCACCGCCGGCCCGGGACACCCCTAGGAGCCTCTCGTCTAGCGCCTGCCGGGAGCCGAACTCCCATTGCTCGACGGCCTGCAACCACGGCAGCGCCAGCGTCGTCGTCAACTCGCGCAAGGCCTGGGCCCGCTGGCGAAAAGTGCCGGGCGCCTGCGGCAGCTCGAAGACCAGGTAGCGCACCTGCCGCCACTGCTCGTCGTCCGGCGTTTGCCGACGCACGATCCCGGAGAGCCGTTCGAACTCCCCGCGCCCAATCCACAACTCGCCGTCGAGCGGCTGCGGCGGCAAGGGAGCGACAAACCAGGCAGGCGCATGGATCGGATGACCGTTGCGCGTGCGGAGCGCCTGCCCGTCCCAGTAAGCGCGCACGCCGTCGAGCTTCTCGCTGACCAGATAGAGCGCGACATCGGCCTGACCCTGTTCGGTTTCTGCCAGCAACAAGGGCAGCGGCTCTGCTGCCGGCAACGGCAGCGCCGGGCTGGCCAGAGCAGCCCACGCCAGCGCCTGAACGACCGGATTCCAACGCATTCCCTCTCCTCCCTGTACGCCAGCTGAGCGATCGTCAGCCTGCCCCTTCCACTGACGACCACCTGCCTCAGATCGGCACCGGTGACAGCGGCACCTTCGACTCCGCCCGCGCCACTTCACGCACGAATCGCGGGACCAGATAACCGGGCAGGCGCGCCAGCATCGCTGCCCGCAGCAAGTGAACCCGCTCTTCCACCACCTCGAAATGCGTGGCACCAGCCACGCGATCGAGCAAATGCAGGTAATAGGGCAGCACACCGATCGCGAACAAGCGCTCCGAGAGTTCCGTCAGCGCTTCCACCTCGTCATTGATGCCGGCCAGCAGCACCGCCTGATTGAGCAATGCTATCCCGGCATGGCGCAAGGGCCGCAGCGCGGTGGCAAGCGAATCATCGAGTTCCTGCGCGTGGTTGGCGTGAAGCACCAGGCTCACCTGCAGACGGCTGCCGGCAAGCAGGGCGACCAGCGCCGGCGTGATGCGCTGTGGCACGACCACCGGCAAACGGCTGTGAATGCGTAGACGACTGACAGCGGGGATCGCCTCGATCTGGCTGATCAGCCACTGCAGGTGTCGGTCCGGTACCGAAAGCGGATCACCGCCGGACAGGATCACTTCCCTTATCGAGTCATCGCCGCGAATGTAATCAAAGGCTTGTGACCAGTCCGCGCGCGACGGCTGATTGGCGGCGTAAGCGAAGTGGCGGCGGAAACAGTAGCGACAGTGAATCGCGCAATGACTGGTGACGATCAGGAGGACGCGGCCGTGGTACTTGTGGATCAGCCCTGGCACCTTGTTGGCTTCAGCCTCTGCCAGCGGGTCGTTGCCAAAGCCGGGCAGCAGCCTCCGCTCGGCCAGTGCCGGCAGCACTTGCCTGAGCAAGGGGTCGTCTGCCCTGCCGGGCTGCATGCGGGCGACAAACGCTCGCGGCACGCGCAGGGGGAAGGTCTGGCGACGATCGATGGCCAACGCCTGTGGCGTCAGGTCGATCAGCGCCAACAGCTCGTCACTGTCGGTAATCACCTTCTGCAGCGCCAGCTGCCAGGGTTCAGCCTGCGCATCTTTGGCCTGCCAATCGGCCGGGCTTCGCGCTATCATGGCGGCCTTCATTTTGTCGACTGTTTCACGAGAGGATGCAATGGCAAGCTATTCTACCAACGAATTCAAATCGGGCCTGAAAGTCATGCTGGATGGTGATCCGTGCATCATCCTCGAGAACGAATTCGTCAAACCCGGCAAGGGCCAGGCCTTCAACCGCGTCAAGCTGCGCAACCTGAAAACCAACCGTGTATGGGAAAAGACCTACAAGTCCGGTGACTCGCTGGAAGGGGCCGATGTTTTTGACCGCGACATGCAGTACCTCTACAACGACGGCGAGTTCTTCCATTTCATGGAACCTGAGAACTTCGAGCAGCACCAGGCCAGCAGCAGTACCGTCGGCGACGCGGCGCTCTGGCTCAGAGAGCAGGACACCTGCACCGTCACGCTGTACAACGGCGCCCCCCTGGCCGTCACCCCACCGAACTTCGTCGAACTCGAAATCATCGAGACCGAGCCAGGTGTACGCGGTGACACCGCCACCGGCGGCACCAAACCGGCGCGCCTCTCCACCGGCGCCACGGTCAAGGTTCCGCTGTTCGTCAATCAGGGCGAGATCGTCAAATGCGATACGCGCTCGGGTGAGTATGTATCGCGTGTAAAGGCGTAAGCGGTCGCGTCACCGAGGCATCCCCCAGCCGGACCGGCCGTGGCAAGCGGGGGAGCGAGGCCCATCATGCCAGCACTCGCCTGGCAACCCAGCGCCTCACTTGCCAACCTGCGCCACCGCGCGCAGATCCTGGCGCAGATTCGTGCCCACTTTGCCTCGCAGGGCGTGCTTGAAGTGGAAACACCACAGCTCTGCCCTGCCACCGTCACCGATCCGCACCTGAGCAGCATTGGCGTGCCCGGCTACGGTTACCTGCAGACCTCGCCCGAATACACCATGAAGCGCCTGCTGGCGGCGGGCAGTGGCTCGATCTACCAGATCGCCAGGGTCTTCCGCGCCGGGGAAGTGGGGCGACGGCACAACCCCGAGTTCACCCTGCTCGAGTGGTATCGGCTGGGCTTCACGCCCGATCAGCTGATCGACGAAGTGGCTGCCATCGCGTGCATCGCGCTCGGTGAAACGACAACCGTGCGCCATCGTTATCGCGACCTCTTTCGTGCGCATCTCGATCTGGATCCCCTATGCTGCCCCATCGATGCCCTGAGCGCCGCGGCCAGGAGGCATCTCGACCTCGCCTTCGCCGATGCCGACCGCGACACCTGGCTCGAACTGTTGATGAGTCACGTCATCGAACCGGAACTCGGCATCGACGAGTTGAGCTTCGTGGTGGATTATCCGCCGTCACAGGCCGCCCTCGCCCGCCTGCGCGTGGACGCCGAAGGCCAGAAGGTGGCATCGCGTTTCGAGCTCTATCATCGCGGCGTCGAACTGGCCAATGGCTATCACGAACTGCTTGATGCTGACGAACAGCGCGCCCGCTTTGCAGCCGATTTGCGCGAGCGCGAAAGGCTTGGGCTGCCGGCAATCCCGCTGGACCAGCGTTTCCTTGCAGCGCTCGAATTCGGCCTGCCCGATTGCAGCGGCGTGGCGCTCGGACTGGACCGCCTGGTCATGCTCGCCATCGGCGCCGCTTCGCTGCCGGAGGTAATAGCATTTCCGGCCTCGCACCTGTAGGCTGCGACGGAAGCCGCACCGGTCAGCAGGAAGTTGGGTTGATCTGCTGCGCTGGCGCTTGCACCGTCACCGTATCCGCCACCTCGCTGAACTCCAGCTTGACGCGATGAAGGACCTTCACTAGACTGCGGCGGATGGATGCCACGATCCACCGCTTCAGGAATGCCCGTATCGCCATGTTTTTTGGCGATCATCCTCCCGCGCATGTACATCTGCTCGGGCCGGGTTTCAAGGTCTCGATTGAAGTGGCGACCCTGAAAACGAAAGGCCGCGCCGAGCCAAGCGCCGTAGCAGAAGCCAAGGCGTGGATTGTCAGCAACCGGGAATCCATCATGCGAACATGGACCGAACGAGGACTGAAGCGATGAAAGAACGGAACATCAAGACCATCGCCGGCACACGCGGGCATACGCTTGAAATTGAATGGGCCAGCGGCAAGATGGATCGCGTCGACCTATCCACCTTGATCGCCAATCTGGCCGGGCTGTCCACCCTGGACGATGCCGATACCTTCAGCGCCGTCGCCGTCGGTGAAGATGGCTGGTCGTTGATCTGGCCCGGTGGCGCGGAAATCGGTACCGACACCCTTTGGCGAATGGCGCGCGAACAGGCTGGAGAGGCAACACCGATAGAAGAATTTGCCGCGTGGCGCGCCCGCAACCGATTGTCGCTGTCCGATGCCGCGCTGGCGCTCGGCATTACGCGACGCATGGTGTGTTATTACGAAGCCGGCCGCTATCTGATTCCACGCATGGTCGGCCTCGCCTGCAAGGGATGGGAGGCCGAGCATCGTCACGCCTGAATGGCTTTGATCAGCCGGGCGAGCGACATCTCATGAAAGCTGCGCCACTCATCAAGACTCGCTCGACGAAGTCCGCCGCTTGCAGCGTGCGCTAACTTGGCACGGTGGTCGAGCGCGTAGACGGCGAGGCGACGGCAACCTGCGATGAATCAGACAGCTTCTCGGCGGCGACCGCCACGCTCGGACAGCCTACTACGGTATTGCGCTCGCCCGGCCTTCGCGCTGGCTCACTGGCCTGAAGTCGTTGCAGAGAGCGTGCCGGGTGCTGATCTCCGGCCCGAATTTCGCGCGGCGCGGAACCATCGTATCGTCGAGGATCAGGGTCATCAGTTGGGTCGGGCACACCGTCACTGTCAGTCGCAACAAATGGAGCGACAGTTCGGTGACCGACACCTGCGCCCGTTCGATCAGCTTGTAATGGGTGGTCTAGTACGCCTCTCGGGGAAGGGCTCCTATGACCCGCGTGCCCCAGACCTTCCGGTTGAGCAGGCAACGGGTCAGGTGTGCGACGAAATGCCCGGCGGGAATGCGGTGGCACGGGCCACCAAGAGAAAGGAAATCGATTCCTAGAGCAGCAAGCAAACGTTGGCAGCGAGAGGCATGAGGGAAAGTCCGGGATCGAAAACGATCCCTATGTGGTCGCCGCGCGATTCCGTCCTCATACCAAGTCTCTTGTTGCATTATTGAAACTATTTTTCGCGCGGCCCAAATACCTCCGGCATCCGCCCGCGATCGTGAGTGCCGAAACTTAAGATATCGCGTCACGCCCCCTGTTTTCGTTATCGAACGGGGCGCTAGACAAACTGCTTTCGTCAGCCGCAGGCAGACCTTTTTTGCGCGCGGCGCGCACTGCGGCCAGAGCGTCCTCTACGTACTTCTCAGGCAGGGCCCCGATCCCACGCTCAGGCGTCGAATACGACAGCATGTAACTGGACTTGCCTTGAAGGATATCGAACTGGGCGACGAACTCGTCTGGCGCGGTGCCTGCATGGTGGAGCATAGCGCGCAATCGCCTGCGCTCCTTCCTCGCGGGCTGGGCATGTTCGTTGACCACGACTCCAGTTACAACCTGTCGACTCGATGGCCCAAATACCCGGGTCTTGTCGGTGTTCAATGTCAACCCCAAGGCTGAAAGCTCTCGCCTGGCGATTGCCATGCACGCTTGCACAGCGCCGAGGTCGTCGCCGCTAAATGTTATGTCATCAGCATACCTAGAATAGGTAACCTGCCGAACAGTAGACTCGGCCTGCAGCACATCGTCTACTGCATACAGGCAGATGTTCGAGAGCGCAGCGCTAGTCGGAGCACCTTGTGGGAGACCACCCATGAACGAAGAGATCCGAGCAATGAAGGCAGCGGTGTTCTTCATCAGACCCACCGCTATCAGTCGATCGTAGACGACCGAAGTCGACAGAGATCCAAAGAAGTTCGTCACATCTATGTTGGCGACGTACCGCCTTCGCACATGAATCTCCGCGTTGTGTCGTATGGAGCAGCCTATACTGTATGCCGTTGCCGCAGGGTGTACCTTCAATCGTCGCAGTAGGTAATCCAGGATAAAATGCTGCGTGACTTTCATGAACGTCCGCGGCGCATGGATTTCCCGGAGTCCCCCGCCCGCCTTGGGAATCTGGAAGAGGCGATAGTGACTCTCAGGGCGACGCAGGAGTAAGCCCACGATTCTTGGGCTTACTCCCAGCGCGAGAGATATCTCATTGAGACCGATGCCGCCTTCGGGTATGTCCGCATACCCACAAGCCTGCGAGCAGCTCCTGACGGACGAGAACGAGAGGAATCTGAAGCGGGTGTCAGAGGAGGGGGAAGAAGAGCCAACTAAAAGCTGCTTTGAGAGGAGCGGCCAATAGGCGCGGCCGTCTCTCCTACGAGGAGAGACGGCCGCGCCTATTGGCCGCTCGTCCTCTTGCACTGCCATTCCATGGGATACGGCCGACGAATCATCAGCCTGCTCGATACCCCAAACCTCTGACGCTCGCAGGCTAGCACTGCGGAGGTCTTTGAGCAAGAACATCCGCGTGCGATCGCGCACCTTTCGCTCCGGCGCAGAGAGTTTTCCATCACCTTGCCGTGTCAACGAATAGAGCAGATAGCGCTTGTGCACGCAAAGAATGTCACCGCTAGATGCCCAACCGTCGAGAACCTCCCGAATCTTTTCAGCATGCAATGGGTGGGCTCCAGTGGGAAGCGAACTGCTGATGAACGCCGCAATCTGTTCGGCTGAAGCTGGCTGAATGCAGCCCAGTGCGAGCCTTACAAACGATTGATTGACTCCGACGCTCACGGTTTAGTCATTCCCGCAGGGCGGCCACGACCGTGACAGAAGTGTGTCGAGCGTCGGCCTTTCAAGCGCTTCACGATAGGTGCGATATCTACAGTAGCGAAATCAACGAACATCGCCTTTCCAAAATCCGCAGCGGCCCTTGCCGGCCCCTCGTTAAAGTACGACTGGTGATTCTCGTATTGCTGGTCGGCCAACAGTATGAGATCGCAGGTTCGATCCGCGCTTCCAGCAAGCCAATGGACGAACAGACCTAGCTCGCAGAACGAGCCAACGCTATTCGCCACCAAGACGATGGCGCTGCACTCACGCTGGACGAACTCAAGCTCGTTGTCGTGCGCGTACCCGTCAGATACGTTGAGGCGTACGTCTTCCAGTCCATCGTCTTCGCCGAGTACAACCTCAAAGCCTTCCGCAACCAGGGCATCACGGATTCGTAAACGCAATGCTGCGGCACTATTAGTTGCGGCGTCCTTCAGGGTGGGTCCACACAAGAAGACCACGGCCCGGTTGTTCTTGTAGAGTTCCTGGACACTCTCTGCAAAGCGCGCAATCGACGGCTTGTTCATTGTTTCGAAGGGGCTGGCCCTGTCACGTCACTAAGCCCCTTGACGGTCGACAGCGAGAGGCGCTACGGTGATGCGACAAGTTGTTTCAACGAGATTTTCGAAGTGCGTGCAGGCAGCATCGAGAGTTTCAATAATCAACTGTTGCCCCTGATAGCGCCATTGACAGCACCCACGATGTCGCATACCTGGGCTAGGTTTCCACGCCGCCAGCCGTGGTCTCTCAAATACTCGCCCTGCGTCGGAATCACGGCCGTACGCTCGAACGCGCCGCCGGAGACGGCGTGTTCAGCCGCCAGATCCTTCAGAGTGAAGTGTGAGCGCATCAGCAGGAAGCACCTGGCAGAGGACTCGCGGATACCGAAAGCCGCGTCGCTGATAACTCCGAACGAGAGACACCCCGCCCGCCACCTAGCGGGGTGTTCAGCTATGCTGACTTCCTAGCCCCTACACCGTCACCGTATCCGCCACCTCGCTGAACTCCTTGATCTGGTCGAAGTTCATGTAGCGATAGACGTCAGCCGCCTTGGCATTGACCGCCTGCACCTGCTCGAGATACTCGGCCGGGGTCGGGATCCGGCCCATCAGCGCGCAAACAGCGGCGAGTTCGGCCGAGCCGAGATACACGAAGGTGTCGATGCCGAGCCGGTTGGGAAAGTTGCGCGTCGAGGTCGACATCGCCGTGCTGCCCTTGCGAATCTGTGCCTGGTTACCCATGCACAAGGAGCAGCCGGGCATTTCCATGCGCGCGCCGGACTTGCCGAGGATCGCGTAGTAGCCTTCCTCGTTGAGGATCATCGCGTCCATCTTGGTCGGCGGAGCGATCCACAGGCGGGTCGGGATGTCGGTCTTGCCTTCGAGGACCTTGCCGGCGGCGCGGAAGTGGCCGATGTTGGTCATGCACGAGCCGATGAAGACCTCGTCGATCTTGGTGCCGGAGACTGCGGAGAGCAGCTTGACGTCGTCCGGATCGTTCGGGCACGCGACCAGCGGCTCCAGAACGTCGGCCAGGTCGATCTCGATCACCGCGGCGTACTGCGCGTCGGCGTCGGCCCTCAACAGCTCGGGCTTGGCGATCCAGGCTTCCATCGCCTTGATGCGGCGGCCGAGGGTACGCGCATCGGAATAGCCGTTGGCGATCATCCACTTCATCAGCGTGATGTTCGAGCGCATGTACTCGATGATCGGTTCCTTGTTCAAGGCCACCGCACAGGCGGCAGCCGAACGCTCGGCCGCGGCGTCGGAGAGTTCGAAGGCCTGCTCGACCTTGAGATCGGGCAGCCCTTCGATTTCGAGGATGCGGCCCGAGAAGATGTTCTTCTTGCCCTTCTTCTCGACGGTCAGCAGGCCGGCCTGGATGGCGTAGTAGGGAATTGCGTTGACCAGGTCGCGCAGCGTGACGCCGCGCTTGCCTGCTTCGGCGAGCGAGCCCTTGAAGCGCACCAGCACCGATTCCGGCATGTCAAGCGGCATGACGCCGGTGGCGGCGGCGAAGGCAACCAGGCCGGAGCCGGCCGGGAACGAGATGCCAATCGGGAAACGCGTGTGCGAGTCGCCACCGGTGCCGACGGTGTCGGGCAGCAGCAGGCGGTTGAGCCAGGAGTGGATGACGCCGTCGCCGGGACGCAGCGCGACGCCACCACGGGTGCTGATGAACGACGGCAGTTCGCGGTGCATGCGCACGTCGACCAGCTTCGGATAGGCGGCTGTGTGGCAGAAGGACTGCATCACCATGTCGGCCGAGAAGCCGAGGCAGGCAAGATCCTTGAGTTCGTCGCGCGTCATCGGGCCGGTGGTGTCCTGCGAGCCGACGGTGGTCATCCGCGGTTCGCAGTAGGTACCGGGCAGCACGCCCTTGCCTTCGGGCAGACCACAGGCGCGGCCAACCATTTTCTGCGCCAGCGAGTAACCCTTGCCCGGATCGGCCGGATTCTGCGGCAGGGTGAACAGCGTGGACGGCGGCAGGCCGAGCGCCTCGCGTGCCCGGGTGGTCAGCCCGCGGCCGACGATCAGCGGGATGCGGCCACCGGCGCGCACCTCGTCGAGGATCACCGGCGTTTTCAGTTGCGACTCGGCGATCACGGCGCCGTTTTTCAGCGCGGTGACCTTCGAGGTGGCGGCGTCGATCTTCAGTTCGATCTCGTCGCCCATGTCCATCTGGCCGCAATCGATCTCGACCGGCAGTGCACCGGCGTCTTCCATGGTGTTGAAGAAGATCGGGGCGATCTTCGAACCGAGGCAGACGCCACCGAAACGCTTGTTCGGGACGTAGGGAATGTCTTCACCGGTGAACCACAGGACCGAGTTGGTCGCCGACTTGCGCGACGAACCGGTGCCGACGACGTCACCGACGTAGGCGATCAGATTGCCCTTGCTGGCGAGCGCTTCGAGTTGCTTGATCGGACCACGCTCACCGGGCTTGTCGGGATCGATTCCCGGCCGCGGGTTCTTGAGCATGGCCAGCGCGTGCAGCGGGATGTCCGGGCGCGACCAGGCATCGGGGGCCGGCGACAGGTCGTCGGTGTTGGTTTCGCCGGTCACCTTGAATACCGTCAGCTTCTGCGACGCGGGCACCTGCGGCCGCGAGGTGAACCACTCGCCATCGGCCCAGCTCTGCATCACGGACCTGGCATTGGCGTTGCCCTGGTCGGCCAGTTCCTTGACGTCGTGGAAGAAATCGAACACCAGCAGCGTCTTCTTGAGACCTGCTGCGGCAATCGTGCCAGTCGGGCCGGCGAGCAGGTCGATCAGGGGTTTGACGTTGTAACCGCCGAGCATGGTGCCGAGCAACTCGGTCGCCTTTTCCTTCGAGACCAGAGCGCAGCTCTCCTCGCCTTTTGCGACCCGGGCCAGAAACTCGGCCTTGACCTTGGCTGCATCATCAACCCCGGCCGGCACGCGGTAGGTGATCAACTCAAGCAGATTGGCCTCCTCGCCTGCCGGCGGGCTTTTCAGCAGCCCGACCAGCGCCTGGGTTTGCTGGGCAGTCAGCGGCAAAGGCGGAATACCAAGCGCAGCGCGCTCGGCGACATGGGCACGATAGGATTCCAGCACGGCGACGTCCTTTCTCAGAGGGAGTTCAGCAGCAAAAGCAACATTGTACTGCAAGGGCACCAGGCCGGCAGGGGCAAGAACCAACGCTTGACCCAGATGGACTGACATCGGTGCGCTTGCTTGTCTATAATGGAGCCATGGACATCCCCGCCACGCTTTTGTATAGCATCATCAGCGCCATTGCCGAGGCGGCATTGGCGCCTTCTCCCGAACCGCCGATACCGTACGAAAGCTCGGCTCTTGCCCGCCCACTGCCCGAGGAGGCCAAGCAGGGGGTCATGCAGCCACCGGCGGGCGACGGTTTCCTGACGATCAACGGACGGCAATGGCCGCTCGCCCCGACCGCCCAGATCCGCAGCCGGAAGAACCTGATCGTGATGCCGATGACGATTCAGAGCCCGGTCGATGTCGTCTATCTGACTGACGCTTCCGGCGCAATCTATCGCGTCTGGATGCTAACGCCGAGCGAAGCGTCGGTTTCGCGCCCACGCTAAAACAACCAGGTAAAAGATGGCCAAAAAACTGTTCATCCGCACCTTCGGGTGCCAGATGAACGAGTACGATTCGGACAAGATGGCCGACGTACTCGCTGCCGCCGAAGAAATCGTCAAGACCGATACCCCCGACGACGCGGACATCATTCTCTTCAATACCTGCTCGGTGCGGGAAAAGGCGCAGGAGCGGGTTTTCCACGACCTCGGACGGGTACGCCTGCTGAAGCTCGCCCGGCCTGACCTGGTGATTGGCGTCGGTGGCTGCGTGGCGAGCCAGGAAGGGGCGGCGATCGTCGCACGGGCACCGTACGTCGATGTCGTTTTCGGCCCGCAGACCCTGCATCGCCTGCCGCAGTTGATTGCCGACCGTCGTCGCCTGGGCAAGTCACAGGTCGACATTTCCTTTCCGGAAATCGAGAAGTTCGACCATCTGCCGCCGGCGCGAGTCGAAGGCGCCTCCGCCTTTGTCTCGATCATGGAGGGCTGCAGCAAGTTCTGCTCCTTCTGCATCGTTCCCTACACGCGCGGCGAAGAGGTGTCGCGTCCCTTCGACGACGTCCTGACCGAAGTGGCGGGTCTGGCCGCACAAGGCGTCCAGGAGGTGACCCTGCTCGGTCAGAACGTCAATGCCTACCGCGGCGCGATGGCCGGCAGCGGGCAGGCGCTGGCGGGCGACGAAGCGGCCGATCTGGCGCTGCTGATCGAATACATCGCCGAGATTCCCGGCATCAAGCGCATCCGCTACACCACCTCGCACCCGCGCGAGGTGTCGCAGCGTCTGATCGACGTCTATTCCCGGGTGCCGAAACTGGTGTCGCATCTCCACCTTCCGGTCCAGTCGGGATCCGACCGCGTCCTGGCAGCGATGAAACGCGGCTACACGGCGCTCGAATACAAGAGCCTGGTGCGCAAGCTGCGTGCGGCGCGTCCCGACCTGTCGCTGTCTTCCGATTTCATCATCGGTTTTCCGGGCGAAACGGACGACGATTTCGAGAAGACCACGAAGCTGATCGACGATGTCGGCTTCGACGCCTCGTTCTCCTTCCTCTACAGCGCCCGTCCCGGGACCCCTGCCGCCGAACTCACCGACGAAACGCCGCAAGTGGTCAAGCTGGAACGGCTGCTGCGCCTGCAGAAGCGAATCGACGAACTGGCACAGGCCGTTTCCGTGGCCATGGTCGGCACCGTGCAACGCGTGATGGTCGAAGGCGCATCAAAAAAGGACCGCGACGAACTGGCCGGGCGCACCGACAACAACCGCGTCGTCAATTTCGCGAGCGATGCTGCCGAACACACAGCGCTGCTCAATCGCTTCCTCGACGTGCGCATCACCTCGGCCATGCCGCACTCGCTGCGTGGCGAAATCGTGAACCGACCCACATGACTGCAAACACCACCATTGCGAAAAGCCGGGCCATCGAACTGCTGCTGTCGCCGGTCAACAACAAACAGCTGGCCAACCTGTGTGGCGCCCTCGACGAGAATCTGCGGCAGATCGAAACCGCGCTCGATGTCTCGATTGCCCGCCGCGGCGAGCGCTTTACGCTGCGCGGCGAACCAGCGCAAACGGCGCGCGCCTCGGAGGCACTGCAACAGTTCTACGCCCAGGCCAAGGAAACGCTGTCGGTCGATGAGATCCAGCTCGGCCTGATCGAACTGCTCAACCGGCCGGTGCGCAGCATCTCGTCCGGCGGCGGTGTCTCGCCGGCCCTGATGACCCGCAAGAGCGAACTGCATGGCCGCACGCCGCGGCAGATCGAATACCTCAAGCACATCCAGGAGCACGACATCACCTTTGGTACCGGCCCCGCCGGTACCGGCAAGACCTACCTTGCCGTGGCATCCGCGGTAGACGCCTTTGAGCGCGAGCTGGTGCAGCGCATCGTGCTCACCCGGCCGGCCGTCGAGGCCGGTGAACGCCTCGGTTTCCTGCCTGGCGATCTGGCGCAGAAGGTCGATCCCTACCTGCGGCCGCTCTATGACGCGCTCTACGACCTGATGGGCTTCGAGCGCGTCGGCAAGCTCTTCGAGCGCGGGGCCATCGAGATTGCGCCGCTGGCCTACATGCGCGGCCGCACCCTCAACCACGCGTTCATCATCCTCGATGAAGCGCAGAACACGACGCCCGAGCAGATGAAGATGTTCCTCACGCGCATCGGCATCGGCGCCAAGGCCGTGGTCACCGGCGACGTCACCCAGATCGACCTGCAGCGCGGCCAGAAGAGCGGCCTGATCGAGGCACGCCAGATTCTCAGGGAAGTGCGCGGCATCGCCTTCACCGAGTTCCTCAAGGAAGACGTCGTACGCCACCCGCTGGTGGCGCGTATCGTCTCGGCCTACGAAGCGCATACCGCTGCGCTGGAAGCGCGCGAAGCCGCAGCCAGGCCGGCCAAACATGGCGAGGGGTAAGCAGCGACTGAAGGTCAGCGTGCAACGCGCCGGTGACTGGCCTGGTCTCCCCCGCAGGTCACAGGTCCGTACCTGGGCACGCGCCGCGGCCGCCGCTGCCACCGGCCGTGGCGGACAGATCACCGTGCGTTTCGTAGACAGCGCCGAAGGCAGCCGCCTGAACCGCGACTACCGGGCCAGAGACTACGCCACCAACGTACTCTCCTTTCCCTACCAGCAGCAACCCTTGCTCAGCGGTGACCTCGTGCTGTGCGCGCCGGTCGTCGCACGCGAGGCAACCGCCCAGGGGAAGTCACTCGAGGCACATTACGCCCACCTGATCGTCCATGGCGTGCTCCATCTGCAGGGGCATGACCATGAAGCCGGCGAAATGGAAGCCCGCGAAATGGAAGACCACGAGCGCCGGATACTGGCGGCGCTGGGCTATCCAGACCCCTACCGGGATGAGCAATGAAGGGCGGAGCGCAAGATGAGCCCCTGGCAGGACTCTTCCTGGCCTTGCCTGCGATGTTGCCGCTCCCTGGCAGTTCGGCACGCCCACCTTCGAACCGGGCGTGCGGTCTGCCGTGGCACGCTTAGCGGCGACGGCGGAACGGGACGCCAGCGAGGGCCAGACCGAGCAGAGCGAGGGTCCCCGGCTCGGGAATCTCCGCTTTCAGCGCGACGCCGTCGTTGATGCATTCCTCCAGGAAATGCGCGGTGAACTGGCCGCGAGGCAAGGCCGAGAGGTCGACCGAGAAGCCGAAGAGCTCCGAACCAACGGTGCCAAAGTGAGCGAAGTCAAGGCCCAGGCTGCCAAGCGCATTCTTGTCCAGCAAGGCGATTTCCGACAGCTTGGTGCCCTGCGTGATATTTGCATACATCGGTCCGTTGCCTTGGGAGTCGATGCTGAGGTAGTCGATGACTTCAGCGGTCGTCTGCAGGTCTCCCATGGCGTTCGGCTTCCCCCAGCCGGAATCGTAGTATTGCTTGAGTGAGGCGTAGCCACTGTTGACACCGGAAAGGCTGGCCACTTGCAGGTTCGAGAACAGTCCAAGGGTACCGTTCGGAGGGGCTCCTGTGTTGTTGAGCGAGTCGTTGACGCTGGAGAAGCGAATGGCGAATACGCCTGCTTGGGAGAACGCCGGTTGGTTGTCGAGATCCTGGCCCGAGAAGTTCAGGAACAGGTCGCCATGGGCAACGCTGCCATTCCTCGCACCGGAAACGCCGATGCCGGTCAACGGCATGTTGCCGTTGATGGCGAAGTAGCCGGTCATACCACTCTGGCGAAAAGCGAGGCCGTATTGTTCATATTGCCCACCAGCCGCAGGCGAACCATCACTGAACGAGTCGATGGCGTAGTTCCAGCCGTTGTAAAGGGTGCCCGCGTTGGCGTTCGACGTACCGATTGCCAGAGCGACAAGGCAGCCCAACAGGGTTGATCCGAAACGTCTGCCAACGGGGGTACGGAAGGGTGGGTTCGAGGAACCACCGGTCTTGCGAAGGGTTGTTTTCATGGTAAGATTGTTCCGCTAGTCAGTTGTAAGGGTGGTTGCAAGGTCGAGTATCCAGGCTGCACAGGTGAGGCAATGACCGCGAATCATTGCCGTGCCAACTGGTCGCGCGACGTGCATCTGCTTCTGGAGCCGGGCCGGGTGGCAAAAGGCTCTTTGAACCGTTGAAGGCGAATCGAGAAACCTGACTTGACTTCAGGCCGCAGTGTCTCTCGGCGAGCCGGCTGGGCGTTATGAACTACGTCACGGGGTCCGCAATCTTTCCGCAAGCTGGCAGGTTTGGCAGTAGCTGAGGGACTGACGGATCCCGTGTCGTTTCTGGACGACAACAAGCCGGCACTCGCCGTCCATGGTGGTCGGGCAACGGGCTACTGGTTGCCGCTCCGAGGGCGAAACTGACCATGCCTCGTCGTTTGCCGCGCCGGCAGCGAAAGGCTTCTTGACGAGGCTGAACGCGAGGAAGATATTTCTGCCGAGGAACTCTTCGCACGGCTCCGTCTTGAGAATGGTCGGGCTCCCTCCATCACAGTTCGAAGCACTGATGGAGTCTCGGTACCAACCTTGTACGGCTGGGAGCAAGGTCGCAAGCCAACTCAAGAAGCCGCTCGCACTCTTGTCGCCACCGCCAGCACAAACTCCGAAGACCCTGCCGGCGGTCACTGAAGACCAGTTTTTTCAAAATCCCCATGGATAACCAGCGAACAAGCAACAAACCTCGCTTCTTTGAGCAACTCTCCTCGCTCCTGATGCGCGAGCCGGAGGATCGCGAGCAACTGATGCAACTGCTGCATTCAGCACACCAGCGCAAGCTCGTCGATGCCGACGCCCTGGGCATCATCGAAGGTGCCCTGGCGGCATCGGAGATGAGCGTCCGTGACGTCATGGTGCCGCGGCCGCTGATGGAGGTGGTCGACATCAACGATTCGCTGGCGGAGGTCATCGCCCGCGTCAACACCACCGCCCATTCGCGTTTTCCGGTCATCAACGGCAGCTCGGACAATGTGCTCGGCATCATGCTCGCCAAGGACCTGCTGCGGGTCGGGCGCGACGAGGCCTTCGCCCTGAGTGACTGGGTTCGACCGGTGGTGTTCATCCCGGAGTTCAAGCGCCTGGATGTCCTGCTGCGCGAGTTTCGTGTCTCGCGCAATCACATGGCGATCGTCATCGATGAATACGCCGGCATTGCCGGCCTGATCACCATCGAGGATGTGCTCGAACAGATCGTTGGCGAAATCGAGGACGAGTACGATTTTGACGAAGCCGACGACAACATCCAGCGCGATCCGAATGGTCGCTATCGCGTCAAGGCGCATACCGAGGTAGCGGACTTCAACAACGCATTTGGCACCCACTTCAGCGACGAGAAATGCAATACGGTCGGTGGCCTGATCCTCAACCATCTTGGCCGCGTACCACAGGTCAACGAAACGATCGTCATTGAAGGAACGGGTTTCCTGGTCTTGCGCGCTGACAGCCGCCGCATCTACACCCTGGTCGTCGCCGATGCACCGGCGACGGGCGATCCTGCATAAGACCCTGCGCTGGCGCTGCCTCGGTGCGCTGTTGTTCGGCGCCGCAGGCGTCGCCGGCTTCGCGCCGCTTGGCTGGTTTCCGCTCAACTGGCTGAGCCTCGGCGGACTCTTCGCGCTGCTCGTCGCAGAGGCCGACGGCGATCGGCGGCCGTGGCACGGGGCGCTGATTGGCGCGAGCCATGCGTTCGGCCTGTTCCTCACCGGCGTTTCCTGGATTTATGTCAGCCTGAGCGTCTTTGGCGGCATGCCGGCAGCGGTGGCCGGCCTGGCGACGCTCCTCTTCTGCGCCGTGCTCGCACTCTTCGCGGCGCTCGCCGGGGCGCTGTTCGTTCGCCTTGCTGCTGCCGACTGGCTGCGGCGCACGCTGCTCTTCGCTGCCCTCTGGGTGCTAGCCGAGTGCCTGCGCGCCTGGGCTTTCACCGGCTTTCCCTGGCTGTCCGCCGGCTACTCGCAGACACCACCGAGTCCCCTCGCCGGCTATGCGCCGCTGCTCGGCGTCCATGGTGTGTCGTTGTTTTCCGCGCTGCTCGGAGGACTGATTTTCGAGGTTGGCAGGCGCTGGCTGTCAACCGAAGCCTGCGGCGCCGGCGGCTGGCGGCGCTGGTGTCCGGTCCTGCCGCTGCTTGCCATCGCCGCAATCCTGGTCACCGGCGACCGCCTGCGCGAACTGCGCTGGACGGAGGCGCACGGCGAACCGCTGTCAGTCGCGCTGCTGCAGGGTAACGTGGCGCAGGAGATGAAATGGCGGCCCGAGCGCTTTGCCGATTCGCTGCGCACCTATTACCAGTTGGCGCTGGAAAATCCGGCGCAGCTGACGGTCATGCCCGAAACCGCCCTGCCCGCTTTCCTTGACCAGATTCCGGAGGAGTATCTCGACGCCTTGCAACAACTGGCGCTGCGCCGTCAGGGTGACCTGCTGCTCGGGGTTCCGGTCGCCGATGGCAGGCAGTACTTTAATGCGGCGGTCAGCCTGGGTGCCTCGGGCCGCCAGCGCTACGACAAAGTGCATCTGGTGCCTTTCGGCGAGTTTGTACCACCGGGCTTTGCCTGGTTCATGGCGATGGCCCACATCCCGATGTCCGACTTCACCGCCGGCTCGCCCATACAGGCGCCGCTGCGCCTCGCCGGCCAGCGCGTCGGCGTGAACATCTGCTATGAAGACGCCTTTGGCGATGAAATCATCGCTTCCCTGCCGGCTGCGACGCTACTGGTGAACGTTTCCAACGTCGCCTGGTTCGGCGACTCGCTGGCACCGGCGCAGCACTTGCAGATTGCCCAGATGCGCGCCCTCGAGACCGGCCGCATGATGCTGCGCGCCACCAATACCGGCATGACTGCCATCGTCGACGTCGATGGCCGCGTGCTGTCGGTATTGCCGCCCTTCACCCGCGGCGCGCTGGTCAGCGAAGTGCGCGGCCATTCCGGCTCAACCCCTTATGTCCGTTGGGGTAACTGGCCGCTCATCGCTCTCGCTCTGCTGCTGATTCCCCTGGCGAAGCGCCGCCCGGCGGCAGCGCGAACGGCGTGAGCCGCCGACGAGTGGTTCGATGACCGCAACGACTCCTTGACCCGCTGTCAGTAACGACGGAAACTGGCTAGCGTCCATTTGCCGTCTGGAATACGACTTCATAAGAAAACAGCTGAGAGGAGACGACCCCATGTACAAGACACTGACCGTTGCTGTGACTCTATCGTTGACCGCCGCCTGCGCCCTCGCCGAACCACTCGCGGCAAAGCCCGTCGGTACCGAGAGCAAGGAGTACAGGTGGAACGTGCAGGACAATCCCGAGAAGATCAAGGCCCTCAGGCTCGAGGGTAATGCCGGGGCGGGAGAGGCGGACTACAAGGCTTACTGTGAGACCTGCCACCTGCCGCAGGGCGTCGGCAATCCACATGGCGCCATTCCGCAGTTGGCAGGCCAGCACCCGACGGTAATCATCAAGCAGCTGGCCGATATTCGATCGGGATTGCGTGACAACCCGACGATGTATCCGTCTGCCCGGAAACTGGCGGATGCGCAGGCACTGGCAAACGTCGCCGCGTATATTGCAACGCTCTGCGTGCCGCGTGATTCGGGCAAGTATGAGGGGCCCGATGCGGCCAAACTGATGGCCTACGGCAAGGTGCTGTACGAGAAGGACTGTGTTCAATGCCACCAGCCGAACGGAGACGGCAACAGGGAAAAATTCTACCCGGTCGTCGCCGGTCAGCATTACCAGTACTTGCTGCGCCAGATGATCGACATCCGTGATGGAAAGCGCCGCAACAGCCACCCGGACATGACCAGGGTCATCGCGAAGTACGACGATGCTCAGCTGGTCGCCATCGCCGCCTATCAGGCGATGCTGATCACACAGCAGCGCCAATGGTCCACCCAGCCACGATTCTGCAAGGCATCCTGAACGGTCTGAACGCGGCCAGATCTTCTCCGTCAAGCGGCGCTGCCCAGATCCCGTCCCGCCGGGGCATACGGATCTGGTCCGTCTCGGCCCACCGCAGTCTGCCGCGGCCTGCGGGTAAGTGCTTGACCCGGCGGTGGGCACCGACGATACTGCCTTGGCATGCTGTTTCGATGCCCGTTCTTAAAAAGTCAGGAGGAGACAATCATGAAGAAAATGGCACTGACCGTTGCTGTCTCAATCGCACTACTCCCCGCCCTCGCGGTGGCCCAGCCGCCGGCTGAAAAAAAGGCGACTATCGAAGTCAGGGACTACCCAGGCAACACGTCGGCCAGCGAAAGGGACGAGGCGCTCAAGCTGAAGGGCAATGTCAAGGCAGGTCAGGCAGCTTACCAGGAGTACTGCGAAGCCTGCCACCTGCCAACCGGCGGCGGCAATCCCGATGGCAGCATCCCGCAGTTGGCGGGCCAGCACAGCACCGTCGTCATCAAGCAACTGGCCGACATTCGCTCCGGGCGGCGCTACAACCCGACGATGTACCCGTTCGCCAGAAAGCTGGCCAACCCGCAGGCGCTGGCGAACGTCGCGGCGTACATTCAAACCCTCTGCATCCCGCTTGGTTCCGGCAGGTATGCCGGTCCTGATGCGGCCGAGATGCTGGCGGGGGGCAAGCTGCTCTACGAGAAGCAATGCAGTCAATGCCACCAGCCGAACGGCGAGGGTGCCAAGGACCAGTTCTACCCGGTGCTCGCTGGCCAGCACTATGGCTATCTGCTGCGCCAGATGACTGATATCAGGGACGGCAAGCGCGCCAACGCCCACCCGGAGATGGTGCAGGCGGCCAAGAACTACAACTATGACCAGTTGCTCGCCATCTCCGCCTATCAGGCAAGCCTGACTACCCCGAAGTCGATGCTGATGACCCCGGGATCGATGTGCAAGACGGGCGCCGGCAAGAAACTCTGAGCCTGCCGGCCGGGTCCCCGCCCTTGATGGTACTGGAAACGGCGGGCCGGCTTCCGCGAAGCCTACCGGAGGTGATTTCTCAACTGGCTGCGAGTTGCCCAACGGGGATGGTCTGAAGCAGGTTCTTGTGGGGCGAGAAACCAAGTAAAATCCTGGCTTCTCGTCCTGTCCGACAATCTCCCATGCCTACGTTTCAGGAAGTCATACTGCGTCTCCAGGAGTTCTGGGACAAACAGGGTTGCGCGCTGCTGCAGCCTTACGACATCGAAGTCGGTGCCGGCACCTTTCACACGGCGACTTTCCTGCGCGCGATCGGCCCTGAACCCTGGAATGCCGCCTACGTGCAACCGTCACGCCGGCCGAAGGACGGACGCTACGGCGAAAACCCAAACCGCCTGCAGCATTATTACCAGTACCAGGTGGTCCTGAAACCGTCGCCGGCCAACATCCAGGATCTCTATCTCGACTCGCTGCGCGCACTCGGGATCGATACCAGCCAGCACGACATCCGCTTTGTCGAGGATGACTGGGAGAGCCCGACGCTCGGCGCCTGGGGACTCGGCTGGGAAGTCTGGCTCGACGGCATGGAGGTGACGCAATTCACCTACTTCCAGGAAGTCGGCTCGCTGCCCTGCAAACCGGTACTCGGCGAGATCACCTACGGCATCGAACGACTGGCGATGTATCTGCAAGGGGTGGAGAACGTTTTCGACCTGGTCTGGGCCGAGGGACCGGGCTACCGGGTAACCTATGGTGACGTCTATCACCAGAATGAAGTCGAGCAATCGAAGTACAACTTCGAACATTCCAATGTCGACCTACTGTTCCGCCATTTCGGCGAACATGAATCGGAAGCCCGGCGCCTGATCGCCGCTGGCCTCGCGCTGCCGGGGTACGAGATGGTGATGAAGTGCTCGCACACCTTCAATCTGCTCGATGCGCGCGGCGCCATTTCGGTGACCGAGCGGGCCGCCTACATCGGCCGGGTGCGTGCCCTGGCGCGCGAAGTCGCCCAGGCCTACCACGATTCCCGCCAGGCACTCGGTTTTCCGATGTGCAAGGTGGGCGCAGCCAAGGGGGGGCACTGAGATGAACGATACCGTCCTGATCGAACTGCGCAGTGAAGAGTTGCCACCGAAATCGCTCAATCTGCTCTCCGAAGCCTTCGCCGACGGCGTTTTTTCCGCCCTCAGAGCGCAGGAGTTCATTGCTTCGGACAGCGTGTGCACGCCCTACGCCACGCCTCGGCGGCTCGCGCTGACGATCACCGGGGTTGCCGACCGGCAGCCCGACCGCGTGCTGGAAAAGAAGGGCCCGGCGGTTGCCGGTGCGCTCGACGCAGCCGGCAACCCGACCAAAGCCCTCGAGGGCTTCATGCGCGCTGCCGGCGTGACTTTCGCACAACTGCACCAGGTGGCTGACGGCAAGGGCGAGTACTTCGTTGCCCGACGCGAAAAGAAGGGCGAGGAGCTCTCTGCGCACCTGCCCGAGATCGTCGCGCAGGCGCTGCGCAAGCTGCCGATTCCAAAAGTCATGCGCTGGGGCGACTCCGAGCACCAGTTCGTGCGCCCGGTGCATGGCCTGATCCTCCTGCACGGCGACCGTGTTGTTGCCGGCGAGGTGCTCGGGCTGCCGAGCGGCCGGACGACCATGGGTCACCGCTTCCTGTCGGCCGGCGAGATCGCCATCGGCCACCCGGACGAGTATGTTGCCCGGCTGGCTGCGGGCAAGGTCATCGCCTCGTTTGCCGAGCGGCGGGCGTCGATCGCGGCGCAACTCGACGCGGCTGCCAGGAAACTCCACGCCAGCCTGAACCCTGCCGCGGGACTGCTCGACGAAGTGACCGCGCTGGTCGAATGGCCGGCGGTTTATGTCGGCGAGTTCGAGCACGAGTACCTCGAGGTGCCGCAGGAGTGCCTGATCCTGACCATGCAGCAGAACCAGAAATACTTCCCGCTGCTCGACCAGAGCGGGAAACTGCTGAACAAGTTCCTGATCGTCTCCAACATGCAGGTCGACGACCCGGCGAATATCATCCGGGGCAACGAGCGCGTGGTGCGTCCACGGCTTTCGGACGCGCGCTTCTTCTACGACCAGGATCGCAAGAGCGGCTTTGCCAACCGGGTCGTTCGCCTCGGCGCGGTGGTCTATCACCACAAGCTCGGCTCGCTGGGCGACCGCGCCCAGCGTCTGGGCCGCATCGCGCACCACGTCGCGGGAAAACTCGGCGCCGAAGCGCACCTCGCCGAGCGCGCGGCGCTGTTCTCGAAAATCGACCTGCTGACCGACATGGTGGGCGAATTCCCCGAGTTGCAGGGCATCATGGGCCGCTACTACCTGCTGCATGAAGGCGGCCTGCCGGTGGTCGCCGACGCCATTCAACAGCACTACCAGCCGCGCTTCGCCGGCGACGCACTGCCCGCAGGCAACATTGCCTGTGCCGCCGCGCTGGCCGACAAGCTCGACGCGCTGGTCGGCTTCTTCGGCATCGGCCAGCTGCCAACTGGCGACAAGGATCCGTTCGGCCTGCGGCGCGCCGCGCTCGGTGTCCTGCGCATCCTGATGGAAACGCCGCTGCCGCTCGATCTCGGCGAACTGATCGCCGACGCAAAAAATGCGCTGCTGATGCAGGGAATTCTGCTCGAAGCGGTCGATGAGCCTCTGCTGGGCTTCATGCTGGACCGCCTGCGCGGCATGCTGAAGGATGCTGGCCATTCGATCGACGTGATCGAGGCCGTCCTGGCACAGCGGCCAACCCGCATCGACCTGGTTCCCGCTCGACTGGCAGCGGTCAGCGAGTTCCAGAAGCTGCCCGAAGCCCTCGCACTGGCAGCGGCCAACAAGCGTATCGGTAACATCCTGAAGAAGGCGCCGGAGGACCTGCCCGAACCCGACATCGCCCTGCTCGAGGAAGAAGCAGAGAAAGCCCTCTTCCAGCGTGTCGTCCTGATGGCGCCGCTGGTCAGGTCACACGTCGCCAACGAGGACTACACCGATGCCCTCAAGGTGCTCGCCTCGGTGCGCAGCGAGGTCGACCGCTTCTTCGAAGAGGTGATGGTCAACGTCGATGAACCGCTGCTGCGCGGCAACCGCCTGGGCCTCCTGCAAGCGCTTTACGTCCAGCTCAACGCGGTCGCCGACATTTCGAAGCTGGCCGTATGAAACTCGTCATTCTCGACCGCGACGGCGTCATCAACTACGACTCCAAGCAGTTCATCAAGTCGCCGGCGGAATGGCGACCGATCCCGGGCAGTCTCGAGGCCATCGCCAGGCTCAACCAGGCCGGTTATCGGGTGGTCGTGGCGACCAACCAGTCCGGCATTGGTCGCGGCCTGTTCGATATGGATACGCTGAATGCCATCCACGACAAGATGCACCGCGCCGTGCTGGCGGCAGGAGGACGCATCGACGCCATCTTCTACTGCCCGCACGCGGTCGACGCCGGCTGCCATTGTCGCAAACCACAAACCGGCATGTTCGAACGCATTGCCAACTGCTTCAACATCGATCTGCCGGGCACGCCGGCGGTGGGCGATTCACTGCGCGACCTGCAGGCCGCCGCCGCGGTCGGGGCAAAGCCGCTGCTGGTGATGACCGGCAAGGGTGTGCTGACGCAGACCGAAGGCGGCCTGCCGGAAGGCACACTGATCTTCGCTGACCTCGCGGCAGCAGCCGACCATATCGTGCTCGCGTGATGGCCGCTTTGCGCACGGCTTCCTTCATGCTGTTGGTTGGGCTGTGGACGATCCCTTTTGGCGTCCTCGTCACCCTGGCGATCATCTTTCCGATGCCCACGCGTTACCGAATCATCGCGCTCTGGCGAAGCGGTTTCATGGCCCTCTGCCACTACGTGCTCGGCATCCGCTACCGTGTCCTGGGACGCGAGAACATGCCGGCAGCCCCGGCGGTCGTCATGGCCAAGCATCAGTCGGCATGGGAGACGGTCGCGCTGCAGGAAGTTTTCCCGCCGCTGGTCTTTGTCCTCAAGAAGGAACTGCTGCGTGTGCCCTTCTTCGGCTGGGGCCTGGCGGCGATGAAGATGATCTCGATCGACCGGGCGGCCGCCAAGGATGCGCTGAAGCAGGTCTTCGACCAGGGGCGCGAGCGCCTGTCTGCCGGCTACTGGGTGGTGATCTTCCCCGAAGGAACCCGCGTCGCTCCCGGCGAGACCGCCCGCTACAAACCCGGTGGCGCCCACCTTGCCGTGCGCAGTGGCGCCAGGGTCGTGCCGGTGGCGCACAACGCCGGCGAATTCTGGCGCAAGGATCGCTTCACCATCGCCCCCGGCCTGATCACCGTCAGTATCGGACCACCGATCGATCCGGCCGGCAAGACCGCGGCGAAGATCAATACCCTGGCCGCGGCCTGGATCGAGACCGAGATGCGCCGCCTGTCGCCCCATCTCTACCCGGCCGCTGCCGATGCCGTGCCTGCCTGAGGCGCTGCTTCCGGGCGAACAGCCGCTGACGGCTGGCGAAACCACGCGCACCATCGAACTCGGCGAGCGCACCGTCTCCTATGTGTTGCGTCGGGCGAGACGGCGGACCATTGGGCTGACCATCGATCATCGCGGCCTGCGCGTCGGCGCGCCGCCGCGCGCCACACTGCGCGAGGTCGAGTCGCTGATCCGGCAACACGGCGAGTGGGTCGGCAGGAAGCTCGACGAGTGGCGCACTCGCCGTCAGCCGGAGCCACTGCGAATCGCCGATGGCGTCCAGTTGCCGATGCTCGGCCGGCCGCTGACGATCCGTCTCGCCCTCGGCGGTAATCGCTGCGTCTGGAACCTGCAGGCTTCCGGGCAGACGCTGACCCTCTGCCTGCGTTCGCCGGCCGAAGCACCCAGGCTGCTCGAAAAGGCATTGCGAGAAAGCGCCCGCAGCTTGTTCATCGAGCGTCTTGCCGAGCACGCACCACCACTCGGCGTTGATCTGCCGCGTCTCTCGCTGTCGGCTGCCCGCACCCGTTGGGGTAGTTGCAGCCTACGCAGCGGCATTCGCCTGAACTGGCGGCTGATCCACTTTCCGCTGCCAGTGATCGACTATGTCGTGGTCCATGAACTGGCGCATCTGCATGAAATGAACCATAGCCCACGCTTCTGGGCAATCGTCGCAGACGCTTGCCCAGATTGGCAAGCGTTGCGGGCCGAGCTGCGGCAGCGAAGCAGAACACTGCCAAACCTGATGTAAGAGGCATCTGCGGACTGCGTCGACTGGCGTGAAGTGGCCGAATCGATTGGTACGCAAGCGTTTCAGGGTGATGCTGTGCTTGGGCTGACCACACGCTCAGGGCCAATCGGTTCATTGCTGCTTCATGGCGCTCGGCACGATCGGTGGGCCACAGCGCCGTTCAAGGCTCGTTTGCGGATCTACTACAGCGAACGCACAGCATGGAACATGCCGGGGTCGTCAGGGTCCCTGTGCAATGCGAAGCCGAGTTGGTGGGCGAACTTGATCATGTTGTTGTTGGCGGCAAGGATGAAGGCTTCCATCTTCTGCATGCCGCGCGCCCTGGCCGCGTCGATCAATTCCAGCATCAGGATGCCGGCGACGCCGCTGCCCTGCCATTCATCGTCTATGGCAATGGCGAACTCGCATTCGTCGCCACTCGGGCCGGCGATATAGCGCGCCACGCCGATCTCGACGTCCTGCCCGTCGCGCTGGATGATGGCCACCAGCGCCAGGTGCCGTACGTAGTCGATCTCGGTCAGGTACTTCAACTTGCCGGGTGGCAGTTCCTTCAGTGTGGACATGAAGCGCTTGTAGCGCGAGTCGGCGGAAAGATGCTGCACGAACTCCTGTTCCAGCGGCTTGTCTTCGGCGCGGATCGGGCGGATGGTGACCGGGCTGCCGTCGAAAAGGGTACGCTCGCGGACAAGTTCGGCTGGATAGTCGGCCACGATTCACTCCTCCGGGGCGGCTGGTATCTTCTCGGCCAGGTAGTTGACGATGCCATCCAGGGTCACAACCTTGCCGTAGTCGGTTTCGGGGATATTCACCCCCAGTTTCTCGTGGATGGTCGCCAGCACGTTGAGCCAGTCCATGGAATCGAGGTCGATCTGGGTGCGCAGGGGTTTATCGGGGACGATCCGCGCCGGATCGATTTCCGGGGCCAACCGCCTGACGATGGCGAGAACTTCCGTGCGGATTTGTTCGTGCTTCTGAGTCATATTTCCTCCCCTTGCGCCAGCGTCGAACGGTCGCCTTCGGGCAGTCCGAGTTCCCTTGCCTTGAGGAGCCGGCGCATGATTTTTCCACTACGAGTATGTGGCAGTGCCGGCACGAATGCAATTTCCTTCGGTGCCACGGCTGCGCCGAGACGCCGACGCGCGTGGGCCATTAACGCGAGGCGAAGGCCTTCGCTTGGTTCGATGTCGCGCTTGAGCACGATAAAGGCCTTTATCACTTCGCCGGCCAGCTCATCGGGTTTGCCGATGACGCCTACCTCGGCAACCGTCGGGTGCTCCATCAACACGCTCTCCACCTCGAACGAGCCGATCAGATGGCCGGATGACTTGATCACGTCGTCGCTGCGGCCGACGAACCAGTAGTAGCCATCGGTATCACGCCGCACCAGATCGCCGGTGAGATAGAGATTGCCGGCAAAGCACTCGCGGTAGCGCGCCGGCTGGTCGAGATAGCCGCGAAACATCGACGGCCAGCCGATTTCCAGCGCCAGTTCGCCGATCGTATCGGGCGCCTCGATCACCGTGACAGGTTCGCCCTCCTGGTGGCGGACGACATGGGCGGCAATGCCCGGCAGGGGGCGACCCATCGAGCCGGGCTTGATGTCCTGGGTGGCGGTGTTGCCAATCATGATGCCGCCGGTTTCGCTCTGCCACCAATTGTCGTGGATCGGTCGCCCAAGGACATCCTGCCCCCACCACACCGCTTCCGGGTTGAGCGCCTCGCCCACGCTGGCAATGAAGCGCAAGCCGGGAAAACGGTGCCCGGCAAACAGTTCGGGGCCGGCCTTCATCAGCAGCCGGATCGCCGTCGGCGCGGTGTACCAGACATTGATCCGCTCGCTTTCGAGAATGTGGACCCAGCGCAGTGGGTCGAAGTCTGCCTCATCGACGATGCAGGTGGCGCCGATGACCAGAGGCGCGACGATGCCGTACGAGGTGCCGGTCACCCAGCCCGGATCGGCCGTGCACCAGAACACGTCATCCGGATGCAGGTCGAGGGCGATCCGCGCCGTGGCGTAATGCGTCAGGACGGCGCCGTGGACGTGGATGGCCCCCTTCGGCAGGCCGGTCGTGCCGCTGGTGAAATGCAGCAGGGCCGGGTCTTCGGGGCCCGTTGGCACCAGCGCCGGAGTTTCCGGGGCGGCGCGCAGCAGGGCATGCAGGTCCAGGGTGTCCATAATGAAGCCGGCGCCGAGATCGTCGATCAGCAGGACATGCCGGAGGGAGGGGAGTTCGGCGCGCAGTGCGGCAACTTTGCGTTGATAGGCGCTGGCCGTCGTCACCAGCACTTTGCCGGCCGCCTGGGCGATGCGGCTGCGGATCGGCTCGGGACCGAAGGACTGAAAAAGCGGCGAGACCACGGCGCCGATCTTGAGCGCACCGAGTACCGCGACGTAAAGCTCGCAGATGCGGCCGCACAGCACGAACACGCGGTCCCCTTTCTGCACGTCCAGCGATTTGAGGGTGTTCCCGAAGCGGTCAGTCAGGCCGGCGAGTTCGCGATAGCTGACGTTGCGGGTGCTGCCATCCTCCCCCAGAAACCGGAAGGCAGTTTTCTCGGCACGGGCGGAACGGGCATGGCGGTCGACAGCCAGATGGGCAATATTGATGGTGCCATCGGAGGATCCGCCGAGCTCGCGGCCGATCAGTGCCCATGAAAACGTGGCGCCATTTGCTGTCGAGGGCGAATCAACCGGCGACTTGCGAATCAGCGGTGGTCTCATCGGTGCATCCATCACGGAAACCAGGCCATGGTATTCTCATTCGGGGCTGCATGTTCCGCGTTCGTGCGTCTCAAGCGCGCCTCGAATGGGGGCAGGCTTCGACAGTCTTGCATCGAGACTGCCAGCGCCAGTTGCGCCGCGCGTCGACCGCTACGGACAGTGCCTTCATGCGCTGCCGCTAATCCGCCCAGCTGTAGTCGCCGGCAAGAATGACTCGCGGGTCAGTCGTCCGGCAATCGGGGGGGTAGTCCGTGGCAATCGGTTCGTAGGTGTGGTCCGTGGCGGCAGGCGGCCACAGGGCGCCGACATGTTGCGGCGCGCTGGCGATGATGGCGGCGGCGAAGGTTTCACCGTCGATAGCGAAGCCGTTTTCAGCTTTTTTGATCTGGCTGACGCGAGTGCTCAGGTGGATTTTGGCGCCGTAGGCCTGCAGCCACTGTCCGGCCGGTTCCGGCAGCAGTTGGCCGAGATCGACCCGGAGCAGCAGCCGGTCGGCAACCTCGCAGATGACGCGGTCGTCAATATCCAATTCCTCGGGCAGGCGCCCAACTCCGCCTCAATAGCCTACCGTTCCGACGAGGCGCATGGCGTGGATAGTGCAAGCATGGAGGTCGGTCGCCCGCAGCCTCTTCCGTCACGCCGGCGCTGCCGTAGCACACGCCAGCGCACAGCAGCCCGGCTTGAGACAGTCACCGTACTGCATCTGTACTTCCGCTTGGGGTCGGTGGCAGCCAGTGGCCGAAATAATCTGAACCACTATAAAGAGGACTTCCCACATTCCGCAGGTGGCGTAAGCCAACCGGCATCGATGTGCCAAGATTGAGTTTCTATCCATCAATCTGAAACGCAGAAAGGGGAAGTCCAAATGAATGTTACGACAGTAGGAATTGACTTGGCAAAGTCCGTTTTTGCCATTTGCGAGGGAGATAGCCGTGGTCATGCTGGCCGCTCATCGTTGCTGAAAGGTGGCGCGTTTCTGAAGTGGCTGGGTACCTTGCCAGCGGGCACGATCGTGGCGATGGAAGCCTGTAGTTCTGCGCACAGTTGGGGGCGTACGATGCAGGCATTGGGTCTCGAACCCCCGCTTATTGCCGCCGAGTTCGTGCGACCGTACCGAAAGAACAAACGCGTCAAGAACGATACGCGTGATGCTGAAGCCGTTCTCACGGCATTGCATGCGCCAGGAATGCGCTTTGTCACCATCAAGACCGAGGAACAACAGCAACGCTTGGCCTGGCATCGCCTGCGCGAAGGGTGGAAGGCGGAGAGAACCGCGTTATTCAACCGCATTCGTGGATTGCTCACGGAGTTTGGCCTCGTCGTGGAACTCGGCGCCACCAAGATCCGGCGCAAATTGGCGGAATTGGAAAGTGACAGTGCCTATCCGCAGAGCATCCAGTTGATGGCGCAAAGCGTCCGTGAGCAAGTCGGCGTACTGGACAAACGTCTTGGAGAATGCGAACGACAAATTGCTCAGCAAAGCAAGAGTGACCCGGCCGTAATTCGCCTGCGCAGTCGCCCTGGGATTGGGCCGCTCACAGCCGATGCGATTATCGCCACGGTGGGTGATGCGCGTCAGTTCAAGAATGGTCGTCAGTTTGCCGCCAGTCTGGGGATTACGCCGCGCCAACACGGGAGCGGCGGCAAGACGCATTTGGGAGCCATCACCCGGCGCGGCGATTCGTATTTGCGCAGTCTTCTTGTTCAGGGTGCGCGCTGTGTTCTGCAAGCCGCGCTTCGTCTGCACAAGAACAAGCCGGATACGCTGAATCGACTTCAGTTGTGGATGGTCAAGCTCAATGACCGGGCTGGCTATCACAAGGCGGCTGTTGCCATCGCGAACAAGCATGCGCGGCAGGTATGGGCCATGATCACCCACGGCGAGGCGTACAACGCTGATGCCTATAAAGACTGGGAAGCGGCCCACGCGACGGTTTGTCCGGGTGATAGACAGAAGGCCTGTGATGACGACTTACCCACCGTCGCGCTCGCCGCCGCCAGCGTATGAGGCGCGCTTTGGCGAGCGCGCCCGTGGATAAGTCTGCGGTGGCGCCGCAAGTCACCGATCGAAAAACCAAAACCTACTGAAAGAAACGGAGCGCGAACGACTGCATAAGTGCAGTGCAAGACACCACAGGTCAGACCCGCCGGTGGAGAGCCTGAAAAGCAGCCTGAGCCGACCATTTACGGGCAAGGATTGATCCTCCGATCCCGGGTCGTGACGATGAACGACTGAGGCCCACCGGAGCGGTTTATTGCATGGCCCAGCGCATGCGTGCGCTGAACGGCCGGTTAGAGGGATGACAGTCTGCTCTGTTCCTGTCCAGCACAACACTACTGCCAGCAATGCGCGATCCGGAAGCGGAATGAGAACAACCATGTACATCAATACATCTTGATCAACGACGAACTGGCCTGACGGCCGGTCTTAAAACCGCGGGGTTGACAGGAAGTCCCTTAGAGGCTGCTTCCAGTCTGATCCGGCGGCCGTTGATGCTCGGACTCGGCGGTTTCCCGTCGAGCTGGCCGCTCCAGGGCCACAAGCGGCCGCTGAGTTTTCGTGGTTTGCTGTCCGCAACCGACCGATAGGCGACCACAGGCGACGAGCAAAGCAGACTTCCATTTCGAAACTGTCGACTTGGCGGGAAGCTTACGGCGCTATTTGGACGCAATGATTCCCGGTGGTGGCCAAGTGCCTTCGCCGAGCGGGAAGATCGACGGTGGCGTTTCCGTCGGCCAATACAGCCGCATGACGACGAACATGGGGCCGTTCGGTGACGGCAGCCAATTCGATTCCTTTGCCTTGCCGGGCGAATCCTTCTGGATGTACAGCGTGAGCGACCCGTCCTTGTTCTTCTTCATTCCTGGAAGCATCGGTGAGTTGATCAGATAGCGGCCGATCGCGTTCTTGACCAACAACTGACTTGTGCCGTCGTACATCGTGATCGACCAGAACGCATTCACGGGCGGCAGCTTGCCCGGCGCAAAAGTGAGCGTATAAGTGTGCTTGCTGCTGTCGAGCGGTTCCCCGGCGGCGTCCACCCGAGTCATGGGATACGTCGCCTCGACGGCGTCGAGGCCGTAAATCCCGGCGCGGGCACCGACCGCGCGCAGCAACCAGTTGCCATCGAAGTAGGACCGGTCCCCTTGGGCCGAACCGACATTCCAGCCGTTGATGTTCTTGCCGAAGTTAGCCACAGCGTGGTCTACTTTCGCGTCGCCATCCTTCATTCCCTGCAGCACGGCAGCCTTGTGCTCTGGAGAAAGGTCCTTGAAATCGAACGTTCTGCCGGGACCGACGCCGATGCTGGCGAGCTTGGCGCGAATCTCATTCTCTTCCGGGCCGGGAGGCCCGAACGCCAGCACGAAATTGAGATAGTCGAAGAAGTTGGCCTTCAGCATCGCATCGTCGATCTTCGGAAAATCGATCGCGGGTGCAGCCGCCGGCGGCGGCTGCTTGAGGAACGCAGACAGTGGCTGCGCCTTGTAGCCGGCCTGGACCTTGGCCACGCCGGGGAGATCGGCCGGGCTGAAGAGCTGGGTCCGGAAGATGACGATTGACTGCTGTGTTGAAGAACGGAATACCTTCTTGATTCCCGCCGGGGTTTCGCCTTTCCAGTCGGGGCCCACAATCAGAAAATCGCCGGCTTCCGGACCTGTCGTTCGCGTACCGATGAAGCCGTAATTGAACGTATTGCCGTCGCACAGGTGCAAGGAGTAATAACGCGATTTCGGCACTGCCGGGACGGACACCACCATAGGTTCGGCGCGCAAATCCACCCAGAGAAGACAATAGGGCGTGTCGCTGTTGGGAGTGACGACGGCCGTGTTCTCGTGCGTGAAAACGTTGGCCTCGCAGTGGATCTGGTTGAACGGCGCCTTGAACTGTCCGGAGTCGCGGTTCACCGCGAACGCGTTCATCACAGCATAGTTCATCACCAGCGGTAATCCGTAGATGAAACCCTCCTCGGCGATTGCCTTGGTTTGCTCGATGGTGGGTGCGGCAACACTCTTCACGACGTCTTTCGTGACTTCCTTCTTTTCGACCTGAACGACGGGCTCATCCTTCTTGCCGCAACCTGCAATCAAAGTGGCGGTGACGGCGCACAAAGCGAGCGTGTGGAGGAATGGCCTCGATATTGATTTCATCTTGGGTGTCTCCTGGGCGTGAGCAATTTTCGGCGACCGGGTCGAGCGTGCCGCCGAAAACATAACAGAATCGCGCCCGGTTCGCCAGCGCGATTCGTCCAGATCAACCCCTTCGGCGTGCGCATCGCGGAGCCTCCACGGCCTGGCTTCGGTGTCCGCCCCCGGAAAATTTGAATGACCGGAGAGGGTCGAAAGAACGAGTTCGCCGGAAGGGAAAGCGGTCGTAGGACGCGATCCCCAGTTGTACGGGGGGTTATCGACGTATTGCCGCCGGCGTCTGACCACTGGCCCACGGTCGGCTGTGGCCGACGACTTGTCGGTGATCAGTCGTCATGAACGGCGGCTCCACTCAGTCACCGGCCATAGAACCTCTGACACAGCGTATGGCAGCTGAAGGTCGGTTGCTGCCAGTTGCCAGGAAAACCCGAACGACTGCTGTCAATCTGATCCGGTCGTTCGGGCTCAACTCCAGCAGCTGGTCGTCTGGCGGGCCGCTCCAGAGCATAAGCGGCTACCGAGTTTTCGTTGTTTTCTGTCGGCAACCGACCCATAGCCGACTGCCGGCGCCGAGGAAAGCAGACGTTCAACGTGGCGGTCACTCGCGGTGCGCGGCTATCCAGACTGCCTAAGGCGGATAGCAGTAACGGCAAGGTAAGACATTTAATTCGGCCCCTTTAGCTCTTTATGGTGTAGCTCTTGTCCCCAGAGAAGAAAGATATACAATTTAAGCCTGTATATCTTCAATCGAAGGAAACATCATGCAAATTGCCAAATGGGGAAACAGCCTGGCTGTCCGGCTGCCAGCAGCGGTGATCGAAGCCTTGCAGCTCAAAGCCGGAGACGACATCGAAATCCATGTTGTGGGTGAGCGGCAACTCGACGTGCAGCGCGCTACGCCACCGCGCGAGTTGCTGGCGCGCCTGCGGCAATATCGCGGGCGCCTGCCCGCCGGTTTCAAATTCGACCGGCTCGAAGCGCATGAGCGTTCCTGAGCATTTTTTCGACACCAACATCCTGCTCTATCTTCTTTCGGGTGATGATGCCAAGGCCGACGCGGCGGAGGCGTTGATTGGTGAGGGGGGGCACCTCAGCGTGCAGGTACTCAACGAGTTCGCCTCGGTTGCCACGCGCAAGCTGGACATGACCCACGCCGAAGTACGCGACGTCCTGGCGCCCATCCGTGCGATTTGTCAGGTTCATGCGCTGACCGAGGTCACGCATGAACTGGGCGTGCACCTCGCGGAGCGCTATCGCCTGTCCATCTACGACGGCATGATCGCCGCCGCCGCACTGGACGCCGGCTGCACGACGCTGTTTTCCGAGGACATGCAGGATGGTCTGCTCATCGAGCGGTCGCTGCGGATTCGGAATCCGTTTCGCGTGACTTGAGGTCCGACGCATCATGGCGGCATAGGCGCGGCGCATCAGCTGGCCTTCCAGCCGTTACGCTGCTCGTCAATACGGCGTGCAATTTCTTCTGCATCGATCCTGGGTAAATTGCGCAACGGCGGTAAGCAATCGCCGCAGGCGCTTGCCCAGATTGGCAGGCGTTGCGGGCCGAGTTGCGGCAGCGAAGCAGAACACTGCCAAACCTGACGTAAGAGGCATCTACGGACTGCGCGGACTGGCTTGAAGTGGCCGAATCCATTGTGATACGCAAGGGTTTCAGGGTGATGTTGTGCTTGGGCTGACCACGCGCTCAGGGCCAATCGGTTCAATCCTGCTGACTCGGCGGTTCCGCGCAGGGCTCCATCCATTTGCGGGGTCGCGGGTACGGTACGTGCTTGTAAGGCAGATCATTCAACTTCACAGGAACCGGGTATGCAATCTCCGATACAAGCTTATCTGGATGGTCTTCATGCGCGAGTCGCTGAAATGCAGGGCGGCGAGTTGGCCAACTACATCCCTGAACTGACCAAGGCAGACCCTTCCTGGTTCAGCATTTGCCTCGTCACGATGGACGGTGCGGTCTATTCGACGGGTGACTCAGCGCAGAAATTCACTATCCAGTCGATCTCCAAGCCGTTCGTCTATGCCACGGCACTGGCCGACCGCGGCGTCAAATTCGTCGCCGGCAAAGTTGGCGTCGAGCCGAGCGGCGACGCTTTCAACTCCATCAGCCTTGATCCCAAAACTGGTGCGCCGCTCAATCCGATGATCAATGCTGGTGCAATCGCTACGGCCAGCCTTGTCGCAGGCGCGACACCCGCAGCACAATGGCAAAGGATCGTCGATTCGATCGGCACCTTCATTGGGCGGGATCTGGATATCGACGAAGATGTCTATCGTTCGGAAAGCGACACAGGTTTCCGCAACCGTGCGATTGCCTGGATGCTCAAGAATTTCGGCATCATCGACGGCGAGCCAATGGCTTCGCTCGAGAATTACTTCCGGCAGTGTTCGATCCTTGTGGACTGCCGGGATCTCGCCTTCATGGCCGCGACGCTGGCGAATGGCGGCGTCCATCCGCTCACCGGCCGCCGCGCCTTGCCCCTGGAGCACGTCGAGCGCGTGCTGAGCGTGATGGCCACTTGCGGCATGTACGACTTTGCCGGCAGTTGGGTCTACGAGGTAGGCATGCCGGCCAAGAGCGGGGTCGGCGGCGGCATCATTGCAGTCCTTCCCGGGCGCTTCGGCATCGGCGTCTTCTCCCCGCGCCTGGACCCGAAAGGGAACAGCGTGCGTGGCATCGAGGTTTGCCGGCATCTCTCGCGAGACTTCGGCCTGCATGTCTTCAGCCGGGCCGGCGATCCCAGTATGGCGCTTGGCCGGATCTATACGGCTGACCAGGCACCCTCGAAGCGCCAACCATCGCCGACGATGCGCAGCTACCTGAACGACAATGCGCACCGGATCAAGTACCTTTGCCTGCACGGCTTTCTTGCCGTCGACGGCATCGAGTATGTCATCCGCCGGATGATCGAGATGGCAGCGGACAGTTCCAGCTTCATTCTTGACATGCATCAGGTGGACGGGCTCTCGGAAAGCGCAGCCCGCTTGCTCAACGATGCCCGCCTGCGCTTTGCTGGCGAGAACATAGCCGTCGTCTTTTCCAGAATTCACCGGCGCCACGCGATCAAGCATTTCCTGAGCACGACATCACCGAAGAATGATCGTGGATACCTGAGCTTCGAAGATAACGACCTGGCGGTCGAGTGGTGTGAGAACCATCTTCTGGGCGATTTGGCCATGCCGACGCGCGACCCGATTTCGCTCGCCGACTGCCCACTCCTGCGTGGCTTGCCGCCCGAACTGCTGGCGCAGGTCGAAAAGGCAGCCACCGTGCAGCACTATCGCCAGGACGAATCGATACTGACTACCGGCCAGGCCGGTGACGGCCGTGTCTTTTTCATTGCAGATGGACACGTGAGCATTCTCGTCCCGCTGAAGAACGGGGCCCATCAGCGCATCACCACGCTCGGCCCGGGCATGAGTTTCGGCGAGATGGCCCTGCTCGGACAAACGACGAGAAGCGCGACTGTCGTTGCCGACGGCGAGGTCAGTTGCTGGGTACTGGAAGCCGACGACATCGACCGCCTGGCGCGAGAGGCTCCAACGCTCAGGATCGTCCTGCTCGAAAACATTTCCCGCGACATGGCCGAAAGCCTGCGGCGGGCGACCCAATGGATTGCAGCCCTGGCCTGACTGTCCCGAAGCATATGCCAGCCGGTATCGTCAATTTCGACGAGATGATTGAAACGAAAGGGAAGCAGTGAATGGCCAGTATCCCGATTTCAGTCCTTGGTGTAGCCCTGCTGTTGGCAGTTGTCGTGGCGATGGAGCCTGTCGCCCGCCGCCTGGCCTTGCCGCTGTCCCTTGTGCTGGTGATCTTCGGCGCGGCCGCGGGCTTCGCCATGGATTTCTCGAGCCATCCTCTGGGCGCTTCGTTGTCGCTGTCCAGCGAAGCCTTTCTCTACCTGTTTCTACCCATACTGCTGTTTGAAACTGCAATCGAGATCGATGTCCGTCGCCTGCTCGAGGATGTCGTGCCGATTTTCCTCCTGGCCGTCGTCGCCGTGATGGCATCAACGCTGGTCATCGGCTTCGGGCTTGCCAACTTCTCGTCGTATTCCCTGGTTGCCTGCCTGCTACTGGCAGCGATCGTTTCGACTACCGATCCCGTGGCCGTGGTGGCCTTGTTCAAGGACATCAGCGTTCCGCACCGGCTAACCCTTCTGGTCGAGGGCGAGAGCCTCTTCAACGACGCAGCCGCCATCGCGCTGTTCTCGGTACTGATGACCATGCTGACCGTCGGCTCGGGCGATGCAAGCGATGCCATCTTTGCATTCCTGCGCGGCTTCTCCGGGGGCTTTCTCGTCGGATTCAGTCTGTCCATCCTGGCCACTCAGCTTCTTCAATTTCTTCCCGGCAAGCGCATGGCGGAGGTCACGGTGACGGTCGTTGTCGCCTATCTTGCCTTCGCCATCGGCGAATACGGCTTCCATTTTTCCGGTGTCGTCGCCGTGGTCGTCGCTGCGCTCGTCTTTGCCTATGACGGGAGAACCCGGGTCTCGCCGAAGACCTGGAGTTTCCTGGTCGAAACCTGGAAACAGCTGGGTTATTGGGCGAGCGGGTTGATCTTCCTGCTCGCCGCCCTGCGTATTCCCGGCCTGTTGGCCGATGTCGGCATGGCGGATATTTTTTTGCTCGCCGTACTCCTGCTTTGCGCCCTGGCTGCCCGCGGACTCGTTCTGTACTTCCTCATGCCAATGATGAGTGCCGTGGGCCTCGCCCAGAAGGTGAATTCCGACCTGCGTCTGGTCATCCTGTGGGGGGGGCTGCGGGGTGCCATTTCTCTTGCCCTGGCCCTCGCCGTCGTCGAGCACCCTGCGGTGCCCGCAGACGTCAAGCATCTGGTGGCCACCCTTGTCACCGCGTTCGTACTGATCACTCTCTTCGTCAATGGCCTCACCCTTCGGCCGCTGATCCGGATTCTCGGCATCGACCGCCTCGAGCCGATTGACCGATTCCTCCGCGGCCGCGCGATTGCGCATAGTCTCGGGATGGTCAAGGACCGGCTCGTGGTCGCCGCCGACCGATACCATATCGAACCCGCAGCCCGCGAACGCCTGGCCGAACAATACTCGGTGCGCATGAATGAAGCGGAAACCGTGCTGCAGGCCGACCATGTGCCATCTCCGGGCGAGCGCCTGCGTTCAGCCTTGGTCACGACGGCGCAACGCGAGCAGTTGCTACACTTCCAGAACTATCACGAGCGCATCGTTTCGGGCCGGATCGTGCGTAACCTGGTGGCACGCGCGTACGATCTTGAAGACCGGGCGAAATCCGAGGGGCAGGCAGGGTATGAAGCTGCCGCACGTGAAGAATTGGGCTTCTCCCTACCCTTCCGGCTGTCCGCCGAACTGCAGCGGCGCTTCGGAAGCTCAACTCTCCTGGCAAGAGCCCTGGCCGACCGCCAGGAGTCCCTTCTCGTCGGCCGGGCCACCACCCATAGCCTGCTGCAATTCGCCGCGGAGCGCATTCCGGAAATGCTCGGCGCCCAGGCTGCCGACTCCTTGGCAATCGTGCTGCAGCGACGCCTGGAGGCCATCGAGAAGGCACTTGCCGCACTGCGCCTTCAATACGGCGAATTCGCCGAAGTCATGCAGGTGCGCTACCTCGAGCGTGCCGCACTGCGCATCGAAAACTCTGAATATCAGAGGCTTGTCGACGAGGCCGTAATCAGCCGTGAAGTCTTCAAGGATCTGCTGCGCGACCTCGACGTCCGCTGGCAGTCTGCCAATCAGCGTCCGCCTCTCGACCTCAAGCTGAGCCCCACGGAACTGCTGGTCAGGCTTCCTTTTTTTCACGGACTTGATGCAGCCTTCCTCGAGTCCATCGTCCCGCTCCTGAGGCCGCGTTTCATCGTGCCTGGCGAGACCATCATCCGCAAGGGCGAAAAAGGCCGGGAGATGTTTTTCCTGGCATCGGGTGCCGTCGAGGTCAAGCTTGCCAGCGGACCGAGAAGGCTCGGCTCGGGTGATTTCTTTGGCGAGCTCGCGTTGCTGACCCAGGCGCCCCGCGCTGCCGATGTGATCGCACTGGCATTCTGCGAAGTGCTGGTCATGACAGCAGGCGACTTTGCCAGCCTGCTTGCCCGAAACCCGGACCTGCAAGCTCAAGTCGCCGAAACGGCAACGGTCCGTCTGGGACGCAACTAGCGCCGAAGCAATTCGCGGTCGGTCTCCACCCCTAAAGACCGGTTCGCCATCGAGGTCCACTCCAACAGCGCCCCGCGCATTTCAACTTTATCGAAAAGGCCTGCGCCGGCAGCGCGCTGCCGTCATGGGCGGTCACTTCCTCCCCTCGCTACTTCTCGGTCAGCACTATGAGGTCTCCCCGGGATCCTTCGGCGAGCCGGCGATGGTGCAGGGCCGCAAGCGGGTCATCCGGATACTGTGTGGCCAGGTCACGGAAGACGGCGGCTGCAGTCGGCGTTTCGTTGGCCATTAAACGGTAAGCTGCCCGGTATTCTTCGAGGGGCGCGTACTTCCGCAGCCGGGCGCCGTCAAGAGGCTCAAAGACCTGCAGCGCCTGGCTTTTTCCCTTGAGAAGCAGCCGGCCAATCGGGCGCGCCTGGGCGTCGGGGCAGCCACCCAGGGTCGCTTCTGAGACGCAGATGCGCGTGCCGATCCGCTTGTTGACACTTTCCAGGCGAGCGGCCGTGTTGACCGGGTCTCCCAGTGCCCGATAATCGGCAATGGTCGTGCCCCCGAAATTGCCGACAATCACTTCTCCGGAGTGAATCCCTATGCGCGTCTCACCGAAGGCGACACCTCTGGCGTTGAGTTCTGCAGCGTAGTCGCTGGCAAAAGCGTCCATCTCCAGGGCGCAGGCCAGGGCGCGGGCACGGTGGTCGGCCTGCAGCACTGGCGCGGAAAACATGATCGCCACCGCATCACCGACGATGCGATCAAGAGTGCCCTCGTGGCGGAAGGCAATGCCGATCATCTGGTCGAGGTAAGCATTGAGCAGGGACACAGCCTCGCCGGGGTCGATAGTCTCCATCAGGGTGGTAAAGCCAGCCAGGTCGGTGAAAATGAAACTGCATTCCTGCCGGCAACCACCTAGTTCCATGGCCTCCGGGTGGTCGACCAGATAGCGGACGCGGTTCGGCGAAACGTAACGGGAAAAGACATCCCTGATCCGGCGCTGCTCTCGCTCGCTGATGAAGTGGTGGAGCAGGCTGCCAAGAACGAAAGCCAAGGCGAAGGTCAGGGCCGGTGTGACGGTGTTGAGGAGCAGCGCGTGTTCGCGGAAGCCATACCAGCCGCCGAAGAGTACCACGCTCAGCAAGATCAGAGTCGTGCCGGCTGCGGTCAACGCGCTGGCCCGGATGGCGACAAACCCGATGGCGAACCCGCCTATGATGATGGCGATACTTTCCACGGCTCGGGCCCAGCCCGGGCGCCGCAAGATGTAACCGGAAAGAATCTGTTCGAGGGCCTGGGCGTGCGCTTCGACACCGGGCATGATGCGGCCGAGCGGACTGAATCGGAGGTCCATCAGCCCTTCGGCAGAACTGCCGATGAGTACCAGCTGGCCATCGAGCATCGCGCCCGGGATCGTCTCGGCAAGAACCTTCCAGGCCGGAAGGTAGCGGCTGGCAACCTCGGGCGAGTAATGCACCCAGATCTCGCCCTCCGCCGTGGTCGGAATCCTGAACTGGCCGATCCGGATCTCTTCGAGACCGATGTCGCTGCCCTGCGTTCTCAGCACATAGTTTCGCTCACCCTGGGCTACCCGCAGGGTTTCCGCGACCAGTGTCGGAACAGGCTCGCCTGCGAGTTGCAGCACCAGCGGAACGCGCCGGACCACGCCGTCGCCATCCGGCACGAAACTCAGTGCGCCGTTGCCTTGGGCGGCCTTTGCCAACTCGGGCCGGGCCGAAATTGCGCTGTCGAAGCGATGTAGCCAGCGCCCCGGTTGCTCCCCTGAACTGATGTACCGGAATGGTCTGGCCGGCAGTATGGCTGCTGGGGTTGTTGTGGCATGGTCCCCGGTCGCGCTGTCTTGCGTCTTGCCACGCTGGACAATGAAGCCAAGTACCACGGGGGCCCCGCTCAGGCTTTGCGCCAGTACCTGGTCATGATCGGGCAGGTTTTCAATGGCGTTGCGCAACGGGCCTTGCAGTGACCACAACGCGGCCATTGCTCGCGGTGAAGTGCGGTCGGCCTCGGCAAGCACCACGTCAAAGCCGATGGCAGCGACGCCCGCCGCATTGAGCTTGTCAACAAGTTCGGCAAGCCGCGTGCGTGGCCACGGCCACTGGCCCACGCGGGCCAGGCTTTCCTCATCGATGTCGATGATGCGCACAGGCACCTCCGTATACTCGCGTGGATGCCAACGCTGATACTGGTCGAACAGATTGTGGCGCAAGGCTTGCAGTGACAATGGGTCGAGCAGCAGCAGCGCCAGCCCAAGCACAACCGGAATGATTGGCAGAAAAGCGCCCAGGTGCTTCAGAGAGGTACTCTTCATGTCTTCGACCAATCGGTTAATTTTCGTCGAAACGCATCCGATCCGAAGAGCAGCGTTCTCCAGAGGACAAATAGTACGTCGTTCGCATGTCGCCCACAAAGCGGGAAACTTCCGAGTGGAGACATGGTCAGGGTGATCCCTGACAAGGGATCGTCTGCAAAGGGTAGTGTATAGTCTCGCACGTGGGCCGTTTGTTGCGCGAATTGGCTGATGCGCTTTGTACGGAGTTTGTGCAAGATGAACTGGCCATGTCGTCGGCGCCTTGCTGAAGTCAACGTTGCACGATCCCCGTGACAGACATTATGGAGGAGAGCGAAATGACTCGATTGACCTTGATTTGTGCCCTGCTGCTGACCACTTGCGTATGGGCCGACGAGACGTCGATCGGCTACGTCAAGAATGTCACCGGGGAAGCCTCGGTGACGAACGGCGGCAAGAGGTTCAAGGCCGAGGTCGGTTCAGCCGTGCACCAGGGAAGTGTGCTGCAGACCGGTCCGAGGAGCAGTATGGGTGTCACCTTCAAGGATGAAACGGTGATGTCCTTTGGCCCGGATACCGAGTTTGTCGTGGATGAGTACCTCTACGTCCCCGTACAGGCTAAACTCAAGCTCGGCAGCAAGCTGGCCAAGGGTAGTCTCAACTACGTTTCGGGCGTCATCGCCAAACTCCAGCCAGATGCCGTAACTGTCAGGACACCAAGTGGCACCATCGGCGTGCGCGGTACGCAGTTTGTCGTCAAGGTGGAAGAATAGGTCATGCGTCCTGCCACACGGAAGCCAATTCACCCTCGCCATCCGGCAAACCGCCTTCTTCTCGTCACCATTGTCGCGGTGATACTGGCCGGCTGCGCGCCGAAGTCCTATGTCGTCCTGCTCGAAAGCCCCGACGGTTCCACAGGCCAGGTGGTCATCAAGGGCCAGAAAGGCGAGCAACTCATCAGCAAGGCACGACAGGGAGCACCGACCGACGGTTCCGCGCCGGCTGCGCCCGTCGAGACAGACCAGATCACGAAAGACTTTGCCGACGCCATGGCGGCGCAGCCGAAAATCCCCGTGCGCTATCTGCTCTACTTCAAGAGCGGTACCACGCTTACTCCAGAATCCGAAGCGTTGATCCCGAAGATCATTGCCGAAACGGCACGCCGGCCGGCGGTCGATATTTCAGTGATCGGCCATACGGACACCGTTTACAAGACGGACTACAACGAGCAACTCTCTCTCAAGCGCGCCACCACGATTGCCCAACTGCTCAAGGAAAAGGGCGTCCGGGTTCATGCCCTGACGGTGGAATCGCACGGCAAGCGCAACCTGCTGGTCGCCACGCCCGACAACGTATGGGAGCCGAAGAACCGACGGGTTGAAGTGTCGATCCGCTGATGGCGAATCACTCCTTGGTGCAGGGCGAGGCGCGCCTGATCTGAGCATCACGCCGGGTGCGTGCGATGCGGCCGTTGGCTCTCGGCCTCTGCCGTTCCTCGTCTGGCTGCCTGCTTCAGAGCATAAGCGGCTACTGGGTTTTCGTCCTTCGGTGACGGCAACCGGCCACGAGCGAACTGACGAGCAGCCAGCGCGGCCCGCGCGCACGGAATCCCAGACGAAGAGCTCCGACGTTTCGGGTGGCTCGATAGCTGTTACGATTGCGTCTGTAAGACCGACTCTTGAGGTGGGCAAGGGCGGTTCTCCTGACCGGTCAATCGGTGTGTAAGGGCCATCTACGGGGTCAGACGTGCATCCTCGTGCATGCAGGACGATCTGCATACCAGCGAGAATCCCGCCAAGGAATTGATTTGTGGAGGACTCTATATCGCCATGCAGCCCCGTGCATGTCACCCCTGCAAAATGAAGCACAGCCCGCGCTTCTCGGCGATCGTTACGCAGCTGTGTCCCGATTCCGGGCGGCACGCGAAGCACTTAAACGGCGCGCCGCCCATTGTCCAAACTGGTAAGGAAATGGCATGAGAATCCTGCATACGATGGTGCGAGTCGGCGATCTCGGTCGCTCGCTGGCCTTCTACACCGAAATCCTCGGCATGCGTGAATTGCGGCGCACGGATTACCCGACAGGTCGCTTCACCCTGGCCTTTGTCGGCTACGGCCCGGAATCCGAAGGGGCGGTTCTTGAGTTGACGCACAACTGGGACACGTCGTCCTACGACATCGGCAGCGGCTTCGGCCATGTGGCGATCGAGGTCGCCGACGCCTACGCCGCTTGCGAGCAGATCAAGGCGCGCGGCGGCAAGGTCGTGCGCGAGGCCGGGCCGATGAAACACGGCACGACGGTGATCGCCTTCGTCGAGGATCCCGACGGCTACAAGATCGAGCTGATCCAGAAAAAGGCGTGAAGCGGGGCATTCTCATCGATTACTTCGGCGAGCCGCGGATAGTCAGCCTGGCGTAAGAGGAGGCCTGCAGAATCGTGCTCCGACCGATTCTGCAGCCCGCGTAGCACAGTGTCTGCAACCGTCAACCGGATCCTGCCGAGCCACGTCTCGCCCCGGGCGAGACCTTTCCAACGTGTTCAAACGGTACAACAAAGCCATGCTGCTCCGCCGCCTCGCAAGCTCCGGCCACCGCCTGGCCACATCTCTGATCGTTGCCCTGACCCTGTTGGCGACCGGTGACGCCCCTGCCGGCCTGGCAATTGCGCTCAATTCGGCCGACGGCACGATCAGCCTGATCGACACGGAAACCTACGCTGTCACCGGCAAGGCGAACGTGTGCAAGGAGCCGCATCACCTGATGCCGACGCCCGACGACAAGTCGGTCATCGTCGCCTGCGCAGCCGCCAACCAGCTGGTCTTCTTTGACCCGCACACCGGGCAGGAGCAGAAGCGCATTCGCAACATTTCCGACCCCTATCAACTGGGCTACTCGCCGAACCGGAAATGGTTCGTCGCCACTTCGCTGCGCCTTGACCGGGTCGATATCTATGATCCACAGGACTTCCGGCTCATCGCCCGCCTGCCCGCACCGAAGACCCCTTCGCACATGGCTTTCGACGATGCCAGCCAGTTTGTCTTCGTGACCCTGCAGGACTCGAACGAGGTGATGGCGATCAGCTTGCCGACGCAGAAGATCGCCTGGGTCATGCCAGTCGCCGCGACGCCAGCGGGAATCGTCATGTCTCCCGACAACCGCCATCTGCTCGTCGCCTGCATGGGCGACGGCGTCGTCGAGGTGATTGAGTGGCGCTACCGGAAGAGCGTCAAAAAGGTGGCCACCGCCCCTGCGGCGCACAATCTGCAGCCAAAGGGTGACGGACGGCATTTCTACGTTTCGAACCGCTCGGTCGATGGCAGCATCTCGCTGCTCGATACGCAGACCATGGCGGTAGTGGGCAAGTACGAGGTGCCAGGCGGCCCGGACGACATGATGGTACGTGGCGACGGCAAGGAACTCTGGGCCACCGCCCGCTTCGCCCGCAAGGTGCAGGTCATCGACCTCGCCACCGGTACGCTCAAGCGGTCGATACCGGTCGGCAGTTCGCCACACGGGGTCTTCTTCCTCAATCACGCGGGTCTCAGATGAACGCCTTGATCAGCCACCTGGGGCTTGGCCTGAGCCTGCTGACCGCTTGCGCAACCGCACTCGCCACGCCTGCCGCGACGCCCTCTGCTGCCTGCAAGGGGACGCTCTACCTGACCTTTGACACCGGCAACATGCGCCACGCCGACCTGATCGCCGAGACGCTGGCGAGGCATGGCGTCAAGGCGACCTTCTTTCTCGCCCAGGAAAAGACCCTTCGCGGGGACCATGCGCTCGACGCCAGCTGGGCGCCTTACTGGCAGGCGCGCGTTGCGGAAGGCCACGCTTTTGGCAGCCACACCTGGCGACACGGCAGTTTCCGTGAGGACATCGGCAACCAGGTCCGCTACCGGCTGCCGGATGGCGGCAGCGAAAGCATGGACGCGCGCGCCGTCTGCGCAGAGTTGCAGCGCCCGGATACGCGCTTCCAGGAGTTGACCGGCCGTCGGCTCGATCCCCTCTGGCGCGCTCCCGGCGGTCGCACGACGCCGAACACGCTGGCCGCCGCGCAGGCCTGTGGCTACCGCCATGTCGGCTGGGCGGCAGCGGGTTTCCTGGGTGATGAACTGCCCTCCGAGACCTACCCCAACTCGCTACTGCTGAAGCGCGCCCTCGATCGTCTGAAGGATGGCGACATCATCATGGCGCATCTCGGCATCTGGTCGCGCAAGGATCCTTTTGCGCCGATGCTGGACCCCTTGATCGCCGGCCTGAAAGGCAAGGGCTTCTGTTTTGCGGCGCGGCGCGCGCAGCCATGATCGACACCCTGGTTGAAGCCTTTGTCGCCCTTCAGGGTTGGCTGCTCGATCGCCTGATCCAGCCGCCACTGCTGGCCATGGGGTTGGGCAGCTACCTGGAGATGGCCTTCGACGGCATCGAGTTCTTCCTCTGCGGGGTCCTGCAGATCAGCGCCGCCTACCTCCTGCTGCGCCCCCTGGAGGCCCTGCGGCCGATCGAGGTCTGGCGGGACCGCCAAGCGGTGCGGGTGGACGTACTCTATTCGCTACTCGACCGGCTGGGCATCATACCGCTCCTCGTCTTTGCCTTACTGGCGCCACTGTTCGCGAGCGTCGACAGCTGGCTACGCTTCAACGACATCATCCCCCCACAACTCGAAGACCTCTTTCCTTCGCTGGAGACGCGGCCACTGCTCAGTTTCGTGATCTATCTCCTGATCCTGGACTTCACCGAATACTGGCGCCACCGCCTGTCGCACCGTTTTCGCTGGTGGTGGGCGCTGCACGCGATCCATCACAGTCAGCGCCAGATGACGCTGTGGACCGACAGCCGCAACCATCTGCTCGACGACCTGATTGGCGGCTTCTGGTTTGCCGTCGTCGCGCTGCTCGTCGGCGTACCGCCGGGACATTTCATCGGCCTGCTGATCGTCGTCAAGACGATCGAGAACCTGTCACATGTCAATGCCCGGCTTTCGTTCGGACGCCTTGGCGAATTGCTGCTGGTCAGCCCGCGTTACCATCGCTGGCACCATGCGCTCGACCTCCCGGGCGGCCGCCAGTACCGCTACGGCTGCAATTTTGCGGTCCTCTTTCCGATCTGGGATCAACTCTTTGCGACCCAGTATCGTGGACAGGCAATGCCCGCCTGTGGCCTCAGGCATGGGCCGCTGCCCGAGTCGGCCGCGCAGAGCGGCTTCTGGCGACAGCAATACGAGGGCCTTTGCGCGCTGGCAGCGGCTTTCCGCGCGCATTCACGCCAGGTGCAGCAGACCAGCCCCACTGGCGATTATGGAAAGCCAAACAGCCATGCTCGATGAAGCCCGAGCCTTCGCGCTGACAGCCCATGGCAGCCAGATGTATGGCGACCGGCCCTATGCCTTCCATCTCGAAGCGGTCGTCAGCCTGTTGTCGGGCTACGGCACCGACGCTCAGATCGTCGGCTATCTCCACGACGTGATCGAGGACACTCGGGTCACCGAGGACGAGGTTCTGGCGCGCTTTGGACGACGGATTGCCGAGTGCGTCAGCCTGCTCACCGACTCCCCCGGCGCCAGCCGCGCCGAGCGGAAGGCTGGGACTTACGCCAGACTGGCGACGGTCGCTGGTCCCGCCGAGCTGGCATTGGTCGTCAAAGCCGCCGACCGGCTAGCCAACGTCAGAAGCTGCCTGATCGATCAGTACCATGGTCTGTTGGAGGTGTACCGCAAGGAGCACCCCAGCTTCCGGCGCGCCGCATACCGCGAGGGCCTCTGTGAGCCCCTGTGGCGCGAACTTGATGCCTTGCTGAACGGAGAGTGACCGATGTTTGAAATCCAGAATTACGCCAGCTTCGTTGCTGCCATCATCGTCTTCCAGTTGATCCCGGGTCCCGGTACGCTGGCCATTCTCAATGCCACGGCGCGCAATGGCATCGGCGCGGGGCTGGGCGCTGTCGTCGGTACGCTGCTGGGTGACATGGTCTATATGGTCGCCGCGATCGTCGGTCTGGCCGCGGTGATGAATGCCCACCCCGTGCTTTTCCAGGGCTTGCAGTGGTTCGGCGCCGCCTACCTCGGCTGGATGGGACTGCAACTGCTGTTCAGGCCCGTCCCCACCGCCAGTGCCGCCGAGGAAGCAAGGAAAAGCGCCTGGGTGTACTTCCGACAGGCCTTTGCCGTCAGCCTCACCAACCCGAAGGTGATGCTTTTTTTTGTCGCCTTCTTTCCGCTCTTCCTGGACGCCAACGCCTCGTCGCTGACGCTGGCGGTGATGATGGCGCACGTCACCATCCTCAGCTTTCTCTACCAGGCGGGTCTGGTGCTCGTTGGCAACGCGGTGGCGCGCAAACTGTCGTCCCTGCCCTTCGCGCGCAAGCTGGCGACCCGCCTGGCAGGCGGCGCGCTGCTCGGGTTCGGTGTCAAGCTGGCGCTGGACAATCGCTGACGCCGGCTCGGCGAGCCATGCCATTGCCTGGCGCGGGGCAACCCGTGGTCGATTGAGGTCTGGTCTGCGACCAGAAACCAGCCCCCTCGGTGCAACCGAAAACGATGTCGCTCAGGGTGCCGAAGCGGAAACACATCGCCGACGCCTGGAGTACAATAGCGCCCTCTTGCAACTTGATGATTTTACCGAGGTTTCTGAGTGCTCGTCGCCAACAACATCACCATGCAGTTCGGGGCCAAGCCCCTTTTTGAAAACGTCTCGGTCAAGTTCGGCGAAGGCTATCGCTACGGCCTGATCGGCGCCAATGGCTCCGGCAAGTCGACCTTCATGAAGATCCTCGCCGGCGAACTTGAACCCACCGCCGGCAACGTCTCGAAAGACCCGCACGAACGCCTGGCCTACCTGCGTCAGGACCAGTTCGCCTTCGAGCAGCAGCGCGTCATCGACGTGGTGATGATGGGGCACGAGCAGATGTGGGCCTGCATGCTCGAGAAGGACGCCATCTACGCCAACCTTGATGCCAGCGAGGACGACTACATGCACGCCGCCGACCTCGAGGCCCGGTTCGCCGAATACGGCGGCTACACCGCCGAGGCGCGCGCCGGCGAACTGCTGCTCGGCGTCGGCATCCCGGCCGAACAGCACTTTGGCCCGATGAGTGATGTCGCACCGGGCTGGAAGCTGCGCGTCCTGTTGATCCAGGCGCTGTTTGCCGACCCCGAAATCCTGCTGCTCGACGAACCGACCAACAACCTCGACATTGCCACCATCCGCTGGCTGGAAAACGCGATCAACGAGCGCAACAGCACGATGGTCATCATCTCTCACGATCGGCACTTCCTCAACCAAGTGTGTACGCACATGGCCGACCTGGACTACGGCAAGATCGCCGTCTATCCGGGCAACTACGATGACTTCATGGAAGCTTCGACGCAGGCGCGCGAGCGGCAGCAGAGCGCCAACGCGAAAGCCAAGGAGCGGATTGCCGAGCTGCAGAATTTCGTCCGCCGCTTCTCGGCCAACGCCTCGAAAGCCAAACAGGCGACTTCCCGCCTGAAGCTGATCGACAAACTGAAACCGGAAGACGTCAAGCCCTCGTCTCGCCAATACCCCTGGATCCGTTTCGAGTTCGACGAGAAGGAAAAGCTTCATCGCCAGGCGGTCGAAATCCAGAACCTGAGCTTCGGCTATCACGGTAGCGAGCAGAAAATCTTCAGCAAGCTGGACCTGTCGATCAATGGCGGCGACCGTCTGGCGGTGATCGGCGAAAACGGCGTCGGCAAGACCACCCTGCTGAAGCTGCTGATGGGCGAGTTGCAACCGCAACGCGGCAGCATCAAGTGGGCGGAGAAGGCACGCCCCGGCTACTACGCCCAGGATCACGCCCAGGATTTCAACAGTGATGTCAGCCTGGCCGACTGGATCGCCGGCTACGCACGCGACGGCACCAGCGACGGTGAAGACCTGTCAACGCTGATCCGCGGCACGCTCGGACGCCTCCTGTTCTCGGGCAACGAAGCGCAGAAGGCGGTCAAGGTGATTTCGGGTGGAGAACAGGGCCGGATGATTTTCGGCAAGCTGATGCTGATGAGGCCGAACGTCCTGGTCCTTGATGAACCCACCAACCACCTCGACATGGAATCGATCGAGTCGCTCAATAGCGCGCTCGAGAAGTTCAAGGGCACGCTGATCTTCGTCTCGCACGACCGCGAATTCGTCTCGTCACTGGCCACCCGCATCCTCGAAATCGGCAGCGACGGCAAGGTCGTCAACTACCTCGGCAATTACGAAGAGTACCTGGCGAGCCAGGGGATCGCCTGAAATGGGGCGCCCGGCGTGGGATCTGGCTCGGCGGCAGCCAGTAGCCCCTGGCTGAGCGCTTGTGAATTTTTTAGCTGGCAAGCGTGATATTAGCCGTCATTCCCGCGCAAGCGGGAATCCACTTGGTTTATCTGATTGTTTTTGAGAGAAATTGGTTATATGAACCCGATTCCCGCTTGCGCGGGAATGACGGTTTCTTGGCGCTGCATCAATCTTTAACAGCCTCTGACAGGACGCCGGCGGCCAACCTGGCCCCTCTGGAAAGCCCAGGGGTGCGATCAGTTGCCGGCGCCGGCCGCTGGCGACCCCGCTTGCCTGGCAGCCTTTTTCGCCTCGCGCTCGGCGTCCTGCCGGGCTCGCTTCTCCAGTTTGGCTTGCCTCCTGGCCTGTTCGGCGGCCGTCTTCTGGCGTCCTTCTTCAGCCTGCCGGGCCTTTTCCGCAAGCTTCTGCTGACGCGCACTCGCCTTGGCTGCTTCCTCGGCACGGAAGCGCTCGGCACTCGCCTTCTGTTCGGCCTCGCGCGCGGGCTGGTCGGCCAGTCGTTGCGCTTCCTCGGCCTCGACATCACGCCGCCGCGCCTCGCGCTCGAAATCCCGCGCCGGCTGGTCCAGTCTGCGCGCTTCAACGATCGTCGCCGTATAGCGCTTCTTGGCGTCTGCCAGACAGTCGTTGACCAGAAACTTGCTGTAGCAAGCATTCTTCTCGGCCTCGTGGCGACGCTCGGCTTCGTCGCGCATCGCCGCCGCCCGCGCCCGCTGCGCACTCGCCTGTTCGAGCGTCTGCGGTATCTCTGGCGCCGGCGCAAGCTCGTCGGCCCAGGCCGCGCCACTCATCACCAGCGAAACAAGCAACCATCCACCCACGCGCATTGAATCCTCCGTTTTCTCGTGCCAAGCCTCGGACCACCGGACATCCCGGCCGGCGACGAGGCAACCGCCGGACCTGGACGCCGCGACGCGGCGTCCAGGTCGCGTTCGGCAGCCAGTCACGCGGCGCCATTCTGCGGCAATTCGACTGCAGGTGAAACTGTCTATTGGTACACCAGCCGTGCACCCGCCGTGAAATGCGGTTTCCGGCTTCGGTTGCGGCAAAGCGGCAGCCACCCTAGCGCATGACAAACGCCTCCTGATGAAAAGTCAGGCGCCCGCGCCAGGCCGCTCGCAGGCGCGCGCCATGCACCTGCAGCCGGATGCCGGCAAGCGGCGCGCACAAGGACTCCAGCCGGGTAACGAAGGGGTCGGCGTCGCGGTCGCCGGTGCAGTAGTGCAGCTCGGCAGCTGGGGCGTCATCGGGCCACGCCTGCAGTGATTCGAGCCAAGCCAGGAAGGGCGTGACGCCGATCCCGCCGGCGACCCACAACTGCTGCGCCCGCCGGTCCTGGCGCCCGATGTCGAAACGCCCGTACGGCCCCTCGACACGCACCGGCTGTCCAGGTGCAAGACGCTTGCCAAGGCTGGGGGTGTAGTCGCCAAGGGCGCTGATCGAGGCGGCAGCGCACGGCGACGACATCGGGAGCCGGCTGGCCGACGGCAAGGACTGTCCCCTGCACCTGCCGCGAGCGATCAGCAGCGCCAGCAGGCCACTGACCGGCTGGGTCCAGTACGCCGCCGGTGCAAGAAAAACGGCATGAAAAGCGAGTGTCAGGTAGAGAATCGGCATCAGCCGATGCAGGAATCGCCACATCCGGTACGGGAAGCGCTGCCAGAGCGTGATCACCAGCATCATCAGGAGAACGTAGATCGCCCATTCGCCGAGGTCTTCCGCCACTTCGCTCAGGACCTCCAGCAAGCCGTTGAACTTCTCCTTCGGCACGCGTCCCTGACGACCGATGACGGCCTTCAGCAGGTCGCTCGACATCTCGACCAGCCAGTACAGCGCGGCGAAGGCGCAGGCCAGAATGCCGGCCCACTTGTGGCTGCGATAGACCCGGTCCATGCCGCCAAGCGGCGCTTCGAGCCACGGCAGACGTGTCGCCAGCACCAGCGACATCAGGGCGATCGATAGCAGCCCGCTGAGGTAGAGCCCCTGCTAACGCAGAATCCACAGGGGGGCGGCGCCGGCCGCAGTGTCAACGACCAGGGCATGCCAGCCCCAGGCCAGCGAGACGAGGGTGATGATCAAGGCAAGAAGGGTTTTCATGGCGGGAAACTCGGGTTGGTTCGGTCAGCAGGCCGCCGGCGGCGGACACGGGCGGATGCTGCGTGCTCGTCTAATCGTCGTAGACACACCGCGCTCGGCATCGGCGTGGCAGGCACGGCAGTTGGCCTTGGTGCGCGCCGTCTGCCACTCCCGATCCGGGTTGCCGCCGGCAAACGATTTGCGATGGAAGCTTTCGCCGCGCGCAGCTGCGAATCCGGCAAACGCCGGCGCCTCTCTGCTCGCTGTGGTGGCATACTCGGTAACCAGTTCATCGCGCGCGGAGGCGGTCGCAGTGGCCGTCGTGGCGGCAAGCACCTGCGTGATCGCCAGGGCCAGTTGCGGGACTGTTGGATGGGCATGGTCAAGCCCTCGGTGGTGGACATGCCGCCACTCTGCCCTGCTGTCGCTGAACGATTGCTGAAGCGCGTGTTCATGCTACGTTCAGCAATTCCGGCGTAAATGGGACGGATGATGCGCGGCCGTCGCCAACGCGGCGGCGTGGCCGGACCGCTCGCCTTCTCCATCAAGCCAAGGAGATGAACATGTTGAACAAGACCTGCTGGCTATTCGCCGGCAGCCTGTGCCTGACTGCCGGGCTGGCGACGGCTGCTGATCCTGGCGCCGACAGTCAGACGATCACGCCGGCGCCGGCGTCGCCGACGACCGCGGGGAGTCGTCCGCCCGGCGGGCCGGGGATGAACAGGGCAACGTTCGCCGATTTCGACCGCAACGGTGATGGCCGGATCAGCGAGCAGGAATTCGACGCGACGCGCAGCGAACGAATCGCGCAGCGGGCCAACGAGGGCCGGCCGATGCGCGGGTTGGCCGGCGTCCCGTCGTTTGCCGAGATCGACCGGGATGGTGATGGCTCGATCAGCCGCGCCGAGTTCGCAGCGCATCGGTCGGCCGGGCCGAAGGGGCGAGGGCCGGGACAGGGCATGGGTCCTACCAGCGCCACGCAGTGAGCACGAACAGCTGCATGATACCCGGCGTACGGGGTCTGCTGGTCTGCCTGGTCGCGACCTCGTCGGTGTTCTGGGCCGGCAGCAGTCGCGCCGGCGGTGACGGGCGCGGCGGTGGTGACCATGATCGCGCCCGTCATGCGCTCGAAGCGGGTGAGGTACTGCGGCTGCGGACGATCCTCGATCGCGTCGAGCGCGAGTATCCCGGGCAGGTGCTCGAGGTGGAACTCGAGCGCGACGGCGGTCGCTGGGCGTACGAAATCAGGACTCTGCGCAGCGGCGGTTCGCTGGTCAAGCTGAAAGTGGACGCGCGAGGCCGGCGGAAAGCGTGCCCCAGGCGGCCGGAGCGGAGAGGAACACTGATGCGCATCCTGATTGTCGAAGATGAGGACATCCTGCGCAGCCAGCTGACCCGGGGACTGCAGGCGGCAGGCTATGTCGCCGATTCGGCGGCCAACGGCGTCGACGACTATCTGGGTAAACCCTTCCACATGGAGGAACTCCTCGCCCGCCTGCGCGCACTGACTCGCCGCGCCGGCGGGCATGCCAGCGCCGAGCTGGCCTGCGGGTTGCTGACGCTGGACACCCGCAACGGCCGCGCGACAGTCGGGGGCCAGGCGCTGTAGCTGACCAACCATGAATACCGGGTGCTGGCCTACCTGATGCACCATCGCGAGGAAGTGATCTCGCGCAGCGACCTGGTCGAGCACATCTATGCCCAGGACTTCGACCGCGATTCGAATACCGTCGAAGTGTTCATCGCCCGTCTGCGCAAGAAGCTGCCGCCGGGTCTGATCGAAACCGTGCGTGGCCTGGGCTACCGGCTGACCGCACCGCGATGAATCGTCTCGCGTTGCGCGGCTCGCTGCGCATCCGGCTGCTCGCTGGCACCGTATTCTGGGTGGCTGCCTCGATCATCGTGGCCGGCTGGGGACTGGGCAGCCTGTTTCGCCAGCATGTGGCGAAGCAGTTTCATGCCGAGTTGCAAACTCACCTCGATCAACTCACCGCGCATCTGGCACTCGACGAACAGGGGCGCCCAACGCTGTCGATGCCGTTGAGCGACCTGCGCCTGAATCGGCCCTATTCGGGCCTCTATTGGCAGATCGACGATCTCGCCGGAGCGGGTGCGGCGGCGGTCGGGACGCTGCGCTCGCGTCCGCTCTGGGACTACGTGCTGACCGCGCCCGTTGACGCTCCCGCCGACGGGGAGGTCCACCGGTACAGGCTGTCGGGTCCGGCGGGCACGATGCTCGGCATCATCGAGCGCAGCGTGCGCCTCGACGACCGCCCCGAGGTTGCCGCCCGCGAATTCCGCCTGATCGTCGCCGCCGACGAGCGCCTGATGGTCGAACCGGCAGCGCGCGTCAACGGCGCGCTCTGGCTGGCCCTCGGCGTCCTCGCCACCGGCCTGGTCATCGCCGCGCTGGTGCAGGTGTTCGTCGGGCTTTCACCACTACGCACGCTGCGCGCCGCCCTCGGTCGGGTGCGCAATGGCGATGCGCAGCGTCTCGAAGGTGAATTCCCGGTCGAAATTGCGCCACTGGTCGGGGAATTCAACAGCGTGCTCGAGCAGAACGCCGAGGTCGTCCAACGCGCGCGAACGCAGGCGGGCAATCTGGCGCATGCCCTGAAAACACCGCTGAGCCTTCTCGCCAATGCCGCCGCCGGCGGGGACGGCGAACTCGCCCGGCTGGTGATCGCCCCCAGGTCGATGCCGCGAAAGAACAGGTGCACTACCACCTGGCGCGGGCCCAGGCGGCTGCCGGGAGCGCGCACCGCGCTGCGACCGGTGTTCGAGAGGCTGCTGCGGACAATGCGGCGAATCCACGCCGGGCGGCAGCTCGAACTGCTCCTGCATCCACTTGCCGAATCCCTGGCCTTCCGCGGCGAGGAGCAGGATCTCCAGGAGATGCTCGGCAACCTGCTCGACAACGCCTGCAAGTGGGCTACCGCCCGCGTCGAGATTCAGGCCAGCGTCGATGGAGAAAACCTGATGATCCGCGTGGACGATGATGGCCAGGGCATTGCCGCTGCAGCCCGCGATGCTGTACTCTGCCGGGGCGTCGCGCCGACCAGCAGGTGCCGGGATCCGGGCTGGGCCTGTCGATTGTCGACGATCTGGCGCAGCTCTACGGCGGCGAACTCAGACTGGCCGATTCGCCGCTCGGTGGCTTGCAGGCAGTGCTGACCTTGCCGGCCGTGAGATCCGGAATGTCGCATCTGAACGCCAACCTGCCCTGAAAGCCCCGATGATCCAGGCCCCTACCCCCTCCTCCCGCGCCCTTTCGCCGTTGCTGGCCATCGTTCCTGCCGTGGTCCTGATGGCACTGGTACTGGTCGATACCTCAGCTGTCGATTTTGCAGTCGAAGGCTGGTTCTATACCGCCGGCGATGGCTTCATCGGCAAGCACGCATGGGTACTCGAAGATTTCATGCACGACTTCCTGAAAAAGGCGGTGATCGTTTTTGCGCTGCTGGCGCTGCTTGGCTGGATGGTCAGCTTCAGCCGTCGCCAGTGGCAGCAGTGGCGCCGGCCGCTCGGCTACCTGGTGCTGGCGATGGGTCTTTCCACCGGCATTGTCACCCACCTCAAGGACCTCACCGGCGTTCACTGCCCCTGGGATATCAAGGAATTTGGTGGCCCCTACACCTATGTGCATATTCTGGACCACAAGCCGGAGGCTGAACCCCGAGGCAGGTGTTGGCCCGCCGGTCACGCGGCCACCGGTTTTTCGTTGTTCGCGCTGTTTTTCTTTCTTCGCGACCGACGCCCGCAACTCGCACGACGCGTCCTCATCGGGGTGCTGACATTTGGCAGCCTTCTGGCGCTGGGGCGGATGATCCAGGGCGCGCACTTCCTTTCACATACCGTTGCCACCGGTCTGATTGCCTGGCTGATCTGCCTGGGCTGCTATCGCGTGCTCCTCTACCGCAGGAGCTCAGGGCCAGTCAGAACGGCTGCGCAGGAGGCCTGAGGACGGCAGTGAGGACCGGGTGGGCAAGTGCTCCCGAGGACGAAAGCCGACGCTGCCGCCAACCATCGGCAACGAATCACAGCCTGCCATCGCTGACCGGCAGGGGTCAGCCGGGATGCCTGCTGACCGTGCGGAATGGGCTGGCCTTCGCCGTCACCTGCATGCAGTTGGGGTAGGCCTGCCCCCTGATAACCAGGGTCGCTGCGTCACCTTTCGACCAGAACGAGGTCGTTGCGTCGTCGACAGCAACGTATCTGGCCCCCGATGCGGCTTCGATCTGCTGCATGGCGAAGATCTCGCCGCCGACACTCAGCTGCATCCTTTCGCCGTGATGCGTCAGCAGCACACGCAGGTCGCCACAAAGAAAGACCTGACTGGGGAGCGCTGCCCGGCGCGGTTCCGTCGTCCAAACTGCGGCGCTGTCAGCTGCCGACAGGCTGAGGGCCAGCGCCCCGGCGGCGGTCCGAAGCTCGAGCCGGTCCCCGTCCAGCCGCCAGGTGGCAGCGCTGGCCAGAGCGTTGAGAAAGCGGTCTTCCTGTTCCATGATGCCTTCCGGCTGGGAGCACACCTTCCTGGTGGCGGCGGCCTGCCCAATCTCGATGCGCTCACCGGAAGTCGTATAGGAAGCGGTGTAGTTGTTGCAACCGGCCGCCCCGGCAAGCTTTCCATCAGCAGCAAAAGCCAGCGTCAGTTCGGAACCGGCCAGGATGCCCACAACTGCCTGCTTGCCGTTGTTGTAGCCGGTCACCCGCCAGGAGGTTGCGGCAAGATCCTGCGGCTGCGCGGCAAGAATTGCCAACTCCCTGCCGCCGGAGTCGAGCAGCACCAGGTGCCCGGCTTCCTTGCGCCATGCGCTGGCCTTGGTCAGGGCGCGGGTAAAGGCCTCGGCCTGCCGCATGAGCGGTTCGGGACAAGCCATCTTGGTCGACGCCAGGTTCTCGCTGATACTGAATTTCTCGCCGGCAGCATTATAGGTGCCGCTGTAGCGGTTGCAGCCATCGCTGCCGTGAACACGGCCTTCGGAGAAATGCAATGTTGCCGGCCGACCGGTGAGTGACGTTTGCCCGGGCAAGGCCGACAGCTTCCAACCCGTGTCGGTCAAGGCATCGCCGCTGCCGGCTGAACCAACCGTCGCACAGGCAAGAACCATCTGAGTGGTGATCAACACCAGCCCAAGGCCCATTCGGTGTGTATGCATTGCTCCCTCCGTTGATTCCACTGTTGATCGATGATGGGCCTTGATCCGGACTGGACAACCGCCGCGAGGCCGATCGTTCGCATGCCGCCTCAAGAACTCCCGGGCGACATCAGATGTAAGCGCCGGGCCAGGCCTCGGCGCCGCTGCCACTCTTGTCCACCGCTGCTGCAGCGCCTGGAACCCCGAATGCCAAGGCAACGGCAGTCTCGCCACGCATCGAGAGGAAACGGTCGATGATCTGGCGGCTTGCCCTTGACATCCTGCCGATGAGGAGCGGGCTGCCGTGATCGAAGAAATGCAGCGCGGTGGCGTCATCGCCGGCGAGCACAGCGCCCGATGCGGCAGCCCAGAAAACATTGTGGCAATTTGTCGCCGACTCGTGGCTGAACAGGAAGAGCATCGACTCGGCGATCAGGCCGGTTTCTTCGGCGAGCTCGCGTACCGCTGCCTGCAGTCGTGACTCCTCCGGGTTGATGCCGCCGCCTGGCAGCAACACGAGTCCCCCCCGGTTTTCCACCAGCAGGATGCGTTGATCGACTTCGACGATGATGGTGGCTCTCTGTCGCTTCATGTTCGCTTTCGGTCGCCTGTCAGTCGCGTCCGGGCACTCGGGGCACCTGCCAGGCCGGGACCGCTGGTCAGGAGCCGGGGAAGGTACCGCATTTCCGTCTTTTCTGCAGCACTGCCCGCGCAGCGCCGAGATTGCCCAGGCTTGGCCTCGTCAGGCCGGGCAATTCCCGGCAACGCGGCTGTCGACCATGCGAGCGCACTCCCTCGCGTGCAAAGGAGAGATGACCTAGACCATCGCCAGCCCGTTGCTTTCGACCGCGACCAGCGCCTTTGCCTGATGGAAGTCGGTGGCCCGGCCGCAGGCATAGAGGCAGCAAGCCAGCTGGTTGGCGATTGGTAGAGGCAGCGAGACTTCGCCGGCAAGGACGCGGCGCATCCAGGCAACCGTCGCCTGTGCGTCGCAGTTTTCAGGCAGTTGCGGCAGATTCCTGAGGCTGTCGTGCTCGGCTTCAAAGAGGATGTCGCTGACGCCGCCGTGAATGTGCTCGATCATCGGCCGGCGCTTCGGATTGGCGAAGGGTTCGCCCTCGGTACCGCGCAGCAGCAGCGCGTCCGCCCCGACGCTGGTCAGCACAGTGCGCATGCTGCTGAGGTAATCAGGGTGAGTCGCTGCCGCCAGCAGCAGGGCGTCGCCCTGGAAGGGATCGAGCATCTTGACGAGGCTGTGCGCGCTGTTGCGCAAGCCGAGCCGGGTGCGCAAGGCAAGCTGTCGGTCGAGCCCCGGCGAAAGCAGCGGCAGCGGCAGGTAAGCGAGGCCATGTTGATCCATCAGGAGCTGCGCCTGCTGCAGGCTGCTGCTGGGCTGGAGGCCGTACTCGCGCAGGACCTGCTCGCTGGTGACCCGTCCGTAATCGTCGCCGACGCCGTGCAGCAGTACCGGCACGCCGTGGCGTTGCAGCAGCAGCGCCAGCAGCGGCGTCAGATTGGCGGCGCGACGTGCACCGTTGTAGGTCGGAATGACGACCGGGCGAATGCGTCCCGCCGGGCGGCGCAGGACTGGCAAACGTTCATTCGCCGCCGCAAGAAATCCGACCATTTCGTCCACCGTCTCGGTCTTCACGCGCAGCGCGATGACAATCGCGCCCAGTTCGAGGTCGGGAACAGTCCCGTCGAGCATCGCCGTGTAGAGATCCTGCGCTTCTCGCCGTGACATGTCGCGCGCACCTGTCGCACCACGACCGATCTCTCTGATATAAGAAGCGAAATCCATTCGATCTCCTGGTATCGTCAGACCACCGCTGCGTCGCCGGCGAACAGTGCCCGAGTTGAAACAACCCGCCCGATCGCCGGCAGGCGCGAGCCACGGAAGGTAGCGCATTTCCGGTTTTTCCGCAGCAGCGTCTGCCTATGGAGGGCTGCTGACGGCGACCTGCACAGGCACGCGTTGGTGTCGATCTTGGCGCGGTCGACCCGAGGCATGCAATGGACACCGCCGCAGAACAGATGGATTTTCCTTTCCAGCTCATGGCGATGGCTCCAGCGTGTGTTAAGCAACAGACGTGCCATGTCCATGAATCGTCAGCCCGGTGGGTTTGGCGGCGGATCTGCCGGGATTAGCGCCTTATCGTGGTGCGCGCCGGCACCCGGTCGCCTCAACGAAGGGCGCGGTTCGCAGTTCCTACCTTCCCAATCTCGTCGAGGGCGCCGTTGACTATGCGCGAGACCTGAACTTCGCACCGCATCCCGACATCCCGCAACTGCACAACTATCTATATATCGCTCGTTACGACCTGGATGAGCACGCCGAGGCTGCACGCGCGATGGAGGAAACGGTGCGGCGCTTTCCCGATGACCCGTTCGGACGAATTGCCTAAGCCGAGGATTGTCGGCGGCGCCGCGAACCGGCCAAGATCGCGGAGATTTTTGCCGGCACGTTCGATCTGCGGATGCTCTACCCCGAACGCCTTCGCTTCCACCGCACCGAGGTGCGGGGCTTTCGTATCATTGTCGTGCGCGACTTCCCTGCACTGGGTAACCGGGAGCAGGTGCAGCCATCCTAAGATCTGATGTGCCGGGTTGACGCGGGCGACCCGAGCAGCCGACTGGTCGGGCTCCTGCTCAAGACTTCGCGCCTGGCGGCGAGGCTGCAAGAGAAACGGTTGCCGCATTGATGCGTTGCCAACACGATCCGGCAGCCGCGGCCGGCGACCCGCAGGCGGCTCAGCCGCCGACTGAAGCGGGATTCAGACGATTTTTCAAGGACTTCCCGAACCAAATGCGAGGTTGACGCCGCTCGTGCGATTTCCTATCCTTTGGATCGGGGCTCATTTGTTCTTGATGGCAGGGTTGGATTTTTTGGTCCGGGCTACTCGGGTCCGAACCACGGAGGGGCGACTGCGGGGAGAAGTCGAATTTCATTGCTTTCGCGTCGGAGTGGTTGGCGTCGGGAGGGAACAGCAAGCGGTGACAGCCATCTTGCAGATCAGAAGGTGGCCCGCAGTCGGCAGGAAACTTGCTACATATCTACGCCAATTGCGCCTGGCGAAAGACGTACGAGCCTGGTGGTCGGCGCTTCTGTTTCTGACGCTTCTTGGGAGAACGGGAATGATCAACAGCATCGCATTCGACAGCCTGCGTGCCAGACGACCAATCATTGGCGCAACCGCGCTTTGGCTGCTGCTCGGATTTTCAGGAGCAGTATCCGCCACCAGCTTGCAGGACATGTTCAAGACCGGTGAAACCTTTACCCAGGACGGTCTTGTATTCTCGAATTTCGCCCCGGTCCTGGCCAACGCGTTCCCGGCGGGCCAGGATCTGGAGAATCTGCTCAAGAAAGACCCGCTGGCTTTATTCAATGTCCAGGCCCTGGACTTCGCGGCCGGCAAGTTCTCACATGGCTGGGGCAACGCCAGGGCTGCCGATGCCGGAAACATCGATTTTGTTATTCTGGCCGACAATGGTGCGACAGCGGGTGTGGATCCCGGCTTCAGGCTGAACAGTGCCGGTGAATGGACGGTAACTGCGGGTAATATCGCTTCCGACCAGCTTTCCGCCTTTGCCTATGAGGTCAAGAAGACCGGGGTTCCGAAGATCAGCAGTGCTGACATCAGCCAGATCTCCACTATCGATGCCGTCGGACCCGACATCTTGAAGCTCGTCCCTCCCGTCGAGTTGCCCGATGTAGCAGCCGGCTTCGCACTTCAATTCATCATGGATCCGAACAGCAACGATATTCTGAATGCCATCCTGAACGTCACCCTGGACCTCGGTGTGCAGTCGCCGGGCGGGATTATTCGGTTCAGCCAGTTTGACAGCTGGTCCGATTTTTCGCCCCGGGACGCCACCATCCGCGTGGTCAACGTGATCGGCGTCGGGGCGAGTTCGGGCGGAGGCTTCACCATGAATGCCCTGGAGCAACGCATCGACCCTCCCCCACCCCAGATCCCTCAACCCGGCACGCTGCTCCTGATCAGCATCGGGCTCGTGGGCCTGGCTTGTCAGCGGCGGCGCAGTTCCGCGACCAGTAAGTCCTGAAGCTGACCGCGGACAGGCTTTTGGCGAGATTCCTGTCTCCTGGTTTCTCGGGACAGGACCTTGCTCAGCACCCGATCCGGGCCGGTTGCAGCTAGAAAGGGGACCGCCCCAACGGCAAGATTTTCGATCGCCTCGTCACCTCACCATCGCCTGCTGGCCATTGGCCGCCAAGGATCGGCCACCGACCTCAAAAGTTCGTTGCGGAGCGCTTGACCGCAATCCGCCTGCGCGCCGCAAAGGCATCCTCTCGTTGGTCAATCCAGCTACCGGAAAAAAGAAGGGCCACCGTCGCCGATGGCCCCTGCTCATCCGGACGAGCCGTGCCCTCAGCCGATCTTGAACATCAGCGATTCAGCGCCGGAGTTGAGTGCGACAGTGATCGGCAACTGGTGGGTGGTCGGCCCCCAGAACTGACGCGGACCCGGCGAGGCGAAGAGGTCCTTCGCCGCCCACTCGTCGCGCCGCGAGGCGAAGTACTGCATGGCCGGTGAATCCATCTTGACCAATGCCTTTTCGATCACGAACTCGTCCTTGCCATGGCGGCGCTCGATGTTGAGCAGGCCGGCAAGCGGGATCGCCTGCGGCGTGCCGCCACTGGTCAGGCCGGTGATCGTCGCCATGTAGCCGGTGCGGCCGTCGAGGATCAGCGAGCCGGCAGTCAGGCCGAGGTTGTAGGTGTAGGCAGCATCGAACAGGGTCGGCGCGCCGCAACGGCCTTCGTAGCCGAGGAAGTGGCTGTGCGCGGCAAACGGCACCTGCGGATCCAGTTCCCTGACCCGCTTCTTGGCCATGTCGATCAGCAACTGCTCGGTGGGGATCAGCGAGACCTGCAGATTGCCGTGGGAATCGCGCTCAGCGAGCAGCATGTTCACGATGTAGTGCGGCAGAGAAGCCAGCAGATGGGCGTTGTCCGTGCTGAGCCTGCTCTCGATGAAAGCCGGCTTGGCCTCGTCGGCCAGCGCGGCGAACTCGGCCACGTTGTGCGCCAGAACGTCGTTGAGTTCGGCGATCATCGCGTTCATTTCCGGGATGAACTCGATCAGGCCTTCCGGCGCCAGCAGGACGCCATAGTTCATTCCCCGATGCGAGCGATCGACGATGACCTGCGCCACGCGGTCGATGATGCTTGCCAGGGACTCTTTCCTGGCGGCGATTTCTTCCGAGATCAGGGCGATCGCCGGCTTGGTCTGCAGCGCAACTTCGAGTGCGACGTGCGAGGCGGACCGGCCCATCAGCTTGACGAAGTGCCAGTACTTCAGCGAGGAACTGGTGTCCTGCAGGATGTTGCCGACCATTTCGCTGTAGATGCGTGTGGCGGTATCGAAGCCGAACGAAATCGACAGCAGGTCGCCGACCTGGAGGTCGCCGTCGATGGTCTTCGGCACGCCGATCACCTGTACGCCGGAGCCGTCGGCCTTGACGCCGGTGAACAGCGATTCGGCGAGCACGGCCGCATTGGTGTTGGAGTCGTCGCCACCAACGACGACAATCGCGTCGAGCTGATGCTTGATGCACGTCTCGCGGACCTGCGCGAACTGTTCGTCACTCTTGATCTTGGTCCGGTCCGAGCCAAGAAAGTCGAAGCCGCCGGTGTTGATGATGAAGTCGACGTTGGCGTCAGTGATCTCGAACAGCGAACCCTTGAGCAGGCCTTTCGGGCCGGCCTTTACGCCGAAAAGGGTGTTGCCGGCGCCGAGAACGCGCTTGAGACCGCAGACCACGTTGTGGCCACCGGCAGCGGGGCCGCCCGAAAACAGCACGGCGACGCGCTTGCCCTGCACCCCGGCGCTGCTGGCGCCGGCAGAAGTGAGGACGACATTGCCGGAGGCGGCGACGGTTTGCGGGAACTGTGCGCGCACGCCGTCGCTGTCCTTGGTGCTCAGGACGCGGCCGGTGTTGCTGAAGCTGACCGGCTGCGGGCTGCTCGACGAGCCGAACGCGGCACAGACCGGCAGGGGATTCTGGCGTACGGCGGTTTCAAAAATCGATTTGTGTGCTTCGGTGTTGATTAGCTGTTCTACCAGGGTACTCATGGTTTGATCCTCGGTGTACAAAAATTGGCAGTTGGAAACGGGCCAGGCAACGCGCCGGCGCAGCCGGCAGGCAACGGCCCTGCAGCGGGGCCACGGAGGGCTTCTTGCGGCGACAGGACTGGCGCTGGATCATCCTTCGATGGCGTGTGGAGAGTCGGGGCAAAGCGTGCCTGACTTGGCGGGAGTCAACTGCTGGCCCGGGCTGACGCCCGTTGGTGGGTGCCTCCGCAGACACAAAAAAGGGCCAGCCCAGATCTGAGCCAGCCCGTCTTGATGCCCCGCCGGTCAATTACCCCAGCGTGCCGATGTTGTTAAGATCGGCAAATGCCTGCTTCAGCCTGGCCCGGAAAGCGTCTTCGCCCTTGCGCAACCAGGCGCGCGGATCGTAGAACTTCTTGTTCGGCTTGTCGTCACCTTCCGGATTGCCGATCTGGCCTTGCAGATAGCCTTCGTTCTTCTTGTAGAAGCCCATCACGCCATCCCAGAACGCCCACTGGAGGTCGGTGTCGATGTTCATCTTGACCACGCCGTAGGAGATCGCCTCGCGGATTTCCTCAAGAGTCGACCCGGAACCGCCATGGAAGACGAAGTTGACCGGATGAGGCTTGGTGCCGAATTTCTTCTGCACGTATTCCTGCGAGTTCTTGAGGATGATCGGCTGCAACTTGACGTTGCCGGGCTTGTAAACGCCGTGAACATTGCCGAAGGAGGCGGCGATCGTAAAGCGGTCGCTGACCTTCGAGAGTTCCTCGTAAGCCTGCGAGACGTCCTCTGGCTGCGTGTACAGCTTCGAGCTGTCCACGCCGGAATTGTCGACGCCATCTTCTTCACCACCAGTGACGCCGAGTTCGATCTCGAGCGTCATTCCCATCTTGCTCATCCGTTCGAGATACCGCTTGCAGATCTCGATGTTCTCTTCAATCGGCTCTTCGGACAGGTCGAGCATGTGCGAGCTGTACAGCGGCTTGCCATGCGTCTTGAAGTACTTCTCGCCGGCGTCGAGCAGGCCGTCGATCCAGGGCAGCAGTTTCTTGGCCGCGTGGTCGGTGTGCAGGATGATCGTCGCGCCATACAGCTCGGCGAGCTGGTGGATGTGATGGGCGCCCGAGATACCACCGGCGATGCAAGAGCGCTGGTTGGTGTTGTCGAGGCCCTTGCCGGCAAAGAACTGCGCGCCGCCGTTGGAGAACTGGATGATCGCCGGGGAGTTCAGCTCCTTGGCGGTTTCCATGACCGCGTTCACTGTGCTGGTGTTGATGACGTTGACCGCCGGCAGCGCGAAATGCTTGGCCTTGGCCAGATCGAAAATCGCTTGCAACTCGTCGCCAGTGGCGACGCCAGGTTTGATTTGTGTTGCACTCATGATTGATTTTTCCACATTCAGTTGATCGAGAGGGTCGAGAGGATCGAGAAGCGAGGGCAAAACGGACGCCGAGACGCCCGATTCAGTGGAAGTATCTCCGGCGTGCAGCGACTCGTCAAGCACCGTCTGTTTTATGTTGGCAAAAACGCGGGAAGGAGCTCGACTGGCACCGAAACGGGGCGCGGAAGCGCGCGTCCGGAGCTTACCGGCCGCCTGCAGAACGTTCAGTCCAGCGATGTCTACCTGCAAGTCAGCACGGCGGTAGCTCTTGCCGAAACGGGTAGTGTCCTTCTGAATGTCTCGTCGGTACCAGCGCTGCTCCTCCGGGGTCAGATTCTCCTCGGTCGGCTGTGAGTCGATATCGAAGAAGCAGATTCTCCGCAGGAGCTGTTGTCTGGCGTGTCGCTGAGTACCATCGTCATCCCGCCCATCCGCCTGAAAACCCGGAGGTAGCCGCCCAGCAGACCACTCGGGGTGAGTGATATCAAGCAATCCCGGCTCCCCGGACGGCTCAGCAAGTCGACGAAAATCCCCTTGACCAGATGGCGGGCTTTCGGACTGACCGCCGAAGTCACCGGAGTGCACATCTCACAGCCAGCCTTCCACCTTGCTGCGTGCAGGCACACCGCCGGCATGCACCACCTGCCCGTCGATCACCACGCCGGGCGTGGACATCACGCCATAGCTCATGATGTCCGGCAGGTTCTCGACTTTTTCGAGCGAAATCTCGACACCCTTCTCTCTGGCAACCGCTTCGACGAGGGCGACGGTCGTGCGACAGTTGGCGCAGCCGGTACCGAGAACCTTGATGTTTTTCATGGGAATTCCTCTTACCTGATGAAGAAATGAATCACAGCAGCCAGTTGAAAATGTAGCCGACCAGCAAAATGCCGGTCGCCACGACACCGGCGAAGGTCGCTATCAGGGTCGGCCTGAGCGCTTTCCGCAGAATGATCATTTCCGGCGCCGAGAGCGCGATCACGGCCATCATGAAAGCCAGGACCGTACCAAGGGCCGCGCCTTTGCCGATCAGGGCTTCGACAATCGGGATGATTCCCGCGGCATTGGTATACATTGGCACCCCGAGCAGAACCGCGGCGGGTACGGCCCACCAGACATCACGGCCCATGAACGAGGCCATGAAATCCTCCGGCACATAGCCGTGGATGCCGGCACCCAGGGCAATCCCCACCAGGACGTAGGGCCACACCTTGCCGACAATTTCGCGCACATGCGCACCGCCGGCCTGCAAGCGTTCCAACCAGGAAAGCTGCTCACCGTTCACCTGAGCCACCTGGCCGGCGAGGATCTTCTGCACCCAGTCCTCGAGGTGACGTTCCATCCGCAGTTTGCCGATCACCAGGCCGGCGACGATGGCCACCAGCAACCCCATGCCGAGGTAGAGAGCGGCGACCTTCCAGCCAAACATGCCGAAGAGCAGCACCAAGGCAATTTCGTTGACCATCGGGCCGAGATCAGGAAGGAGAAGGTCACCCCCAACGGCACACCTGCCGAGAGGAAACCGATGAACAGGGGCACGGCCGAGCACGAGCAGAACGGTGTGACGATACCCAGGGTGGCCGCCAGCACGTTACCGATGCCTTCCCGCTTGCCGGAAAGCAGCGCCCGGGTACGCTCCGGCGAGAAGAAAGTCTGGATGACGCCCATGACGAAGACGATTCCGGTCAGGAGCAGCAGCACCTTGGGTGTGTCGTAGAAGAAGAAATGGACGGCTTCACCGAGGTGCGTCCCACGGGAAAGGCCAACGGCGCTGACGACCGCGTCGGCAAGAGCGGTCAGCTGACTGTAGACGGCTATCCAGAGCACGCCGCCCAGGCCAATTCCAATGAGCCACCAGGTGAGCTTGGCGCTTGCGGTCTTGTCGACCACCGAAACGTTCATGCGGTGACTCCAGGGGACTTCACTGTCGTAGATGAGACTGCCTTCCCCGAAACCTCGTCGTCGGGGCAGGGTTCGGCAGACCCTGGCCGCCGTGCTTCGGCCAAACAGTCCTGCCACGAGGCCCGCTCAAAGCATCGACTTGCCCTGGGCAAGAACCTTGTCGCAGATCTGCTTCGTGACTTTTTTCTTCATGCTGCCCAGGTCGAACTGGCTGCCTTTGCTGTCGCTCAGGATGCCCTTGGCACCGCTGCTGTAGCCACTGTCGGATGACGAGGTTCCACCCGGCAGCTTGCTCATCAGCGAGTCCTTGACCGAGGCCGCGTTCTTTCCCCCGAGATAATTGTTCTTGATGCAGAACTCCAGCAGACCGGCGACGTTGCTTGTGCTGCCAGAGGTGATGGACTGTCCGGAAAGCGCGTCGCCGACGCCACCCAGGTTCCCGAGTCCGCCGGACAATCCGCTGCTTTCCCCCTGTTTCATCAGGTCCCCAAGCTGCGCGTGTGCGGCCGTGAAGGGCAAGAGACCGACGATGAGGATACCTGCGGTTGCGATACGACAAGTGCGTGCATTCATGCTGACCTCCTTCTGGTTGGCTGGAAGAGTCCGCTACTGGATTGTGATGATGCATTGCTGACGGACAGCCAGTGGTTTCTGGCTGCGTGCAGACCTCACTAGCGTGATGATACGCTGGCTCAGGTGACTCTTGGCCATTCTGCCCGATTGGCAGCGTGCTCAACGTGATTTCGACAGCCAAGGTGCCCGTGTCTTGTTCGGGCGCACCGATCTGGCGTCCGTCGGTGACCCACTGAATGGCAGAATTGATCAGCGGATGGCGTTCCGCGCAAGAAGCGCCAGGCGCACATCCACGGTGACCGACAGCGCTGTCAACGCTGCGGCCCTCGAACGGCGCTCGGCGCTGGCGCGGTAGAGATGTGGAGTCATTGCGAGCAGATCGGCAATCGTCTCGCTGCCCGCGAGGTCGAGGTGGTAGCGAACGGTTTCGTTGGAGACGCCGGTAAAGCCCTGCGGCTCCCGGCCGTCGGCCGCACGCCCCGGCTTCAGCGTGGGGTAGATTATCTCGCGCAGTTCCCGCAGATGGTCCGGCCCGGCATCAAGCTGCAACAGCTGGCCGCCCGGCTTGAGCACACGGGCAAACTCGGCATGGACCGGAAACCCGAAAATGCACAGCACCCGATCAAGCGTGCCTGGCTGCACGGGCAGGTTGGCGTTGCTGCCCACAACCCAGGTGGGCAGCCTGTCCTGTTTCGCTGCCGACAGGACCGCCCACTTGGAGATATCCAGCCCAAGCAGCGCCAGGGACTGGCCGCCACGGGTCGCAGCGGCCAGCTGACGCAGGTAGTAACCCTCGCCGCAACCGGCATCGAGGCAACTGGCAATTCCCCTGGGTGGCAGACCCGCCAGTACCGCCCGGCTTACCGCAGCGGCAATCGCCTGGTAATGGCCGGCATTGAGGAAGCGCTGGCGGGCAGCGACCATCAGCTTGCTGTCGCCCGGATCGCGCGAGCGCTTGTGCTGAACCGGAAGCAAGTGGGTATAGCCCTGACTGGCGATGTCAAAGCCATGACCAGCGGCGCAGCGCCACATCGACCCGTTGCTGTGAAGAGGGGCGCCGTCCAAGGGGCAGGCAAGCGCCTGGAATGAGGTGATGGGCATGAACTGTGCGTCCTGAGGGCCTGACGAATCGGGTTTATCCATCGCAACACGCCGGAGGACTCGGGAGATCGACCTTGTGAACTGAACCGGTGCCCGGAAGGGGACATGGGCGATTCTACCCCCGGCTCACGCCCTTTCTATAGGCTGCAGCGGCTGAAAGCTCCACTGGTGGAGCATAAGCCGGAGGGAAACCGGTCATGGGCCACAGACGGACCAGAAGCGACTCTCGACGAGATCGGGGTTCGCCGCCGATGAAGGCGACGATCTACCATCTGCAACATCTGCTCCGCCCGCTGTGCCAGCCGGTTCGCCCTGCGGCGTTACGGCAGAGGTCTGCCGTAACGCCGCATTGAAGGGTTGCAGGCAAGTCTCAACGTTCTACTGCCGAATGCCACCCAATCGGACCCCGTGGTTCAGGCCGTGCCGGCGCCTCGCGCCGTTTTCGGCGAACTGATCCGCCAAGCCGGACAGGGCGATCTGTTGCTCTGCGACAACACCCGGGCGAAGGCTCTGTCGTTGATCGTCGCAGGAAACCAGCTCGAAGCGGCCGGTTTGGCCACGTGCGAGCGCTTACTCCTTCACAACCTACTGCAGACTTGCGTGCCTAATCCATGACGCTGGTCAACTTAGGTAAGGGTAAGCAATCGCGCCAACGCGTGTACATGGTGTGCCGCATACAACCGATCGACGCTTTCCCTGCGTGTCCAGTGACCCTAACTATGGAAGCTAATCGAGGCAATCCATCAACGAGCTCGCAAGAGGGGCCGATCGCGAGCCAACGGAGAGTAGTCTTGAATCCATCGATTAACCGGACGCCGACATTGTCCGCCACGAATCGGTTCAAATCCTAGACGAGGTTTGGGGTTGGCGGTCGTCAGGAATAGTGCAGATCACACCAACCAGACATTTCACGTTGGCATATTTCACGTATCTCATGAAACCAAAGAATACGCCACCGCAAGCCGTCCCCGTTTCTCCAACAGTCACCTCCAAACAACCACTTGAACAAACTGCATCAAATTTGCGAAGTCAGGAGATTCATCACACAAAAACCCCGCAAAACATGGCGTTTAGCGGGGTCTTCGTTTTTTGCTGCAGAGAGTTTACAGCCGATGTCCTGGCGGAGACGAAGTCCGCCTGATAGTGGTCCAGCAGAATCCCGTAGTGTCCATAAAGTCGCATCATAATAACAGTAATTTAAATAACATCGGCGTCCAAGATAGTCCTATACAATCCCCTTCAAATCCGGCTATAGTTTGATAGTCATTTTGATAGTGGAGCGGATAGCATGGCACGCCAACAACAGCGACTTTCAGCACTGCAAGTCAGCAAGCTTACCAAGCCGGGGCTGTACGGCGACGGCGGTGGCTTGACGCTCCAGATCACTGCCACGGGCGCGAAGTCCTGGCTGTTCCGTTACATGGTCGCGGGTAAGCCGTTCGGGATGGGATTGGGGCCGACGCATACCGTGAGTCTGGCCGAGGCGCGGCAGAAGGCGCTGGATGCGCGGAAGCTGCTACTCGATGGCATCAATCCTTTGGCGGCCAAGAAGCAGCACCAGATCGCTGCCGCGCTGGCCGACGCCAAGATGATGAGCTTTGATCAGTGTGCCGAGGCCTACATTCTTGCGCACAAGGCGGGATGGAAGAACGCCAAGCATGGCGACCAATGGACGAACACGCTCAACACCTACGCCAGTCCGGTGTTCGGCAATTTACCCGTGGCCGAGATCGACACCGGCCTGGTCGTGAAATGTCTTGCGCCGATCTGGGAGAGCAAGACCGAAACAGCCAGTCGCGTGCGCGGTCGTATCGAGTCCGTGCTGGGCTGGGCCACCACCAGTGGCTACCGCACCGGCGAGAATCCTGCCCGCTGGAAAGGTCACCTTGAAAACCTGCTGGCCACTATCAGCAAGTCCAGTCGGACGAAGAATCATCCATCGCTACCGTGGCAGCGCATCGGGGCGTTCATGTCGGCTTTGCGTGCGCGTGAAGGCGTATCCGCCCGAGCAGTCGAGTTCGCCATCCTGACCGCGTGCCGGTCGGGCGAGGTGCGTGGCGCCCGATGGGCCGAGTTCGATATGGCCGGCAAGGATCTGGACAATCCCGGCCGAGCGCATGAAAGCCAAACGTGAACATCAGGTGCCGTTGAGTGATGCCGCACTGGCGGTGCTGGAATCGATACCTAAAGACGACGATGCTGAAGTCGTGTTTGCCGGCACGAAAAACCAGCCCCTGTCGGATATGTCGCTGACCGCCGTGATCCGCCGCATGAACGGCGACGACAAGCCGTCGTGGGTGGATGCCAACGGCGACGGCATCACCGTGCACGGTTTCCGCAGCAGCTTCCGTATGTGGGCGGCTGAGACCACCAATTACCCGCGCGAGGTCGCCGAGCACGCGCTGGCGCACCAGTTGCCGGATGCCGTCGAGCGTGCCTATCAGCGAGGTTCGCAGTTCGCCAAGCGCGCCGCATTGATGGCGGAGTGGGCGGCGTATTGCGCCACGGTGCAGACCGATGCGGTGGTCAAGCCGATTCGTGGCGCGGCGTAATCGACACAGAGTTGGCGCTGGTGCGGCGATTTAGAGTAAGGTAAAGCCGTGGCGGGGTCATCGAGGCCATCAGCATTCAATCCAGTCCAAAAGCATCGCCTGCACCGTCGAGATGATTGTCCACCGGTCTGGGGCCAAGTAACCCGACGGCTTCACTGCTGATCATGGTTTCGATGAATCGACGCGCATTGTTCTGCCCGAGTTCCTGCATGGGCGCAATCAATGCCTGAGTTTTCCCGCTCATATAGACCCACTTCACGGCACGACTCACCCCGACAAAGCACAGGTGTCCGATGCGTTCGCTCATCCTGCCGGGGAATGAGGATTGATTAAGGCGGGGCAGAAATACGCTATCAAAGGTCAAGCCCTTGGCCTGGTGGTAGGTCATCAGCTTGGGAATCGGATTGGAAAAGTCGATTGGCGCATCCCTTTGTTGAACCTCGACATCAATTCCCGCTTCATTGAATCCCTTGGCAAATCCGTGCACTTGACGCTGCTGGGGGAACAGCACTGCAATCGAATCGCCGTAGCTAAGGCGCAGCCTGACCATTTCGATCAGATGTGCGACTTCATCGGGAAGCTGTCCGCAACAAAAAACAAGGGGCGCGAGCGATCCATCTCAAGGTTGGATGCCTGCCGCATGAACTCCTGCCGCCTTGCTTCGTCAGGGATGAACTGTGCGGCCAGTTCCGTCACCATCGGGTTGCAGCGGAAGGCCGCCAGCAGGGCCGTATTGTGGTGCGAAAGTCCGAGCCGTGACAGCGCCTCGGGTTCCGTCATTCGTCCGTCGTAGAGTTGCTGCTTGCCGTCCATGCAAACCGTTATATGACGTGCCATGCGCTTCAGTATCTCAATTGCGCCAATGTCCATGTCCTGCGCTTCGTCGATCAGGGCACAGTCGAACAGCGGCGTTGGCAGCTTGCCACTATCAATAGCGCCAAATACATCGGTACGAATCTTTTCAAAATCAGGTTTGCCATCCTTTCTGGGTAACTGTTCATTGATATACTTTCTGTAAGTATCGGCGCAACACTTGTCAAAGGTCGAGATGCACTCGTCCGGCACGTCCAGCATGTCGTTGCCTGCCCGAATGAATTGCTTCAGGGTGTTGGTATAGACAAACAATCTGACCGCATCGGGATTTTTCCCGGATCGATGAAATAGCAGATTCAACCGATGCAGGAGAACCAGTGTCTTGCCCGCGCCTGGCCCACCGACAATGGCCTTATGGCCCCGGGTGTCCATCTGGACAGCATCCTGTTGAGCTGGGGTAAGGCTTGAAAAAGGAATCAGCCAGGCCATGTCCTACTCCCGTTTCCCGGTCATGTCCGGTCGTAAACCACCGCTATCGACTGGGCCGGCGCTCTTTCTGGATTGACGTATCCTCCTGCCCGCCTCGCTGGCGTGTTTATCACCTGCCAGATCGGCGGCAGCGATAAACCAGCCCAGTTCCCAGTCATCAAGATTAACCGGATCACCGAAGTCTTTAAGAATGAGGACAGCTTTGGACTTAGTCTCCACGTTGGCTTTCAGGTGCTTGCGAATGCGCAGCTTCAAGATCTGGTAGGCGGTGAATCTTCCGTTGAATGCGCGGTCGATGGCGCGAAGTGCAGCATCGTAGTTGCGTTGCTTCGTCATACAGCAACGCCAGGTTAAACAGGGGTCCACCCCAGTCACGACTGGCCTTGCCTGCCTCTTCATAGCCTTGTATAGCGGCAGACTGATTGCCGCGCGCATCTTCATACATTGCCTGTCGATTCAGCAGCCAGGCTACCGGTCGGTTGGCCTGTCGCAAAAGAGCGCGCACCAAGCCGATGGCTTTTTCATGCTGCCCCAGATCAGCGCAAAGCTCTGCGATACGCGGCATCAACTCCTCGGCCTGGCGCGGGTCTTGACGATACTCCTCCTCCAGGCGGTCGATCTCTTCCTGCTGTTGGTTCGGGTTAACTACATGGGAGAGCGGGTTTCTCGATGCTGGCCTTGAAAGCCACGGACTCCGGAAAATCGGCCAGCTTGAGTTCCAGGTGGAACACCTGATTTTCATCGTAGGCATACTCCAGGCGCAGCGGGCTCCCCTTACGCACCATAGTCATGTCCCAATGATCTCGAAACAGCGGGCGGCGCTCTGCGCCGGCCACCAGCTCAACCGACAGCCGCAGGGCTTGCTCGAAGGCATCCTCCGGCACGGACAGGCTGTCGTTGGCAGAGACACCTTCGACAGGGAAAGGCAGCGGAGTACCCTGGGCCACCAACTTGAAGATCACCTTTTGGGTGACCAGATAGATGTCGTCTTGCACCACTGGGGCAATGACGCCCCGCCCGCTGGTCGCCAACGCCAGAGCATGAAGACTGGCGCCACGCGCCACCGCCAACTGAGCATCCTTGCGGTCTTCATATTGCAGCATGCGCGCACGTGGAAAGTAGCCATGCAGTGCATCGATCACCTGCGGAATCAGCGCTGCCGCCTACGGCCAGCACAAAGTCGATTTCAGCGGGTTCCAGATCTGGGCGCGATCAAGCGCATCCGCAACGGGCGCAAAGATCGAATTCTCCAGCCGGTATTCCGTGCTGCGTGCAAACAGGTGCTCTGTATTCAGGAACGGAGCCAGCACCGCGTCGAACTGTGCCGCAGTGATCGTCGCCGTCGATAGCTTCAATATGCGCTCACCCTGGCGCATGGATACCTGCGCCGGATAGCGGGCAACAATCTCGTCGCGCGGGGTTGAATCCAGCTTGCCGAATTGCTGCAAGCGCCAGATTTCGTTACAGATTTGAATCTTCAGCGCCTCGGCCACTGCGATCAGCGCCGGCGTAATCACCCTGGTTTTTTCCTGGAAGGACAGTTCAAACTCCGGAAGGCCGTTTTCCTCGCAGAGTTGCGGCACCAGCACCCGATGCAGGATGGCCAGATCAATGTCGCCACCTCCAAGGCGATGAAAACGGGAAACTGACCGGGTTGCGACCTGCACGGGCGAATCCGCAGTCGCGTGTGCGCTAGTTCAAAGAGCGCAATGTCGCAGGTGCCGCCACCGAAATCGAAAACCAGCAAGTTCTTCTTGCCAGTGACGGACTCCAGCAGAGCTGGGGTCATAGCGATAGGCATAGTCAATGAAGGCGGCGACCGGTTCATCCAGCAAGCGGCCACCGCTTACGTCAATGACCGGCACTCAGGCACAAGCGCGCGCCGTTTCAGCACGCTGGGCGGTCTGAAAAGACGCCGGGAACGGTGACAACCACATTGCCTGAGCTGCATCGCCGATGCCCTCGTGCTGCAGGTAACACAATGCGCGCCGCGATGTCGGTCGGACTGCGATAGCCTTCCGGGGCATTGGGGTAGTACGGGAAGTACCAATCTCATTCTTGCAATCGTGAAACAAATTGACATTGCGCGAGATACCCTTTGAGGTATCGGCCATCAGTGCCCGCAAATCCTTGGCGCCCTGGCCGACAAACTCACGGCCCTGATGCGTCGCCACTATAGAGGGCAGCAATGTGCCGGTGAATTCACCGGCTGGCGTGGATTGTCGCAGCGATACGACTTCCGGCTCGGTGGGTGATGTCGCGCCTGCGGGCAAGCTTGCTCGGCACAGCGTCGAATTGGTGGTGCCCAGGTCGATGCCCCAAGCGACAATCGTCTTGTTAATTTTGCTCATGCGTCCTCTACACTTTCCAATTCTCGCTCGATCCGATCGATGCTCGGCAGGCTGGTTTGCAATTCGGCCGGCAATGCTGCCACAAGCTGATACTCGGCCACACCGATAGGTTTGTTTGAGTCGCGCAGCGCATATTCCGCAACCACCCGGTTCTGGCTCTTGCACAGCAGCAGGCCGATGGTGGGATTGTCCTGTTCGGACTTCATCAGTGAATCCACCGCGCTCAAATAGAAATTCAGTTGCCCGGTGTGTTCGGGTTTGAAGTCCCCCGCCTTGAGTTCCACCACGACATAGCAACGCAGCTTGAGGTGATAGAACAGCAGGTCGATGAAGAAATCGTCACCGCCGACCTCGATATGCACCTGCCGACCGACGTAGGCGAACCCGGCGCCGAGTTCAAGCAGGAAACGGGTGATGTGCTGGACGATGGCGGACTCGATCTCGCGCTCGTCAGCCTCCTTGCCCACTCCGAGGAAATCGAAAAGGTAGGGGTCTTTCAACGTGTTGCGGGCCAGGTCGGACTGTGGTGCAGACAATTGCGCTTCAAAATTGGTGACGGCCTGGCCCTCTCGCTCCAGCAGCCGGGTTTCAATATGGATATTCAGCACGTTGCGCGACCAGCCATGCTGGATAGCACGCTGCGCATAGGCCAGGCGCATTGCCGGGTCTTTCAGCCGGGTGAGAAGCACCAGGTTATGGCCCCAGGGCAATTGTCCAACAGCCTGTTGGACAATTTCGGCGTCGGGCCAGGCCCCGGCAAAGGCGCGCATATACATCAGGTTGGCGCGGGAAAAGCCCTTCATGCCCGGAAATGCCGTGCGCAGATCGTGCGCCAGCCGCTCGATCACCTTGGCGCCCCAGCCCTGCTTGGCTTGCCGTTCAAGAATGTCATGCCCAATTTGCCAGTAGAGCAGGACCAACTCGCGATTCACCGCCAGCGCCGCGCGCTGCTGGGCTGTGTGGATGCGGGTCTTCAACTCGGCCAGCCAATCGGCGTAACCGCTGGGAGGCTCGATCAGCGCAATGGGACTATCAGCTTGTTCGTTCATGTTCTTGCCTCGGCAAGCATTGTGGCCAGTGGGCTGCCGACGGCGACATGAGGGGCGACGATCTCGGTGGCCAGCGCCAGCACCAGGCGGTTACGTGTCAGCGCGGTGGCACGGGTGGTGCGGGCACGTCGGGGCGAAGGCGCTGATAACGAGCATGCGGCCACTGGCGAGGGGTTCGCGTTCTTCGGGTGTGGGGCGGTAGTCGGGGTATTGGCCGCCAAAGCCGCGCGCCAGCACTTTGATTGCACGGCCCATTACGCCGGAACAGTGAGCGCAGCACCTGTTGCTCCAGCGGCGAGTGGAAGCCGCTGACGATGACGCGACCGGCCTTGACCCATTCCGGCACGCGGTCGAGAGTTTCGAGCAGAACATGGCCGGGGCATTCGCGGAGGCGATGAGGCCAAGCAGCGGTTCGTCGAGCAGCGCCGTCTCACCAGCGCCGACTATTCGCGTAGCGAATTCAGGCCCGACACGCTGGGCGCAGAGGGCAGGCAGGGTGAGGGGCGCGGCCTTCATTCGTCTTCGTCAGCAACCTCTTCTTCAATCTGCGCTGTTGAAAAGGACGCGTTGAAGTCACGAACATCCAAGAAGAATTGCTGAGACAAGGCAGCGACGTGCTTCCCCAGGCACGAATCGATTTCATCGATAGTTAACTGACATGCTGGGAGAAAATAGTTCCCGATCCTTCCTCTGTTGTCCTTGTAGACATACTGTTGTTCGAGTTCCATGGAAAGTTTTTTCCCCAACGATGTTAATTCCTTCTTGCCAACCGCAGAGACGCTTCGGAGGGAAAGAGGGAATCGATCAAGCAACCACTTTTTGAGGTTGAATCCATCTGATGCCGTCACCCACCACCAATAGCCGAGGGAGCTGCAAAGCATGGCAAATACGGCATCGGCATCGGCTGCATCCGTGAATCTGAAACCGGCTGTTCTTGCGGGCAGCGAAGGGCTTCCATCTGGTGTAGTGGTTGGAGGTATGCTGCGCCAAGCGGGAAACCAGTTGTAAGCAACACCACCGACGAAGACCGAATTTTGAGGAAAGTCTGGTGCAGATGCCGCGAGAGAAGAGAAGGGCAATGAATGCCTTAAGTCTTCTCCAAGTCTGTGACCATTCGCAAAAAGTTTCTGAAACACCCCTGCCTGGATAACTGAGCCGAGTTTCGGGATACCCTTCATGAAATAGCGGCCAATACTGGGGCATAGCGAATTATTTGAAACAAAGCTTCTCGTTCTTCAGCATTCCATCTCATCAAGGCGGAGGTGAACCTGTTCCATACGCTATCTCGCTGAATGGAACATACGGCGGATTCCCAATCACCACATCGAACCCACCCCGATCCACGCATCACGCCGTAGAACTCGGCGAACCAGTGAAACGGCTGGTGGCTGGCTCGCCAGGCGGCGAACTCCTCCTTCTTCTTCGGGTTGATGCCGTAGTCCTGCGCAAGGTAGCGATCCAGTTCCAGGCTCAGGCCGTTCAGCTTGTCGCGCAGCTTGCGCTTGTCTTCCGCCGTGACCTTGCCGCCGTGCACGGTCTGCTGCTGCCGGAAGAAATCAAAGGCATCGGCCAGGTCGGCGGTGCTGGCCTTGATTTCGGCGCGGTGGCGTCTGGTCGCTGGCGAGCGTGTTGGCGGCGTCGAACTGCGCCTCGGTGGCATAGCCGACCAGCGTATTGCCGGCGCGGATGTTGAAGTCGATGTCGGGCAGCGGCTCCAGTTCGCGCCCGGCGTCCACCTGCGACACCAGCTTGAGGAAGAGGCGCAGCTTACAGATTTCCACCGCCTCGGCCATGATGTCCACGCCGAAGAGGTTGTGCAGGATGATGTTCTTGTAGATGAAGTAGCGCGCGAATGATGGTGCCCGACTTCCTCCAGCACCTTGATGAAGTCGGCTTCGCCCGGCTTGCCGAGTTTCTTTGCATCCTCGACAAAGCCTTCCATGCGGTCGAGGCAGGCTTCGTAGAGCGGTTCCAGCACGTTGAGCGCGGCGAAGAGAAAAGCGCCCGAGCCACAGGTGGGGTCGAGGATGGCGATGCCGTGGCGAACTTTTCATTGGCTTTCGCCCTTTCCGGGATGCGGCCAACGATGGCCTGCCAGACCGCGCGCAACAGGTCGGGGCTGGTGCAGGTGTCGATCACGTCCTGCATGAACTGGCGGATGTCGAGGTTGAGGGTGATGAGATCGTCGGCGCTCTTTACCGCACCGCTGGCCAGCTTGTCGCGCACCGCCAGGCAGCGGCCACGGCGCTCGACATACTCGCGCCAGGTTTCGGTGGGCAGTGTGCCGCGCTGAGTCTGGCCATTGCTGGCGGCAACGTGAAAGACGGCTTCGCCCAGGTTGTAGCGGCGCTCGAACATGCGCGCCTTGGGATCGTTCATCCCCGTTTGCACAAAATCCGGCAGCACGGACACCGGCACCACTTTGCCGCTGGCATCGATGACGCCGGTTTTCATGGCCGGGTAAATGTAGCGGTCGGGGTCGGCCTTGAGCAGTGACCATACCGACGCATCGCCATCGAACGCGACCTTGCAGCGTTCGCGCGCCTGTTCCAGCAGATGCGGGATGACCGTGTTCTTGCTGATGTACTCGGTGATGTCTTCCTTGGTGTAATACGCCCCCATCTGCTTCTGGTTGATGTACTTCTCGAAGATGTAGCCGAGCACGTCGGGGTTGATCTCGCTGCCCGATGAGAGCGGCCGGTCGTCAAGGTGCCAGTCGTATGCGTCGAAGAAGGTGAACAGGCGCTCGAAGGCTTCGTCTGGGATGTCGATGTCGGGGTGGGCGACTTCAAGTTCATGCACATCGAACAGGCCGCCATTGAGGTAGGGCACGTCGCCGATCAGGCTGGTCAGATCAGTCACGCGCGCCTTCTTGTGCTGCCCCAAGCCTTCGTGAAACAGGCGGCGCAGGAACTGGCGGTAGAAGGTATGGAAATGCCCTTTGCCGGCTTGCTCGCGCACGGCTTGCATGCGGTCAGCCAGATAGTTCGGGTTGCCGTCGAGGAAGCCTTTTTGCTGGATGAAGTAGACGAACATCAGCGGTTGAGCATCAGCGAGGCATACCAGGCTTGATCGGTGGCGGCGTCGATCCCGTCGATGAAGGCGGAAAATGCTCCGTGCTCGGCCTTGAAGCGGTCGTAGAAAGCTCGGAAACGCGGTCGCGGTCAAAGGCGCATCGCAAGTCCTGATCACACAGTTGAGCGTGAGTCCTTCTTCTTCATCCAGCGAAAAGACAATTCGCTCAGCTTTTGCCGCAGCGATTCGCCACTGGCGCCCTTGTGCCAGGTGTGTGTGCGCGTGGCGTTAGGCTGGCCGGGGACGCGACCAACCCATAGCCAGGTCAGCCGTTTGTGCCGCATTGGCGAACACCAGCAGGTGCTCGTGGGCGAGCTTGGTGACTTCCTTCTCGATCTTCAGCAGGCTGGCGCGGGGCGGGATATTGCCGCTGGCGTCGGGCGAACAGCGGAACACCACAACGCCGCGCTTCTGGGCGATGCTCGTGAGCGTGTAGCGCTCACCTTCCGGCAACGACGTCCAGCGGGCGCAGGCTGGCCTGATCCCAGCCTAGTTCGTTGAAGAGTTGTTCGAGCTTGACTTCGCCGAGCAGTTTGCGGAAGCGGGAGGGTTCGATGGACATTTTTTCTCGCGTGGGTGCTCAGGCAAGGCCCATCGAGCAGATGAGTTTCGGTGTCACGCTGGTTTTCCTGCTCGTCGATCACGCACAGGCGACCATCTTCGCGCAGGGACAGCGATCAGTTCAGCGAGCTTGTGATCGTCTGATGCCGGCCTTGAGTTGGCGGTTCAGCGTGTCGGTGGCGATTGGTAAAGCGGATAGCGATAGATTTCTTCCAGCGCCCGGTCGATGCGCCGAACGTAGTCGTCGGTAATGAACAGATCGCGCTTGTCGCCGAAGCTTCCCGGTAGCGCTTGAGCCGCTCGAACGTCTTGAAGCGTGCACCCGAGGGGCGACCCAGCGCACCGCCGAAGGATTTTTCTTCCTCGACGATATGGGCCAGCCCGGCGCTGGTCAGCGTGTGGTGATGCTCGGTGCGCGGCAAGTGCTTCAGTTGCCGCCGAGCAGGCGGCAGCTTTCAGGATGGTGAGTTGGGACTGGGTGACCGGCTTGCCTGCTTCGTCGATCCAGGCCAGCGCGTCGTTGCCCTGCGCGGTGCGCATATATACCAGCACCCCGTTCGGCGCGGCGGGTGACGGCGCATGCGCCTTGGTGGCGAACACCACGTTGGGCATGGTTTCGATTCTTGCCACCAGCGACGGGATCGGCATCGGTGGCGTTCTTCCATATCTGGTAGGCATAGGACGCCAGATCGACCTCGGTGTCGCCATCGTCATCGAGGATGCCGTTCTTCTCGGTGTAGAGATCGCGGATGAGTTCGTCGTCCTTGTCGTCGTCGAAGAAGGTTTCGTCGGAGCCGACGACTTCCTTGTTCTCAACCAGGCGCTGGCGCACGCGGGCACGCAGCCGGATGAGGCGCTCGACGCCATCCGCCGGCACGAAGGAATAGCAGAGAATCTTGTCCGATTGCTGGCCGATGCGATCGACCCGGCCGGCACGCTGGATCAGGCGGATGATGGCCCAGGGCAAGTCGTAGTTGACGATGATGGCGCAGTCCTGAAGGTTCTGGCCCTCGGAGAGCACATCCGTCGCAATCAGCACGCGGAGTTCATCCGCTGCCCGTACCTTGTCGCGTTTGCCGTTGGATTCTGGCGAAAAGCGCCACGCCAGCGCCGTGGGGTCGGCGCTCTCGCCGGTGGCTTCCTCCACGTTCTTGATGCCAAGCGCGGCAAGTTGGGATTTCAGATAGCGGGCGGTATCGGCGAACTGTGTGAAGACCAGCAGCTTGTCCTTGTCGTGGTGGGTCTTGATGAGCTTGACCAGTTCCGCCAGCTTGGCGTCCCGATTGGTATCCCATTCTCCGCAAGCCTTGAGCACGTCGATAAGTGCCAGCGCATCGGATTGCAAATCGTTGGCCAGGCTTTTCAAGAACAGGCTGCTGGGCAACCACTTGAAGCGATTCTTGAAGGGGCCGCTGTAGGCCGTATACGCCTTGGCGGCACGGGCGCGGAAATCGGCTTCGGTGCGCAGGCCGTTGGTCGTCGCGGCAGCGACTTCGGGATCATCGATGATTTCTTCATCGTCGCCAATGTCGATACCGCTTGCCGCCATTGCGTCTTCGGGGTCTTCGTCGTAGTAGCGGGTATCGAGTAGTTCCGCGCCTTGCGTGCCGAGCGGAATGTCGAGCCCCTGCTCCATCGCATGCAGGACGATGAAGTTGCGCAGGATGTGCCGCTCGATGGACAGCAGAAAAGCCGGGCCGGCGCTTTCCAGACGCTTGAAGAGGTTGGTGCGGCAGAACCCCATGAGCCGCTCGCCGGCTCGCGACAAGCCTTCGATAGTCTTGGCCTGCTGCGGTGTCGGCGGGGTTTTCGGCTTGCCGACAACGTAGTTGCCGAGCCCGTATCTGGGCAGTGCGAGAGCGTTGATCGTGCCGACAACGTGGTCGGAGTAGAACCGGGCGTAGGGATCGGCCGGATCGGCATCGTCGATCACGAAACTCAGATTCTTTGGCACCCGCGTCGGGAAATAGGATTTCCGCCCATCGGCAAACAGCAGGTAACGGCCGCGCTCGTCTTCCTGCGCATAGTGCTGCATGATGAAGCCGCGCGTGCGGCGAACCATGTAGAGGCGCATCAGGTCGCGCCAGTCGTCGGGGTCTTCGCTCTTCTCAAAGGCCAACAGGGAACGCACCGGGCACTGGTGGCGACGGATGAACTCGTGCTCGCCCCCAAGTACCGCCAGCAGCTTCTCGGGGCGAACACCAATGTCGGCATCTTCACGCAGAAACAGCGAAAGCTGGGCCGACAGATCGAGATAGGTCTTGTTGTAGGGCGTCGCCGACAGCAGGATGGTGAGGCTTTCGTTGCGCTCGATGTATTCGCGGATGACCTTCCAGCGCTTGCCCTCCTTGTTGCGCAGGTTATGCGATTCGTCGATCAGCACGACCCGGTAGCGGCGGGTCTTCTCGGGCAACTCATTCAATACCCTGGAGAGTGACAAGACCTTGGCGTGCAGCCGGTAGCGATGCACATAGTCTTCCCACATCGGCACCAGGTTCTTCGGGCAGATGATGAGCGTTTCGGTGTGGTAGTCGTCCTCGAAGACCTTGGCCAGTGCCGTGGCCATCATGGACTTGCCAAGGCCCACCACGTCGCCAATGAGCACGCCGCCGCGCTTGTTCAGGTGGTGTGCTGCGATCTTGACGGCGGCAATCTGAAAGTCGAACAAAGTATTGCCGAAAACAGCGGGGATACGGAACTCGGAAAGGCCGGCCCGCGCTTCCTGCGCCAGGTGATAGGCCATCTTGAGGTAGACGTGATACGGCGGCACCAGGCGTTCGCCCGCCCAGCTTTCGTCGATGATCTCAGCCAGTTCATTCGATATGTCGATGCACCAGCGATCCCGCCAGCGATCCTCGAACCAATCGACCAGCTTGTTGCAGGCGTCATGCTCAAGAACGTCGACGTTCAGTTCGCCCTGCTTGGCAAGGCCGGCCAGCGTGAGGTTACTGCTGCCCAGAAAACCAGTGACCGGATTGTTGGCGTCCTGCCGGTGCAGCAGATAAAGCTTGGCGTGCAACGGGTGGCGCAGATAGACCTTGACGACCAGCTTCTTCGTCCGAATTTGCTCGGCCAGTTCGCGTAGTGCCGCCTCATCATCATTGGTGGGAACGCCGAAAGTCAGTTGCTGACGGAACTCCTCGGCAATACGGCGCTTTTCGCGCATGGCGGTTTGATTGTCCAGCGCGTCCTCTTCGTGAGAGCGCAACGCGCGGCGCAACTCGTCGGTAGGCGTGACGTGCATGCCGACAAGCAGGCGGCAGCACCGACCATCACCGCCCGACCAGCGATCAACGTGCTGGGCAAGATGCCGCCAGCCGCGCAGGTTGAAATATCCGACACAGAAATCAGCCCTTTCGGCGACTTGCAGCGTTTCCTCCAAGGCCGGCAGGAGCGATTTATTTATGTTGTCGAATATTCGTGGCATTATCACCGCAATCAAGTTGGCGATGGAGCGGTGCTCGTCAATCCGGTGGTGGCCACTACCTCGTCAGTTCTGGTTCACAGCGTGCGTAAGCACGCCAACGTCAACGACGCTATGGGCCCCCCTCGGAACCGCCCGGCGCAGTGCGATAATGTACCCGAGTGTCCAGCATAAGCCAAAGTGGAAGCCATGTTGATGATGAATGACTGTGGTCTGTTTTCTAGGGCAGGCGCGAGAGCGCATCTGCTGTCGTGATGGAAGGGCGATTTGAGAGCCTGAGCGAGGCTCTAAAGGAATGGTTTGCGCATTCGCTCACCGATCTGCCGGAAGCCCTGCGGCAGCGAGTGGCGGAGGAGTTCTTCCCTTTCCGCTGGGACCTTCTGAGCCCCGACCAACGACGCGATTTCGCACAGCAGTGGGATTATAAGAACGACCCAGCCACGGCGGCGCAGCGCCAAGCCGGGTGGGACTTGGTTGCCCGGAGGTGGGAAGTCAAAGCCAAGATACGAGAGTGGGAACTCGTCGGCGCAGGGACGGCAGGGGACCTGGCTACGAAAGAGGCGCGACTGGCCGAACTGAGAGAAGAGGTTTGCGACGATCGATCTGGCGGAGAAGCGCATGTTCGGCATTAAACGCAGTGGAACAGTGAGGCGAGGCGATCTTCCAGACGAGTCGGCGGCCACAGATGAGGGTTCTGAGTACATCGCGTACCCGCTGGCCATGAAGCGACTGCGCGAGCGATTGGGCGCAAAGCCGGAAGAAGTCGCCGCGTGGGTGTTCTGGGGCGAGATGCCGGGTGGTCTGGTCGCGTATACCAATGCGAACGAACTGGATCCACCACCGAAGTTTGGATTCAGCGACACGGAGGGCGACGACTACGTATCCCCGTTGATGGCATGCTGGTTTCGGCGGGGCGACATTGAAGCATTTGAGCCCGATGAGCGCTACATCACCGGCAGGGTCTTGATTGAACGATGGGGCCAGCATCCGGACATCGACCCCAGGGCCTTCGTGCTGGCGAAGATCCGAGAGTCGCGCTTGCTCGACCTGCACCCCGGTTGGGGGCGAACGCGACCGACCTGGCTCGTGCAGGAATCCTCTGATCCTTTGGAGAGTGGTTTGTTCGCGCTCTCGCACGTGAAGGAGATCGAAGCGGAGGATTTTGGGATCGGCACGCCGCCGGTGCCCGATGCCAAACCTGCTGACCACTTGAACCATGACCCCGTTTTGCAGGCGAAGGCCAATGCGATTGCTCAGGACATGCTGAAGAAGAATCGCCGCTCTTTCGTTACGCGCGATAGGGTGGCGGGTATTCTGGCCCCAAAGGAGAACATGGACGTGGGGACCGTTAAGCGGCGGATCCGCAAGCAGTGGTGATTGTCGGGACGGCTGCCCGACTGCCTTTTTTGCCCATCTAACCTATTGTTTTTCAATGATTAAGGCGGGGCCATTCGGCTTACGCCTGTTTTTTTGCCCGCGCAAAATACTTGCCAGGTGATCCGCTCTAGCAACGCGGAGCACCCGGCCTTGTTCGTAAGGAAATGAACATGGCTGAGCAACTCCGATCTTTTCTCCGTCTCAAGCAAGTCAAGTCCGCCACCGGTATGTCTCGTAGCTGGCTTTACGAGGCAATCCGTCGGGGCGAATTTCCTGCACCCATCTCCATTGGGCGCGCGTGCCGTAGCGTGGGATTCAGCGGCCATCGCGGATTGGCAGGCAGCGCGCATTGCCGGCGACTTCAAGAATCGCAAAGCAGCATCTTGAGGAGCGGCGGCCATGACTCCCAATGTGCTGACAGATTCCATAACCGAACCGCTGGAAGCCGGTAAAGGCGGCGAAGGCGGTGATTTTCAGATAACCAATGCCGATTTTGTGGCGGCGGTGTTTCCGCTCTGCCCGAGGGCGCGTTCGCGGCGGTGTGCTCAAAGAGCGGCGACCCCGGCCTGGGCGGATGGTCAGCCAGTCGCGCCGATCAGGTGGCCAGCCAATCTTTCTGCCGCGAACAACAACTACATCGGGTGTGCGAGCTTCTATCCCGGCGACGATGGTTCATTCAAGGCGCGCAAGACGCAGTTTGCCGCCTGCCATTTCTTGATGCTCGATGACTTGGGCACCAAGGTACCGCTGGAGCGGCTGGCCGGTTTTGAATTGTCCTGGCTGATCGAGACCAGCCCCGGCAATCATCAGGGCGGGATCATCCTCGCCGAACCGCTGACCGATGGTTCGGCTGGCCGTGCGACTGCTCAACGCGGTGATCGACTCGGGGCTGTGCGATGCGGGGGCGACCGGGCCATTGAGTCGCTGGGCGCGGCTGCCGGTGGCGATCAATGGCAAACCAAAATATGCGGACGAAGCCGGTGCACCGTTTCAGTGTCGCCTGATCGAATGGCGACCTGACGCCCGCTATACGCCACAAGAGATTGTGGATCGCCTGCAATTGGAACTTGCTCCGGCTGGGCGACCGAAGAAAACTGCCAAGCCCTCGGCACGCGTTGCTGCCGATGACTATCTCGCGCAGCATCGGCAATGACGCCGACGATGTACTGACACCCAGAGCGGCGGAGAACCCGGTGGTCGCGGCACTCAAGGCGCGTGGGTTGTACAAGACGCCGCTGGGTTCCGGCAAGCACGACATGACCTGCCCGTGGGTGCAGGAGCATACCGACGGACTGGATACCGGTGCGGCCTACTTCGAGCCGGACGAGTTCTATTCGGTGGGCGGCTTCTGCTGCCAGCACTCGCACCGCGACAAGTACCACATCCGGCCTTGCTCGAATTCCTTGGTGTGCGCAATGCCGAGGCGCGGCACAAGCCGGTGATCCGCGTGGTGGCCGGTGACTTGCACCGCGTGGTGGATGCGGCGGAGAAAGAATTGGCGAACCGTGGGCGGCACTATCAGGCGGGCGGCTTGATCGTCTCGGTCTCGACCGACCCGACCAGCGGCGATCCGTCGATTGTGCCAACCAGCGCACCGGCGCTGACGCGGGAACTGTCGGTGGCGGCGACCTGGGAGAAATACGACGGGCGGGCGGAAGACTGGGTGCGCTGCGATCCGCCGACGCGGCACGCGGCGATTCTTTACGATGCGCAGAGCTTTCGCTACCTGCCACCGCTGGCCGGCGTGGCGCGGCAACCGTACTTCCGCGAGTCGGACGGCGAACTCATCACGCAGGCCGGTTACGACAAGACGGCGCAGCGTTTCGGCGTGTTCGATGCGCGGCAGTTTGTTATCCCTGACCCGACACCGGATGCGGCACGGGCGGCGCTGGCCTTGCTGGAAGACCTGCTCACCGAGTTCCACTTCGTCGCGGCCTCCGATAAAGCGGCTGCGCTGTCGGCGATCTTCACCGCCGTGGTGCGGCCGTCGCTGCCGCATGCGCCGGGGTTTCATGTGCGAGCGCCGGTGTTCGGCAGCGGCAAGACCTATCTGTGCGAACTGATCGGTGCCTTTGCCGGGCCGGCCGGCAATGCCAAGGTGAGTTATCCGACGACTTCGGAGGAAGCCACCAAGGTGATTCTGTCCTTGCTGCTGACCAGCCCGCAGTCATCGAGTTCGACGACATGGACACCGACTGGATACCGCACGGCACCATCAAGCGGATGCTGACGGCGGAGCAGATCACCGACCGGATTCTGGGCGTGAGCAAGACGGCGACGGTGAGCACGCGCACCTTGTTTCTGGGTTCGGGCAATAACGTCGGGCCGATACGCGATCTGCTGCGGCGCGTGCTGACGATCCATATCGACCCGCGCTGTGCGACACCGGCGACGATGACCTACAAGGGCTTTCCGGTGGATAAGGTGCGCCAGCGCCGGGGGTTATGTGGCGGCGGTGCTGACCATCATCCAGGCATGGCGCAAGGCCGGGATGCCCGCGCGCGGCGGACAGCATTGTCACCTTCGGCGGCGCGTGGTCGGACTATTGCCGGTATCCGTTGATGTGGCTGGGGCAGCCTGACCCGGCTACGGCGCTGCTGGAGCAGGTCCGCCATGACCCCGATGGCGATGCACTCAGCGGCTTGATGACCGAGTGGCAGCGTGCATTTGGCTCGACACCGACGACGGTGCGCAAGGCCGTTGAGACGGCCGACTACAACCAGCCCAACCTGCTCGATGCGATGCGCGAATTTCCCGTGGAAGAACGCGGCGAGATCAATCGCTCGAAGCTGGGCTGGCTGCTGAAAAAGAATGCGAACCGGATTGTCGGCGGCTTGAGTTTCAGCAAGCGGAGGCCGATGGTCGCACGGCCTGGCGTGTGATGGCGGTGAAATCACCCTCCTTTAACGCCTTCACCGCCTTTCACCCCGCCGGTTGAGAAAACTGTCACGCCACAGCGGAAACAGAAGTCGAGGTGGAAATATGAGTCCCGCCGAGATCATCGAACGGGCAACCGAGGAGGGTGTGCTGCTCGCGCTCTCGCCCTCGGGCAGCATTTCCGCAAAGGGCGATCAGTCAGCCATTGACCGCTGGCTGCCGGCGATCAAGCAAAGCAAGGCCGCGATCATCGCCGAGTTGCAGCTTGAACGTCGCCGCGCCAAGGTGCTGGCGATGTTGCGCGATAACCCCGGCGTCCGCTACGCCATCGAGGTGGTGGATGCGAACACCGACCCGGTCATCGTCTCCATCGGCATCCGCAACGTCGCCACCTTCGAGATGAACATTCCGCAGGCGTACTACGACGCCTTTGCGCTGCTGGAACTGATTGAAAAACATACAGGAGATGAACATGCAAACGCTTGAACACGATTCCACAGCGGTGGCCTGCGTGAGCGCCGACAGCGAGCGCCGAGCGCCAGTTACGAGGCCGTGCGCTTCAACGCCATGAAGCACGGCATTCTTTCCCGCCTGGCGGTATTGGCGCATGAAGATCAGACCGAGTTCAGTGACCTGCTGGCCGCGCTACTGGATGAACATCAACCGGCAGGCATGACCGAGCGGCACCTGATCGAAGAGCTTGCCACGATCATCTGGCGCAAGCGGCGGGTGTTGCTGGCCGAAGGGGCGAAGATCAACGAGGGGCTGAAAAGCACCTTGAGCAGTCCGAAGTCCGTGATGCCGTCGGCGGCACCGTTTCAGCGTGGCCTGTCGGGTGAGAACACCGACCTGCGCGATCTGTTCGATTCCACGCCGGAAGACAATGCCGAGAGTTTGAAGAGCGCCGAGCTTGATCTTGCTGCGGGTCAGAAGGCGGCGGCGATCCTGCGCAAGGGCGGCGCGAATGCCTACGAGAAAGCCCGCCGGGCGCTGATTCCAGAGTCGCGGGATTGGTGGGATGAGCATGTCGCCGATGAGGAACACCCGGCCACCGCCGAAGGGCTGGCCGAGTTCATCCGCGTTTCGCTGGAACCGATCTGCTATCGCATGGTTCAAGAGGCGCGGTTTACCCCGGCGATCAAGGCACAAACCGTGGGCGAAGGGCTGCGAGCGCACATGCTGGAGAAGCTGAACCGCTACGAAACGCATCTGGATCGCAAGTTCGAGCGCACATTGGCGATGCTTTTGAAGCTGAAATCGCTTCGTGGCGGGTGAATGCAATATCGCTTGAACTGGCGCAAAGCCAGTCAGGCTGTGGCTTTCGGCTAGTTTCAATGAAAACACTATTGCAAACTTGCCTGATGATTTCGGCAAATCCTGGGGAGAAAAGAAATGGGCGGATGGGGAAGCGGACGCGGGCAGAGCGGCAGAGACACCACCAGCGATTACCGTGCGCTCGATGTGCGACGGCTGCAACGCGATGGCCTGCTGACACCGGGGCGGTCATTCGGCTGGAACTGGACACGCGACGGCGAAACGGTGGCTTCTATCCAGGTGCGGGCGGAGACCGACCGGATCATTCTGAACTACCGTCACAAAAGCGGCGGCAGCGACTGGCAACCGATGGACTACCCGGTGCGACTGGCATGGACGGATTGCACGCTGGGCGGGCGACGTGCCTGGTTACTCTGCCCGGCACGAGGATGTGGGCGGCGCGTGGCCCTGCTGTATATCGGTGGCTCCGGCATCTTCGCGTGTCGGCACTGCTACAAGCTGGCCTATGCCAGTCAGCGGGAAACCGGCGATGATCGTGCAGCACGACGAGCCGACAGGATCAGGGATCGCCTTGGCTGGGAGGCGGGCATCCTGAACGGCGAAGGCGACAAGCCCAAAGGGATGCACTGGCGCACCTTCAATCGGCTACACGCCGAGCACAACGATTTCGTCAATGCGTCGCTGGCGGGGATGATGCGCAAGTTCGGAAGGTTGGGAGTGGGTCTCGATGACCTGCTCGACGACCGCTAAATCTGTTTCGCAAAATGCAGAAAGTCGGCGCTGGCGAGACGGCGTACAACACTCCAACCGAGCCACTAATCGATAGTGGTTTTGATAGTCGCAAATGCCGTAAAAACAAAAAAGCCCACAGAATCATGGGCTTTGATGATGTTACTGGCGGAGACGAAGGGATTCGAACCCTTGATGCAGGTTTATGCCCGCATGCTCCCTTAGCAGGGGAGTGCCTTCGACCTCTCGGCCACGTCTCCTAAGACGGCGTGATGATATCGGTTTCGCCACGACCGGTCAAACCCAACTTGGCCTTCGCGGGCTTCTCCAGGCCAAAGGCCTTGTGCAGGACGCGCACGGCGAGTTCCAGGTACTTCTCCTCGATGACCACCGAGATCTTGATTTCCGAGGTAGAGATCATCTGCAGGTTGATGTTCTCCTTCGCCAGTGCTCCGAACATCTTGCTCGCAACCCCCGGGTGGGAGCGCATCCCGACTCCGACAGCAGAAATCTTGCAGGTCGTGTTGTCTCCGGTGAGATCTCGAGCGCCGATTTTCTCCTTGACGCCTTCGAGAATGCCGAGCGCTTTGCCGTAGTCGTTGCGATTGACCGTGAAGGAAAAATCGGTCGTCCCGTCGCGGCCAATATTCTGGATGATCATGTCGACGTCAATGTTCGCTTCGGCGATCGGCCCCAGGATCTGGTAAGCAATACCGGGGCGGTCCGGGACACCCAGGACGGTAAGTTTGGCTTCGTCACGATTGAAAGCGATCCCGGAGATGATCGGTTGTTCCATGTTCCCTTTTTCCTCAACAGTGATCAATGTGCCTTCGCCCTCATCCTCGAAACTGGAAAGCACACGGAGCTTGACCTGGTATTTGCCGGCGAACTCGACCGATCGGATCTGGAGCACCTTGGAGCCGAGACTGGCCATCTCCAGCATCTCTTCGAAGGTGATCGTGTCGAGTTTGCGCGCTTCCGGAACGACACGCGGGTCGGTAGTGTAGACACCGTCTACATCAGTGTAAATCTGGCACTCGTCGGCCTTCATCGCAGCGGCCAGCGCCACTGCCGAGGTGTCTGAGCCTCCACGGCCAAGCGTGGTGATGTTGCCGTCCTCGTCGGCTCCCTGAAAACCGGCGACAACCACCACGTTGCCATCGGCCAGTGCCTTGCGTATTCGTTCCTGGTCGATCTTCAGAATCCGCGCCTTGGTGAAAGTACTGTCAGTTAACACTCCAACCTGCGAACCGGTAAAGCTCTTCGCCTTGATACCCTCGGCATGCATGGCCATGGCCAGCAACGCGATGGTCACTTGTTCCCCGGTGGAGGCAATGACATCCAGTTCACGCGGGTCAGGTAGCGGCGAAATCTCCTTGGCCAGGCCGATCAGGCGATTGGTTTCCCCGGCCATGGCCGACGGAACCAGAATGATTTCGTGCCCTTGCGCCCGCCAGCGGGCGACGCGCTTTGCCACGTTCTTGATACGATCGATTGACCCAACAGAAGTACCGCCAAACTTCTGAACTATCAGTGCCATTCCCTATCCAGAATAAAGACCAAAACGCTCGCATTCTAAAGCAACAACCGACGCAAGAGCAAAAGGCGTCGAACAGTGCCAAGCCTGTCGGCATTAGACTGATGTTCTATTGGAATGCCACTTGCAATTCTGGACGAATCGCTTATAGTGTGCCGTGTTTTACCAAAGTCATATCGTGTCGATCTGTCGCAGGAAGCCGGATTCCTGTCGGTTCGCGTGGCGTATTTGCAAGAAAGGACACTCATGAGCACCGTCAAAGTTGTCGAAAGGGTTGATCCCCGCGAGATTCGCCGCAAGCTTGGTTTGAATCAGCAGCAGTTCTGGTCGAAGATCGGTGTAACTCAGAGCGGCGGCTCACGCTATGAAAGCGGCCGCAACATGCCCAAGCCGGTGCGTGAGTTGCTACGCCTCGTGCATGTTGAACAGATCGACATTCAGCGGCTCAAACGGGAAGACTTCGAGGTTGTCGAATACCTCAAAGCGGAAGACCCAGAGCTTTTCAAGACCCTCAGGAAGGCTGCCAAGAGCAAGCTCAAGAAGCCTGCTTGAGCGGGTACAAGTATTCCAAAGGGCTTGTGAGCGATCTGCTTGCGCCTCAACACCACTCCGGGTTCCATGGCCTGAAACGCGCAGTGCTTTTTTGAAATTGCGCGACGGCGTTTATCCTGTGGTGCTGGAAATGGGTGAGTAGTGGCAAACAGGCGCTCGCCCACGTCCAAGGAAGACCGCGCAACAACCCCGCGTCGTCGAACATTCCCCTCGGATCCAGACGAGTGGCCTTTCGGCTGCAGGATCGGTGCGCGCGGCGGGAGGACCCGACGAGGCTCCAGCGTTGGCGTCGATCAAGCGATCAAGAGAGCCTCAGCATTTCCCTCGCGTGCTGACGGGTGAGTGCCGTAATCTCGATGCCGCCAAGCATGCGGGCGATTTCTTCGACCCGCGCCTCGGCATCAAGCACGGCAACTTGGCTGTGAACGTACCCGACTTTGGAAATCTTGCTGACCTGCCATTGCCAGTTGGCACGTGCAGCCACCTGTGGCAGATGCGTGACGCAGAGGACCTGCCGTTCGGCTCCCAGCTCACGCAGCAAACGACCGACAACCTCGGCCACGCCGCCACCGATACCGACATCGACCTCGTCAAAGATAAGCGTTGGTACTCGTGCCGCTTGACTGGTGACCACCTGAATGGCAAGACTGATGCGCGAGATCTCGCCACCGGACGCGACCTTGGCCAAGGGCCGCGGTTCGCTGCCCGCCAGTCCGGCAATGCGGAACTCCACCTGCTCGAACCCGGCAGCATTACCGCCGTCAACCGGCAGCAAGCCGACCTCGAAGCGACCGCCACCGAGCGCCAGTTGCTGCATGACCTGGCTGACCTCTCGGCCAAGCCCGTCGGCTGCCATGGCGCGACTGCCCGATAGACGCTGCGCGAGTTGTTCGTATTGCTGCCGCGTGCTGGCCACGCGCGCCGTCAGACCGGCGATATCTGCCGCGTCACCGAGAACGGCCAGCCTCTCCTGCCAGCGCGTCAGCAAACCGGGCAAGTCTTCGGGGCCGCAGCGAAACTTCCGTGCGACGCCCAGGACCGCTTCGATTCGGCGATCGAGTTCTGCCAGGCGACGCGGATCCAGCTCGACGCGGTCGGCGTAACGACGCAGCGCGGAGATCGCCTCGCTTAGTTCTGTCCGGGCTGACTCCACGAGAATGGCAACTTCTGACAAGGCCGGGTCGTACTCGGAGAGGCCCTCAAGGCGATTGGCTACGGCAGCAACCTGAGCCTCACAGGCAGCATCGCCCTCGGCGAGCACCTGCAAGGAGAATTGGGCACCTTCGACAAGGCTTGTGGCGTGGGCCAGACGCTTGTGCTCCTCGTTAAGCACCAGCCATTCCTCGGCCGAAAAACCGAGAGCATGCAGTTCGCGTACCTGCCAGTCCAGTTGCTCTCGCTCGATAGCCAAGGCCTCAAGTCCGCTGCTGGCGGTGTCAAGCATCGTCCTGGCTTCACGCCAGCTACGCCACGCGGCGGCGACGTCCGCCAGCAGCGGCTGCAGTCTGGCGTGCGCATCCAGCAGTGCGCGCTGCGCTTCGCCCCGCAGCAGCGACTGATGCGCGTGCTGGCCGTGAATATCAACCAATGATTCAGCCACCTCACGCAGTTGCTGAACGGTCACTGGCGAACCATTCAGATAGGCCCGCGAACGACCGTTGGCGTCGACCACTCGCCGCAGCAACAAGGCGCCCTGGCCATCCATATCGTGCGCAAGCAACCAATCCGCAGCCGCGGGCGCCCCTTCGAGATCGAACTCGGCATTGACTTCAGCGCGTTCGCAACCCGTCCGTATGAGACCAGCATCAGCCCGCTCACCGAGAGCGAAGGCCAGTGCATCGACCAGAATCGACTTGCCAGCGCCAGTTTCGCCGGTCAGCGTGCCAAATCCAGCCTGAAAATCGAGTTCAAGTCGGTCAACCAGCACGAAATCGCGAATCGTCAAACGGCACAGCATGCGAGGGAACTCAATATCGTCACCACGAGGAGGGTCTAGTGTTCCTTGGGCCGTTCGCTCCAATGCAGCTTTTCACGGAGCATGGCAAAATAGCTGTAGCCTGGCGGGTGCAACAGGCAGATCGAGTATTCGGAACGCCGGATACGTACGGAATCTTCGTTCCTTAGATCGACCGTCACCTGACCATCGAAATGGGCGCGCGAGTCTGTAGCGTGGACGATTCGGATCTCGATCTCGTTGCGGTCACCCACCAGGATCGGCCGGTTGGTCAGCGCGTGCGGGCAAAGCGGTACTAGGGCGATGGCTGCTACCTGCGGATGCAGGATCGGGCCATTGGCCGAAAGAGCGTAGGCCGTCGAACCGGTAGACGTGGCTACGATCAAGCCATCCGAGCGCAGGTGATAGATAAACTCGCCGTCGATGAAAAGCTCGAACTCGATCATCCGTCCGATCGCACCCTTATCAACGACAACATCGTTAAGCGCGAGATTCGAAACGACGCTGCGCTCGCCGCGCACGATTTCAGCGTCCAGGAGCATGCGCGTTTCGGGGACGAACTTGCCGTCGAGCAGGTCATCCATACAAGGCAGCATGTCGGCGCGCGCGATATCCGTCATGAAGCCAAGGCGCCCCTGGTTGACGCCAACCAGGGGTACTCGATAACGTGCCAGTTGCCGTGCGGCATTGAGCATGGTGCCGTCGCCGCCGACGACGATCGCCAGATCCGCGTGCGCACCGAGCCACGAGAAACTGCCGCTTGCCCAACTTCCCAGGCCAAGCCCGGAGACCACGTTGGACGCCGTCTCCTCCTCGATCAGAACCGTCATGCCACGCTCATGAAGGTATCTGGCCAGCAAGCGAATTGACTCAGCGATCTCCCGACTGTGGTACTTTCCAATCAGCGCGATCGTCCGGGGTGGTGGCGCGCAATCAGCCGACTCTTGGGGAAACGCGTTGTTCATGAGGCGAATTAAACCACAATTCAGCTTGCTTTCCATGGCGCCCCGTGCGTGAAGGATTTTTTGTAGAATCGGACCCATGCTCGACGACCGTGCCAGAACCCTCCTGAAAACCCTGATCGAACGCTACATTGCGGAAGGACAGCCAGTAGGGTCGCGCGCGCTGTCAAAGTACTCGTGCCTGGACCTGTCGGCCGCCACCGTGCGCAATGTCATGGCCGACCTCGAAGACATTGGCCTCATCGCGAGTCCGCACACTTCGGCCGGACGGATCCCTACGGCACGTGGCTACCGTTTTTTCGTCGACAGCCTTCTGACCGTCAAGCCAATCGAGCAAGAGAAGCTCGATGCCATCGAGGGGCAATTGCTCCCCTCGCAGCCGCGGCAGTTGATCAGCAATGCGTCGTATCTGCTGTCGGGGCTGACCCGTTTTGCGGGCATCGTGCTGACACCTCGCCGCCTGACACCGAAAATTCGCCAGATGGAGTTCGTCAGTCTTTCCGAGCGGCGCGTTCTGCTGATCCTGGTCACTTCAGACGGCGACGTGCAGAATCGACTGCTGTTCACTGCACGCGCCTATTCCTCATCGGAACTGGTCACTGCAACCAACTACCTCAACCAGCATTTTGTCGGCCACGATTTCGAGCACATTCACTCCCGCGTTCAGGAAGAGCTGCATGAGCTGCGAGGTGATCTGCAGGCGCTGATGGCCGCGGCGCTGGCCGCCGGCGACGAGGCCATGAAGGGCCCCGGCGAAAGATATGTCATCTCGGGTGAGCGCAACCTCCTGGAGGTTGAGGAGTTTTCATCAAACATGAAGCGTCTGCGCGAGTTGTTCGACCTTTTCGAACAGCGCACCTCGCTGATGCAGTTACTTGATCTCTCGCAGCGTGCCGACGGCGTGCAGATCTTCATTGGTGGCGAATCGGGACTGGCCCCACTGGATGAATGCAGCGTCGTTACAGCGCCTTATGAAGTGGATGGTCAGGTCGTTGGCTCGGTTGGCGTCATCGGTCCCACCCGAATGGCCTACGAGCGCGTCATCCCGATCGTGGACATCACCGCCAAACTGCTTTCGTCCGCACTGACTTACCAGGCCAAGTGCTGATGCCACGCTATCTCCCGGAGCCAGTCTACCGCCATGGTTCGCCGACGCTGACCGCCGTTCTGCTGATCAATCTGGGGACACCAGCCGCGCCGACGGCAAAGGCCGTACGCAGCTACCTTCGCGAGTTCCTCTCCGACCCGCGGGTCGTCGAGATCCCACGCCCGCTCTGGTGGCTAATTCTGAACGGCATCATCCTCCAGGTCAGGCCGCGACGGTCGGCAGAGAAGTATGCGTCGGTCTGGACCACCGAAGGTTCACCGCTGAAGGTTCATGTCGAACGTCAGTCAAAACTGCTGCGCGGTTTCCTTGGTCAGGCCGGACATCGGGTGCGGGTTGACTACGCCATGCGTTACGGTCAGCCGTCGATTGCCGCGACGCTCTCGCGCCTCAAGGCCGAGGGCTGCACACGCATTCTCCTGCTACCCCTCTACCCGCAATATGCTGCCAGCACGACGGCCACCGCCTTCGATGCGGTCGGCGCCTGGCTGAAGGGCATCCGCAACCAGCCCGAAATCCGCAGCGTCAGGAGTTTTGCCGATCACCCGGGCTACATCCAAGCGCTGGCCGCCAGTGTGCGCGAGCACTGGATGACCCATGGTCGACCCACGAGTTCGTATCGTCTGGTGATGAGCTTTCACGGCTTGCCACGCTACACGCTGGACGAGGGCGACCCTTATCACTGCGAATGTCACAAGAGCGGTCGCTTGCTTGCCGAGGCGCTGGGCCTGGATCAGGAACACTACCAGATCTGTTTTCAGTCGCGTTTCGGCCGTGCTGAATGGCTGCAGCCTTATACTGCGGCAACTCTCGAGGGGCTTGGCAAACAGGGACTACAGCGGGTCGATGTGATCTGCCCGGGGTTTCCCGCAGACTGCCTTGAGACTCTCGAAGAAATTGCCATCGAAGGCAAAGCCGAGTTCCTTCAGGCTGGCGGCGGGGAGTACCTCTACATTCCCTGCCTCAATGAGCGTGATGACTGGATACGAGCCCTGACCGAACTTGCCGCCAGTCACCTTCAGGGCTGGCCAACGCGAGAGGCGCCCGACCCGGCCAGTCTGGAACTCAGCGCCCTGCGCGCACGCGCCCTGGGAGCGTCGTCCTGACGCGCTGGGGCGATTCGCTGGGATACCCGATGGTGTTCAGCATCAAAGTAGTGGGTTGACCACCGTCAAAGCGGCGCAGCGGATCATTCTGGCGTCGTTTGCCACCGGCCAATGCGCTTCTGCGCCTGCCGGCGCCAACACGCCAGCAGGCGACAGACCTTAATCCATCGCTTCGTACAGCGGCAGGGTCAGGAACTCGGGATACTCGGGCGTCAAAGACATCTTGTCGAAAATAGCCGCGGCCTGATCATAGGTAGCCGTATCTTCACCCTGGGCGCTGACCGTGGCTTTGACCTTGAGCAGTTCGTCGGCGATCATGCCGCGCACCATCTCGGCGGTCACCTTCCGACCATCGTCGAGTACGCCTTTCGGGGAAACCACCCATTGCCACACCTGCGAACGAGAGATCTCGGCCGTCGCTGCGTCTTCCATCAGGTTGTGAATCGGTACGCAGCCATTACCCGCAAGCCAGCTGCCGAGGTAATGAATGCCGACATTGATGTTGTTACGCACCCCTGCTTCGGTAATCGGTTGCGCGGGTTGGAAGTTGAGGAAGTCAGCGGCCGTAAAGGTTTCGTCGCGCTGCTTCTCCCACTGATTGGGGCGATCACCCAGCACCTTCTGAAACTCTTCACCGGCGATCGACACTAGGCCGGGGTGGGCCACCCAGCCGCCATCGAACCCGTCGTTGGCGTCGCGCGTCTTGTCGTGACGGATGCCCGCCAGCGCCTTCTCGTTGGCGACCGGATCGTTCTTGATCGGAATCAGTGCGCTCATGCCGCCCATCGCAGGCGCACCGCGCTTGTGGCAGATCTTAACCAGTTGCAGCGCATAGCTGCGCATGAAGGGAACCTCCATGGTGATCGCACCGCGGTTTGCAAGACAGAAGTCTGGATTCTTCTTGAACTTCTTGATGCAGGAGAAGATGTAGTCCCAACGGCCGGCGTTCAGGCCCGCCGAGTGCTCACGCAGTTCGTAGAGGATTTCCTCCATCTCAAAGGTGGCGAGAATCGTCTCGACCAGCACCGTTGCCTTGATCGTGCCCCTCGGCAGACCGATGTGCTCCTGCGCCATGATGAAGATATCGTTCCACAGCCGTGCCTCGAGATGCGATTCCATCTTTGGCAGGTAGTAGAAGGGGCCGGCACCGCGCGCGATCTGCTCCTTCGCATTGTGGAAGAAGACGAGTCCGAAGTCGAAGATGCCGCCGGAAACACGCTGACCGTCGACGGTGACGTGCTTTTCATCAAGGTGCCAGCCACGCGGACGGATCTGCAAGGTGGCGATCCTGTCGTTGAGCGTGTATTCCTTGCCGGCTTCATTGGTGAAGGACAGCTGGCGCCGAATGGCCTGATAGAGGTTGACCTGCCCCTGGATCTGGTTGTCCCACTTCGGGCTGTTCGAGTCCTCGAAGTCGCTCATGTACGAGTCGGCGCCCGAGTTGAAGGCGTTGATGATCATCTTGGCTTCGACCGGGCCGGTGATTTCGGTCCGGCGACGCTCAAGCGCCTTGGGCAGTGGAGAAATCTTCCAGTCGCCTTCACGGATAAGTCGCGTCTCAGGCAGGAAGTCGGGCATCTCGCCAGCGTCGATTCGTGCCTGACGCGCAATACGGGCCTGCAGCAATTCCTGGCGGCGACCTTCGAAGGCGCGGTGCAATTTGGCCACCAGAGCCAGCGCCTCAGCAGTAAGGATGGTTTCGTAAGCAGCTTGGATCGGCGCGTTGATTTGCATGCCGGCGGGCAGGTTGAGACTCATGCTATGGCTCCTGTCGGTAGGTTATGATGCAGTGCACGAATTCTATTCGATGCTTCTGCGAAAGATAAGAGCGAATAAAATCAAATTATTTTTTACTATTGGTATCGAATCGGCACGATGGACCATATCAAACAAATCGAAGCTTTTGTCCATTCGGCAACCCGCGGCAGCATGTCGGCGGCGGCACAGGTGGAAAGCGTCACCCCGGCAGTGATCGGGCGCCGGCTCGATGCGCTCGAGGCGCGCCTTGGCGTCAAGCTTTTGCTGCGCACAACCCGCAAGCTGTCCCTGACTTTCGAAGGGCAGGCTTTTCTGGAAGACTGTCAGCGTATACTCAACGACCTCTCGAACGCAGAGGCGGCTGTTTCTCTGGGAGGGATCCGCGCCAGCGGTCACCTCAGAGTATCGGCCCCGGCCGGCTTCGGGCGCCGTCATGTGGCGCCGCAGGTGGCTGCCTTCATGCAGGCTAATCCCGACGTGACCGTGCGCCTCGATCTGACCGACCGACTGGTCGATTTGCTCAACGAGGGCGTGGATTGTGCGGTGCGTATCGGCGAAATGGCCGATTCAAGTCTGGCGGTCAGCAAGCTCGGGGAAATGCGTCGACTGGTGGTGGCCAGTCCCGACTACATCGCACGCTACGGGATGCCGAAGAACCCAGCCGAACTGGCAGCCCACAACTGCTTGTCGCTGGGCCAGCAGCGTGGCTGGACGCTGCGCCAGACACCCGGTGGCGAAGTGGCGAGCCGCAAGGTATCGGGCACCTTTGAGTGTAACGATGGCGCAGTTTTGCACGAATGGGCTTTGGCCGGCAAGGGCCTGGCCTGGCGATCGATGTGGGAAGTGGGTGATGATCTACGAAGCGGTCGGCTTGTTTCTCTGCTGGAAGACCATGCCGCGCCAGCGGTGGGTATCTATGCCGTCTTTCCCCAGCGCCGGCATCTGCCGTTGCGTGTTCGCTTGTTCATCGATCAGCTCAAGACCACCTTTGGTGATTCGCAGTACTGGGAAATTGGCGACTGAACCCGAAACTGCAGGCATCCGCCTGCCTGCCGCTTACCCAGCGGTGGTACTGGCGGCTTTCCGGGCAGCCCTCAGCAGGGCTTTCCTGGCTTTCTCAGCGCGAATGTGGGCAAGGGCCTGAGCCTTGTTGCACTCCTTGCAATAGGAATGCAAGCCATCCGCACTGCGTGAGTTCTTGTGAAACTCGAGTACGGATTTCTGTTGCTTGCACTTGACGCAGATTTTCGTGTTCATGAGAATATAAACAATTTATTCGATAAGCGAGCAAGACTATTGATCGGTAATTCCGGCGAATGGCCCGAGTGACTGTTGTCCTCTCAGCGCGGCTAGCGTTCGGGTGTCATGCTTCCCGCAGATCAATTCCCAAGCGTTACAGCAAGTGACCGAAATCCATAGACTGATAGAAAATCAATTAGTTGATGCGGACTTCATCGGCAAACCAGAAGCTGTCTGAGGATGTTGCGCAGCTAACCGGGAGCACCCGCAAGCGCCTTTATTCGGCTCGGCATTGGATTCGCCCTGCTTGAAAGAACACCCGACAAGTAAATAAGACATAAGCAAAGACTATGCCTTGATATAAGCTGTCTTTATTTCTCAACGGCTTAGCTCGTGGGGGTCGGTGGACTTGCCGGTCAAGGGGCGTTGGCTGTAAAGAATCCTGACAGTGTTGGGCATGGGAAAGGAACGCCAATCCGGGTCCGGGCGCTTTGGCCGAACCGCGCTGCGCGATGGCGACGCACCGAATCAGCCTGGAGAACCCGGGCGAAGCGTGGCTTCGAGCAGGCCATCGACGTCCACTGCGTCAATCTGCTCAGGCTTCATGAATTGTCGAGCGTATTCGAGATGCACCCCCGAGCGCAGGAAGAGAGCAAACAGGTCGCCATCGATGTGCTGTTCCTGTTGCATTCGGGACATGATGGCAACAGCCTCCGACAGGGTCTTCCCCTGCTTGTAAGGCCGATCAATCGCGGTCAGCGCTTCGAAAATGTCGGCGATCGCCATCATGCGCGCCAGCGGGCTCATTTCTTCGCACCTGAGTCCGCGCGGATAGCCGCTGCCATCCATCTTCTCGTGGTGACCGCCAGCGATTTCCGGCACTGCCCGCAGCGGCTTGGGGAAGGGGAGATCCTGAAGCATGATAAGCGTCTGTACGATGTGTTCGTTGATCTTGTAACGCTCCTCGTCAGTCAGCGTCCCACGTCCTATGGCGAGATTGTAAAGTTCGCCGCGGTTATAGAGCAGTACCGGGATATTCATCCGGAAGCCCCAGCGATTGTCTTCGGGCATCTGATCCTGCGCCCGTCGCGGCAAGAGGTGTTCCGGCTTGTCGGCCAGCAAAGCTTCGACCACCGGCAATGAGGTACCAGGTGCTCGCGCCTTGCGCAATTTCTCCTCCTGCGCAATGCCGATGCGGTCGTCAAGGGTGCGCAACCAGGTTCGCCGGGCGATCGATTGCAGGCGCTCGATCCTTTGCGGAGCCATCAATTCGCCACCCTCATTGCAACTGGCGACGAAAGCGAAATCCGCGTCGATCTGCTGCCACTCGGCAGCCAGGCGGGCGCGCGCAGTTTCCTCGATCTCGCCGCTGGCAATGGCCTTCAGACAGCTTATTTCGGCGTCACGCTTGAGCACTTCGAAGCGCATCCGCACTTCATGGATCCGGTCGTAAATAGTTTCCAGCTTAGTCGCCTTGTCCACCACGTACTCGGGCGTCGTGACCTTGCCGCAGTCATGCAGCCAGGCAGCGACGTGCACCGCATCCCGGTCATCGCTGGTCATCGTGAAGTCCTGGTAAGGACCGCTGGTCGCCGCACAGGCAGCTTCGGCCAGCATCTTGGTCAGTTCAGGCACGCGTTTGCAATGGCCGCCGGTATAGGGACTCTTGGCATCGATCGCCGCAGCAATCAGCTTGATGAAGGCTTCAAAGAGGTCCTTCTGCGCCTTGATCAGCGCCTTGCTTTCCAGCGATACCGCCGCCGAGGCGGAAAGTGCCTTGACGAAGCTCAGGCGGCGGCTGTCGGTTTCACTGTCACCGATGAGAAGCATGGCCCCGACCAGCTCGCCCTGTCGGTTGAGCAGCGGAACGGCGATGGCGTGGCTCGCCGCCGCCATGCCAGCAGTCGCCAGCCCGAGGGCAACCACATCCTCGGGCTGCAGGCAGCCGACACGCGGCAGGCCAGCGGCAAGCGCTGCGCCGAGCAAAGGACCGGCGTGGCCAAGGTTGAAAGAGGGTAACTCGCCGGCCAATGCCAAGCCGGTATTGTCTCGAGCCGCAGCCGGGTTGAGTTGTCTTTCCTCGGCCAGATAGAGCACACCGGCACGGGCACCGGAGGCCGTGAGGGTGTCGTCGAGCAGCCGCGGCAGGAGCTGGTCGAAATTCTGCTCGGCAGCGACCGCCTGGCTGATCTCGAGAAAACGGTGGATCGTGCGCTTCATCCCGTCCATCGTTTGCGCAAGCTCGGTGACTTCCCTGATCGAAGACTCGATCACTATCGGCTGCGAGAATTCGAAGTGGCGGATCGCCTCCGCTTCGCTGGCCAGACTACCCAGCGATCGTGAAATGCTGTGCGCCAGCAGCCAGGTGAGGGGAATCGTCAACAGCAGAACGAGCAGCGTACTGATCGCCGAGTGGTGGATCAATTGCAGGGCCCCGGCCATCAACTCGCGTTCGGGAATCGCGGTGACGATGTACAGCGGCGGCACGCCTTCGAGCAGCAGCGGGGTGACCGAGGCTCGCCAGTCATCGTCCCCGACCTTGACGCGCAGCGTTTGCGTCACTTTGCCTCTCATGCTCATGACCGTTGGCAATAGCGGCACCAGCGCCGGCACGCCCAGCTCGTCGACTCGCGCCAGCGCGGGGCTACCGTCGCCTTCAGGAGGCGCCAGCACCATCCTCGAGGCGTCGCCGTATGCCAGCACATAGCCCTCTGGATTGACCAGGACCATCTCGCTCCCCGGCGTCACTGCTTGTCTCGCCAGAGTCTCGCCAAGCGTGTGCAGGAGGATGTCCGCTCCCACCACGGCACGCCGGTTGCTGGCGCGGTTGGCCAGCGTGGTGCCGACCTTCCGGCTCGAGTAGAAAAGGTAGGGCGCCGTCTTCACCTGCGTCGGCGAGGCCGATCCCTGTTTGAACCACGGCCGCTGCCGCGGATCGTAGGCCACGGCATAGTCGGGCCGCTCGTCCTCGCGCACGACCTTCAGATCCGCGTCGAGATAGATGAAGCGGCCACGCGGCTCGGGCCCGGCCCGCTCGATGCTCTGCACGACGTAGGTCGCCCGATCCGGTGCTCTCGAGGCTTCGGCCGCACTACCGTGGCCGATGCGCCCGATCAGGAAGAAATCGCCGCTATCGTAACCAATGTAGAGCGACGATAGCGCCGGCGAACTGTCAAGCGCCTGACGCAGGAACTGCAGGCTGTCGAGACGTTCCCCGAGCGAACTGGCAGTCGTCACCGGTTGCAGGCTCAACAGACGGGTGGCCACCTCGGCCGGTTCGATGATCCGGCGCATCTCGAGCAGCGCCTCGCGGCCGAATCCCGCCGTCAGGTCGGCGGCGGACTCCTCCAGCAGACCAGTGCTGAGTTTGTAACCAATGCTCCCGAGAACGCCGCAGACGAGAAGAATCAGCGTCAGAAACAGCGTCGAGATGTGGATATGCAATGGATAATGGCGGCGCATGGACTTGGCCTCGTGGCGGTCTGGAGTGACCTAACGATACCGAAAATCCGGACCTTCGTGGGTGGCCGGGGTTTCACGAGGTGCCCCGCAGGCCTAGCGAGAATCCTGGCGCGTCGCCCGAGCAGTCGGGGGTGGCCTTCGCGCCCATTGCGAAAAGCCTGTACGATAAAGGCCCTAGATGGAGTGACCGATGCCTGACGCAACACGCCAATCGCCAGTCCCGCGCCCGGCTTTTGAAAGCAAGATCAGTGCGCCCGCTGAACTCGCTGGGCGGGTCCTCGGGTTGCCTTCGCCCCTGGTATTTACCAACGGCTGCTTCGACATCCTGCACCGCGGTCATGTCACCCTCCTTGCCGAAGCCCGCGCCCTCGGCGCCGCGCTGATTGTTGCGCTCAACTCCGATGCGTCGGTCAAGCGCCTGGGAAAGGGCATCGATCGTCCGGTGAATGATTTGCCTGATCGTCTGGCGGTCATCGCCGCACTGGAATCGGTCACGCTGGTGACCTGGTTCGAGGAAGATACGCCGCTGCAGCGCAT